>JAJQBI010000061.1 GCA_021203365.1 Clostridiales bacterium
GTATATAGCAAGAGAATAATTCTAAAAAAAATATAAATTTAGATAAGTCTTTGTCCGGAATCCTTTTTATGGTAATACTGAAGTCCGGTCACGGCTCCCGCCAGAAGGAGAGCCAGAAGAATCAGAAAGGAAACACTGCCCCATTTCTCCAGAATCGATTCATAGTATTCCCCAAGCAGAAGGATCCAGACATTGGCGCCTATGTGCAGAAGCACGCTTGACCAGAGGCTTCCGCTTTTTTCCAGGGCCCAGGCAAATACAACGCCAAGAACCGCCGCATAAACGCCCTGCACCGCGTTGCCGTGGTAAATGCCGAAAATTAAAGCAGAGATCACAGCCGCCTTCCAGAGGGAGAGAAAATCCCGCAGACGCAGAAATACCAGCCAGCGAAAAACCGCCTCCTCCGCCACCGGAGCCACAATTCCCATCCAGAATATCAGCATCCACAGACTTTTCCCTTCCGTGATCTGCGTCATGGTATCGCTGTAAGCATTGTCCTGAAGAAGCACCTGCACAATAGATGCCAGCAGATTGCCGTACTGGGCCACCCCGGCCCCCATAAAAAGAAGAAGCAGGATTTCCCCGGGGGAAAGTCTGTGTCCGGTTCCCGGCGCCGGAATCAGTCCCCCTGTAACTCTGGCTCTTTTGTCTCTCCCATAAAAAAACGCAGCAGGCAAAAAGGCCAGAATCCCGGTGAGACCAGTGAGCAGCACAGTATTGTCATAATAGGCGGCCACGGCGTCCTCTGTCCAGCGGGTAAACAGCACAAGGGCAAGAGAGGCAAGAATCTGACCGATTAGAAAGTGAATTCCCACCGGATACGCGATTTTCCAGACCCTCTGCGCCGCACTCTGTCTGCACAGAGGGCTTATCCGAAAAAAGAAAGCAGTTCATCCGCAGACTTCACAATCTGGAGAGGAGCCGCCTCCCTGAGCTCCTCCACTGTACCATAGCCGTAGGAGACCGCCACGCAGGAAAGTCCGGCCTGACGGGCGCCAAGCACATCATGCTCCCGGTCTCCTACCATAATCACAGATTCTCTTCTGTTTTCCAGGCCCATTCTCCGAAGAGCCTCTTCAATGACCTGCACCTTGTCCGTGCGGCCTCCGTTCATCTCACTTCCCACAACCTGCTCAAAATAAGCGTCCATATGAAAATGCTCCAGGATCTGTTTTACATATTTCTCAGGCTTTGAGGAAGCCACAGCAAGTCGGTACCCTTTTTTTTGAAGCTTCCCCAGCATTTCCGGGATTCCGGGATAAGGCTGGTTTTCAAACAGGCCCCGGGTGGAATATCGCTCTCTGTAATACCGCACCGCCAGCTCCCCGGTCTCCCGGTCCAGATTGGCGTACTTCATAAACTGCTCCAGAAGAGGCGGCCCCACAAAAACCTCCAGCTCCTTAAGGTCCGGAGCCTCCATTCCAAGCTTTTCCAGCGCGTACTGCACAGATTTTGTGATTCCCTCCCCAGACTGGGTCAGAGTTCCGTCCAGGTCAAATAAAATGGCTTTATACATAAATAATTCCTCCAGAATATGTGATGATACTTTTGTTATCCTTTCCATCCTGTGATAACTTCTTCTGGGTAGTATACCATTGTTTTCTCTGAACGTCCATGTGAAAAATGCAGCTTTCCCATGGCCTTCAGCCTCCGCTTTCTCCGCTCCAGTACACCAGATTTCCGCCCTCCGTAAGGGCGGTCACCTCCATCTCAACAGAGTCCTTTCCTTTTTCTGTTTCCGGAACCGCAAAATTCCCTTCCCAATGCCAGGAGCATTCTACGCCATTGACCCGAAAAGAAAGAAGCTGTACGCACCCGTCTGAACGAACCCACAGAGCCGGTGCGCCGCTTTCCTCCAAAGGCAGGCAGGCAAAGGATACGGGATACTCCTTCCTGCCATAGTTTTCCTTCCAGTCCTCCTCATAATAGGACGGCACCAGCCTGTCCTGCCCCTCCGCCCGGGGAACAGATACAGAAGGGGCCGGGGAAACAGAGACTTTCAAAGTGACGGTTGGGGAAGGCATTTTTGTGGGGGTCAGGGATGGCACAGGGGTAGGAGTGGAAGCAGCTGTCGTCCCGGCGGAGGATGTACCTCCGCCTGCAGTGGCCATGCTGCCGGAGTTTCCTCCTTCTCCGGCGTAAAAACCGCCTCCTGCTGAAGCCGTACTGCCGGAATTTCCTGTGCTCCCTGAGGAAGAGGAATTCCCGGCATCCCCTGTACTGACCGCTTCTGATGTATTGCCGGAACTTCCGGTTCCTCCGCCGGCAGAGGCATTTCCGGAATTCCCGGTGCTCCCTGCAGTAACCGAATCTCCGGCATTTCCGGTTCCGTCTGTAGTGACTGAGCCCGTGCCATTTCCGGTTCCTCCTGTAGTGACTGAGCCCGTTCCATTTCCGGTTCCTCCTGTAGTGACTGAATCTGTGCCATTTCCGGTTCCGCCTGCAGCAGATGTACTTCCGGAATCCCCGGTTCCGCCTGTGCTTCCCTCCCAGTCGTCCGGGTAAGACCAGTCCTCCCCGGAATCCACATAAATATCAAATCCTCCCATCTCCACTGCTGTCACCGGCATCGCTGTCAGCAGACACACCACCGCCGCTCCCGCCCATCGTCCTTTCCTGTTCATGGATCCTCTCCTCCCATATGCGCAGATTCCGACTGTCTTCCTCTGTGATTTCTCCTTTATCCAGCCTTTCCCTGTAATCTTCCCAGAGCTTCCGGGAGGCCTCTGTCTGACCCAGTCTCCACAAGAACATCCCGTAAGCCCCATAAGCCTCCCCAAAGCTCTCCTCATACAACATCAGCTGTTCATAATAGAGCGCGGCCCGCTCCATCTCTCCCCGAAGCTCCTCATTCAGCGCCAGAAGCAGAAGGAGCCTGCACTGTTCTTCCGTTTCCGGATAGATCCGGAGCATCTCCCGCAGCTTCTGTGATCCTTCCTCCAGAATTTCATCCCGGTTCTTTCCGGAGAGATTCTCCTGAGAATACAGGGCCGTTACCTCCGTCAGCGCCTGAAAAAAATCCCGGGGCTCCTTCCATTTTCCAACGCACACAGCCGCCGTAAGAATCCCCGCCATTGCAAAAAGCTGGCAAAGCTTTCTTCTGAAAATTTTCTGTTTTTCCCGAATGCCTGTAAGCCTTTGTTCCAGAGTTTTCATATCCGGATAACGCCCGGCTGCTTTTTTGCGGCAGCATTTGGCCAGGACAAAGTACAGTTCCATATTCCGGAAAAACAGAAACCTTCGTCTTTTTCCCAGAAGCGCCTGAAGCGTCCTTCCCAGGGCATACACGTCGCTGCGCTTTTCCACTCTGCCCGCATACTGCTCCGGGGCCGCGTAGCCCCTGGTTCCCTCACAGATTCTCCGGTTTCCTCCATAGTCAGAAACCGCGCTGCCAAAATCCACCAGATATATTTTCCCGGACTCTGCCAGCATCAGGTTGTCCGGTTTTAAATCTCCATAGCAGACCGGAGGCTTCTGCCCATGAAGATATCCCAGAACTCCCGCAGCCGCGATCCCGTAATCCAGCACCTCTCTTCCGGAAAAAATCCGTCCGGCTCTCTGCCAGTCCCCCAGAGATTTCCCCCGGATATACTCCATTACCAGGTAGCAGACATCCTCTTTTTCAATAAAGTCAATCATACCCGGTATGGATGGATGCGCAAGGCGGCGCAGAATTTCAGCCTCTCCCTTTCTCGAAACAGGCAGCTCCTTCACGGCGCGATCCAGTCCCAGTTCCATGTCCCTGGCCAGGTAAACCTGCCCCGTTCCGCCCTTTCCAATCCTTTCCAGAATACAATACCGATCCTTCAAAATCATTCCGGTCAGATTGATATTCTCACCTTCTTTTTTATAAAATGTAAAATGTGGATCTCTCTCCGGCGAATGCCGGAAGCTTTGAATTCAGTATAACGTTCCCGAAACGTTATCATAGAAATGATTCAGATAAATACCATAAACCGTAATATAGCACATTCTGTTCCCTTTGAAAAGCGGTTTTGCAAAAAAAGCCAGAAGATTTTCGACAAAAAGGAGGCACGCTTTCACGTGCCTCCTGCTTTTCCTACATTTTTTCCGGAGCGGAAAATCCCAGAAGATCTATGCCGGTCTCCAGCACCTTCCGTGTGAGAACCAGCAGCCGGATATAAGAACTCTGCCTTGCCCGGTCCTCCTCACTGAGAATCTTCGTCTCGTGGTAAAAACGGTTGAAGGCGTTGGATACCTCATAAATAAACGCACAGAGCCTGTGCGGCGCTTTCTCCTCAAAAGCAGTTTCCACCGCACCCCCAAATCCTGTGAGCTGCAGCATAAGGCTCTTCTCACTTTCATTTACAGCCGGCAGGATCCGGCCTTCCTCCGGATCGCCTCCCTCCTGGGTATACCGGTTCAGAATGGACTTGATCCGCACAATGGTATAAAGAATGTAGGGTCCGGTATTTCCCTCAAAGGAGGTAAACCGATCCACATCAAACACATAATCCTTGGTCGCCTGGTTGGAAAGATCTCCGTATTTAATGGCGGAAAGTCCCACGATTTTCGCGGTCTCACCGGCATCCTTCTCCTTTACGCTGCGATTTTCCACGATTTTCCGGAACATTTCCCCGTTGATCTCCGCGATCAGATTTTCCAGACGCATAACCCCGCCCTCTCTTGTCTTAAAGGGCTTCCCGTCTTTGCCGTTCATGGTGCCGAATCCGAGGAAGGAAAGCCGGGTGTTTTCTCCCACCAGGCCGGTTTTCCTGGCACAGCGGAAGACCTGGGTAAAGTGCATCTCCTGACGCTTATCAACCACATAGAGAATTTCATCCGGGGAGAAAAGCCGCATCCGTTCCACGATTGTGGCCAGGTCAGTGGTGGTATACAGGGAAGCGCCGTCAGATTTCAGGAGCATACAGGGGGGTATTTCCTTGGTATCCCCTTCCTCACTTACATCCACCACCAGAGCGCCCTGGTCTTCGTGGGCAAAGCCCTGTTCCTTCATCCTCTCTACCATATCCGGAATGTAAGGCTGGGCATCGGATTCCTTTTTCCACAGGTCAAAGGAAACCTGCAGGTTATCATAATTCCGCTTCAGATCGGTGACGGAAACCTCCATGATATGGTTCCAGAGAGCCATATATCCGGGCTTTCCCTGCTGAAGAAGGTGGGTGGCCAGAAGAGCCTCCTGACGGTAATCCTCATCCTCCTTAGATCTGGCGCTTGCACAGGGATAGATTTCCTCCAGTTCACTGATGGTAAATGGAGGCTCCTTCGGATACTCTCCACTGTAATCATCGTCAAAATACACCAGCTCCGGCTTTCTTTTCCGCAGCTCCGTGATGATCAGCCCCATCTGCAGTCCCCAGTCCCCCAGGTGCACATCGCCGATCACCTTATGTCCCATAAAACGCCCGATCCGCTTCAGGCTTTCCCCGATAATGGCTGAGCGCAGATGTCCCACATGAAGAGGCTTGGCCACATTGGGTCCGCCATAATCAATGATGATCGTCTCCGGTTTCTGTGCCGTAGAGACGGACAGCTTCTCATCTGCGGACATTTCCTCCAGATACTTTGAAAGGAATTCCTCTGAAATTTTCAGATTGATAAATCCAGGCTTTACCACCTCCGCGGAGGAAAACACCGATTTCTCCGGAATGCAGGCCACTACCTCCCCGGCTATGAGAAAGGGCGCCTTTTTGTATTTCTTCGCCCCGGCCATGGCTCCGTTGCACTGAAACTCACAGAGATCCGGCCGGTTAGATACGGAAACCTTCCCATAAGAAGGGTCATAGCCTGCTCTTTCAAACGCGGCGGAGAGCTCCTCCGCCATACAATCCATCAGATTCTTCATTCTTTCCCTGCTCCTCTGTATTATTTTATTCCACGGTCACCCGTTTTGAACTGGCTATGGCCAGCGCGCCATAGCCGATGTGACAGGCAATGCTTAAGGAAAGAGGATCCATGTAAATATCATATCCCGGAAAGGCTTCCTCCACTTCCCTCTTCCAGTCCATGGCCTCCTCCGGATTTCCGGAATAGGCGATCTCAAGACACATTTCCCCTTTCTCCACATATCTGGCGAAACGGCCGGCAAAATCGTCTCTCATCGCCCGGATCATAACCTTTCTCGCCTGCTTTTTTCCTCTGGCCTTGGCAAAGGAATCCAGCTTCTCTCCCTGAATCTGAAGCACCGGCTTCAGGTTCAGCATGGTGCCCAGGGCTGCCGCGGCGGGTGTCACTCTCCCGCCTTTTTTCAGATATTTCAGGGTTTCAAGAGTGATATAAATGCTGGACTCAAATTTTTCCTTCATCAGAACTTCTTTGATTTCCACGGCATTTTTTCCCGCAGCGGCCAGGGCAAGGGCATCCAGCACAGACTGCCGCATGGTTACGGAGATCCTCTGATTGTCCACAACCTGAACTCTGCCGTCATAGTCCGCGGCCAGACCCATGGCCGTAGAACAGGAGGCACTCAGTCCGCTGGACATGGGAATGTGCACCACTCCCTCATAATCCTTCAGGAGCTTATCCCACAGCTCACAGACCTCTGCGGGACTGGGCTGGGAGGTAGAGATGGGCTCATCGTTTTTCAGTCTCTCGTAAAATTCCTCCTGAGTCAGGGTAATCCCTTCCAGATACATTTTGTCGTTGATATAAAATGGCATGGGGATCACAGAGATTCCCATTTCCTTTCCCTGTTCCAGCGTAATCCCGCTGTTTGTGTCCGTCACAATGGCAACCTTACTCATCTGACCATTCTCCTTCTTTCATACTTTCTCTCTTTTGTCTCTGCTCCTTTTTACATACGGTTCCCACCGGCATAAAAAGCGATGGGAACAGTGTAGCATATTTCTGAATTTTATACAATCATTGATTTTATCGCCATGTTACTCGCTTCGCAGCGCATCAATGGGATTCAGGTTGGCTGCTTTCACAGAGGGAAGAAGTCCGAACACCAGGCCGATCAGCATGGAAAACGCCACAGAACCCAGGATCGCCGGAATGCTTATGGCTGTAGGAGCTCCGGACACCTCCGACACAATCCTGGAAAGTCCGATTCCCAGAATCACTCCGATGATTCCACCAAGACTTGTGAGAACAGAGGCTTCTGTGAGGAACTGGGCAAGAATCCAGTTCTTTCTGGCCCCGATGGCCTTTTTCAGTCCAATCTCGCTGGTGCGCTCGGTAACGGAAACCAGCATAATATTCATCACTCCGATTCCGCCTACGAGAAGGGAAATGCTGGCGATCCACAGGAGCTGAGAGTTGGTACTCTCACTGAGCTGCTGCAGATTTTTCACCTGCTCCATCACATCCTCCGCCTTATAAGTGAAATTGGTCCCATAGGTATCGTTGTCAATCACCTCACTGAGCACACTGGCAGCGGCCGTGCCCGCAGAGCTCATATTGTCCGTGCTGTCCGCCCGGATCACCGCATTCAAAGGTTCATCAAAAGTAAAGGAAACCGGCCAGCAGGCGGTTGTAATCATAACCGAGCCCATAATACTCTCATAATACTCGTCATATTCGGAGAGGGTCGATATATCCGGCTGGTAGTCTTCATCCAGCTTCACGACTCCTACAACCACATAGGGCTCGGACCCGATCTCAATGGTTTTTCCCAGAGGGCTCTCTCCGGGGAAAATATTTTCCGCCGCGTTGCTGTCCACCAGGGCCACCTTGCGAAATTCGTCATAATCCTCCTGTACGAAGCCGCGTCCGGACTGCACCTGATATCCACATGTGTCCAGATAATTCAGATCGATCCCGTAAATGGAGCCTCCGGAAAAGCTGGTGTCCTGATAATAAATACTGCTGGCGTAGCTGCGGCTGTAGTAAAAGGTAGCGTTCTCCACATGTTCCAGCTCCAGCACCTCTTCCATCCGCTCCTCCGTAATCAGAGGAATATAGGAAGAACCGCCATATTCCACATCATATTCCGAATCTCCCTCATACAGGTTGATCTCCACTGTATTATTCCCGGAACCGATCAGATTTTCCTTGATCTGCTCGCTGGTCCCCTTTATGGTGGAAACAATGGCGATAATCGAAGCAATACCTATAATGATTCCAAGCATAGTCAGGAAGGACCGCATCTTATGGGACCAGATTCCCTGAAAAGCCAGGCGCACATTTTCAGCCATAGTTCCTTCCCTCCTTATTCATAGTCGTACATCTCATCCAGCGTCACCTCGTTTGTGAGAACGCCTTCCTGAAGGTCATCCCCATAGGGGAAGGCCAGAAGATCATCTGTGGTAAGGCCTCCCTTCACAATCACGTAATAGCCGCTGTTTACCGTTTCCCCCACCGTCACATACTGCTTCACCAGGGTTCCGTTCTGATCCTTCCACACATAGCTGTTTCCGTTTTCGGTCCGCACGAAGCTCTTTAGGACAACCAGGCTTCCCTCCTCCAGCTGCGCGGAGGGGAGGGTCACGGAAATATAATCCAGATCTGAAAAGGTCAGACTGGTATCCGTCACAAGGGCCTGAAAGGTGTAATAGGATGCGTTTGGATTGGAATCCCCAAAATAGTAAGAGGAATCTGAGGAGGATGGATAATCCGCCACATCTACCACCTCCGCCTCAAAGGAACCGATGTCATAACTGACACAGGAAAGAATCGTTCCCACTTCAATCTGATCCAGCATCAGCTCACTGACAGAGCCCGTAACATAATAGCCGTTTTTACTCTTTACCTTCAGGAAGGCATCTCCGGAATAGCTCCCTGTGGTCACATCTCCCACATAGGTAACCACTCCGTCAATCCGGGCGTACACCGTCTCGTTGTTCAGTTTCTTTTCCAGCTTGGCAATGTCCAGATTGCTTTCCTGAATATCCAGTTCCAGGGAGCTGATGGTGCTCTGCTGCGCCTTAATGGCTTCCTCACGGGTCATGGTGGAGGAGGAACTGTCCGAGGAAGAAGTACTTCCACTGGCGTCACTCTCTGTGGCTTCCTCATCCTCTGTTTCTGTCTCATACAAAGAGGCATCCGCCAGAGAAAACTCCACTTCCGCGTACATGTAAACCGGATTGGCCAGCAGGCTCCCGTCTATGAGATAATAACCTGTACAGGACGCTTTCCGGTCCTGATAATCCGCAATTGTGTCATTCTGATGAAATTCCAGGAGGAACCAGCTGCCTCCCTCCTGCTCTACCGTGGAGCCATCCTCACTGTATCCGGCCATCCGGTTAAAAAAGGAACCCTGCACGGTTACATATCCCTTCGCGCTGCTGCAGAGAAATACATAGGGATCCTCCTCCGTCCCGGTTCCGGTAAAAGGCTCGGAGGAATAATCCAGCACCTGATAAAAGGTTTCCTCCCCGTCGATCAGGGTAGACGCCCCGTCCGTGATCCCTTCAGAGGCCGGGGTCGGCGTGGGCGTCGCGGTTGCCGCAGACGTACCGTCTGTGAGCGTGGAAGCGGAGGAATCCTGATAGCTGGGGGTAAAATTAATCGAGCTGTCATCCGCGGAATCACTGAGACTGTCAGAGGAAGAGGAATCCGTGGTCGTATCCTGGGAGGTATCCGAGGAGCTCTCATCCGTCAAAGTGTCCGAAGATTCATCGCCCAGTTCTTCCGCGGAATCCGTAAAGGCAGTGAGAAGAACCGGAGATAAGGCAAAGGCCAGATACCCGCCCGAAGAGCTCCCACTAAGGGAAGCCAGGTCATCCACGGATTCCATATCGTCGTCCGAGCTGCCGGAAGAGGAATCCGGATCGCTGCCGCTGACAGATATGGTATCTGAAGAAGTGGTATCCTCAATGGGGCCGCCATTTTGCAGACTTGTCAGCCGTTTCTGGGCGGTTTCCAGATTCTCCTCCTGCTGCTGCAGCTTCAGCTGCGCGATGGTCAGCTCCATCTGCACCAGCGTCATATCAAAGGTGATCAGCGGGTCCCCCTCACTGACGCTGTCCCCCGTATTGACATGAACCTCCTGAATAATCATATCGCTGTCCATGCTGATACTCTGAATGGCGTTTGTGGTGATCGTACCCTCCACCTCTGTATCTGAATAGTAATAGTCTGTAACAAGCTCGCTGACACTGGTAACATCTACCACTGTTTTCCGATTGTTTCTTACATAAATCAGTCCGCCGGAGGCCCCTCCGGCCAAAAGAGCCGTCACCAGCACACCGGCAATAATTTTCTTTGCTGTACCCAGGGAAAATCACCTCTTTTCCTGCAGTTCGCCATCCCGGATGGTCACGATTCTCTTCGCATGAGCGGCGATTTCCGGGTCATGGGTAATCATCAGTACGGAAACTCCCTCCTCGTTCAGGCTTCTGAAAAGCTCCATCACCTGCCTCCCGGAACTGGAGTCCAGAGCGCCCGTAGGCTCATCCGCCAGCAGAATTCTGGGATTATTTACAATCGCCCTGGCGATGGCTACTCTCTGCATCTGCCCTCCGGAAAGCTGGTTGGGGCGAAAATTTACACGGTCCGAAAGGCCCACCCGGTCCAGGACCTTCAGAGCTCTTGCCCTTTTTTCCTTTTTGGAGACCCTCGCGTAATTCAGGGGCATTTCCACATTGGACAGAGCGCTCTGCCTGGAGAGGAGGTGAAAATTCTGAAACACAAATCCGATCTTGTGAAGGCGGATATCGGACATTTCATTTTCACTGCATTTCCGGACATCCTGTCCGTCCAGATAAAAAGTCCCTTCTGTAGGCTGATCCAGACATCCGATGATATTCATCAGCGTGGTTTTCCCGGAGCCGGAGGGCCCCATAATCGCCACATACTCCCCCTCTTCCATGGTAAAATTCACATTTTTCAGAACAGGCACCAGCATCTTCCCCTGCTGGTAATTTTTATAAATTCCACGCAACTCCAAAATCATGTCATTTCATCTCCTGTAGCTGAGGCGCCTGTTTCCCGGATTCCTCCTAAGGCATCTCCTCCATGGAAATCAGATCCTCACTGTCCATCATCTCATCCTCCGTAATCACACCGGAATTCAGTCCCTCATCCATATCCTCATCAATTATTTCATCTGCAAAGACTGTGTCGTCATCCTCAATCATATAATAAGTTCCATCGCTGCTCTCATCTTCCTCATCATACAGGTATTCGTCTTCTATATAGTCTCCCTCTGTGGCATAGAAATCGTCCTCCCAGTAATCTCCTTCTGTGGCATAGGAATCATTCTCCCACTCCGTCATGGCGGAAAGAGTCTCCTCCCCGGTGCCCACCACCGTACTCATGCCCTCCTCCAGCCGGTCTGTGGGGAACGCAATATAGTCATCCTCGGTAAGCCCGTCCGCAATCTCATATTCTCCCAGACTCTCATCATACTGTCCGAGAATAACCTCACGCTTTTCCAGCCGGTTGTTGTCGTCGGCCGCCCATACATATGGACTGTTCGTATCCGCATCCACAATAAAAAAGTCGCTGAGCCACACGCCGGCCTTCTCATCCTCCTGCCCTACATCAATCTCTATGTAAACATGCTGTCCCAGCATCAGCCCATCCGAAGAATCCAGTGTGACATAAAAATTATAGGAGGTGGAGGAACTGCTGGATGAGTCATAAAAATCATAAGTGGAGCTGCTGCTGGCCGTGTTATCCATATCCACGCTGCCCATGGTTCCCCTCCAGGTTGTCTCCTCATCTACCCTGGAACGGATGATCACAGCGTCCCCTTCCACAATAGAGCTGACCTGAAGTTCATTCACGGTTCCCTTCACCCGATAGGTGCCGGTGCTGAGAATCGTGATAAAGGCTGTGCCGGAGCTGTCTGAATCGGAATCCAGAGAGGAATCGTCCGTGAGTGTATCCTCCACACCGCTGTCGTCGTCCGTGGACAGCATAGAGGTGTCGATCTGCTGAACGATTCCGTCAATCTCACTGCGCACCTCTGTATTCTGTGTGGCATTCTGAAGTGACTCAATTTCCGCTTCCTTGCTGGTCTGGCTGTACTGGTTTTTCTGCAGGTTCAGCTTCTGCGTCTCGATTTCAATGGTATAGGAAAGCTGGTTATCCGACGAAGCACTTTGCTTCTCGGTTTCCAGAGTGGCAATCTGCTCCGTAAGGCTGGCGGCCTCATTCTGAAGCTGGGCAAGCTCCAGCTCCGCCTCCTGGAGATCCTCCTCAAGACTGCTCAGGTCATACTCAAATAAAAGCTGTCCCGCCTTTACCTCTTCACCCACGCTGACCTGAACCTCCCGAACCTTTCGTCCGCTGTCAATCGTCACCTCCACCGTTTCCTGAGCCTCCACCACGCCGGCGTAACGGTTTTCCACGCCGGAGGAGGTTCCCATCAGTGTGCTCACTTTTGACACATATACGCTGTTCTCATCAGAGGATTGTATATAATTCCGGTAATAATACCACCCTCCCGCTCCGGCGGCGCACACAATGAGCAGGATCCCGATGATACCAAAAATACGCTTCTTCATCTTACCTCACTTCCGCCTGACTGGCTAAAATTATTACAAACTTATTACATCATAACAGATTCAGGGAAAAAAATAAAGCCCCATAAAGCAATCCATGAAAATTTCATTAAAATTTCAACACAGGGCAGTACAGAAGGC
>JAJQBI010000074.1 GCA_021203365.1 Clostridiales bacterium
GTTATGAATCAATAGCTATTCGGCTGGCAAATTCAAAATGGCCGTGAATAGTAACATTTTGTGCCAGCTGTATTAAGAAAAAGCCTTGACAGCGGACTGAAATCGTGTTATTTTATTCCAGAACGCTGCCGAAGACAGCAGGTGCCGTAAGGCATAAGGATTAAAACGCCTGCCGAGGACTAAGTTTTCTGTAAGGGAACACAGGAGTCTTACTGTCATGCAGTAAGGCTTTTTTTACTTATTCATTGCGACGGCGGTATATCAAAATCTATAAGGAGGTGTACCATTTCATGGCAAAAGTAGAACTGAAACAGCCGATCGTAGACGAAATCGCGGGCTATGTGAAGGATGCGGAAGCCGTGGTTCTTGTGAACTACAGCGGTCTTACGGTTGAACAGGATACTATTCTGCGTAAGGAAATGAGAGAATCCGGTATTCATTATAAGGTTTATAAGAATACCATGATGCATCGCGCGTTTAAGGGGACACAGTGTGAGGAGCTGATTCAGCACCTGCACGGAACCAACGCTATTGCGGTTTCCGCAGACGATGCCACGGCTCCGGCGAGAATTCTCGCGAAATACGCAAAACAGTATCCCAAGATGGAAATGATCGCAGGTGTTGTGGAAGGCACTTACAACGATCAGGCCGGTATTCAGGCACTTTCCCAGATCCCCTCAAGAGAGGAACTGCTTGGCAAGCTGCTTGGAAGTATTCAGTCTCCTATCGCGAACCTGGCCCGTGTGCTCAGCCAGATTGCAGAGCAGCAGGGCGGAGACGCGGCTGCAGAGGCGCCTGCCGCGGAGTAATTTTTTATTTCCGTGGGCAGTCAGCCAGGCGGATATGCCCGCAGCAGGGCTTTTGGCCTGGTGCGGCATTTGAACCTGTGACGGCCGGAAGAGCTGTCGGATAAATATATTATTTATATGGAGGGAAATTATAATGGCAAAATTAACAACCGAAGAATTTATCGCGGCGATTAAAGAGTTATCTGTACTTGAGTTAAATGATCTTGTAAAGGCCTGCGAGGCCGAGTTTGGTGTTTCTGCTGCTGCAGGTGTTGTAGTTGCGGCAGCCGGCCCGGCAGAGGAAGTAGAAGAGAAGACCGAGTTCGATGTAGAGCTGACTGAGGTTGGCCCCAACAAGGTTAAGGTTATCAAGGTTGTACGTGAGGTTACCGGCCTTGGACTGAAGGAAGCGAAGGCGGTTGTAGACGGCGCTCCCAAGAATGTGAAGGAAGCGGCTTCCAAGGCAGAGGCTGAGGATATCAAGGCGAAGCTCGAGGAGCAGGGCGCGAAGGTTACCCTTAAATAATCTGAATACGCGAAATAACCACAGAAAAAACGGTGGGGGTGTGCAGAACATCCTCACCGTTTTCGTCATAAAAAGGGGAAAATATATCTGTGAACAGGAGCAGGCTGAGCAAAAAAATATAAAAATTTCTTGACAGGATTGAAACTACATGCTATAGTGAAGAATGCTATATTATGGCGAGATATGCCTGCTTTTCAATTTCACAGGCAGGATCATGTTATAAAAAATAAAAAAACAGGGGTGAAACGTCAATGGAAAAAAACAGAATTCGTTCTGTAAAAAGCGGAAAAAGCATGCGTATGAGCTACCAGAGACAGAAGGAAGTCCTGGAAATGCCGAATCTGATTGAAGTCCAGAAGGATTCCTATCAATGGTTCCTGGACGAGGGTCTGAAGGAAGTTTTTGATGACATCTCTCCGATCGCGGACTACGGCGGAAAGCTCAGCCTTGAATTTATTGACTTTACTTATGATGAGAAGGACGCAAAGTATTCCATCGAGCAGTGTAAAGAACGTGACGTGACCTACGCGGCGCCTTTGAAGGTCAGGGTAAGGCTGATCAATAAAGAAACGGAAGAGATCAATGAACATGAGATTTTCATGGGAGATCTGCCGCTGATGACAGCTACCGGCACCTTTGTAATCAACGGCGCGGAGCGTGTTATAGTAAGCCAGCTGGTTCGTTCCCCCGGAATTTATTATGCGATCACCCACGACAAGCTTGGCAAGAGACTGTTTTCCTGTACCGTAATTCCCAACCGGGGTGCCTGGCTGGAATACGAGACAGATTCCAATGACGTATTTTATGTGCGTGTAGACCGTACAAGAAAGGTTCCCATTACTGTCCTGATCCGTGCCCTGGGCATCGGCACGGATACGGAGATCCTTGAGCTTTTTGGCGATGAGCCCAAGATCCGCGCCAGTTTTGGCAAGGACCCCTCCCACAATTACCAGGAAGGACTTCTGGAGCTGTATAAGAAGATCCGTCCGGGTGAGCCGCTGGCCGTGGAGAGCGCGGAGAGCCTGATCATGGCCATGTTTTTTGATCCCAGACGATATGATCTGGCGAAGGTGGGCCGTTATAAATTTAATAAGAAGCTTCACTTTAATAAACGAATTGTTGGCCACAGGCTTGGGGAGGATGTGGTGGACGCTTCCACCGGAGAGATCCTGGCGGAGGAGGGAACCACAGTCACCCGGGAGCTGGCCGATGAGATCCAGAATGCCGCGATTCCTTATGTCTGGATCCAGGGCGAGGAGCGGAAGATTAAGGTTCTTTCCAGTCTGATGGTGGATATCCGCCATTATCTGCCGGAGCTTGAGAACCCGAAATCACTTGGGGTTACGGAATTAGTATACTACCCTGTCCTGGAAAAAATTCTGGAAGAAAATGACAGCACGGAAGACATTTATGCCGCGGTGAAGCGGGATATTCATGATCTGATTCCAAAGCATATCACGAAAGAGGATATTCTGGCTTCCATCAACTATAATATTCATCTGGAATATGGAATCGGCAATGACGATGACATTGACCACCTGGGAAACCGCCGGATCCGCGCGGTGGGCGAGCTGCTTCAGAACCAGTACAGGATCGGCCTGTCCAGACTGGAGCGTGTGGTGCGGGAGAGAATGACCACACAGGACGCAGAGAGTATTTCGCCTCAGTCTCTGATTAATATTAAGCCGGTGACCGCAGCGGTGAAGGAATTTTTCGGATCCTCCCAGCTGTCGCAGTTCATGGATCAGAACAACCCTCTGGGCGAGCTGACCCATAAGAGAAGGTTATCCGCTCTGGGTCCCGGAGGTCTTTCCAGAGACCGCGCCGGGTTTGAGGTCCGTGACGTACACTATTCTCACTATGGAAGAATGTGTCCCATTGAGACCCCTGAGGGACCCAACATTGGTCTGATCAATTCTCTGGCATCTTATGCCAGAATTAATCAGTATGGTTTTGTGGAAGCTCCCTATCGAAAGATTGACAAGAGTGATCCGTCCAATCCCCGTGTTACCGATGAGGTTGTGTATATGACCGCGGACGAGGAGGACAACTATCATGTAGCCCAGGCGAATGAGGCGCTGGATGAGAACGGATACTTTGTGCGGAAGAATGTGTCCGGTCGTTACCGGGAGGAGACGCAGGAATACGAACGGGGTATGTTTGATTATATGGACGTTTCTCCGAAGATGGTATTTTCCGTTGCGACAGCTCTTATTCCCTTCCTGCAGAATGACGACGCCAACCGTGCGCTGATGGGCTCCAACATGCAGCGTCAGGCGGTTCCTCTTCTTACCACAGAGGCTCCCGTGGTGGGAACCGGTATGGAGACCAAGACCGCAGTGGACTCCGGTGTATGCGTTATTGCCAGGAAATCCGGAACGGTTCTTCGCTCCACATCTACGGACATTACGGTGAAGAATGACGATGGAAGCAGAGATGAATATCATCTGACCAAGTTCATGCGGAGCAATCAGAGCAGCTGCTATAATCAGAGACCCATTGTTTTCCAGGGAGACCACGTGGAAGCGGGGGATGTGATCGCGGATGGCCCGTCCACCTCCAACGGTGAGCTGGCTCTGGGGAAAAATCCTCTGATCGGGTTTATGACCTGGGAGGGATACAATTACGAGGACGCGGTTCTGCTCAGCGAAAAGCTGGTGCAGGACGATGTATATACCTCTGTTCACATTGAGGAGTATGAGGCGGAGGCCCGTGACACCAAGCTTGGGCCCGAGGAGATTACCCGGGACGTACCCGGTGTGGGCGACGACGCGCTGAAGGATCTTGATGAGCGGGGAATTATCCGTATTGGCGCGGAGGTTCGCGCCGGAGATATACTGGTGGGCAAGGTTACCCCCAAGGGTGAGACAGAACTGACCGCGGAGGAACGCCTGCTGCGGGCAATTTTCGGTGAGAAGGCCAGAGAGGTTCGGGATACGTCCCTGAAGGTACCTCACGGGGAATACGGAATCGTGGTGGATGCCAAGGTGTTTACCAGGGAGAACGGCGATGAGCTGTCCCCGGGGGTAAACCAGGCGGTCCGCATTTACATTGCGCAGAAGAGAAAGATTTCCGTGGGTGACAAGATGGCCGGCCGGCACGGAAACAAGGGTGTTGTTTCCCGTGTGCTTCCTGTGGAGGATATGCCCTTCCTCCCCAATGGACGTCCGCTGGATATTGTGCTAAATCCCCTTGGCGTGCCGTCCCGTATGAATATCGGGCAGGTACTGGAGATTCATCTGAGCCTTGCGGCGGAGGCACTGGGCTTTAATATTGCAACACCTGTTTTTGACGGAGCCAATGAGCAGGATATCCAGGATACTCTGGAGCTTGCCAATGATTATGTAAATACAGAGGATTTTGAGGACTTCCGGGAGAAGTATAAAGATATTCTGGCACCGGATGTCATGCAGTACCTGGATGAGAACAAGGCGCACAGAGAGGTGTGGAAGGGCGTTCCCATTTCCAGAGACGGAAAGGTCTGGCTACGGGACGGCCGCACGGGAGAGTATTTTGACAGTCCGGTAACCATTGGTCACATGCATTACCTGAAGCTGCATCATCTGGTGGATGATAAGATCCATGCCCGTTCCACCGGCCCATACTCTCTGGTGACCCAGCAGCCACTGGGCGGCAAGGCACAGTTCGGAGGCCAGCGGTTTGGAGAGATGGAGGTCTGGGCCCTGGAGGCTTATGGCGCTTCCTACACCCTTCAGGAGATTCTGACGGTAAAATCAGACGATGTGGTTGGCCGTGTGAAGACCTATGAGGCGATTATCAAGGGAGATAATATTCCTGAGCCGGGGATCCCGGAGTCCTTTAAGGTTCTGCTTAAGGAGCTGCAGTCTCTGGGTCTGGATGTGCGTGTTCTCAGAGACGACAATACAGAGGTGGAAATCATGGAGACTTCTGATTACGGGGATACGGACCTTCGTCATGTGATTGAGGGAGACTCCCGGGGCAGAAGAGACGACGGATCTGAGTCTTACGGCAGACACGGCCTTACCCTCCAGGAATTTGAGGGCGAGGAGCTTGTGGATGTGGAAGAAGACGAGGATGAGGACGAGGAAGAGCTGATGGAGTTTGAAGAAGCTCTGGATGTGGATGAAGAATAAGAAAGGGGAAAAATAAATGGCAGAATCAACGAACGCCAACGAAACATATCAGCCGATGACTTTCGATGCGATCAAGATTGGACTGGCGTCCCCTGATAAAATCAGAGAGTGGTCGAGAGGCGAGGTTTTAAAGCCGGAGACCATTAATTACCGTACCCTGAAGCCAGAGAAGGACGGCCTCTTCTGTGAGAAGATTTTCGGGCCGAGTAAGGACTGGGAGTGCCATTGCGGTAAATATAAGAAAATTCGTTACAAGGGCGTGGTTTGTGACCGGTGCGGTGTGGAGGTGACCAAGTCAGCCGTCCGCAGAGAGCGTATGGGTCATATTGAGCTGGCCACTCCGGTGTCTCATATCTGGTATTTTAAGGGGATTCCGTCCCGTATGGGGCTGATTCTGGATATTTCGCCGAGAACGCTGGAGAAGGTGCTCTATTTTGCCAATTATATTGTGCTGGATGCCGGAGATTCCGGCCTTCAGTACAAGCAGGTTCTGACAGAACGGGAATACCAGGAGGCCAGAGAAAATTATGGAAATACTTTCCGGGTAGGCATGGGCGCGGAGTCGATCAAAGAGCTTCTGGAAGCCATTGACCTGGAAAAGGACGCGGCTGACCTGAAGGCGGAACTGAAAAACGCCAACGGCCAGAAGCGCGCCCGTATTATTAAGAGGCTTGAGGTGGTGGAATCCTTCCGTGAATCCGGAAACCGCCCGGAGTGGATGATTATGACGGTGATTCCCGTAATCCCGCCGGATCTGCGTCCTATGGTGCAGCTGGACGGCGGACGCTTTGCCACTTCTGACCTGAATGATCTGTATCGCCGCATCATTAACCGGAACAGCCGTCTGAAGCGCCTGCTGGAGCTCGGTGCGCCGGATATTATCGTCCGCAACGAGAAGCGTATGCTTCAGGAGGCTGTAGACGCTCTGATTGACAATGGACGCCGCGGCCGTCCGGTTACCGGACCGGGGAATCGTGCTCTGAAATCTCTCTCAGACATGCTGAAAGGAAAATCCGGACGTTTTCGTCAGAACCTTCTTGGCAAGCGCGTGGATTATTCCGGCCGTTCAGTTATCGTGGTAGGACCTGAGCTGAAGATTTACCAGTGCGGTCTTCCAAAGGAAATGGCCATTGAGCTTTTCAAGCCCTTTGTTATGAAGGAGCTGGTAGCCAACGGAACCTCTCACAATATTAAGAATGCTAAGAAAATGGTTGAGAAGCTGCAGCCGGAGGTGTGGGACGTCCTTGAGGATGTGATCCGGGAGCATCCGGTAATGCTGAATCGCGCCCCCACTCTGCACCGTCTGGGAATTCAGGCCTTTGAGCCCATTCTGGTGGAAGGCAAGGCGATCAAGCTGCATCCCCTTGTCTGCACGGCCTTTAACGCGGACTTTGACGGAGATCAGATGGCTGTGCATCTTCCTCTTTCCGTGGAGGCGCAGGCGGAATGCCGTTTCCTTCTGCTGTCGCCAAACAATCTTCTGAAGCCTTCGGACGGAGGCCCTGTGGCCGTACCTTCACAGGATATGGTTCTGGGTATTTATTATCTGACCCAGGAAAGACCGGGCAATAAGGGAGAAGGCAAATTCTTCCGCAGTGTCAACGAAGCGATTCTTGCCTATGAGAATAAGGTCATCACCCTGCAGAGCAGGATTCTGGTTCGCTGCCGGAAGACCATGGCGGATGGAACGGTGATCACACAGAATGTAAGCTCTACCCTGGGACGCTTTTTATTTAATGAGATTCTGCCGCAGGATCTGGGGTATGTGGACCGGAGTGTGCCGGGCAACGAGCTCCTTCCGGAGGTGGATTTCCTGGTAGGAAAGAAGCAGCTGAAGCAGATTCTGGAAAAGGTTATCAATATACACGGAGCCACCAAGACCGCGGAGGTTCTGGATTCTGTGAAGTCCATGGGATATAAATTCTCTACCCGGGCAGCCATGACCGTATCCATTTCCGATATGACTGTTCCGCCGCAGAAGCCCGCGATGATTAAACAGGCGCAGGATACAGTGGACCGGATTACCCGGAACTATAAGAGAGGCTTTATAACAGAGGAAGAGCGTTATAAGGAGGTTGTTGAGACCTGGAAGAAGACGGACGACGAGCTGACCACCGCTCTGTTGGGAGGTCTTGATAAATATAACAACATCTATATGATGGCGGATTCCGGAGCCCGCGGCTCTGATAAACAGATTAAACAGCTGGCCGGCATGCGAGGCCTGATGGCAGATACGACGGGACATACCATTGAGCTGCCCATTAAGTCCAACTTCCGTGAGGGCCTTGACGTACTGGAATATTTCATGTCCGCCCACGGAGCCCGGAAGGGACTTTCAGATACCGCTCTTCGTACAGCCGATTCCGGTTACCTGACCAGACGTCTGGTAGATGTTTCTCAGGAGCTGATCGTTCGTGAGATGGACTGCTGCGAAAACAGGGATGAGATTTCCGGCATGTATGTACACGGCTTTATGGACGGCAAGGAGGAGATTGAAAGCCTGCAGGAGCGCATTACGGGAAGGTTTTCCTGTGAGACCATCCGGAATCGGGATGGAGAGGTCCTTGTAAAGGCCAATCATATGATCACCCCGAGACGTGCGGCCCGTATTATCAATGAGGGGGTCAGAGGCGAGGATGGAGGGGAGATTACTCAGGTAAAGATCCGTACCATTCTTACCTGCAAATGCAAAATGGGAATCTGCGCCAAATGCTACGGTGCCAATATGGCTACCGGCGAACCGGTGCAGGTTGGAGAGTCTGTAGGTATTATCGCGGCGCAGTCCATCGGTGAGCCGGGTACCCAGCTTACCATGCGTACATTCCATACCGGCGGTGTGGCAGGCGGAGACATCACACAGGGTCTTCCCCGTGTAGAAGAGCTTTTTGAGGCGAGAAAGCCCAAAGGACTGGCGATCATCACGGAAATTCCCGGTGTCGCCGTGATCAACGATACAAAGAAGAAGAGAGAAATCATTGTCACGAATCCGGAGAACGGAGAGTCCAAGCCTTACCTGATTCCTTACGGTTCACGTATTAAGATTACCGACGGTCAGGTAATGGAGGCCGGTGATGAGCTCACAGAGGGAAGTGTGAATCCTCATGATATCCTGCGGATCAAAGGCGTGCGCGCCGTGCAGGACTACATGCTTCGTGAAGTGCAGCGTGTTTACCGTCTTCAGGGTGTGGAGATCAACGATAAGCATATCGAAGTGATTGTGCATCAGATGCTGAAGAAGATTCGTATTGAGAACAGCGGAGATACAGATTATCTTCCGGGAACTCTTGTGGATGTCCTTGATTTTGAGGAGCTCAACGAGAAGCTGGAGAAGGAAGGGGCACAGCCCGCGGAAGGCAAGCAGGTTATGCTTGGAATTACCAAGGCTTCCCTGGCTACCAATTCCTTCCTGTCCGCGGCGTCCTTCCAGGAGACGACCAAGGTTCTGACGGAAGCCGCGATCAAGGGAAAAGTTGACCCGCTGATCGGTCTGAAGGAAAATGTAATCATCGGTAAACTGATTCCTGCCGGAACCGGCCTTAAGAGGTACAGTCAGGTTCATCTGGATACCGGAATGCCGGAAAAGGCAGTGGAAAAATATCCGGATGAGGAGGAAGAGGAGAACCTGCCCGCAAAGGAAGAGGCTTCGGCTTCCGAGGAATCCGGAGAGACGGATTCTCCAGAGGAATTTGCCCCCGTTCCGGAGGAGGATGAAACAGAAGAATAATGCCCTGAATGAAAAGGAAAGCCCTGTCCCCGTGACAGGGCTTTCCGCACAAAAATCACACCTTTCCACTATTCTTTTGAAGTAAATTCTGCTATAATGCAGTCAACCCCTTACTTCCGGAAAGGAGGCGATGTCCGTGGATCATGAATTGCCGGTTTCAGTCTGGCCGGAATGGAAAATAATCGAAAAAATTGGAGAGGGCTCATTCGGTAGGGTTTACCGGGCGCAGAGAACGGAAAAAGGAAGATCCTTTTATTCCGCGATAAAGATTATTTCAATCCCCGCAGGTAAAAGCGAGTGGAACAGCGTATGCGCGGAGACAAAGGATGAGCAGGCGGCCAGAGACTATTTTGAAAACCTGGTGGACGACTGCATTCAGGAAATCAGCACGATGGAATATTTCCGCGGCAATTCCCATATCGTTTCCGTGGAAGATTACAAGGTTGTGGAATATCTGGACGAGGTCGGCTGGGATATTTATATCCGTATGGAATATGTGACCAGCATTCTGGATTACTGCGAAGAGAAAAGCCTTACGGAAAAGGATGTAATCCGTCTGGGAATTGACCTGTGTAAGGCGCTGGAATACTGTGGACAGTTGAATATAATCCATCGGGACATAAAACCGGAAAATATTTTTGTATCCCGCTTCGGAGATTTCAAACTGGGGGATTTCGGCATCGCAAGGGAAATTGAATATTCCATGAGCGGCTTTTCCAAAAAGGGAACCTATTCTTATATGGCGCCTGAAATGTATAAAGGCGAGGTCTGTGACAGGAGAGCTGACATTTATTCAACCGGCCTGGTTCTCTATAAAATGATGAATCATAACCGCCTTCCCTTTCTCAATCTGGAAAAGCAGCTGATTACCTACAGAGACAAGGAGAATGCCCTTGCCAGGAGAATGTCGGGAGAACCAATGCCCAGACCCGCGGATGCGGGAGAGGAGTTTGGCCGTATTATTCTGAAGGCCTGTGCTTATAGCCCGGAAGACCGCTATGAGGACCCGTCCGATATGCGAAGGGAGCTGGAAGACCTGGCGGCAGGCCGAAGCAGGTCAGTTGCCGTTCCGGAAGAAGAGCTTTGTGAGGGGGATATGGCGGAGGAAGGAGATTTTTCCAATAAGAAGGGAACAACTTTTTTTCAGTTTCTTCTCCGGAGATTCCGC
Organism: Clostridiales bacterium; assembly: GCA_021203365.1. Classification (GTDB taxonomy): domain Bacteria; phylum Bacillota; class Clostridia; order Lachnospirales; family Lachnospiraceae; genus Blautia_A. Next base: position 10,322 of record JAJQBI010000074.1, read on the forward strand.
AGAAAAAAAAGAACCCGGAATGACGGCGCTTCTTTATCCCCGTGGAGCATCGCGATCCTTGTGGCCGCCGCGGCTGTATGTGTCATCGCCACATTTTACATGCATAACATGGTTGAGGAAGTGAAAAACAGCCAGAATGCGGTGGATACCCTGACCAGCGAGGAGTATTCCGCGTCGGAGGAGGAAACCGGGAAATCTTTTGCCGAGGCGGTGGAAACGATTCAGGAGCAGGCGACCACCATTGTGAATGAGATGGAATCCTACACCACCTCCGGAGAATCCGGACAATATCTGAAATTTTACAATGAAAGCGGACAGATTGCCATGGTTCGTGTTTATCCGGCTCTTTCTGATTACGGAGTATATGAGGAATACTATTACTGGAATGAGGAGTTGTTTTACGCGTACATATGGGATGCCGACGCGCAGCAGGAGCAGCTGTACTATTACCAGGACGGTATTCTGATCCGCTGGATTGATGCGGAAGGGGTGGCTCATGACAACGAGACGGAGGACGAGGAGTATACGCAGCGTGGGGATTATTACTGGAGCCGGTCCGTATCCTGGCTGTCCTGACAGCGGGCAGAAGGAGAGAAAACGCCGGTATTACAGAAAGGAAATCGAGGATGGCTTATCAGATTGATTACGCGTACACCTGTCATATCGGAAAGGTGCGTGCGAATAATGAGGATAATTTCTGGTGCAGCGGGGTGCGCCTGCCGGTTCATAATCAGGGACTGGATGGGGTGCTCACCGGTCACGCAAAAAACTGGGATCTTCCGGTGCTGGCGGTTTTCGACGGCATGGGAGGGGAAAGCTGCGGGGAAGTGGCGGCCTTTCTGGCTGTGGAAGAACTGGGCCGTTATTATGAACAGAACAGAAAAAACCTCCGAAGGGAACCTCATGATTTTCTCAGAGAGCTGTGTGAAAATATGAATCGTGCCGTCTGTCGCTACAGCCGGGAGAAGCGTGTTGGGAGCATGGGAACCACAGCAGCGTTTATGGCCTTTGGTGAAAAGAACCTGTACGCCTGTAATGTGGGGGACAGCCGTATTTATGAGTTCTGTGACGGAAAGCTGGAACAGATTTCCACGGATCATGTGGCCTTTGCCCGGGGGATCGGAAAGGCGCCGCTGACGCAGTATCTTGGTCTGGATGAGGAAAATATGGCTCTGGAGCCGTCATTGCGGCTTCTGCCCTATCAGGCCGGAAGCCGGTATCTGATCTGTTCGGACGGTGTGACAGATATGCTCACTCTGGAGGAGCTTCGGGATTTCCTGGGAAGGGAGGGAACTGCGGAGGCGAAGGTATCCGCGATTCTGAAAAAAGCCCTGGAAAAGGGAGGAAGAGACAATGTGACAATGATCCTGATCCAGATTGAGGGGAGCGAGGAGAAAAATCCCTTTAAGATCTGGATGGGGCGCCACGGAGCGGACTGCTGAGGAGGGTGGAGATGAAAAATCGGATGAGAGATCTGGATTTCGAGCAGACCGTCGCTTTTGATTCTGTAAAGGATTTTGAGTTTACCCGAAGAGCCGCGCAGAAATTCCGTCAGGTTGTAAGTCTGGACAGTTTTGAGGATGAGGACGCGGATGTTATCTTTCACTATCTTTACAGGGAAATGGAGCTGGTCTCCTTTGGAGATTATCTGAAACGCTATGTCTATGAAAGGGCAGAGATCGAGGAGCCCTTTGCGCAGGTATCCCAGGAGGTATACAGGGATATTATCATGGAGTCTTTCCGGGAAACCTATACTCCCAAATCCATGACGCCCACAACCGCGAAGCTGTCCTCTCTGGTAAATAACTGGCTGTCCCAGGCATCTGTAAAGAGGGATACTGTTTTTCTTCTGGGGTTTGGCCTTCGGATGAACAGTGAGGACGTATCGGAATTTCTCACAAGGGTATTAAGAGAACAGGATTTTGATTTTCGAAACCCGGAGGAAGTGATTTACTGGTACTGCTACTGTAAACACCTGAAATATGGGGAAGCGGAAAGGTATCTGGAAAAGTACCGGGCTCTTACGCCTTCGGTGAGGAATCCCGGGGAGGTGATTTACGGAACCGACCTCTGTCTGGACAATGAAGAACAGCTGATGGATTATCTGGCATACATAAAAGCGAGCGTGGAGGATCCCAGATCGGAAAAGAGTGTGGCCTTTCAGGAGTTTATGCGGCTTCTGAACCGCGCGAAGGAGATCATCGCCGAAATGTATCAGAGGGGCGAAGAGGAAAAGAGAAGCGGAAAAATCTGGAAGCCGGAGAATATTTCCGCCTCTGATGTGGAAAAGGTAATCTGCAGCGGGATTCCCATTAACAGTATGGGAAATCTGAAGAGAATGTCCGCGTCTATCCTGGCCAGACATTTCAGCCAGAAAAGGTTCAGCCGTCAGAGAATCAATAACATTCTGAACCATAAGTTTCCGGTGGAACGTTTTGATCTGATTACCCTGGAGTTTTTTATTGTCTCTCAGGAAATGCAGGATGAGGATCCATATATCCGATACCGTCATTTCCTGGACGAAATACAGGAGATTCTGACCCGCTGCGGGATGAGTGAAATTAACATCGTTAATCCTTATGAGTGCTTTCTCCTGATGTGTCTGCTTACGGACTGTCCGCTGGCTGTTTTCGCGGATATCTGGGAAATGTCTTACGAGGAAGGGAAGAGGGAAGGAAAATAAAAAAGCCGCGCACATCTGTGCGTGGCCTTTTTATCGTGGAATCATTCGTTATAATAGCCATAGATCATCCGGCTGTCTTCGGCGATTTCTGTCTGAGCATCGCCGGCGCTGGTCAGGTTTTCTGACATGAAAACAATGACCAGGTCAATGCCGCGGGCCGTATTGTAGACGATTCCCGCGTCGTTTTCCACATCGGAGAGCTCTCCGGTTTTGTTGGCGACGCCCACGCCCTCCGGCATATTGGCGGGGATTTTGTTTGTCCGGGTCTGCTGCTTTAACAGAGTATACATGGCGTCCGCGTGGGAAAGGGAAGCGTTCTGGGCGGTTCCCGCGTTGATCTGGTAGACCTCCCGCAGGAAGCTGCCGCAGTCCTCTACAGTGGTATAATTGTCTCCGTTTTCCGTGCTTTCCAGAAGCAGCCGCCCCATGGAAGTGCCTGTGTATCCGTGATTCTGGCAGAACTGATTGACCACCGCCATTCCTGCGGAGGAATCCCCGCCGCCCAGACAGCTGACCAGAGTGTTGGCCGCGTCGTTGTCACTGACCGTAATCATGGAATAAAGATAGGAATCCAGGCTTGTGGTGTCATAGGTGAGGGAAAGAGAATCATAATTTTCGTATACCGCGCCCATGATATAAAGCTTGATCAGGCTTGCCGCCTGCATGGAGGCGTTGTTGATGGATGCGGAGGAATCACTGGCGAGATTGCATACATAAACAGACCAGCTTCCGTTGTCCGTGGGAAGGAGGGCATTGATCTGGCTCATAAGACTGTCCAGTTCTCCATCGCTGACATCTGAAAAGGCAGAGGTTTCCGTGGATGGAGACAGAGTTCCCTCTTCCTGCTCCTCTGTGGCAGTCTCAGCCTGCTCTTCGGAGACCGAGGTTTCGGCAGCAGCAGTGTCTGCAGAATTCAGGCGTTCAGACTGTGCCACAAGCTCCGCGGAGGCCGTGGCGATGTCGTCCACCGTGTCTTCCAGTTCCGTTATTTTATTCTGTATGGAACCAAGCTTCGCCATGGAAAAAAAGGTGAGTGTTCCCAGAAAAAACAGGGCAAGACAAAGGATCAGAATGATAATATAGAGAACTGTGTTTCTGTTCCCCCCGGAATCTGACTTTTTCATTGGTTTTCCTCCTGTAGACTGAAATAATCATCAATGCCGTCGGCGATTCCCTGTGCCATAATGGACTGGAAGGACGAATCGCTCATGAGAAGATCATCGTTTTGATTGGTCATAAAACCCATTTCCAGAATTGTTACCGGAATGGTGCTCCAGTTGATTCCGGTCATTTCATCGTTATACTGAATCCCAAGGTTTGCCAGTCCGGTTGCGCTGCAGTAGGCATTCAGCACGCACTGGGAAAGGACGGAAGAACTTTCGTACAGCTCCGCCACATAGGGATTGGAGGCGGAAGGCGCCAGTGCAAGCGCTCCGGAGGTCTCTGTGTCGTCGGATCCGTTGGCGTGGATCCGGATCCAGATCTCTGCGCCCTGGTCTGTCATAAGTTGTGCTCTTTCCTGGTTGCTGATGGCTGTGTCATTGTCTGTGCGTGTCATGATTACCGTGTATCCGCGTTCCAGGAGGATATCCCGGAGAAGAAGAGATACATCCAGATTCAGCTGATATTCTGCCAGTCCGCTGTAGGTCCCCTGGGTCCCGGTGGCGGATCTGGCTTTTGTCTGTGTGGCGCCGGGGCCGATGGCTTCCTGGGCGCTCATGTCAATGCTGCTGCTCTGATGCCCGGGGTCGACCCCCACAATATGTCCGCTGGAGGCGCTGCCTCCCTCTGTTTCCGCCGTGTTAAAAACGGATGAACCGCTTCCATCTGTGATCTGTGCTTCTTTGTCGGTACCCTGCGCTGTCTCCGTCGTACCTGTCCGGGCATCCGCGGCTGACGTATAGAGGAGGAGAGCGTCCTCAATTTCTGTCTGTGTTTTTTCAAAGGATGTCTGCAGCTGATCCAGCTGATGTTCTGTCGTGTTCAGATGGGAATAGTTTTGATAGCTGAGAAAAACAAGGAGAGCCACGCCCAGAAGCCCTGCCAGAAAAACAAGCAGATTCAGAATCACCGGCTTTTTTTCCATATGCCTGAATAACCTCCAGTCTGTCATATCTGCGCGGACAGGATATTGAGATACGCTGTCCGTTTTTTTCGCTCCCCTAATTATATAGAAGTAAATCGTAAAATGCAATCCTTTTCCAAACGGTTTGTGGGGAGAACTCTGATGCTGAAAGAACCTGAAGCCCGGGAATTTTTATGGCAAATTTCGGTTAATTTCCGGTAAAATGGCTTGACAGCCATAAATGAACAGGATATAATGAGCAGGCGTGCGAAAAACGTGACTCTTTTTTGTGCGCCAAAATATAACAATAGCAGCCGTAAAAAATTATCGGGAGGTGAAATGGAATGCCAACATTTAATCAGTTAGTAAGAAAGGGACGTCAGACCGCCGTTAAGAAGTCCACAGCGCCGGCTCTGCAGAGAACCTACAATTCTCTGAGAAAGAAACCGGTGGAGCAGTCTGCGCCGCAGAAGCGCGGTGTTTGCACCGCTGTTAAGACAGCGACTCCTAAGAAGCCTAACTCCGCTCTCAGAAAGATCGCCAGAGTTCGTCTTTCCAACGGAATCGAGGTAACAAGCTACATTCCTGGAGAAGGTCACAACCTTCAGGAGCACAGCGTTGTTCTTATCCGTGGAGGAAGAGTAAAGGACCTGCCTGGTACCAGATACCATATCATCAGAGGTACGCTGGACACCGCAGGTGTAGCGAACCGTAAACAGGCCCGCTCCAAATATGGCGCCAAGAGACCGAAGGTTAAGAAATAATCCTGTTTTTTTTAAATCATCTACAGTCACAGTCAGCTATAAATTTTGTACGGTATTCCATATTCCCTGTCGGTTGCGGGTTAAATATAGGACTTTACCAGTGCGAACACCTTAGTATTTGAAGTGAGTACCGATGATATAATCAGAATGATTAAGGAGGGAAGCAACGTGCCACGTAAAGGACATACTCAGAAGAGAGACGTTCTGGCCGACCCGCTGTATAACAATAAGGTAGTGACCAAGCTTATCAACAACATCATGCTGGATGGTAAGAAGGGTGTCGCGCAGAAGATTGTATACGGCGCATTTGCCAGGGTGGAAGAAAAGTCCGGGAAACCGGCAATTGAAGTATTTGAAGAGGCAATGAACAACATCATGCCGCAGCTGGAAGTAAAAGCAAGGCGTATCGGCGGCGCTACCTACCAGGTACCGATCGAAGTAAGACCTGACAGACGTCAGGCACTGGCTCTTCGCTGGCTCACTACCTTTTCACGTAAGAGAAGCGAGAAAACCATGGAAGAGAGACTGGCCAATGAGCTTCTGGACGCAAGCAACAACACCGGCGCATCTGTTAAGAGGAAAGAAGACATGCATAAGATGGCGGAGGCAAATAAGGCATTTGCCCATTACCGCTTCTGATTGAGGAGGAGAATCCATTGGCTGGAAAAGAAGGAAGAGAATACCCATTAGAGAGAACCAGAAATATTGGTATTATGGCTCATATCGACGCGGGTAAAACAACTCTGACAGAACGTATCCTATATTATACAGGTGTTAACTACAAGATCGGCGATACACATGAGGGTACCGCCACCATGGACTGGATGGAGCAGGAGCAGGAGCGAGGCATCACAATCACTTCCGCGGCGACCACCTGTCACTGGACACTGGAAGAAAACTGCAAGCCGAAGCCCGGTGCGCTGGAGCATCGTATCAATATCATCGATACTCCTGGACACGTGGATTTTACGGTAGAGGTGGAGCGGTCCCTGCGAGTATTGGACGGCGCTGTCGGTGTTTTCTGTGCCAAGGGTGGTGTAGAACCACAGTCCGAAAATGTATGGCGTCAGGCTGACACCTATAATGTACCCCGTATGGCCTTTATCAATAAGATGGACATACTGGGAGCAGATTTCTACGGCGCGGTAGATCAGATCCGTACAAGACTTGGCAAGAACGCGATCTGTCTGCAGCTGCCCATAGGAAAAGAAGACGAATTTAAGGGCATCATCGATCTTTTTGAGATGAAGGCTTACATTTATAACGATGAGAAGGGTGATGGTATCTCCATCGTCGACATCCCGGAGGAAATGCAGGATGAGGCGGAAACCTATCACACCGAGCTGATTGAGAAAATCTGTGAGCTGGATGACGATCTGATGATGGAATATCTGGAGGGCGAGGAGCCTTCCATAGATAAACTGAAGGCGATGCTCCGTAAGGCCACATGTGAGTGTACGGCGATTCCGGTATGCTGTGGTTCCGCATACAGAAATAAGGGAGTACAGAAGCTTCTGGACGCGATTCTGGAGTATATGCCCGCTCCTACGGACATCCCGCCGATCAAGGGTGTGGATCTGGACGGCAATGAGATTGAGAGACATTCTTCGGATGCCGAGCCGTTTTCCGCTCTCGCGTTTAAGATTATGACAGACCCCTTTGTGGGCAAGCTTGCCTATTTCCGTGTATATTCAGGTACCATGAATTCCGGTTCTTATGTGCTTAATGCCACGAAGAATAAGAAGGAACGTGTGGGCCGTATCCTGCAGATGCACGCGAACAAGCGTATGGAGCTGGATAAGGTATATTCCGGTGATATCGCGGCGGCAATCGGATTTAAGTTTACCACAACCGGAGATACGATCTGTGATGAGCAGCATCCGGTAATTCTGGAATCCATGGAATTTCCGGAGCCTGTTATTGAACTGGCAATTGAGCCCAAGACAAAGGCCGGCCAGGGCAAGCTGGGTGAGGCTCTCGCAAAGCTTGCAGAGGAGGATCCCACCTTCCGGGCGCACACGGACCAGGAAACCGGTCAGACAATTATTGCCGGAATGGGTGAGCTGCATCTGGAGATTATTGTAGACCGTCTTCTTCGTGAGTTTAAGGTAGAGGCGAATGTGGGTGCCCCGCAGGTTGCCTATAAGGAGACTATTGCCAAGGCTGTGGATGTGGACAGCAAGTACGCGAAGCAGTCCGGCGGCCGTGGACAGTACGGACACTGCAAGGTTAAGTTTGAGCCCATGGATGCCAACGGGGAAGAGCTGTACAAGTTTGAATCCACAGTTGTGGGCGGCGCGATTCCCAAGGAATATATTCCTGCGGTTGGCGAAGGTATCGAAGAGGCCATGAAGGCCGGTATACTGGGCGGCTATCCGGTAGTCGGCGTACACGCTGATGTATACGACGGTTCCTATCACGAGGTTGACTCTTCAGAGATGGCCTTCCACATTGCGGGTTCACTGGCGTTTAAGGATGCCATGCGCAAGGCGGCTCCCATTCTTCTTGAGCCTATCATGAAGGTTGAGGTGACCACGCCTGAAGATTATATGGGTGATGTAATCGGTGATATCAATTCCCGCCGGGGACGTATTGAGGGAATGGACGATATTGGCGGAGGCAAGATGATCCGCGGATTTGTTCCGCTGTCTGAGATGTTCGGATATGCCACAGATCTTCGTTCCAGAACCCAGGGCCGTGGAAATTATTCCATGTTCTTTGAGAAATACGAGCCGGTTCCCAAATCTGTACAGGAGAAGGTCCTGAATACGAAGGGCTGATCCTGCGCAGGATAAGACAGTGATACAGAAAAGAAATTACTTGCAAATGTCCCTGTTTTGCAATATAATCAAGGATAGCAAGTCTAAAATCGAAAAATGCTCCAGGAATAAGAGCGAAGTTTTAAGGAGGATGTTTTAAAATGGCAAAAGCTAAGTTTGAGAGAACAAAACCCCATTGCAACATTGGTACCATCGGACATGTTGACCATGGTAAAACTACTTTGACCGCAGCTATCACCAAGACCCTTCATGAGAGACTGGGACTTGGACAGGAGGTTGCATTCGATAATATTGATAAAGCTCCGGAAGAGAAGGCACGTGGAATAACAATCTCCACCGCCCATGTTGAATATGAGACTGCAAACAGACATTACGCACATGTTGACTGCCCAGGACATGCTGACTACGTTAAGAACATGATTACCGGTGCCGCACAGATGGACGGCGCGATCCTGGTTGTAGCCGCCACCGATGGTGTTATGGCGCAGACCAAGGAGCACATCCTTCTTTCCCGTCAGGTAGGTGTTCCCTATATCGTTGTATTCATGAACAAGGTTGACATGGTTGACGATGAAGAGCTTCTTGAGCTGGTTGAGATGGAGATTCGTGAGCTTCTTTCCGAGTATGACTTCCCGGGAGATGACATTCCTGTAATTCAGGGTTCCGCTCTGAAGGCTCTGGAGGATTGCAGCGGCGAGTGGGGCGACAAGATTCTTGAGCTTATGGATGCTGTTGACAGCTATATTCCGGATCCCGAGCGCGACACTGACAAGCCCTTTGTTATGCCTGTTGAGGACGTATTCTCCATCACCGGACGTGGTACAGTTGCCACCGGTAGAGTAGAGGCTGGTACGCTTCATGTTTCTGAGGAAGTAGAGATCGTTGGTATCAAGGAAGAGACCCGCAAGGTTGTAGTTACCGGTATCGAAATGTTCCGTAAGCTCCTTGACGAGGCTCGTGCCGGTGACAACATCGGTGCCCTGCTCCGTGGCGTTCAGAGAAATGAGATCGAGAGAGGACAGGTTCTGGCAAAACCCGGAACCCTTACCTGCCATACCAAATTTACGGCTCAGGTTTATGTACTGACCAAGGATGAGGGCGGCCGTCATACACCTTTCTTTAACAACTATCGTCCGCAGTTCTATTTCAGAACCACTGACGTTACCGGTGTCTGCAACCTTCCGGAAGGAACCGAGATGTGCATGCCCGGAGATAACATTGAGATGACGATTGAGCTGATTCACCCCATCGCCATGAGCCAGGGTCTTACCTTCGCTATCCGTGAGGGCGGACGTACTGTTGGTTCCGGACGTGTGGCTACCGTTATCGAGTAATTTCAGATATTTTAGTAAAATTAAGGCTTCCGGGGAATACCCCAGAAGCCTTTTTACGTGGGTGGATTGTTTTATTTTACTCTGTGACTCCATTTTAAAAAAATAAGACAAAAAAATACGGAAACAATGCAGGCACCATCTCCGCGGAAAAAACAAAAGCCAATGTTTTTGTCCTTTATATCAACTCATTTCTTCTCCTGTATTTCACTCATGATACCGGCCGTAATAATACCGGAAGGCAGGGCAATAATAGCTACGCCTATAAATGCAGATAATATGGTTATCAGCCGGCCGATGGAGGTTATGGGCGTTATATCTCCGTATCCGATGGATGTCAGGCTGATTGTAGCCCAGTAGACGGCATCGAAGAATGTATCAAAGATTTCCGGCTCTACGTTAAACATGATAAGTGCAGAAATCAGTACATATCCGAATGCCATTCCAAACACCAATATTAATGCATGCCCCTGCTTTTTTATTACGTTTATGATTATATCAATGCTTTTTGAATATCTGAGCGCCTTGAAAGTTCTCAGGACCCGGAGGGATCTCAGGAGACGGACGACCTTAAGTATACGGAATCCGGATGTAAGTGTGGAAAATGATGGCAATATGCACAGCAGATCCAGGATTGCCATTGGAGTGACAGGGTATAGTATATAAGAAGCCGCTCCTCTGTTTAATTTCTGCTCTGCGGTAAAGAGTCTGAGAGCATAATCAATTATGAATATCCCGACGGTGATGTGGTCGATCCAGTTTAACAGGACAGTCGAGGATTTGAATGTTAATGGTATCAAACTTATAAGAATGACAGCCATCATAAAAAAATCATAAACTTTGCTTACTTTATCGCTGTCCGATCCCTGTTCAATTATTTCAAATAGTCTCTTTTTCATTATTCGTATAATTCCGTGTGTAATATTCAGAAAGTCATTCACGTGATACTGGAACAGTATGATGAGAATTCCGGGAGCGCGAAGCACGGACACCCGCAGAGCGCTCTGTGAGGGAATTCTCAGGTATCATAGTGACAAAATATCTTTTGGCGCTTCGATCATATCATAGTATAATGATAATGAAAACGGTTATAGATTGTCAATATGAAAAGTGCAGAAAGTGTGAAGGCGAAATCTTTAACAGATATGCACTGATTCAGAAAATGCGACATTTCTGAATCAGTGTCTGAATTTTGAACATTGCCTGAAATCTGTCTGTTGTATTTTCCCTTTTTTCTTTATAATTGAAGACAGAAGACAGCAGGAAAATCTTTCAGGAGGGAAAGAAAATATGAAAAAAGTAAATCAGTATGTTGGAAATCTTGTCACCTGTATTGTGGAGATTGTGATCGGGATTCTGCTTTTAATCAATCCCATCGGTTTTACGACCGCGATTCTGACCATTCTTGGCATTGCTCTTGCAATTCTGGGAATTGTCAGTGTTGTAAAATATTTCCGTACGGATCCATTGGAAGCGGCGGCGGAGAGCGGTCTTGCAACCGGCCTTCTCCTTATTCTGATCGGCTGCTTTCTTGCCTTTAAGTCCCAGTGGTTCATTGTAACCTTCCCGGTACTCACAGCTTTGTATGGTGTTATGACTCTGCTTGTGGGGGTATGTAAAATTCAGTGGGCGGTGGACATGCTCCGTACGAAACAGAAATACTGGTATGTGGCCATTCTGGCAGCGCTGCTGACTGTATTATTCGCAGCTGTTATTCTGCTGGATCCCTTTGCCACTACGGCTGTTCTCTGGACCTTTATCGCTGTGACTCTGATTGTGGAGGCCATAGCGGACATTGTGACTTTCATTCTTGGAAAAATATCCGCCGGAAAGGAGAAGTAAGGCGGCGCTCCATCGGACATTTGGATAAAAGCGGAAGGCCTTTCCGGAATCCGGATGAATAAAACTGGAAAAATCCGGGCATAGTAAGAGAGATGTGACAGACATCTCTCTTTTTTTGACCTGTAAGCGGACTTTATCACCGCGGCCGGGAAAGAGGGATAAGAAAGGACAGATCCATATGAAGGAGAAAGAGGTTTCCGGAAATATCCGGGAAAATGAGGCATACATCCGTCAGCGCTGTGAGAACTGCGCGGATATTCTGATTCGGCCCATGACACTGGGAGAGCTGCGAAAAACAGAGTGTCTGCTGGTCTTTATCGAGGGGACTCTTTCCAATGTAATGCTGGAAGATTCTGCCCTTGGAAAGCTGCTCGGTTATTTCCAGGAGCTTTCCCCGGACCAGATGCGGAAAACCCTGCGTGGCAATGGACTGGGAATCGCGGATGTGGAAGAGCTGTCCGGCATGGAGGAGGCCCTCCTGGCCATGCTGGCGGGAAACGCGGTTTTTTTCATGGACGGATACAGCCGCGCTCTGAAAATATCCGGCAAAGGTTATCCGGACATGGGAGTCTCGGAGGTGGAATCCGAAAAGGTCCTTCGCGGCTCCAAGGAAGGATTTTCCGACAGTGTAAAAACCAGCTCGGCTCTCATACGCAAACGGATCCGGGATACCAGGCTGAAGGTGGAGGAGCGGGAGATTGGAGTGCGTTCTCACACTACCCTGCAGCTGCTCTATGTGGAGGATCTGGTGCATCCCCGGCTGCTTCTGGAAATCAGGGAGCGACTGGAAACCTTTGAAATCGACGGAATCCTGGACAGCGGAATGCTGGAGCAGCTGACCGAGGAGGCCTGGTATTCTCCTTTCCCTCAGTATCAGACCACAGAGCGTCCGGATCGTGCGGCCCAGGAGCTGCTGAATGGAAAAGCAGTTCTGCTGTGTGATAATTCCCCTGTGGCTCTGATTCTGCCCGGCGCTTTTTCCGGTTTTATGGAGAGCAGTGAGGACTGGTACAACCGCTTTGAGGTGGTATCTTTTCTGCGGGCGCTGCGCTACCTGGCCATGGGAGTGGCCATGCTGCTGCCGGGTCTTTATCTGGCGGTGATCCGGTTTCACACGCAGATCCTGCCGGTGAACCTGATTCTTTCTTTCGCGCAGGCCAGGGAAGGGGTGCCTTTTTCCAGTGTGGCAGAGCTGGTATTCCTGGAGCTGGCTTTTGAGCTGATCCGGGAGGCGGGAGTGCGCGTTCCCGGTGCCCTGGGAAACGCCATTGGAATTGTGGGCGGACTGATTATCGGTTCGGCGGCGGTGGATGCCAACCTGGTCAGTCCCATTGTGGTAATGATCGTGGCACTGACGGCTCTTGGATCGCTGGCGATTCCCAACGAGGAATTTTCCTCCGCCTTTCGCCTTCTGAAATACGCTTTTCTTTTTCTGGGAGGCTATCTGGGCGTTTTTGGCCTTGTGCTGGGGTCTTACCTTCTGATCTCCCATCTGGCAGGACTGTTAAGCTTTGGAATTCCCTATCTGGTGCCCTTTGTGGAGAAGGAAGGGGACAACTGGCGGGAGAGCGGAGGAAGAATCTGGCGCATGCCCTTTCGAAAAAGAAGGTTCCGGCCGCTGTATGCAAGAAAGGAAGAAAATCTCAGACTGCGAAGGAGGAAGGACGGGAAGGGATGATGAAAATGAAAGGAAAAAAAGGAGGGACCAGGGGATTATGAGATTTGCGGAAAACAACCGGATTTCCCACCGACAGCTTTACCGACAGCTTCTGCTGGCGTTTTTGCCCCCATTTCTGCTGTGTGTGACGGGGAAATCCTGGTTTGGAGGATGGGGTGGGATTCTGGGCCTGGCGGCTGCCCTTGGCCTGCTTCTTTTTTACCGGATTTTCCTGATCCGTCTGGCGCCGGCCTGCGGGGCGCTGCTGAAAACGGCGGGAGGGCCTGCGGGATGGGGAATCGGCCTGTTCTTCCTTGTTTACGTGATCCTGACAGGGGCATACCTTCTGGCGGTTTTGGGGGAGATCGTGCCTCAAAGCCTTCTCACCGGCGTGTCCGGGCGGTGGATTTCCTTCTGGGCAGCCGCCGTGTGCTGTGTGGGAACCCATCGGGGAATGCAGCGGCGGGGACGCATGGCGGAAGTGTCCGGAATGATTTTTCTGGGCGGGATTTTCCTGATGATGGTTCTCTGTCTGGGACAGGTCCGGATTTCCTCTCTTGCGGAAGGTCTGGGCGAGCCGGAATTATCTGTGGAAAGCTTTCTCGCCGGCAGCTACGGTTTTCTGTGTGCCTTTTCCGGGGTCAGTCTGCTGCCCTTTGCCATGAAAGAGGTGGAAAAACAGGGCAGCACAGGGAAAACCATGACGAAAGCGCTTCTCACTGCAGGTGGAATCCTTCTTGGGATGCAGCTTCTTCTTCCGGCTGTATTTGGAGGAAAGCGGCTGGCTGCGGAGGAATACCCCATTCTGCCTCTTCTTTCCGGGGCGGATCTTCCGGGGAATGTGCTGGCCAGGTTTGATGTGATCTGGATGGGGCTGGTGCTGTATGGCATTCTGTTTTCCCTGGGAAGCCTGCTGCACTACGGAAGCCAGCTTCTGCGGCAGCTGTTTCCGGGAAATCCACAGGTACAGCCGCTTCCCTTCCGGCTTGCCCCGGCCGGTCTGGCGCTTCTGATGTTCGCCTTTTCGCTGGCGGAGATCCGCGGAAATGGAATCCGGGATTATTATGAAAGTTATCTTGCTTTTGTGTTTGTGCCAGTTCTCCTTCTGGCACAGGTCTTTTTGTCTGTGCGAAACCGGGGAAAAAGAAAGCGCCGGCGTCTGGGGGCGGGAATTGCCATGCTTCTTGGAGTTTCCATGTTTCTGGGAGGCTGTGCCGCCGTGGAGCCGGAAAACCGGAATTATCCGCTGGCGCTGGGTGTGGACTGGGATGGAGAAAATCTGACCCTGTCCTATGGGATGCCGGATCTTCCGGAGGCCACCGGGCAGGAAAAAACAGAGGAGAATGGGATTTCCCTGCTCTCTTTGTCCGGTGTGGATTTTGAGGAGATTGAGGCGGCTTATTCCCGTTCTCAGGAAAAGATTCTGGACATGGGACACCTGGAGGTGCTGATTCTGGGAGAACCGGTACTTGGGGATAAGGTGTGGGAAAGGGTTCTGGAGTACCTGAAGGAAGAGCCCTCTGTGGGGGAAGATGTGTATGTGTTCCGGTCCGCAGGCGCCAGGGAGGTGCTTTCCTGGGACGGGGCCAGGGATACGTCTGTGGGAGAGTATATCACCGGAATGCTGGAAAACCCCGCGGGCCGGGAAGAGAAGGCGTCCGTTACGCTGCGGGAGGTGTATTACGCCTGGTATGAAAGCGGGACGCTTCCGGAGCTCCCGGAAATTTCGGTTCAGGGAGACCTGCTGGTGCTGGAGGAGGCTCTGACCGCTGTTTCGGACCGGGATGGGGAAGAGAAGGAAACCGCCTCCCTTCTTGCCTGGTGGGGGACTCTGTACCCGGAATTCTGTTTCGCAGAGTCTTCCGGATCCTCTTCGGCCGGGAAAACAGGGAATTCAGAGCGGCCTGAGAATGTGAAGTTCTCCTTCTGGCTTGCGCAGATATTTAAATAGTGATACAATCAGAAGCAGCGCTGTGTCTGTGCACAATATAAGCTGGAGTGAATCATAGATGAGGAAAACAGACAGAAACGCCCCTGTAGGGGTATTTGACTCAGGGGTGGGAGGACTGACGGTGGCCCGGGAGATCATGCGGAATCTTCCCTCGGAAAAGATCGTATATTTCGGGGACACGGCCCGGCTTCCCTATGGAAGCAAATCGAAGGAAACCATTACCCGCTACTCCCGGCAGATCATCCGGTTTCTCATGGCTCAGCAGGTAAAGGCCATTGTGATTGCCTGCAACACGGCCAGTGCTTTTGCCCTGGATGAGGTGCGCCACGAATTTGACATCCCTATTCTCGGCGTGATTCAGGCCGGGGTGGAGGTGGCCGCGGCGGAGACCCGGAATAAGCGGATCGGTGTGATCGGAACAGAGGGAACCGTTGGAAGCGGGATCCATGCCTCCTACATAAAGAAAATCGATCCGTCCATCACGGTGATCGGCAAGGCCTGTCCGCTTTTTGTGCCCCTGGCAGAGGAAGGCTGGGTCCATGATCCGGTGACCACGGAGGTGGCCCGCAGGTATCTGGAACCTCTGAAGGAACAGGAGATTGACACGCTGATTCTCGGATGCACCCACTATCCGCTTCTTCGGTCCACCATCCGGGAGGTGATGGGGGATGAGGTGCGCCTGGTGAACCCGGCCTATGAGACTGCGGTGCAGCTGGGAAGGCTTCTGGAGGAGAATGACTATACCTGTGAGGGTACCGGGCCGGAGGAATTTCCCTACCGCTTTTATGTCAGCGATCTGGCGGACAAATTTAACAGCTTTGCCAATTCTATTTTGCCTTATGATGTGGAAATGACCCGGAAAATTGACATTGAAAAATATCGGAATGACCGTCCCGGAACTCTGCCCGAGGGTCCGGGTCAGGCAGAATAAAGGAGAACATATGGAAAAGGATATTTTGATTCATGTAAAAGGAATTCAGTTTCTGGAGACCGGAGAGGAACAGGAGCCCATTGAGCTTGTGGTGCCCGGGCAGTATTATTTTCGCAACGGTGCCCATTATATCCGCTACGAGGAGATGGTGGACGACAGCGGGAAGCCCACGGTGAATTACATAAAAATGTCAGACCGGGGCGTGGAAGTAAGCAAAAAGGGACAGGTGAATGTCCATATGGTTTTTGAACAGGGGAAGCGGAACAGGACCTTTTATACCACGCCCTTCGGCACGCTGCAGCTGGGTATTTCCGCCACTCATATGCAGATCTCCCAGGACGAAAACGAACTGAAGGCAAAGGTGGATTATTCCCTGGATATGAATGAGGAGTATGTGGCGGACTGCTATCTGGATATTCAGGCTCAGACGGCCCGCTGCGAGAATTTTTCGCTGTAAAAAGTGTGGATGGCGGCAGCTCTTTTATCAATATCGGCCATTATCTGCAGGGACGGCTCCGCTTCCAGGTAAAACTGCTTTTCCTCAGAACTGTCCGCCGGCGTGTCCAGAAACACCGGAATCCAGGCTTTGGAGCGCAGATATTCTGCGGCGCTGTGGGCCGGTCCGGGTTCCCGGCAGCCAATGATCCGCGCGTACAGAGCGAAGCTGTAAAGCTGACAGATTCCCATATCCGATTTGCGGATGCCGAGGAGCAGATCCAGGAGATAACGCCGGATATTGGCCGGGGAGCGAGTGGCTGTGGACAGAAGCCGGGCGTAGGATTCGAAGGTTTCATAGGAGGAGCGGGTCTCAAGAATGCGGTCCGTGAGCATGGAGGTTCCGCCGCGGGTCTCATTGAGGACGGCTGCACAGGCAGATTCGACCCGCTCTTTTACCAGAGCCGAGAGAGCGTCAGAGATTTCCGGACCCTGCGCCTGGGTCTGTCCGCTGCGGCTCAGGGGAGAAAGCCCCGGCGCCTGGATAAGGCAGGGCTTTATCCGGCAGTACATTCGTTTAAGCGCCCGGAGATATTCCGCTGCAAAAATATTCACAGGATCCTGCAGGATGGGCCCGGCTCCCTGGATGGCGTTTCCCACTGCCTTTGCCTGTGCGCTGTAAAAGCTCAGGCCGGAGGCTCGAAGCCTGCGGATTTCTTTCTGATATTGCGGACTCTCAATGAAAAGAAACTGTGCGGCTTTCCGGAGAAGTTCTGTTTCCGTTGTGTCACAGGGAATGTAAAGCTCATCCACGCAGTTCAGACGGTTGAGGGTGGAAACTGCGGCAAAGGCGTAGGTATCCGAACTTGTCAGGGAACAGTATACCGGAAGCTTGATGATCAGATCCACACCGGCCGCCGCGGCCTTTTGGGCGCGGATGTATTTGTTTTCCCGGGCAGGAAGGCCCTGCTGCAGAAAGTCTCCGCTCATAACCGCGATGAGCAGGTCCGCACCGCTTCTCTGGCGCACCTGGCGGATCCATTCCTCATGGGCGGCGGATACAGAATCAAATTCTTCTATTATGGCTGCGATTTTCATATCAACAAACTCCTTTTAACGGTTTATAATTGTTCTGCTTTTTCGGTATTGTTCATATCCTGCCGGTACTGTGACGGCGTCTTCCGGTATTTTTCAAAAAAAGCTCTGTAAAAATTCGTCTTTCCCCGGTATCCAACCTCGCGCATGATTTCCTCGACAGACAGATCACTTTCCCTGAGTAAAACGGTGGCCCTGTCAAAACGCATACCGTGAAGGATATCACTGTAGGTGTGGCCGCAGCGGCGCTTGATCAGGCGGCTGAAATAGGTGGTGCTGTATCCGAATTCCGAGGCCATTTTCTCGAAGGAGATATCCTGCATATGGGAGTAGATATAGTTAAATATGGGCATCAGACACTCTTCTGTTTCGTCCGGAGCTTTTGTGGAAAAATGCTCTGCGTGGGCGTGCAGAAGATAGAGAAACAGCTGCTGAAAACAGCTGATGATAAACGCCTCGTAATAATCATTTCCGGTGCTTTTTTCCGGACCGCGTTCATTTTCCCGGATAATACTGTTATAGGGTATTCTTAACAGAGCGGGAAGGGTCGGATCTTCTCCGCACCGGCAGAGAAGGACGGAAGAATGCTTTTCCTGGAAGGCCTGTTCGCAGAACTGGCTGATGGGGCTGCCGATGCTCAGGCCGCCGCACAGAGAAGAAAAG
The DNA here is from genome assembly GCA_021203365.1 of Clostridiales bacterium. Classification (GTDB taxonomy): domain Bacteria; phylum Bacillota; class Clostridia; order Lachnospirales; family Lachnospiraceae; genus Blautia_A. Next base: position 28,519 of record JAJQBI010000074.1, read on the forward strand.
TATTTCTTTTCAATGCGGATGATCAGAAGACGGATGTCATCCTTTAAAAGCAGAACACTGTGCTCAGTCTCAGGAGGGATGAAACAGAAATCCCCTGTCTGCAGAGGCAGATCGGCGCCGTCGAAAAGAAGGGTAGCGGAGCCGGAAAGAACATATTTGCATTCAAAAAAGTCATGCTTATGGGCGGAGACATAGTTGTACCGGGGCTGAAAAAACATGGGGATCGGGGTGCGGATAAATTTGTAGGCTGCGTGAAGGCTGTTGTCGACAGCCTCCGGCTGAAACAGAATGTTTATGCATTTCTGATATTCCGGTTCATCGAGGCCATATTTCTGTCCGATCTCCGGACGGGAAAGCGCCTCTTTTTTTTCGGTAATGTCCAGGCGAAAAAGCTCCCGCTGTATGTTTTCCAATATATTGAATTCTTTATCGCCGAAATCGGGCAGAATTACATGAAGCATAATACATACCTTCTCTTTTCAGAAAATTTGCCGCCATATCCAGATGCTTCCGAAAGGTACAGGTGATACAAAAGGACAAAGAATGGTACTGGCAGAGCGCATGGGGCGACATTGAAAAATATTTGTTGATTTCTTATACTAGATTCAACCAAATGGGTATGTTTATTATACATATTGCTGAGTAAAATGTAAAGGAGAATGTATCATGAAAAGAAGAGTTCTTGCACTGATGATGGCAACCGCGATGGTGTTCAGCAGCGGCGTAATCTACGCATACGCAGAAGAGAGCACGGAAAGTGAGACAGAGGCTGAAGAGAGCACGGAAGAAGAAAGCGACACGGAAGAGGAAAGCGACACGGAAGAAGAGACGGCAGAACTGCCGGTAGAGCCGGAATTTGAGCCCAATGCGGACTATGATATTTACACGGTTGTTGAGTACACGATTGAGGATCTTGGAGAGGATATGGTTGTTACTGTATGCACCTATGAAGATTATTCAGAGTTTGATGTACTCTGCAATTTCTTTGGGGATGACCAGGATTGTGTTATGACCTATGATGGTGAGGAATTTGAGCTTGTATCCGATAAAACCGGTTTCCTGAACAGTGAGGTTCCGGCGATCGTGGAGCTTGCGTTTGAGCAGGATATCTGGCTTCCCATCGGAGAAGACGGAGGGACGGAGCTGCCGGTAGAGCCGGAATTTGAGCCCAATGCGGACTATGATATTTACACGGTTGTTGAGTACACGATTGAGGATCTTGGAGAGGATATGGTTGTTACTGTATGCACCTATGAAGATTATTCAGAGTTTGATGTACTCTGCAATTTCTTTGGGGATGACCAGGATTGTGTTATGACCTATGATGGTGAGGAATTTGAGCTTGTATCCGATAAAACCGGTTTCCTGAACAGTGAGGTTCCGGCGATCGTGGAGCTTGCGTTTGAGCAGGATATCTGGCTTCCCATCGGAGAAGACGGAGGGACGGAGCTGCCGGTAGAGCCGGAATTTGAGCCCAATGCGGACTATGATATTTACACGGTTGTTGAGTACACGATTGAGGATCTTGGAGAGGATATGGTTGTTACTGTATGCACCTATGAAGATTATTCAGAGTTTGATGTACTCTGCAATTTCTTTGGGGATGACCAGGATTGTGTTATGACCTATGATGGTGAGGAATTTGAGCTTGTATCCGATAAAACCGGTTTCCTGAACAGTGAGGTTCCGGCGATCGTGGAGCTTGCGCTTGAGCAGGATATCTGGGTAACCATTGAGTAAGCAGGAAAATTCACAGAAAGAACAGGCGGAATTGAATTCCGGCAGGGAGGAAAAAAATGAATAAAATGAGATATTTACCGGTCCTTTTATCGGCGGCGCTTATGCTGACAGCGATGCCGGTGCCCCTGATGGCAGAGGAAGAAGAAACAGAGGAATATGCAGATATTATAAAAGATGTTTCGTATTCAGATGACGGCGAGGAAAAACATGTGCTTGACCTTTTCGGGACACAGTCCTATGATGAGGCGACTCCGGTTGTGGTGGAGGTTCACGGCGGCGGTTTCATTGGGGGAACCAAGGAGATTAATACAGATCACGCGATTTTTTACGCTGAGCAGGGCTATACTGTTGTAGCGCCGGAATATGGAAAGGTTCCAAAGGACGGTAATTTCACCGATACGATGCGCGACCTGTTTGAGTGCTACAACTGGATTGCTGATAACGCGGAGGAGTATCATTTTGATCTGGAGAATATTTTCATAAGCGGAGACAGCGCAGGCGGATATTATACTCTTCTTACCTATGCGATCTGGAACTCCGAGGAGCTGCAGGAGTATTTCGGCGTGGAAGTTCCGGATTACGAATTCAGCGCAGTTGTGACAAGCTGCCCGGCAACGGATCTGCTGGCGAAGGCGGATGCTCTGGAGGATGATTATGTGGCGCAGACGATTGGTGAGGATATTCTGCTGGACGAGGATCTGATGAGCCATATGGATCTGTACTCTATTGTTGACGCAAGCGTTTTTGAGGGTGTGTATATGCTGACGACGCCGGGGGATACAACGACCGGAAGCGAAGTGCTGAAATTTGATGATTACCTGACTGAAAATGGTGTGGAGCATACGACCATTTCCTATGAGGGAACGGAAAATGAGCTGATACATGTATTTAACATCACACAGATGGATTATGTGGAAAGCCAGCAGGCAAATCAGGATATAGTAGACTTCATGAACAGCTTTCTGAAATAAGGAGATCAGGCGGAAAAGGCAGGCGTGTATGAAAAGGGCAAAGCAAAAATTCAGTTAAGAGATAATGACGAAAAATGAAGGAATGAGTGAGAAGACCTTTTCCGTTCTGAATCCTTATGAGTGATGTTACTGTTATTGAATAAGGGAAAAACGAAAAGCCGTCCCCGTGACTTAAAAATCATGGGGACGGCTTTTTTTTAAGTGTGCCGGGCATGGCACAGTTCTAGCTGGTGAAAGTCCAGTCATGGATAACTTACCGTCCATGTAGTTAAACGCAAGCCGAAGCCAGTAATGGTGGGGTGAAGGAAGCGCGTAGCAAAGCCACGAGCCTACGGACAGAATACCTGATATGAGGCTAAATGGTGGATGAGGCTGCCTAACAAGCCGAAATCCGTGGTAAGCGTAAAACCAGGAGAGTAAATCAGGAGGTTGCGGGACGAAAGAACTGTGACCACAGGGAGGACCGTTGTCTTGTGTGCTTTCAAATATTTATCTGGACAAATTAGATAAAGAGTTGGAAAGCCGGGGATTGAGTCACGTTAGATATGCGGACGACGTAGCAGTTTATGTGAGAAGCGAGAAATCCGCAGACAGGGTGATGCACTCGGTTAGCAATTGGCTGGAAAGGAAACTGTTTCTGAAATAAGAGCCAATCCTGAACAGACTGGCTCTTTCAATATCCTGACCATATTAATAATTGTACACTGTTTTATGTTTTTCAGAGATTGAAATGAAAGCAGCTACACATGCTGTAATCAATTCCGCTGCCGGAGTCGCATACCACAGGGATGTTGATCCAATCAACGATGGAAATACAAACGCAAATACAACCGGCAGAATAATTCCTCTGAGGATCATAATCACAAAGGACTGTACGCCTTTTCCAATCGCCTGAAAATAGGAACCGATGCAAATGCTGACTCCCATAAACAGAAAGGCGGGAAGGTACATCCTCATGCAGCGGATGATGGTCTGAATCAGTTCCGGATTGTCATTTGCGAACACGGTGACAAGCTGGGGAGTAAAACCATATCCTATGATCTCAAACGCCACACCCAACAGAAGCGAAAAAACAACGGAATAACACAGGTACGCTTTTAATCCTTTCTGGTCATTCATGCCATAGCTTAGACTGATCAGCGGCTGTGCAGCTTCCGACACACCAATTACGAGATTTACCGCAATGAGAGACCAGTTCAGGATGACCGTGTAAATCACAGAACCGCTGCTTCCGTAGTATTTGATTGCCTGGGCAATGAACACAAAGGTCACAATGGCGGAGGAAGATTCCAGAATTAAAGAACTGAAACCACTTCCCATAATGCGTCCGAGCTGAGAAAGCCTTATCAGTTTAAGTGACGGTTTCAGGCTTGTGCTTCTGGTGAACATATAAATCAGCTTCATGACGGTTCCCATAAAGGAACAGAAAACGGTTGCGAAAGCTGCTCCGAACATGCCCCACCCAAAAGCGTAAACAAACACGAAATCCAGTATGACATTGGAGATAACAGCCACCACGGTTGCCGCCATGGATATGTTTGGATGACCATCGTTATTGACATAGCAGGTAGTCGAAATTTCCAGCATCAGTGCCGGAATTGCAATCAGTACCACTCTCAGATAAGGAATTACATATTCTATATTCGATGTATCCGCACCAAGAAAGCCCGCAAACGGGACAATGAAAATATTCAGGATAACGGCAACAGCAATGCCAAAAATCAACATGCAGAATTCCGATGTATTGTGAAGTATTTTCGCCGCCTGCATATCGTTTTTGCCAATGGCAATCGAATAAAGAGCCGCACCGCCTTTCCCAAATAAATATCCGAAAGCATAAGTCAATGTAATGACAGGCGTGCAGATTCCCATTGCCCCAAGAGCAACAGAACCAAGCTTCTGGCCGATTACGAAGGAATCCGTAAACGTGTACACAGCCAGAAGCGCCATAGAAATCATACTCGGCACAAGATACTTTCTAAATTTCTTACTATACTCGTTTCTCATGACAAGAATATAAAGTTATACACGGTCCGACAGTACCGCTTCCGCCAGATCCGCCAACTTTACAGACACCTCCTTTATGTTGCAGTTAGAAGTATTCAGGCAAATGTCATAATGGAGCCTGTCGCCCCATGTGGCATTTGTGAAGAACTCATAATATTTAGCCCGGTTATTGTCAACCTTTTCAATCGCCTTTTTCCAGTCCCTGTCACTGGAATATTGGTCAGGATTGCGCTCCTTGCATCGTGATATTCTCTTTTCCATATCCGCGCAGACAAATATTTTGAAAGGGTTATTTTCTTTCAGAATATAGTCTGCACAGCGGCCTACGATTACACAGTCTGACTTTTCTGCCATATCCTGAATTACTTTGCATTGTGCCTTGTATATGTCAATATTCATTTTCAGGGATGGGTTAGGAAAAGGCCCCATCGTCCGTGCAATCGTGATCGGATACATCTGATGAGCTTCGTGGTCTATAACCTTACGGACATATTCCTCGGCAAGTTCCGTGTGCTTCGCTATGTCGCTTATGATTTCGCTGTCATAGTAGTCGTAGTGCAAAGCCTCGGCGATCCTGCGGCCGATTTCACGCCCGCCGCTCCCAAATTCTCTGCCAATCGTTACAATCTTCATCTGCCGGTTCCTCCTAAGTTATTTGCTCTCTTCCAGGACAAACTTGTGGTGGATTTTCTTCCCCCTGCGAACCTTCAGGCAGTCAGCAACTTCTGCGCGTTCAATGACTTTTTCTACAGAATCAACCTTATCGCCGTTCACGGTAACGCCGCCCTGGGAAATCAGTCTTCTTGCCTCCGCTTTGCTTTTGGCGAGATTGCCCATCACAAGCAGATCGATAAGAGAGACTTTGCCATCTGTGAAGGCCGCTTCTGCAACCATTGTCGTCGGCATATTGCTGTCATCACCTTCACCGGAGAAAAGAGCCAGGGAAGTTTCTTTCGCTTTCTCGGCTTCTTCTTTTCCGTGGATCATGGCCGTCAGTTCGTAGGCGAGCAGCTCTTTCTTTTCATTGATACGACTGGCATCCCAATGGTCGATTTCCTCAATCTGCTCCACCGGAATAAAGGTAAGCAGACGGATGCACTTCATCACATCCGCGTCGTCGATATTTCTCCAGTACTGGTAAAACTCAAAAGGTGTGGTCTTATTCGGGTCAAGCCAGACTGCACCCTTTGCCGTTTTGCCCATCTTGTTTCCTTCGCTGTTCAGCAGCAGGGTAATGGTCATGGCGTAGGCGTCCTTGCCGGTCTTTTTCCGGATCAGCTCCGTACCCGCCAGCATGTTGCTCCACTGATCGTCCCCGCCGAACTGCATATTGCAGCCGTATTTTTCATTGAGGTACAGGAAATCATAGGACTGCATGATCATGTAGTTGAACTCAAAGAAACTTAAGCCTCGTTCCATCCGCTGCTTGTAACAACGGGCGCGGAGCATATCATTGACTGAGAAGTATGCCCCCACATCCCGGAGAAGGTCAACATATTTTAAGTCCAGCAGCCAGTCGGCGTTGTTGACCACGATGGCTTTGTCCTCTCCAAATTCAATAAACTTGCTGATCTGCTTTAAGAAGCAGTCGCAGTTATGCTGAATGGTTTCCGCACTCATCATGGAGCGCATATCCGTCCGGCCGGAAGGGTCGCCGATAAATCCGGTTCCGCCGCCCAGCAATACCACCGGTTTATTTCCGGCAAGCTGCAGACGCTTCATCAGGCACAGTGCCATAAAATGGCCTACATGAAGGGAGTCCGCAGTCGGGTCAAATCCGATATAGAATTTTGCCCCGCCGTTGTTGATCAGTTCCCTGATTTCTGTCTCATCTGTTACCTGGGCAATCAGTCCTCTTGCCTGCAATTCTTCGTAAATCTTCATCTAATCATTCCTCCTGAAAATAATAAAAGCCAGATAAGACCGAAATCTTATCTGGCTCATTCGTCCATCCGGCAACGATTCCTCGTACCTTGCAGGGTATGGGTTACATACCGTCCGATTCGTATGGCATCATAGCAAATTATTTGTGAATTGTCAAGCTGTACCCGGCACAATCAGCGCTTCAGAATAAGAAGTATCTTTATGAATCCAATTTGAAAACATATTATAGAATATACTGAACTTACAGGGCATCGCTTCGGCGGTACCTTTTCTGTTTTAGCGGGGCAAGTAATCTTCCGATCCTTTCTTCTATGTGAAAAGGAAAGTTGATTTTTGCTTTGTAGAAAGTAGACAGTCATCAATATTGGTGGCTGTTTTTTAAGGTGTGCCGGGCATGGCACAGCTCTAGCTGGTGAAAAATTACCCCGGGATACATGAAGGGTTTCATGCAGGAAATTGGTGCATGGGTCAGGCATCGGATTCGGGTGATTATCGTCAAACAGTGGAAGAAACCGAAAGCAATAGCAAAGGGACTGAAATGGTATTGCAGGGTATTTGGATTCATGTTCAGTGATGAGGAAATATTTAAAGCAGCCAATTCAAGGAAAGGTCTTTACGCACAATGCAATGGGGATGTGATTAACTACATTCTCAGCCCGAAGGTGCTTGGCACAAAGTTAAAGCGCAAGAGGAAGGAGACCGTATATCCCGGCCTCATCGACCCGCTTGCGTACTATCTCAATAGAATCTGATACCGTTTTGTAATTAATGTAGCGCCGGATACGCGAACCGTACGTCCGGTGCAACGGGAGGGGCGAGGCATTAGTCTCCCTCTACCCTATTTATCGCAGAATACCCTCCAGCCATGCATAGGCTTCCTGTACATCATAATCTCCCTTATGTCTCTGAAGCCACGCGTATTCAAAACTTAATGTGTCTGAATCTACGGAATCATTGTTCAGCAGGCTGTAGTACAGAGACGCTTCTACGGCAAAGCTGGTGTCCCGGTCGGCCATGCCGAAGCGTACGTACCAGTTGGCTGCGATATCCGTATCCGCGGAATCATCATTGAGGTATTCAATGGCGTTTGTCATGCGGATCTGCTGAAGCAGGTACTGTCCATCCTCTGTCTCTATATATTCATCCCAGGTAAGTCCGGTGTCGTCCAGTCCCACATTATTTTCAAGGGTATCGTTGTCCCAGGAATAATAGATAAACGGGCTGTACTCATCCGTTGTTGTTCCAAACAGTGAATCCTCATTGCTTAAAGTCTGTAAGCTTTCGCTGAGGCCCCGGTTGCTGAAAGCCGGTACACCTTTAAGAGCTGTATGGCTTGCCAGCCAGTACAGATGCTCATCATAGTCATAGGTATAGGTGCCGTCCTCATTGAGAGTAAGCCAGGTTACATTGTTTGCGTTGTCAAATTCCTCGATATCCGCCTGCATCTGTTCAATTCCGTATTCTTCGATGGATTCCTCGATTTCGGTTTCCATCAGAGAGATGATGCAGTCCTTCAGATTATCGGTGGTCAGATCCTCCCCGTCTTCGGTTTTCAGGCCCAGACCAGCCAGATAATCTGTGTACAGTGCCGCCAGCTCCTCTGAAAGAGCCAGCTCATCCTCTGTAGTATCTTCCAGCCGTTCCCGGGTATCATGGTAGGTCCATTCATAAGCGTAATTTGCATTGGCCAGATCTGTGATGGGGCAGTAGGCGATTACCGCAAAAACTCCGTCATCAATGGTGGATACATAGTTTCCGTCCGCATCCAGTTCGATGCCTGCGGCGCCGATCTCATAAAGAGACTCATAATAATCTGAGCTGTTGGCGCTGGCTGCGATTACAGAGGAGAGAGCGCCGCCGCCGGAGGTTCCGGTGATCACGATCTTGTCTGTATTTCCCGCGGGAAGCAGATCCGCGTTATACCGGAGATAGCGGATGGCGGCTTTGGTATCGGTAATTGTCGCGGGGGAGTGCCCCTGATATTCGCCGTCTTCTGTGGCCTCGTTGGCGCGGCTGCGGCAGCCGTAGGAAACGATGACATAGCCCTCGCTGAGAGCTTTTCCCACCTTGTCCGTGTCAGAGGTGCTGGAGTAATCTCCCACATCCTCTGTCTCTTCCTCGGTTCCAAGAACCTTTGTGCGGCTGGTATAGGAGTCTGCCTGCCAGCCGGCGTTGTTTACACAGAAGATGATGGGGGAATCCGCCGTGGCGTTTTCCGGAACATAAATGCTGATGAGCTGATCCTCCTCCCGGTTGGGATAGGCCATGTAGACATCCTCATACCAGGTTACAGACATGGACTCTCCATCCACCAGCGGATGGATTTCTGTCACTGTGGCGTCTGACAGGGACAGTGCGTCTGTTGCGGCAGACGAAGCGTCCTCCGCCGTGGAAACGGCGTCCGACAGGGTTGCATCCTCTGTTTCCTCAGCCAGCACGGCCGATGCTCCGCCGGTCATAGTGACTGCTGTGGCCAGGGACAGTAAAATACATAATGCCTTTTTCTTCATAGTGAATTGGTTCCTCCTTTTTTGCGCCAGTTATGGCTTCTTTTGTGATTATTATATAATTATCAGGGACCAATGTAAAGCTTTTTGAATATAATATTGTTTATTACAGTGTAATCTTTCGGATCCAGTCCACAATCTCGCCTTCATAATCCGCCTCGCAGTGGGGTTGATCCCACACCAGTGCATAATCCACCTGATAGCCATTCTGTGCCAGGAGGCAGGCGAGGGTCATGGAAACGGAAAAGGAAGTGTCCGCGTCAAAGGCGCCTACCCGGATGCGGATCTGCTCAGCTGTGTCCGCGTTTTCCCGCTGGGGGATATAGTTGAACGGATTGTAGAGATATTTCGCTTTTTCCTGCCGCTCATTGTTTAAAGCTTCCGAAAAGGCCGGGTAGTAAAGGGCGGATTCCTCAGGGAAACGGTCCTGAAGCTTTTCGATGGCCTTTACCACGTATGTGTCAAAGTGCATATAATGTTTTTGATCGTTCATTTCCCCGAAGAGCCGGTTCTCACCACTTTCCATATTGAAAGTGTCGAAGGAGGTGCAGGGCTTCATTCTCCGCCGATGGCACAGAACATAGCTGTCCAGATCCTTTACCACAGCGTTTTCTCCATCCCAGGAAAGCCAGTGATCCTTGGGCGCTCCGTGAACCTCAGTCATGGGCGGTTCAAAGATGGGAGCCGCCGGGGCGCCCTTGGGCGGACGGGCGACCATATCGCCCAGAGAAGGCGGTTCCGGGGGGAATTCAGGCGGAATCTCTCCACTGTTTTCTGCCCCCGGAGTGATATTCACGCCCGGTCCCGCGAAGTGAGCCATTGTGTCCTTCGGCTCTTCCTCGTCCGTCGACATGGGGGACATGGCCATATAGGTGTAATCTCCGGCCAGATACTGTTCCGGCGTAAATTTCTCCGCAAGTTCTCCGCGGCTTAATTTCTGCAGATATTTTGTGGCGGATTCATTGATGATTTCCATCAGATAGTCGTAGGCGCTGCCGCTTCTCCCGTCCGGGTTCAGGGACAGGATCTGGCCGGTCTTTGGATTTTTAACCTCCAGTCCGTTGAAATACTGAATATATTCCTTGCTCAGCAGGGAGGAAAGGGCCTCCTTAAAGGGGGTCATCACCTCGCTGGGACCCGCGGGGGAATCCTCGGATACCTTATCCTCGCGGAACATCCACTCATAGGCCATATCTGCATGCTCCAGATCCACAATGGGGCAGTAGATCTGGGATGCGAATACCTGGTCACTTTCGTCCATAAACGCGCCGTTTTCCCGAAGGTATTCCTCATAGTCCCTGTGATTTCCCGTGACTGCCAGGAGGGTGGACATGGCGCCGCCGGCGCTCCAGCCCACGGAGATGATCCGGTTTAAGTCTCCAGGAATGCAGGCCTTATTGTGGCGGAGGAAGCGAATGCCGGTTTTCAGATCTACCAGGTTCCAGGGGGTTTTGCCGCACAGCACTCCGTCCTGATCCCGGGATTCGCTGCCACGGTTTCCGCAGGTGACAAACACCATGCCGGCCTTCAGGTATTTTCCGGATTCGTCCCGGGGACCGCCCAGGTAGGTGTGGGGCATCTGCATATAACCGGCGGAATTGTTCTCAAAAATCACCGGAGCGGTTTTCGCGGTGTAGCCGTTTATTTCGGAGGTTTCGCAGATAACGCCGGGGGCGCTCATATACGCCTTCGGCACGTAAATGCTCAGTCTCTGAAATTTGGGGGTGGTGGCTTTCATAGTGTATAAAAGATCCTCCAGGCACCAGACGTCATATTTTTCGTCCAGAAACCACTGATCTTTTACATCGTTAAGTTCCAGGGTTTTGTTTAAGATATCAATGGATGGCAGCATATTTTCTCCTTTCCTGTCATTTTGACGGATGCTTTTTCTTTGTTTTAATTATATTTTAATCATTGTTGACAAGCAATTCAATTTCTTTATATAATTAATTCGGGGTTGGAATTGATCTTTTTTTCAGAAGATGTTGGGGTCAAAAGTATTTGACCACTATGATACCTGAGAATCAGGAGGGGCGTATGGATATTTCTTATTTTCATGAATTTGTGATTCTGGCGGAGACGAAGAATTTCTGGGAAGCCTCTGAACGGCTGTACATCAGTCAGTCTGCTCTTTCCAAGCACATTAAGAATATGGAAATCCGGCTGGGAACGCCTTTGTTTAGCCGGACTTCCCGAAAAGTGGAACTCACGGAATTTGGACGAAGAATGCTTCCCTATGCACAGTCCATTGCCAGACTGGAGTATGGATATGAGACGGAGGCATTTAATTTTACCCATCAGAAATATGCTTCTTTGAATTTTGGCACCATTCCGGATATGGCACATTTTCACATTACGGATGCGCTGCTTCGTTTTAAGCTGGCGTATCCCAACATTCCCATTGACATTCAGGAGGCGGATACACTGATTTTGCGAAAAATGCTGCTGGAGCGAAAGTGTGAGCTGGCTTTTCTGCGGGACAGCAGAAGTTATTTCGAAAAGGATCCGGACGAAGAGCTCCTGATGGAAAAGGTTCCCTATATTCAGGATGACATTGTGGCGGTGCTGCCTGCCGATCATCCTCTGTGTGAAAGTGAATGCGTGGAGTTAAAGCAGCTTTCCGGAGAGCGGTTTGCCATGCTTCATCAGAATACGCTGCCATACGATTTGTGCATGTGTGCCTGCAGAGAGGTGGGCTTTATACCGGATATTGTGTTTACATCCCACAATCTGGAGTCTATTCTGGATATGGTACGGATAGGCGGCTGTGTGGCGCTGCTGTTTCGCAATCATGTGAGCTTTCCATATAGTGTTGATTTAGTGGATCATCCGCCTTTTGTGCCTGTTTCCCTGACGCCGCTGATTGAGACGACGGTATGTCTGGCTTATCGTAAAAATGACAGGCTTTCCCCGGCGGCGGAATATTTTATTGAGTATTACAGGCAGGTATGTGAGGAATGTGGAACAGCTTCAGAGTAGTCTGAAGCTGTTTTGCACATGTCCTGTGTTTTGGTTTCAGGGTTCCGTGAGGAAGCTTACATATCCTCCAGGCATTTTTCCAGCAGGCGCCGGCAGCCGTCCTGGATCTGCCGCAGCTGCTCTGCCGTGATCTCATCCATGTGGATTCCGCAGGCGCACACGGCAGTACAGTTTTCCCGGATGGCCACCGCTTCGGCAAACATCCGGGCCACAGCCTCGTCCTTGTGGCCGATTCCATTCAGGACACTGGAGGTTGCGCTTCGACCATCTCCGGTCAGACTGGGCCTGGCCTGAGCCATGACCACGCTGCCCACATGGGGGAGGGTGCCTCCGTAAACGGCCAGGGTGTAATCCTGTCCCATGGGAAGGATCCGGCAGGTGAGGGGGCAGCCCCTGAAAGCTTCTTCTGTATATTTTCTGGATTCACACATGTCCATCTCTCCCATTCCAGGGTCTAAACCGGTTACAGGAAATTCCAAACTGCAGCAGGACCTTTCCGACAACATGGTAAATCTGGTTTTCCATGGTCTGAGGCTGATTATAAAAGGTAAGCATGGGGGGAACAATGGCACATCCCAGATCCGCAGCCTCCTTCAGGTTGCGCAGGTGAAGGCGGGAGAGGGGCGTTTCCCGCGGTACAAGCACCAGGCGGCGCCCCTCCTTCATGCATACATCCGCTGCCCGGCTGATCAGATTGTCCGCGTAGCCGGAGACAATCCCGGCCAGGGTCTTCATGCTGCAGGGCATGACAATCATGCCGTCTGTGACGAAGGAACCGCTGGAGATCACCGAGGCCAGGTTCCGGTTTTCCTCCACATGATCCGCCAGGGCATACAGATCCTCAAGCGGAATGGAACTCTCCAGTTCCCAGGTCAGCCGGGCGCCCTCGCTTACAATCAGGAACAGCTCTGTGTTTCCCGCCTCCCGCAGGGCTTTCATCAGGTAATAGCTCATTTCCACGCCGCTGGCGCCGGTCACTCCAACTATGATACGCATATTTATTCCCTCACTTAATTACTTTTTAAAACAGCTCCGGAACCCATTTTGCCGGATCCACTTCCAGGAATTTGCAGCGCTCAAACTGATCCTTCATGTTGTAGGGCACTGTGCAGTCGAAGATGGCCTTGCAGGAAATTCCGTGCACCCGGATGGACGGGTCGTAGGCCGGATCGTTGGAAGGGTCAAGCACATGGGTGTGCACACCGGGAATGGGAATGAAATCCACGTCCCCCTGGAATCGGGTGGTCATGGCCCACATTACATCGCTCATGTCAAAGATGTCTACGTCCTCATCCACCAGGAATACGTGCTTCATCTCGCTGAAGGCGGAGAAGGCAAGCAGGGCGGCCTGACGCTGACGTCCCTCATCGTTGATGCTGTTTTTGCGGAACTGGATGATGGTCACGAATTTTCCGCCGCCGCAGGGAGCTGCGTGAACATTTACAAGGCGTCCCGGCATGGCCCGCTCCACCAGGTCAATCACGCTGGCCTCTGTGGGAATGCCGGCCATGGAAACATGTTCGCCGCTGGGGCCGATGCAGCTTTCCATGATGGGATTCTTTCTTGTGGTCACGGCTTTTACCTTAATCACCGGGAGGAAGGCAGGCAGGTTGTCACCCTTGGCGTCGCCTGTGTAGCCCGGGAATTCCGGCATGGCCTTTCCTGTATTGGTATTGATATCCTCCCGCATGGTCAGGCCTGGAATCAGCTCGCCCTCGATGACATATTCCGCGTGGGCGATGCAGGTTTCCGGAATGGTCACGCATTTTGCCAGCCCCACAGGTTTTCCCCGCAGAGCGCCGGCGATCTGCAGCTCATTAAAACCGATGGGGGTTGTGGGGGGCTCAAAGCCGGCGGACATATATACCGCTGGATCCAGCCCGATGCTCACGGAGATGGGCATGGGCTTATTCAGTTTCAGGTATTTTTCCCAGAAGGCGCCCAGATGGCGGGAGCCCGGGGTGATCCACATGGTCATCTCGTCTCTGGACTGAATACAGAGACGGTGGATGGTTACGTCTGTATCCCCGTTTTCCGGGTCGGTGCCGGAGCAGAGTCCCATGGTTATATAAGGGCCGGCGTCCTCCGGTGTATTTGTGGGGGCCGGAACGAGCCGGCGCAGGTCAAAGTCCGGATCCTCCGCCCGGTATACGCATTCCTGACAGGGCGCTTCCCCCTGAATCAGCTGCGGGGCGATGGGGTTTTTCACCGCGTCCCGCATGAACCAGCCCAGGCGTTTGTAATCCGTTCCAAGAAGCAGGCCCACTCTTTTGCGGCTGGCCAGGATTCCGGTGACAACCCTTCCTCCAGGAAATCCCTTTACATTGTTAAACAGCATGGCCGGACCGTCCTCCCGGGTGGGGCGCTCCACGGTTCCGCCCGCGCCTACATAGCGGTAAATACCGGAAATTTCCGCGTTTGGGTCCGCTTCCACATCCGTCTCTACCAGTTGTCCGCTCTGGGTTTTCAGAAATTCCAGAGCGCTTCTCAGGTCATAAATCTCTCCCATTTTGGTTACCTCCTCGTCCCTTCTTTGACCTATATTTTAGTATTGTTTTGTGAAAATTACAATTCCATTCAAAGACAGATTAATTCCAAAACAGAAAGTGTGGCAGCTTTTTTAATCCGTGGCGATACCCATCCGTTCCTCGCGGAAAATCCGGGAATCCATTTCCTTCAGGTCGTCTGCGATCAGCGGGCGAAAGGCCATCTGTCCCAGAATGTCTTTTTCCAGATCTACACCTGGTGCAATTTCGGTCAGCATCAGTCCATCTTTTGTCAGACGGAATACCGCGCGTTCAGTCACATAGAGTACAGTCTGGCCGCTCTCAATCGCGTACTGGGCGGAGAAGGTTACCTGTTCCACTTTGTTTACGAATTTTACCGGCTTTCCGTCTTTCCGGATGTTTAATCTGCCATCCTTTGCCTCAATTTCACATTTTCCTGCGGTGAAGGCGAACAGGAACACTACCTCCGGGGTGGACTGGGAAATGTTAATAAAACCGCCGGGACCGGTGCACCGTCCGTTGAAGGAGGATACATTGACATTGCCCATTCGGTCGATCTCCGCTGCGCCAAGGCAGGTCATGTCCAGGCCGCCGCCGTCGTAAAAATCGAAGGTATCCGCCAGGGCCATAATGCTTTCTGCATTTACGGAGGCCGCAAAGCCTACTCCCGCCACCGGAACGCCGCCGACGGGCCCGGACTCCAGAGAAAGGATGGTATCTGTAATGCCTTCCTCGTTAGCCACCGCGCCGACTCCGGAGGGCATACCGATGCCAAGATTGATGATCATGCCCGGCTTCAGTTCCATCACCGCCCGCCGCGTGGCAATTTTGCGCGTGTCAAAGGGCAGCGGCGCCAGCGTGTTGGTGGGAATCTGTATTTCGCCGGTCAGCTCCGCCCGGTATTCGTCGGTCGCGTAGCCCTGATGATGAAATTCTGGCTTTGCAACTACCACATAATCCACGAATTTACGGTGTATACGTACACTCTTTGGAGCCAGTGTATCGCGCCTTACAATTTTTTCAACCTGTGCGATGACGATGCCGCCGCTGTTGTGGGCAGCCAGAGCCATCTCAAGTTCCATGCCGGTGAGCGCTTCGTGGTCAAAAGACAGGTTGCCGTCTTCGTCCGCATAGGTGGCGCGGATGAATGCCGCGTGAATGGGGAAGGCTGGATAAAACAGGCACTCCCGGCCGGCTACGTCAATGAGCTTTACGATTTCCCGCCCCATATCTTTGGCGGCCTGGTTGGAGCAGCAGCCGTCGTTTCTCGGGTCGGCGAGTGTGTGAATTCCCACATGAGATGCCACGCCCGGTTCTCCGGCTGCGATGGCCCGCATCAGATGAGCTACCACTCCCAGCGGGATTACATAGGCGGGAATTTCATTTCTGCCAACGGTCTTCCCAAGCTTTACGCAGTTTGCCAGATGGGCCGCGATGACACAGGCGGTCATGCCGGGAATGCTGACCCGGTTCATGCCGATCTCATTTTCCGTGTTATCTCCTGTGCCGATGCCGGTGACCCAGGTAAGCTGTTCCGGACCTGTACCGGCTTTATAGCTCTGGACCACGGCATCCAGGAGTTCGTCCGGACAGCAGTAGGAGCCGAAGCCGCCTACTGCGATGGTATCGCCGGAGTGAATGAGGGAAGCAATTTCGTTTGACTGTATGGTTTTCATCTGATTTCCTCCTCTTTTTATGCCTGCTGTTTTTTAACAAACGCACCGTTCAGGAACGGGGAAAGCAGCTTCTTGCTGATGGTCCGGAAGATCAGGCCAAGTACGGCATTGATTCCAATACTGGCCAGAAGCAGCGTATAGTAGTTTTCATTGGTCATTTCCACATAGGTCTGGAAAATGTAGAGAGTGGGGAAGTGCGCTACGAAGAAGTAAAGCGAGAATTCTCCCAGTGTTCCGAAAATCTTCCGGTTCAGCAGCGCAGTAAATCTGTCCTTGCCCAGCATGGTCAGAGTCATGGCAACAGTGATAAATGCCAGGATCACAAGCTCGTCATAGTCATTGCCGTGGATCATCCACCAGAAAATCAGAACTGTGACACCTGCGTTGATCACAGTCAGCACATTTTGAGTAAAGTCACTGTAGTTGAATTTCTTCAGCCATTCGACAATGTAATACACCTCTATACCAAGGCACATACCGGAGATGCCATACAGCAGTGAGTTTTCAATCAGGCCAAAGGCCAGAAGGTTTTTGGTGGTGCAGGAGATCTGTTCTGTGAAGAACAGGGTGGTTCCCTCTCCTGCCAGCCCCCAGTAGCCCAGAGACAGTACAATGATGACAGGCGCGATAATTCCGGTGAACAGGTCCTTATTTTTGCAGAGCAGGTAATACAGCAGGAAGCCTCCTACGAAAATGGCTGATATGTACCAGAGCGGGGAATTCCACGCGTACATTACATAGGGATAATAATCGATTCCAGTGGCGGCAGTAGCGTTTACGCCGATGGATGAAAGCCCGAGGAATTCGAAGACGGAGTTGACCAGATTGGTGATTACCTGTCCGGCCGGGACCTTTTCATAGATGAAGTTCATTACGAAAAATCCCCACACAAGGCCAAGGAAATATGCGGGATACAGTCCTTTATATCTGCCCAGCATATAGTACCATGCCTGCTTTGTGCAGGACACTCCGTCTGTAAGGCCTCTGCGTTTCTTGCTCTCGTAGCCGGCTGCCAGGAAATAACCGGTGGTAATCAGGAACACCGGCAGAATGTTTCCTGAGGTAAACCACGTTACGGTCAGCTCTCCTGTGCCTTCGATGAATCCCAGTGGATGCACCAGCCAGAAATGGAAAAAGGTGACAAACAGAGTTGCGAATGTGCGCCAGAAATCAACGGAATAATTTCGGGCTTTTTTTGGTTGTGACATATCATATCCTCCTTCTCGGTATTTCGTTATATGAAATACCATTTCTTATAAAACAATTATAAAA
>JAJQBI010000032.1 GCA_021203365.1 Clostridiales bacterium
CAGAGAAAAATCTCTGGCTACTTGATGTGCTTTAAAATCGGCTGTGAATAGTAACTCTTTTTTGCCCAAATTTGAATTCATCACTTGACATTGTGGCAATGACAAAAGGTATTTTGTCGCTATGATATATACAATTCCTAAGCTTTACAGCAAATCCTTATATATTCCCAATACGGAAGAGGGATGAACAGTATCGCCAGTATTATAACTGCCAGCAGGCTGATACCCGCTGGCAGAATAATTCATATATTTTTATTGTCTGTCTGGTGAAAGGCAGTTCTTCTTCGCTAGACATTTCCGCGAAGGGATCAGTCTATCCACCCGTTCAGCCAGCAGCGGCTCAGATCCCATCCATTTTTCCAGGGCTCATCAAAGGCCTCTGTTTTATTCCGGTAAAGCTGATAATTCCAGTAAATAGAGCCTGCGGTATTGTCCCAGACGCGTTTCTGTATATCTGCGACCTCCCGGTAGGCCTTACGGCACGCTTCCTTTTTCTCCGCATGCTCCACCAGCTTCTGCGCCCGCCGATTGGCAATGCACCACTCGCCCACAATTACCGGAACATATTTCCCGGCCTTTTTCAGACTCCGCGCATTTACAGCCATATAAAGCTGATATACCCATTTCGCGTGGATCGGCACAAAATTCTCCATGGCAAAAATATAAATATGGGTATCCAGCGCTACATTGCGCATTCCTTTTTTCTGAAAATAATTCCCCCAGCGGCCCAGGCGGAATCCGTCGTGGAATACAATAACCTTGTCTTCGCTCAGATATTTGCGGAGCTCCTTATAAGCCTTCTCATAAAAAGGTTTCAGAAAAGCCATGGGCACATATCCGGATCCTTTGGCTTCCTCTTTGTCACGGGCCTTTCCGGTTGACGGAGCCGTCATATACACGCTGAAGCTGATGGGCTCATTCAGCACCTCAATTCCATAAAGCGCCGGATGATCCGCGTATCGCCTGGCAAGGCGGCTCAGCACACTCAGTGCGAACTGAACCTCCTCTTTATTTTTGTACCATTTGCAGACTCCGGTGATTCCGCCGTTATCATAACCGTTCTGACTTCCGGGAACTGTGTGCAGATCCACCAGAATTTTCAGATTATATTTCTGCGCCCACTCAAACGCCAGGTCAAGATATTCAATGCACCCAACAAAGGGTTCCCGGTCTCCGAATATAAAATACGGTACGGGAATCCGCACCAGATTCATCCCGTGAAAGGCAATATTTGCAAAATCCTCTTCCGTCACATAGGTGTCTCTGTGCTTTTTCATCCGCTTTTCCAGTTCATCCTTTGGAAGCAGTCTCGCCAGCCAGACCTCGTCCTCCGCGTCCGTACCTTCAAAAATAAACGAGGACATCCATTTTTCCAATACCAGCCAGTTGCCCAGATTTGTACCGAATACTTTCTCCATAGCTTCTCCTTTCGCTTTCCCCCATACTGCGGGCCACCCCGCGTCTGCAAGACACTTTTTTAAGGCATTCTGAAATTACATCTTTGTCAATTTTACTCCGGTTTTCCTGTACTTTCTATCATTTTTTTCAGATTAATAATACATTTCTCAAAAAAGATGTTATAATCAGGACGTTGTAAAAACCATAAAGGAGATTTCCATGAACCGAACGTATCTGATGCAGCACGTCTCCCGTCATCTTCATACCCTGGTTCGCTGTTATTCCGCCGCCTGGGAACCGCTGGAAGTTTTCTGCGCCCGCGCGGATCTGCAGGACGACGGGATGGAATCCATACTTCAAACCTGGTTTTCAGGAAAAGAAAGCCGGGGTGAAATCCCATCCCATATTCCGGTTTTTCTGTGCCTGGGAAACCATGCTGTATACGCGCGCATTCCTGCCGGGGAAATTCTCTTTCTTCTTGGGCCGGTTTCCTTTTCAATCCCTGTGGAATTCCACTGGCAGGAACCCCTTTCTCTCCCCGAGCCCACCTTTTTGGACCGGGTTCCGGTGTGTGATTTTCATGAATTTATGTCTGATGTGCTGTTGGTCGCCAATCTTTTCACCGCCAAATGTATCCGGGAGGAAACGATTTTACAGGAAAACTGCGTTGACCCGCAAATCCGGCAGAACCTCGTCCGGGAGCATATGAAGCATACCTTTGAAAACCGGGAAAACAAAAAGCTGCATAATCCCTACGAACAGGAGCTCCGGGAATTTTCAGGCATTGAGAAGGGAAATCTGGAAGAACTTGAGAGCAGCCTTCGGGAAGATTATCCAGGTGAAATCGGATGTCTTTCCCCGAACCCGCTGCGGCATATGAAAAACCGCGGAATCGTAGTGATCACCCTCGCCAGCCGTGCGGCCATCCGGGGTGGGATTCTTCCCGAGGAGGCGTTTTCTCTTGCCGACTCCTATATCCAGGAAATTGAAAACTGTAATGACGTTCCCACAGTGATTCACCTGTTTCACTCTGCGGAATATCACTACGCACAGCTCGTACACGACCATGAGGAGAAGGATCCCGCCGATAAACTGTCCAATCTGTACACTGAGAAATGCAAAACCTATATTTTCTCCCATCTGCACGGCCGCATCCGTGTGGGAGATATTGCCGGGGAGCTGAATATAAGCGCGAACTATCTGTCGGAAATTTTTCACCGATATGAAGGCGTCACCATAACAGAATACATTCATCGCGAAAAGGTAAAGCTGACCCAGAACCTGCTGACCTACTCCGAGTATACTTACAGCGAAATCGCCGCTTATCTTGGCTATTCCTCCCAGAGTCACCTTGGCCGACAGTTCCGAAAGCATACCGGAATGACCATGTATCAGTACAGAACCCGATATGGCAGACATTAAACCATATATCAAACCGGTTTTATAGTAAGATTTAAAGAATAATAATATTGTAATATTTCAATTGATTTTATGAGTGGGGCGACGATTACAATCCCATGGATTAATGCAGATATTATTGAAATTTAACGACAATATTGGGAATATATTAAAAATTGTATAAAAACACCTCCTTCGTTGAAATAAAGATAGATATATCAATTGCTTCATTTAACGAAGGAGGTGTTTTATATGGTCAGGGTAACAACATATCACATATGATACGAAAACGTAGGTGTACAGGAAAGGACACTCCCAACCATTCTCTCACCCCTGCAGCCTGGCCGCAAAGTCCGCCATAACCTCAGAAATCTTAATCTCCTGAGGACAGACTGCCTCACAGCTTCGGCAGGCCACACAGGAAGCCGGGCGTTTCTCCTCCGGCAGCGTTTCCACAACCATTGGGGCAATGAAACCGCCGCCTGTAAGGCTGTGCTCATTGTACAGCTCCAGAAGCCTGGGAATATCCAGCTCCTTAGGGCAGTGACTTACACAGTAGTGACAGGCCGTACACGGCACGCTGCTGCTTTGGATCATCTCATCCGCGATTCCCAGAAGTGTGTTCATCTCCTGTTCATTCAGCGTTTTTTCGGTCTCAAAGGTATGTATATTCTCAGACAGCTGCTGGAAGTTGGACATACCGGACAGGGTCATCGTTACACTGGGAAGAGACTGCACGAACCGGAAGCCCCAGGCCGGCACGCCTTCCTCCGGGCGAAGCGCCTTCAGCTTTGCGGTATTCTCCTCCGAAAGGGACGCCAGTCTTCCTCCCCGAACCGGCTCCATCACCCACACCGGAAGGTGATACTCATCCAGAAGCTCCACCTTTCCCCGGGCATCCTGGAATTTCCAGTCCAGCCAGTTTAACTGAATCTGGCAGAATTCCATTCCCTCGCCGTATTTATCCAGGAAGCGCTTCATCACATCATGGGAGCCATGGGCGGAAAATCCCAGATGACGGATCCGGCCGTTGGCCTTCTGCTTCATCAGATATTCGTAAATGCCATATTTTTCATTCAGATACGCGTCAATATTCTTCTCACAGACATTGTGAAAAAGATAGAAATCAAAGTATTCCACCTGGCATTTCTCCAGCTGTTTTTCAAAAATACTCTCTACCTTGTCCATGTTGGCCAGGTCATACCCCGGAAACTTTGACGCCAGATAAAAACTCTCTCTGGGATATTTTTTCAGACATTCTCCCAGCACTGTCTCAGACGTTCCATTGTGATATCCCCAGGCAGTGTCATAATAATTAATCCCCTGTTCCATGGCGTAATCCACCATCTGCTGCGCGGCCGGCTCATCAATCTGTCCCTCATTCCCGTTTATCACCGGAAGGCGCATGGCGCCAAGGCCCAGCGCGGACAGCTTCAGATCCTGAAATTCCCTGTAAATCATAGTTTTTTCCTCCTCCTTTAAATTAAATCCTGCCACAGAATCATTTATTATTTGGCGGCAGTCTGTCTTCTTATTCTTTTACTCCTGCTCCTGCAAATTCCATAATCTTCTTTTTACTCCTGCAGACTTCCATAACCCTCTGCAAATACCTCAGTTTCTCCGTAAAATCTCCCGGTCTCCGGACAGGCGTTCATCCTCCCTGACGCCAAGAATTTTCATCAGCTCCCTGTGAGGGTGCATTGGATCCGCCTGAAAAACATCCACATGCTCCCGGTCCTCGCTTCGGCCGGAAAAAGCAGGAAAGAGGAAGCCGCACTCCGGCATTCCCGGATCATAATCTCCAGCCAGCGGACAGAAGGCGCAGATCAGATATTCAAACATTTCCTCCGATTCACCCAGCCGTTCATGGTCCGCGGCCTTCACAGGGATATCAAAACGGTCATGAAAAAGAAGTATTCCATAATCGTGATCCGCACGGTAATTCTCCGCCGCAAACTCATAAAACGTATCCAGAAGGGCGTCATTTTTCAGCCCGCAGGACTTCATCCCAAGAAGAAGCTGACGCATACCGCCCGCCTTCCCGGCTTCTTCCGGAAAGCGGTACCGCCTCAGCTTCATGTTTGTTTCAGCAAAGGGAATCGCCCTGGCAATTGCCAGGTTTGCCTCCTTTTCCCTGGGGGACAGCTTCAGAAAGCTGGTATTAAAGGTTCCGTCTATATACCCGTCCCGATCCATATAGCTCCCGGCAATCCTTGTAAAGGAGGTCCGGGAAATCGTCATCCGCCGGGTCAGGGTCAGCATATCCTCCCGATCAATCACTGCCATGTACATAATCTCCCTGTACTTCTCAGAAACCTTAATTCAGACATAATGATTCAGAATCTGCCGCACGGAGCGCAGATAAGCACCGCCAAACAGATTAAAATGGTTCAGCATATGATAGAGATTATACAGATCCTTCCTCTCCTCATATCCACGGTCGATCTGGTTCACCTCATTATAAGCCTGGTAAAATGTGTCCGGATAACGGCTGAACAGCTCAGTCATGGCCAGCTCCGCCTCGAAATTCCCCACATAGACTGCCGGGTCAAAAATCCAGGCCTTCCCGTCCGGACCGCAAAAGGCGTTCCCGCTCCACAGATCCCCATGGAGAAGCGAAGGAAACTCCGGCTCCGCCAGAATTGTATCCAGACGGTTCAGAAGGACCTCGCATTTCCTCCCTGTCTCAATATCCAGCTTCTTCTCCGCCATCCGCATCTGCGGCCGCAGCCGGCAGTCCCGGAAAAACTCTGTCCAGCAGGTCTTCGGCGTATTCATCTGTCTGGATGCCCCCAGGTAATTGTCCGACTGGAAGCCAAAACAGAGCGCCCCGTTCTCAGACACCAGACCGGATGTCCCGGTACGGTGAAGCAATGCCAGCTCCCTTCCGAAAACTTCCCAGTAATTCCGAATCTTTTTTTCCGGCTGCAGAAATTCCATCAGCAGGAAGGAGATCCCCTGGGACTCATCCGTTCCCACTGCCAGCGGCCTGGGCACCCCTATGACTCCCGGAGCGCGAAGGGCTTCCAGTCCCTCCTCCTCAGCCCTGAAAAAATCATAATTCCGGAGCCCGTTGCATTTCATAAAAAAACGGAGCCGTCTGAAAGGGTCATCTGATAGGCCTGATTAATATCTCCGCCGTACACCGGCTTATGACCGACCACCTGCAGAGTTTCCCCGAAGACAGCCTGAACCGCCTTCTTCAGAGAGTAAAACCTTTTTCTCATTCTTCCTCCGCCTCCAGCAGATGGGCAATTTTATACTGCAGGACATCAAAGGCCACATTGTTCATACCACTGTTGATGACAATATCCGCCGTAGCCCGGGTGGGCTCCACATACATGTAATGCATGGGCTTTACTGTGGTCAGATATTGATCCACAATATTGTCGATATCCCGCCCTCTCTCCTTCACATCCCGGACCACCCGGCGCAGAATACGCTCATCCGCGTCCGCTTCCACATATATTTTAATGTCCAGCAGCTCCCGGAGCCTGGGATCTGCCAGGAGAAGAATCCCTTCAATTACAATCACCTTCCGCGGTTCAATGTGTATTGTGCGGTCGGAACGATTATGCTGACTGTAGTCATACACCGGGCAGTCAATCGCCTGTCCGGCTTTCAGTTTTTTCACATGTTCAATAAGAAGATCCGTCTCCAGGGAATCCGGATGATCATAGTTTTTCTTTTTTCTCTCCTCAAAGGGAATATCATCCTGTCTCCTGTAGTAATTGTCGTGATAGAGAACCACAATCTGATCTCCGAATTTTTCCTTCAGCCGATTGGTAAATGTGGATTTCCCGGAGCCGGTTCCCCCGGCGATCCCCACAATGGTAATCTTCATAAAAATCTCCCCTCCTGTTTTTGCCTCTGTCCTTTTCTCAGAAGGTCCTCTCCTCCCGTTTCTGATACCCCACATGCGTTCCCACATATTTATAGGCGGGACGGATAATTTTCCCCGCGTTAATCAGCTCCTCCAGCCTGTGCGCGCTCCACCCGGGAATACGGGCGATGGCAAAAATCGGTGTGTAAAGCTCCTCCGGAATCCCCAGCATGGCATACACAAATCCACTGTAAAAATCCACATTGGCGCACACCGGCTTGAAAATCTTCCGGTATTCCATAATCTGCACCGCCGCCAGCCGCTCCACACGGTCATAGAGGTTAAACTCCTCACTCAGCCCTTTTTCCTCCGCCAGCCTGCGGGCGAATTCCTTCAGAATCACCTCTCTGGGGTCGGAAAGAGTGTAAACCGCATGTCCCATTCCATAAATCAGACCGGTATGGTCAAAGGCTTCCTTACTGAGGATTTTCTTAAGGTAGCCGCTGACCTCCTCCTCATCCTCCCAGTTCTTTACCTCCCGCTTGATCTCCTCAAACATGTGCTGCACCTTCAGGTTGGCGCCGCCGTGCCGGGGACCCTTCAGGGAACCGATGGACGCGGCCATGGACGAATACGTGTCCGTGCCCGAAGAGGTCACCACATGAGTGGTAAAAGTAGAGTTATTGCCGCCGCCGTGCTCCGCGTGAAGAATCAGAGCGATATCCAGAACCTTCGCCTCCAGCTCCGTATACTTTCCGTCCGGCCGCAGCATCAGCAGAATATTCTCCGCGAGAGAACAGCCCTTCCGGGGATTCCGGATCAGCAGGGTATCGTCCTTCCGGAAATGCCGGTAGGCGTGGTAGGAATACACGGCAATCAGAGGCAGCTTGGCGATCAGCTCCAGGCACTGCCGCAGAACATTGCCTGCGGAGATATCCTCCGGATTGTCGTCATAGGTGTACAAAGTCAGAACGCATCTCTGAAGAGCATTCATAATGTTGGGACTGGAGGCCTTCATAATCACATCCCGCACAAAACGCCCGTTGAGATCCTCCAGTTCAAACAGAACTTCCAGAAAATTCTTCAGTTCCGCCTCCGTGGGCAGCTTGCCGAACAGAAGCAGATACACGGTCTCCTCAAAGCCGTATTTTTTCCCCTTAAGACCGTTCACCAGGTCGTTTACACTCACACCCTGGTAATACAGACTTCCCTCCGCGGGAATCGCCCGGCCTTCAATCAGATTATAGGCGCATACATCCGAAACCTCCGTCAGGCCTGTCAGCACACCCTTTCCGGCAGAGTCACGAAGGCCTCTTTTCACATCATATTCCACGTAAAGGTTGGGATTGATCCGATGATTCTTCATCAGCTCCTCTTCCAGATGGACCATGTCCTCTTTCAAACTGTCTGCATTGGCTGTAAGCATATCTGTCATAATAATCCTCCCTCGTTCCGCTGTCGCTAATCCCCGCCCTCACAAAGGGCGGCCGAATCCGTCCGCTGTCAGCCCCGCAGGCGGGCCTCCCCCATCAGAACCGGATATCCATCTTCCTGTACACAAAAAGCACCCATCGCGATACGTCATCGTAATCGGTGCTCTATTCTTCCGTCTGCCTGCATGAGGCCATTATACAGCACCTGAGTCTATTTTGCAAATACTTTCTTCATACACGAATTTCCCATGCCCGGACCATTACAGGAGGTTTCCGTAAAACAGATCCTTTAAGACGCCAAAAAACTCCCGAAGCATATTGTTGGGCAGATACAGCGGCCGGACCCCTGCCGGAATTCCATACACCTTTTTCACTCCCATTTTCCGGGCCAGCTGCATGCCGCGAAACAGATGAAAATTATTGGTGACAATTCCCACGGTGTCCCTTTCCTTATCAAAATAGCGGCTGCTGTTGGCAAGGTTTTCCATGGTGGTGGTGGATTCTTCCTCCATGAAAATACGGGCCTTTTCAATGCCGTTTTTCATCAGATATTTACACATGACTCTGGCCTCCGGACAAGGCTCGTTCGGCCCCTGTCCGCCGGACACGATACAGAGAGTCTCCCGGTTTTCCAGCAGATACCCACAGGCCGCGTCCAGTCTGTATTTCAGCACATTGCTGGGGCCATCCCCATAAACCTGGGCGCCCAGCACGATCAGACAGTCCAGATTTCCCGGACACTCTGCAAAAAAACCGCTGACAATAAAAATCTCCACGATCACAATGACAAGCAACAGCAACACAAAGACGGCCGAACCCAGCTGACTCCAAAATCCCGGAAGCCCTGCCAGGATGTGAAAATGCATCCCCGCCGCAGCACCCAGAAAGGCAGATCCAAGAAGCAGCCACAGCCCAAAGGTAGCCGTTCCGGAACGCAGACGGTACACCAGCCATCCATAAATCAGACAGACCAGACCAGGGATCACCAGAATGATTTCCTTTACTTCCACAAGGTCCTCCTTTCAGAACATGGACGGTCACAGAGCGGAATTTTCCGCCACTTTTTTCATGCAGATCCAGTAATTTCGCTCCTCCACCGGGGACGCGACGGAAAGTCGTTTCTCAATCTCCTCCGGTTCCCGCATCCAGTCTCCCCGGACACGTCCCAGGTCCAGACATCGATAAGCTTCCCGCAGTTCCCGGCGGCCGGCGCACGCCTTCCTCATGTCTTTCAGAACCTGCCTGGCCGCCGGGTCATACCCGGGATTCATAAAACTCCGAAGCTTCGGACGATAGGCAAGCTCGGCCATGCGGCTTTCCCCGGCAGCCGGAAGGTAACAGGCGTCCTCCGCGCTTTCCTCAATATGCAGATAATAGAGAGCGGCCCTCTCCTTGCCCTCCTTCTTTCGGATGATCCGCCCCAGGCGCTGGGTTCTCTGCCTTTGGGCCGATGTCCCGGACAGAATAATCCCTACGGAGGCATCCGGAATATCCACCCCTTCATCCATGGCTCTGCAGGTGATGAGAATCCTGAATTCCCCGGTGCGAAACCGTTCCAGATTGTTCTGATTCGCCTGCTCCCCCATCCGGGAATGACAGCGCCCGACCCTTCCGGGATACCGCCGGTATAAAGCCCGGTACAGCTCCTCCGCCTGGGCGATGCGCTCACCGAAAACCAGAATTTTATCCTTCCGGTCAAGCCGCCGGATCAGATCCTCCCCGCAGGACAGGCGGTCTCCCGCCAGACATACCAGGCTTTTTCTCCTGTACGTCAGGTTCATATAGGACTTCGCAAGCCGGATGGTCTCAGGCTCGTTTCCGGCGGCAAGCCGGGTGAGCCGTTCAAACAGCTCTCTCTGATCCAGGCGGTCCAGATGGGGAACCGCCTTTTTCAGCCGTGTATAGCAATAACGTATTTCCTCTGAAAGTTCCTGGTATTCCTCCCGCTCCTTCTCCTGAAAGGACAACGCCACATGAAAAATATCAAAGGGACAGACGGTTTCCATGGCAGACGCTTTCGCCATACCATAGGAATAAATGCGCGGCCCCAGAGCGTCTGTAAGAATACGGCCGGCCTCGCCTGAGGGCAGGGTGGCCGAAAGCCCCAGGGAATAATAGGGAACCTCCTCCGGATGAACCCGGGTCAAAAACTCGAAGATCAGACGGTTTTCTCCGCTGGCATAATGATGGCACTCATCTGCGATGAGAAAGACCGCCTGACCGTCTTCCAGCTGTGTCAGAATCTGCCGTGCCAGCTCATAGCGGGCGGAATGAATCACATAAATCATATACCGGCAGTCTGAAGCATCCCTCCGTCCGCCGCCCCGCAGGCCGATTCTCTCCTCCGACACCTGAAATTTCCGTTCTTCCTTCGCCGCCAGATGCTCCCGCAGAGCCTTTGCCCACTGCCGCATCAATGCCTGGGTAGGCACCACAATCTTTACAGCCGCCTTTCGCCCCAGCTTCCGCTCCAGCGCGTCCACGGCATTCAGGGCGAGCCTTGTTTTTCCTGATCCGGTAACGGCCTGTACAGTACCTCTCCCGCCGTTTTCCAGCCAACGTTCCAGACATTCCTCCTGCCACCGGTAAAGAGAGTTCTCCATACGCCGTCTCCTCTTCTCCATACATTCGTACCATGATACTCGGATTTCCTCACAGAGCGACCTGCGGGTGTCCGCACTTCGTGCTCCCGAAATCCCTTGTATCATACTATGATACCACAAACCTGCTCCCGGCGGAATATCCAGTTTTCTTACAATGTTCTCTTTTTATAAGAACATTCTGTTGAAAAAAAGCTTCTGTTCGTTTATACTTTGAACAGTTATAGATCGCTTCAATCATAATTATGTAAAGGATGAATACAAATGAACTATGAAGAACTTTATCCCTCTCTTATATCCGATGAAAAATCTGTAAAAGAGAGTCTTGCTTCCCTTCAGAAGCTGTATAAGGGCATTGTCCGGGAAACCGAAAGCGGAGATCTTAAAAACCTTTCCCGGGATCTGGAAACCCTGGCAAATGCCGCTTCCTCCTTATCTGCTGTTATTGAAAATCTCCGCCGGTCCGTGGACGGCTTTGACACCAGGGCCTATTTTGAAAGCGGCGATTTCGCGGCCCAGATGCTGGAAATCTGTGGGGAAAAGGGAATCGACGTGAAGGGAGATTTTCCGGTTTACGAGATGTTCCCTTACAGGGTGCGCCTGGATGTGGAAAACCAGGATGTATATCTGGACAAAAAGCGTATTTCCTGCGCCCGTCCCTCAAGCTTTGTAAGCACTGTAAAAACCGGGCAGGAAAAGCTGAAAAAAGCTTCCTTCAACGCTCAGAATTTTGCCGGGGAGCTGGCGGAAGCCTACGATCTGGAAATTCTGAAGAATGGCCGGAAGAAGGGAACGGACGTTTATCTCACCGCCCTGTATAAGCTCATGACGCCCATGAGCCGCTCCCGCAGAGATTATGACCTGCAGAGCTTTTCCTTTGACATCGCCCGTCTTTACGGGGAATTTATCACCGGAATGACCGAGACCAAAAATGGCCGGACTTTTGATTTTGGTCCTACCCGCATCGGGAAAAAATCCATTCGCATCCTGGATGCCAACGGAAAGGAACAGTATCTGGCCACCATCCGTTTCCTGTAATACACAGAATACAGAAAGAAGTGAAAATATGTCGGATTTTGAAAACACATCCTCTCCTGCGCTGTCCTCCTGCGGAATTGATTTTCTGACGGATTTCTGGCGGAAACAATACCTTCAGGAATACATCCGGGACGGCGGGAGCAAGATAAAATTTGTCACCGGCCGTTCCGGAAGCGGCAAAACTCATTTTCTTCACCTGATGACAGGTCTTGCCCAGAAGGAGCATTACAAAACCGTCTGGTTTTCCGCCAGAGACATCTGGATGCACGACTTCAAGGAAATCTATACGGCGATTCTGGAGCAGTGCGATATTATGGCCTGCCTGGACGCAGCCAGTGTGTGCGTAATCCGGGAAATGGGCTATGACCCGGCGGAGATCCCGGAGGAGATGAAATTTATGGATTACCTCTCCCAGAATGGTTCCGGCGATCCGGTAACCCGGCGGGAAATCCGCACACAGCTTCGAAATCTTTTTCTGGAAAATCCTCTCCTGGACAATAATTTCGCGCTGGCCTGCAGTATGCTTACCGGCAGCCTTCTGGGCTACCCCGTCCTTGAGGAACAGAGCCGGGAGCTGCTCCTGTCCTGGCTGAAGGGTGACCGCACGGTGAAGCTTTCCCAGCTGCGGACCCTTGGCTTTTATCCCGCAAAAATCACCAGATACAATGCGCGGAACATGCTCCGCTCTCTGGCAGAGGTGATTCATATGGGAGGTTACTCCGGTCTTTTTGTAGCGGTGGACGATATGGAAATTCTCATCAGCCGCACCAGTCTGGAGACCGTACATTATACCAAGATGAAACGGGAGGACACCTACGAAAGCATCCGGCAGCTCATCGACGACATCGACAGCATGCACCATATTTTCTTTGTATACGCCTTTGACCGGGCACTGATTGACAATGAGAACGCCGGTCTGAAATCCTACCAGGCGCTCTGGATGCGCATACAGAATGAGATTGTGGGGGAGAGATTCAACCGCTTCTCGGATATGGTGGATCTGGATCGGCTGGCGGCCCAGGAGTACACACCGGACGTGATTGTCGCCATATCGGAAAGTCTGGCCATGCGCCGACAAAACCAGCCGGCAGCACCTCTGGACAGAGAACGCGCCAGGGACCTGGCGCAGCGCGCACATGCCGGCAGTCTGGGGATGCCCGGTCTGATTCTAAAGGCCATGGAGGTGGAAGAAAATGTGTGACACAAAAAACACTCTGAACTATAATTTTGAAGCCCGGCATATGATTGAAGCTCTGCGCTCCGGCGTTCCCTCCCGGGCGGTGGGCGCCTGTTTTTCCGAAGCGCGCCCCCAGATTATGCGGGAGATCTCCGGCCAGCTGGAGCAGATATGCGAAAACCAGAAATCCGGCGGAAAAATTATCAGCGGAAAATACGGGGAAGGCAAAACCCATCTTCTGAATACGATTTTTAATCTGGCCGGCGCCGACAATATGGTGGTTTCCTATGTGTCTCTCAGCAAGGAAACCCCCATGGACAAGCTTTATCTGTTTTATCAGAAGGTCATTCAGAACACCTACCTGCCAAAGAGACAGCAGCCTGGCTTCATGCATGAGATAGAAAAAATTTCCGCCAACAGCCCCGTGGCCAGCGAAATGCAGGTTTACGCAGCCAGGGAGCTGGAGACGGACAAGCTTTATTACCTGCTGCGCTCTTATCTGAACACGGAGGACTCGGACGAAAAATTCATTCTCCAGGCGGACCTGGAGGGAGATTTTATCGCAAACACGGCACTGAAAAAAATTTACCGGAGAATTTTCAACCAGCCGGCAAAATTTAAGGTGAACTTTACCAAAACCAGACACTGCGCAGACTATTTCAGATTTATGAGCCATCTGTTCCTTCAGCTGGGCTACCACGGCTGGGTTATCCTGGTGGATGAGACGGAGCTGATGGGGCGCCTGGGAAAGAAGGCCCGGCTGAACGCCTACCGGAATATGGCCGACTTTCTGCTTCCGGAGCGCTGCCCGGAGGCCACATTTACCTATTTCGCTCTGAGCGCATCCTACTCAGAGGATGTGATTGAGGGAAAACATGATTATGAAAATCTCGCCGAGGTCTTTCCGGACCAGCCGGAGCCCATCCGCACGGTCCTGAATCTTTTAAGCGACGCCGACCAGCTCCAGCCCCTGACCCGCCAGGAGATCAATGAGGTTCTGCTCCGGATTCAGGAATTTCACGGACAGGCCTATGACTGGACGCCCAGTCTCTCCGCAGATACCCTGGCCCGGTCCACACAGTCCGGGGGCTATCTTCTGCGGACAAAGATCCGGGCTGCCATTGAGTTCCTGGATCAGCTTTACCAGTATGGGAAAGCGGGAAAAACTGTTATCAATGAGCTTGGAGAGGAAACCTTTGAGGAGGAGATTCCCTCCCTGGAGGATTTCTGAGGATTTTATTTTTTGTTTAGATTCCTTTCCGGGATTTTTAGAAAACCATCACAGTTTCTTCAGACCACTCTCACATTTCTGACACAATTTGTCCGTATAGTATTAAACAAATAAAGCAAACGCTTTTTTATCGGATAGATAATCTTTTTCTTTTCATACTTGCCGGGCCCGGAGGGTCCGGCCCTCCTTTTGTCTGCAGGTAAATTCACAGATCCGGCCGTTTCTCTGGCATGTCTCCCCTTCTGTCTGATGCAGGATTCGTTTCCTCCTTCCGTCCAAAAACAGGACTGAAAAGGAACGTCATTTTTCAACATAAAAACTGTCACCCCTCCAAAAAAGTCAAAATCTGCGCATAATCAGGTCAGGAAGCTGAAATCGGAAATCTCCGGGATAAATTAAAATAAATTCTGCTGTTTACGGGTCTGAAGGAACAAAAAATCACTGTTAAAAATTAGTTTAATTCACATATAAACCTGTTTTTGCAAAAAAAAGAAAAGAATAAAGTCGAATTGTGCGTAATCCCCCGTCGTTTCACAGAAATGAAAATGGTATGCTTAATGCATAAAAAATTTAAGTGAAAGTGAAGGAGGAAACAATGAACACACAAGAAGCAACAACAGAAAAAACCAGTAAATCCTTAGGCTTTTTCTACAGTTTCGGCGAAGTCGGCTCTCAGCTGTCCTGGTATATGATCAATACCTACCTGACCGTTTTCTACACCGATATCGTAGGCCTGACCGCATCCGCGATCTCCCTGATCATGCTCATCGCACGTATCTGGGACGCGGTAAATGACCCCATGATGGGAATCATCGCGGACCGCACCAGAACCCGCTGGGGCAAATTCAGACCCTATCTGATGTTTGCATCCCCGTTCCTGGCCATCTTTAACCTGCTGACCTTTACCGTATTCCCGGTACAGGGCGTGGCGAAGGTAATTATCTGTCTGGTATGCTACATCGGCGCCGGTATGGCCTATACTGCCATCTGCGTTACATACGGCGGTCTGGTAAACCTGATTGCCAGAGATTCTCAGGTTCGTATGAACTACACCTCCTGCCGTGCCATCGGCGCGTCCGTAATCAAGATCATCCTTTCCGCAGTGGCCATGCCCATGATCCTGTTCTTCGGAAACAGCGATGTGGCAACCGCAAAGGGATACTTCTGGACCACACTGGTATGTTCTGTGATCATGCTGCCCTGCTTCTGGCTGTGCGCATGGAAATGTAAGGAAACTGTTGTCGTGGAAGTTCCCAGGGAAGCGGCACAGGCAAAAGCAAAACGTTCGGTTCTTGAGTCCCTGAAGCTGATGACCAAGAACAAAATGCTTCTCATCACCGTATGGTGCGTATTCCTGGGCGCAATGGCCATCACAGCCCGTATGTCCATGCTCACCTATTATGTAATTTATGTGGTTGGCTCCTACACCATGATTGCCCCGATCTTCACCACCATGACAGTCACCGAGCTGATCGGATGTACCCTGATGCCCTGGGGCACCAAAACCTTTGGAAAGAGAAACTGGCTGCTGATTCTGAATATTGTTATGATTATCGGCTTCGTTGTTCTTTTCGCCGCTCCGGTAAACAACAACGTATTCCTGATCGTAATCAGCGCTGTCATCGGCTTCGCGAACTCTTCCGCCAATGTATGTACCGGTATGCTTTCCGACTGCATCGAGTACGGCGACTGGAAGTACGGCATCCGGGAAGAAGGACTTACCTACTCCTACATGAGCTTCGGCGTAAAGCTTGCCACCGCGGTTGCCGGTTCCGTAACCGTAATGCTTCTCGCCCTGTCCGGCTATGTTCCCAACCAGGAGCAGACCGAAGCTGTAAAAATGGGCATCAACGCCGTTGTAAACCTGATCCCCGCGGCCTGCATTGTGGCCTCCGCGATTCCGCTGTTCTGGTATAACCTGGACAAGAAAATGATGGATAAAATCCGTGTTGAGCTGGATGCCAGAAACGCAAAAGGCTGATTTACCCAAACCGCCGCGCCCGCTTGCCCGGGCGCGGTTTTATTTTTACCTGTGAACTCTCTGTCTGAAAGAACAATGCAAGGAGAAAAAGTATGAAGTACAGAAACATCGTAAGCTGTCAGTTTTCCACAAAAGCCGTCAGGGGAATGCATTTCCACCAGGATCCTGAAATCATCTATGTGCTGGACGGCACCCTGGAGGTAGATTACGAGGACAGCAGTCATTTTCTCAGAACCGACGACTTCATGCTGATCAACTCCAATGTGCGCCATGAGTATCACTCTGACGGGGATGTGCTGCTTGGCAGCGTATTCATTGACCACGCCATGCTCACCGAGATTTTCGGAGGAGAAGAGCTTTGCTTCTGGTGCAACTCTGCAGAGGAAAAATCCGCCGGCTATGACAAGATGCGCTATTACATCCGCCTGATCTTCAATTATTATCAGACCACAGAGGGACAGGGAATCGCCCTGAAAAACAGCATCTTTTATCAGCTGATCTACCTGATCACCACGGACTTTATCGTCAAAAAGGGAATGCTTCATTACGATTCCGCCCAGTGGAACAAAGACGCGCGGATGAATGAAATCATGAACTTTATCATGACAAACTACAGCGAGCCCATCACCTTAAAGGAGCTCTCTGAACGTCTCTACCTCTCCAACACCTATCTCTCCAAGTACATCAAACAGAATTTCGGAATGAGCTTTCTGAAGCTTCTCAATAACATCCGCCTGGAGCACGCGGTCAGCGACCTGTTATACACAGATAAGACCGTGCTGAAGATCGCCATGGAGAACGGCTTTTCCAACCAGGCCGGTTTTAACCACGCCTTTAAGGAAAGCTACCATACCACACCGGCGGAATACCGCCAGCAGATGCAGGGAAAACGAAGCCAGACCGGCCATGGGGAAACAGACAAAAATGTAATGGATCGGGCGGAACAGTACCTGATTTCCAACTTTGTGGAGCCGCCGGATGTGGAAGACTCCACGGTCATGACCGTGGATGTGGACGCGGATCACCGGGAAATCCTGGAGCGGCGCTGGTGCCGCCTGATCAACATCGGCAGAGCCTCCGACCTGATGCGCTTTGACGTACGGGAACAGGTGCGGATGCTGAAGGAAAATCTGCATTTTGAGTACGTGCGTTTCTGGGGAATCCTCTCCAGGGATATGATGGTGGAGCTGAAGGAACACAACACCCGGTATAATTTCAAAGCCATCGATCAGGTTTTCGATTTCCTCGTGGGACTTTCCCTGAAGCCCCATGTGGAGCTTGGCTTTAAAGACAACGAGATTTTCGGGAAAATCGATCCGGAAATGCTGAAAAAAACCCGGAGCAACCCCATGGATGTCATGCGGAAAAACGGGGCCTTTCTGGAAGAGGTCATCAAACATCTGACACGCCGCTACGGGGTCCGCGAAGTGGAAACCTGGCATTTTGAGATGGAAAAGAATTCCGTGGTCCAGGAGGAGATCCCCATTGAGACCTACCTGGACGCCTTCGATGTGGTGGCCGGCATCCTGCGGACCTATGTGCCCCGCGTCCGGCTCGGCGGGGCCGGATTCTGTCTGAATTATATGGGAAAGGAATTTCCCCTGATCCTGAAAAAATGGAAGAAGCACCGACAGCAGCCGGACTTTATCTCCATTTACTCCTATCCCTATATCTTTGACCGGGATCTTCTGGACGCAGGACGAAGCGACTATTCCCCGGACGTGGATTACCTGGCCCGGCAGATTCAGGAGGCCAGGCAGATCATGGAGGCACAGGGCTTCGGTGATAAGGAATTATATGTGACGGAATGGAGCTCTACCCTGTCAAACCGAAACTGCCTGAACGACAGCTGCTTCAAAAGCGCCTACATCCTGCGCAATCTGATCCAGAATTACGACCGGGCGGACGCCATCGCCTACTGGTCCGCCACGGACATCCTTGCGGAAAGCATCGAGTCTCAGACCCTCCTTTTCGGGGGATGCGGACTGATTTCCAGGGACGGCATACGAAAGCCGGCGTATTTCGCCTATGAATATATGGATTATCTCGGAAAATATATGCTGAAAAGGAACCAGAACGCACTGATCTCCGGAAATGAAAGCGGGGTATTCTTTATCTGCTGTCATAACTTCAAGGCTTTTAACTTCCGCTACTACACCCAGGATGAAAGCAAAATTGAGGTGGAAAACCAGCGCCGTCTCTTTGAGGACAACGAAAGCATGCAGATGACCTTCCGCTTCCATCACGTAAACAACGGGGAATATGTGATAAAGATCTTTTCCGTAAACCAGGAAAACGGAAACGTTCAGCAGGAGTGGAAAAGGCTGGATTATTTCAGCGAACTGGCCATTCCGGAGATTGAATACCTCAAAACCCTCTGTCAGCCAAGGCTCACCATACACAGCGCCAAAGCAGAGGATCATACCCTGGTGGTGGAGACAAGACTTGAAGCCCAGGAAATCCAGGGGATCGTAATCGCGGAAATGTAGTATTCTCACCGGAGACAGATGTTTTATCTCTGTTCATCATATACCGATGCCTGAACAAGACTTACAAAACAGAAGGAGCAGACAAAATGTCTGCTCCTTCTGTGCGAACTGAATATTGATATATTATTTATTCAGACATTGTGCAGTGGCTGATCATTCCGCGTCAGACACTGTTGCTTCATAGGGCTGCCAGTCAATTTCCGTGGATAATATATAGGGCATGACAGAATTATCAATATCGGAAGTCCACCAGGTTCCAGAACAGTCCATCACCGTGTGGCCGACTCCGTTTACGTTGATTGCTTCCACATACTGGTCTTCATCGCTGAAAGAAGTTTTAAATACAATGTAATAAAACAGACCTTCATCATCTGTATAGACAGTCAAAGTTGTCGTGGTGCCCGCGGGAACGCCGGGTGCGTCTTCCAGAACCGCAACTCTTGTATATTTGTCCGGAATGATAGAATAATCTTCGTCACTTCCGTAGGCTGCGGAATACTGATCGGAAAACTCAACTTCATACTCAGCCAGGGACTGATCCATCAGCCACAGTTTGATAGACTGATCATTGGCAGCCGGGTAAGAGCTGTTATGCAGCTTGCCTTCCGGATACATATAGGTTGTAATTCCGGTAATCGGGTCGGTCACATACTCAGAATCAGCCATTGCAGCCCACACGGTCCGGTCGCCCAGCAGAGCATTAAACTGTTCTGCGGTATACGGATGCCAGAAGATATCAGACTGTGGAGTCATCCCGTAGTTCACCAGTTTCTGGTAAGTAGTCGCATATCGAATCGGCGTTGAAGTGGTATCTCCGATACTCTGCACAAGCATGACTTTGGTTCCAGATTCCGCCAGCTGCTGCATCTCACTGTCAGAGAAGGGAGAATCTGCATCTTCCTCTATAGTTTCTTCCAGCGTTGTGCCTTCATAGGAAGCGCCTCCGTCAAAGATTATGATTGCGGCGTTATAGCCTGAATAACGGCTGACAAAATTCATCGTAAAAATTGATCCTGCGGATTCTCCCGTCATATAGATTCTGTCCGCGTCCACTTTTCCCTCGGAAACCATATTGTCTACGATCTCCTTAATTGCTGCGCAAAGGTCATCTGTACTCCCCTCATTTCTCTGTGGATAAAGAACATAACAGGGAAGCATTTCCTGTGCCTCTTCTTTTGCAAAGGACACGGCAAAATTTGCGCCATAGAGATCTCCGGTGGTGGAAATTCCGCTTCCGCCGGAATTAAAGATTACAATTGGCATATCCTCCGTGGCGTTTTCCGGTGTATAAAGGTAGCAGTCCAGGGTAGCGTCCCCGTAGGTATAAGTAAATTCCTCAAAGGACTCTACAACCGGATCGCTGTATTCCAACTCCGTTGTGGCATCCAGATCCAGTAAATCGTTGATACAATCCATGGACCAGTATCCGTCACGGCTGAAGCTGCTGCCCGGATAGAAGGGAGAAATCTCTACGGTTAGAGTTTTATCCGTAAAAGAAACATCTAAGGCAGCAGAATCAAAATACTCGTGTGTTTCCATTCCGTCGTATACACAATCTTTTGTCTCAAAGTCATCCACAGTCAGACTCAGCAGATCCTCAGTGGAATCCAAATAATAGGTGAAGGAATAGATGGCTTTTCCATATGGATCAGACTCACAGTTGGCTACAATTTTTTCAATCCGTCCGGATGCTTCAGAGGCTGTCGCCGCGTCGCTTTCCGCATAGGCCGCGGTGGGAGCGAAAAGCAGGGCAGAGAGAGCTGCGGCTGACAGGCTGAATGTGAACAGTCTTTTTGATTTCATATAAACCTCCTCTTTTGAAAAATGGTTTTCCTGTAATGAGGTTATTATAAAAGAATAAAAAAGCTTTTGCTTTTCAAAAACAGACTGTAAATTACAAATGGACGACTTTTTATTATAAAAATCTCTTATTTTTATAATCGATCGGAGTATATCCAAACTCTTTGTGAAAAGAGCTGGAAAAATGGGAAGGAGTGGTAAAACCAGTGGAAACCGCAATTTCGCTGATGGACAATTCCGTGTTTCTGAGAAGATATCTGGCATAGTCCAGCCTTTCCTGGCGGATATATTTAACCAGAGTCATGCCTGTTTCCTTTTTAAAAATACGGTTCAGATAGTCCACATTCAGGTGGACATAGTCCGCTATGTCCGATCTTGTAATTTCCTGGGAGAGATGTCTGTGGACATAATCCGCGATATCTTCTATCAGGTGTGTATTGGAGATCCGGGCAAACTGTTCAGAGAGGATGCTGGAGCGATCCGTCAGGAACATTCCCATCTGCGGACTTTGATTTTCCAGAAAGGACAGGAAGGAACGCTGTTCCAGCAGCAGCTCTGTAAAATCACAGAAACTATTCATACAGCCAGTCAGATGAATCTGGTTCATGTGCAGCTTTCGCAGGAAGGCCTGAAACTGTTTGAACAGATAGGAAATAATTTCCGGATCTTTTTCCCCAGGGGACATCCAGCTCAGAACATAAAAATAGTTTTCCCTGGGGGAAAATAATACATATTTTGCGTCCAGAATGGAAAAGACAGATTCCGCCTGTTGCTCCAGCAGCAGGATAATATCCGCCGAGTTTAAGGAAGAAGGTTTTCCCTGGTAAAAAATGATTAATACATAAGCGGTATCCCTTTCAAAGCCCAGTTCTTCCCCCGTGATTTCACTGTCCGGGGAGCTTTTCGAAAAATAATCCTTCCAGTAATTTCGGATAACGGAAGGTTTATGCTTTTGCCATAATTCGCTGTCCTGCATGTTCAGCTGGGCCCTGTGCCGCTTCCGGTATTCTTTTACGGCTTTTTTCAGAATCTCTGTAAGATCGTCAAAAGGCACCGGTTTCAGAACATACTCCAGGACACCAAGAGAAATGCCCTCCCTGGCATAGCTGAAGTCGTCATGACAGGTGAGCAGAATAGTGACAACCGGCATGAAACTGTGCTCCTTCAGCCATCGCAGAAAATCGATTCCGGATTCCCCGGGCATCTCTATATCACAGAGGATAATATGAATCGGAAAAGTCTGTACAATCTGCCTGGCAAAAGCACTGTCATAGGCGGTATAAACATTCTCAATCGCTATCTCCCGCCAGGGGATTTTTTTCGTCAGCATCTGAACTGTAATGGGTTCATCGTCAATAATCAGAATGTTCATGGGGAATAACCTCCTTTTTGGGAATCAGGATCTGGATCAGGGCACCGTGAGGCCGCTGGTTGCTGAAGGTTATGCGAAAATTACCGTTGTAAAACAGATTCAGCCTTTTTATAGTATTTGAAATGCCGATCTGTTCGCCGAAGGCCGTAGAGAGTTCCTGGGAGTTCAGATGCTCCAGAGTTTCCGGCGGAAATCCCGGCCCATCATCGGAAATCTGTATTTTAATAAAAGTGTCATCATAAACAGAGGTGGAAATATTAAAATGTATATTTCCATCTACAGATGCGTGTTTTACCGCATTTTCTGCAAAAACATGAAGAAGCAGCGGCGGAATTTTCATATCTTTAAAATCATTCTGCAATACCAGATCCACAAAAAAACGATTGGGATATCGAAGCTGCTGGATATGCAGATAGTTTTTTATATGATCAAATTCCTCCTGGATGGAAACAGTCTGAAAGGATGATTTCAGCATATAACGGAAATATTTTACCTGTGCCATGCACAATTCCTGAATCAGGGAGTATTCTTCACCTTCTGCGAGATTATAAATAATATTCAGGCAGTTCAGGTAAAAATGAGGCTTTACCTGTTGCTGAAGAGTTTCCAGTTCCAGTCGCTGGTTAAAGATCTCCTTTTCATAAATATCCACTTTCAGGTGATTGATTTCTGCGCTCATCCGGTTAAAGGCGACTCCCATTGTACGTAATTCAACAATTTTCTGATCTTCTGGTATAAACACCGTGTAGTCTCCGCTTTCTACCTTATTCATGGCACAGGTAAGCTGATCCAGAGGATCCAGAATCATTCCCTTCAGACACTGAAACAGAATGGGAATGCACAGAAGAACCGCCAGCAACAGAATCCATTTTGCAGACTGAATAATATTTAAATTTTTCAGGATTGTCTCATAGGGGATCAGGAGCGTAAGCCGCAGTTCTGACGTAACCGAAGAAACCGACAGAATCATATACTCCTTTTCCATCCAGGCTTCATTCTGAAACTGATCCTCAGTCAGGCCAAGGCCTGTCAGAGAAGTAAGCGGCTGCCCCTGAGAATCTGTGAAAATCAGAACCGCATCTGAGGAAAACTGATTGTCTGTGTATAATTTCAGAGCACTGCGGAGAGAAATCCATGCACCAAGGTAACGACCGTCCTGGTAATAATATCGAAGCATATATGCATTTTCTCCCAGGGAAAGAATCAGCCAGTCTTCAGAGGTGCTTTCTGTTTGAAGAGCATAAAAATATTCTGAAACCTCCTCCTGTTCGATGGCGGAAATATCGGAGGCTGTACGGAATATATACTGACCATCGGCCGGGCAACTGTAAAAAAAAGAAAAGCGGTTTGCATACAGAAGTACATTTGTTGAAAGCTGCCGGGAAAATTCGTCCACGTCGAAATCCGGATCATCAAAATCTGTTTCCAGCATAAAGTTTGCCAGGGAACGGTTAATCTGCGTCCCCAGGGAATCCAGCTGAGCCGCATATAATGACAGCATGTTCTGATTTGTCATTTTAATTTCGGACAGCAGGGTACGTTTTGCGATTGTGGAATAAACGCTTATTCCACAGAAAAGGACAGCAAAAACAAGCAGAAAAAAGCCAATGATATAAGATCTCAAGGTGTTTTTCTGAGAATGTAAGAACTTCATCGTTCCTTTCCCCCATCATTAATATATGAAATTTTGTCTCCTGTATCCTCAAGACGTCAGGGTCAAAAGTATTTGCCCCTGATATCATCCTCAATATATCACATCGCTGTTTATTTCACAATTCTGAAAATCAGATTGTCGGGTTTACTTTCCATATAGTATAATTATAAAAGGATAAAACGGGAGGATCAGTAATGAAGCGAAATATTTTTGGAATTGTCCTGGCCATATTTGCATTTATAATTCTCGGAACCTGTCTGACTGGTTTGCTGTATGAAAAAACAGAAACTGATGAATCACAGATGTATGAAGAAATTTATATGGTGCTTCCCACTTATGGATATGTATCGGAGGATATGGAACTGGTCACAGATGCAATGAATGAAATATCAATTCGGGAGTGCGGAGTAAAGGTGAATTATATTTTTGCCGATGTGACCGATATGGAGACAGTTTGTGAGCTGCGTCTGGAAGCCAGGGAAGAAATTGACCTGATGCCCTGTATGCAGGTAAAAACGTTGCTTCACTATGTTTCCCAGGGAACAATCGCCCCCCTGGATGAACTTCTGGAGGATGAAGGAAAGGATATCCTGGCGGTTTATCCGGATAAGGAATGGGAGCCTCTGCGCCTGAATGGGGAAATTTATGCGGTTTCTCCCATGCAGGAAATCACAAATTATGAGGGATTTCTGGTAAGGGAGGATATACTGGCTGCACTGCAGATAACCCTGGAAGAGATTGTGGGCGATTATAATTATGAAAAAAATGTCTCCATTGAAGCAATTGATGAAATGCTGACACCGGTCCTGGAAATGGTGGCTGCATCTTCCGAGATCCTGGAAGACGGAACTTATGTGCGGGATAAGAAGATAGTAAGCGGTGCGGCTGATTATGGCGGGGTGTTTTCCCAATGCCAGCTGATTGACTATGAAGGTTTCGGAAATACTTTTGGCGTGACAGTGAACCAGTCCGACCAGATTGTGAATTTATATGAAACAGAAGAATATATTTCCATGGCAAAACTGGTTCAAAAATGGCAGCAGGCAGGCTATATCTATAATCTGGACGAGAAAATAACAGAGAATTCTGTAAAAGTATATCAGAATGGGGACGCGTTGGGGGTTTTTTCAGATACGACGCCGGGGAAAGCAGAAAGTCTGACGTATTCCTCAGGATATTCTACTGCGAGCATAACTCTCACAAAAACCTGTCTGACCAGTGAACTGCAGCTGATGGGCAACTGGGTGATCCCGGAAAACTCTTCCAAAAAGACGGCTGCCATGAAGATTCTGAATCTTATGTATTCGGATGCGGATTATGTGAATCTTTATTTGTATGGGATAGAAGGAATTCATTACACACTGAACAAGGATGAAAGTGTACATAAAATATCGGAGGATTACAATCAGAGTATGAAATGGATGTTTGGAAACGGGTATCTGGCTTTAAAGGAAGAGGGGATCGTTGAAACACAGACTGAGGACAGTGAAAAAGAATATTCCAGATATTATGGCTTTGTCTATAACGGACAGGATCTGGAAGAAGAAATCAGTTCTCTTCAGAAAATACTGGACAATTATCTGCCGGATATTGAAAACGGGATTGTGGAAGACGTAGATGCATCGCTGGAGGAAATGAACCAGAAGCTGTATGCGGCCGGTCTTCAGGAAGTTATGGCGGATAAACAAAAACAACTGGATCTGTGGCTCGGGTCAGATTGAAAAAGTCTGCGGCAGATAAATTAAGGTCTGTACGGAGAAAGTAAAACAGAAAAAAATCGTATATAATTACTGAAAAGAAATGGTGTGCGACAGAATATGTGAAGCTTAACGGGACTTATGAAGAAAGGAAAGTGAAAACAATGAAAAGAATGAAGTATCTGGGAATGTTGTTATCTGCAAGTCTTGTGCTGACTGTGCATCCGTCGGTTCTGATGGCCGCGGAAGCGACGGAAGGGGATGCTTCAGAAGAATACTCTGATATTCTGAAAGATATCCCATATGCAGATGATGGGGAGGAAATTCATACTCTGGATCTCTTTGGAACGCAGTCTTATGAGGAAGCGACGCCGGTGATTGTAGAAATTCACGGCGGAGGGTATATTGGCGGGAGCAAAGAAATCAATACGGAGCACGCTGTTTTTTACGCGGAGCAGGGATATATAGTTGTCGCGCCGGAGTATGGAAAGGTGCCCGGGGATGGAGACTTCAGGGATACGGTGCAGGATCTGTTTTCCTGCTATAAATGGATTGGGAATCATGCAGAAGAGTATCATTTTGATCTGGATAATATTTTTGTAAGCGGAGACAGCGCGGGCGGATTTTATACTCTCCTGACCTGTGCTATCTGCAGTTCTGAGGAGCTGCAGGAGTATTTTGAAGTGGAGGTTCCGGATTATGAGTTTACTGAATATGTGACAAGCTGTCCGGGAACGGATATCCTGGCTCTGACAGAAGATATGGAGTCTTATGTTTCTCAGGCAATCGGGGAGGAAATTCTGTCGAATGATGAGCTGATGAGTCATCTTGATCTCTATTCCAACGTGGATGCGAGTTCCTTTGAGGGCGTGTATATGCTGACGACCCCGGGAGATGTGACAACCGGAAGCGAGGTAATCAAATTTGACGAGTATCTGACAGAAAATGGAGTGGAGCACACGTTCGTTTCCTATGAAGCAACGGAAAATGATCTGGTACATGTTTTTAACATTACAAAAATGGAATACTCGGAGAGCCAGCAGGCGAACCAGGATCTGGTGGATTATATGAACAGTTTGCTTAAGTAAAGGAGAAATCCATAACGGCGGGGTAGCCTTTAGCTGTATCTTCCCACTGCCGAACGGATTCCGGACTTTCACCGGTTTGAAACGTGCGCCGCCAGGTGCACCAAAAGAGGAGCTGCGCACTCGTTACTTAGTGCGACAGCTCCTTTCATGCAGTCTTTCGGCTGACTGTCATTCTCCCACGCCAATATATTTTTTCTTTAACTCTCTTAAATTCTCCACCTTTTTCTGGGTCATGGCGCCGTCCCGGATCTCGTTGGAATGCTCCCACTTTCCGGCGTCGCGGAGGCGGGACCGGTTCTGCTGCTCTTCTGAAAACTCCACCTGGATTTCTCCGTCCACAAGCTTCAGCACACCCTCAATGCCGCATACGGGACATTCCACCTTATTTCCGCCGTATCCCACAGTGAGGATATCCTCATGACATACCGGGCAGGTACCCTGGCTGTCTCCGCGGTAGCGAACCCGCTCCTCTTCGGTCTCCGCATTCAGGGCCTCCACAATATTCGCACCCAGCTTCCGCATGCGTTCCATCACATCCGGCCTGCCCAGAACATGCTCCACATTCATCGCGCCGAAATATTTGTATTTGTCAATCACGTCAATCCCCATGGGGAAGGTAAACTCATACATATTCGGGAGAGACAGAGCCAGCCAGTTCTCTGTTCTGGCGCCGCCCACGGTAAGGAGAGCCCCCACCCGCTTCTTTGTGCTTCGGGGGTCCGGATAGGTCTTGGGATCCCGCTCCTCCGCAAGTCCCTTCTCAATGGCCGGTCCCCGGAAGGTCTTGTCATGAGACGGCCCGATCCGGTCACAGACCACCTTAAAGTTTCCTGTTGGCGCAAACTCATAGGTGGGAGATCCCACGATCACTCCGTCCGCGGACATCAGCGCCTCCTCGATAATATGGAAATCATCATCCTTATGTACGCAGGTTCCCCGTCCTCTTCCGGACATCAGGCCGCCCACACAGGCGCAGCAGCCGGTACAGATGTGGATGTTCAGATCATCGCACCGCACAAACTGAATCTCCATCCCCGCCTTCTCACATTCCAGAAGCGCTTCTTTGATCATTACTTCCGTGTTGGACATTTTCCTTCCAAAGGAAAAGCCTACTACTTTTTTCTTCATTTCTGCCCCTTTCTCCGCATCTCTCCCCGTATAAAATCACACGGGATTCGGTTTTCAATATAGAATTATTATACAGGAAAAGGGCC
This sequence comes from Clostridiales bacterium, assembly GCA_021203365.1. Taxonomy (GTDB): domain Bacteria; phylum Bacillota; class Clostridia; order Lachnospirales; family Lachnospiraceae; genus Blautia_A. Next base: position 27,394 of record JAJQBI010000032.1, read on the forward strand.
GTAATGACTTTTCAACATTTATTAAATACGGAGCAAAATCTTGCGTTTTTTATCGTTCCAACATTGCAGGCCAAAAGCAGGTAAAAAATCGCTGTCGTTTTTTATTCTTTCTTCGTCTCTTCCAGCACTACCTTTGCTGTATTCTTCCTGCACCTGCGCACAATCAGCAGCACACTGCCCAGGATGACCACAGCCATCGCCACATCAAAGGCAATGAGCCATTTCTGCCACAAAGGAAGTACCTTTCTCACCTCTACGTTCTCATCAATGCCGTTCATCGCGGAGCTGTTTACCACGGTATAGAGGATATCATGGGAAGCGTTTCGCAGAGCCGTCACCAGAGTTGCGTTATTCGCCACGTCATCCAGCTTGTAAACCTCCGAGTCCGTATTCAGCCACAGATCCGCTCCGGCCTGAAGACCCGCGTCGATGAGCATGTAACCTGTATTCGCCGTAGCGTAATCTGTCACCACAATTCCGTGGAATCCCCACTCATTTGTGAGAACCTCCGTGAGCAGCGCCTCGTTGGAACCGCACCATACACCGCCGATTCCGTTAAAGGCCGCCATCATGCCATGACAGTCGGCATCCTTCACCGCCATCTCAAAAGGTGTCAGATAAAGCTCCCGCAGAGCCTGCTCAGTTACGAAAGCGGAAACACCGTAGCGCCGTATTTCCTGATCATTCAGTACAAGGTGCTTCAGATAGCAGTACATTCCCTTGCTCTGAGCTCCTTCCACCTCAGAGGCACACATGGCGCCGGAGAGGAAGGCATCTTCTGAATAATACTCATAATTCCGGCCGCCCAGCGGAGTCCGGTGAGTACCCGCGCCCGGCGCGTACCATCCCTGCACACCAACAGCCAGGCCATCCTCGCCGATACATTCTCCAAATGTCAGGGCAAGCTCCGTGTTCCATGTGGCCGCCAGCACCTCCTGGTTGGGATATCCCATGCAGTCCACATCACTCATGATCAGCTCTCCGGAGATACCGGCAGGGCCGTCCTGGTCGCTGGACATGGGCTTGGAAATGCTGTCAATGGCCATGGTCTGCCATCCGCCCAGACGAACCATCTCCATCATTTCATCCACGGTCAGGCAGTCCAGAACCGCGTCCCAGCCCTCATCGTCATAATCCTTGCCGCGCATGGTGATCAGATTAATGTTCTCTCCGGAATCTGTGGTGGGCATTTCCGCATCCGGGTCGTCCTCATAGGTGCTGTACTGGCTGACCTCCACGATCTCATCGGTGGCCGTCATGGTATAGTTGCCTTTTTCGTCCGCCTCCCCGTAGAATACCGGCCAGGTTCCTTCCCAGTCATTCCGGGAAAGATATACATAGGAGTCGTCATAATAGGTAATCGAACCGTTATCAAACTGATTGGTAATCTCTGTGCCGGTGTCTGCGTCTGTGGAATAAGTGGTGGTGTCCAGCTCGTCCTGCTCATAGGTTCCGGTCATGGACGCATCTCCGTCCGCATCCATTCCGTCGTCTGTGGAATATCCCTTGGCAGCAAGAATGTTATTCAGCGCCACATGGCAGTCGCTTCCCACGGTAAAGTAATAGGTGCCCTCATCTACGATATAGGTCTTCGCGTTCATATAATCATAGGCCCGAAGCTCTTCCTTATCTACCTCCACGGAAACCGTCTCGCTTTCTCCCGGAGCCAGTTCCGCGGTTTTCGCGAATCCACAGAGCTCCACAGAGGATTTCTCCACCAGATTTTCCCGGTCGTAATCCGTATAGGGAGACTGGAAGTAAACCTCCACAACCTCTTTGCCGGCCACATTGCCCTCGTTGGTCACCGTCACCTCAACTGTAAAGGAATCCTCATTTTCCGTCAGGGAAAAATCGCTGTAGCTAAATTCTGTGTAGCTCAAGCCATACCCAAATGGGTACTGCACTTCGTCAGAATAAACGTACTCGCTGTCCTCAGTGGACGCATTTCCCTGCCCGAGAACCGTATCCTCATAGCGGGTTTCATAATAGCGATAACCCACATAAATACTCTCTCCGTAAACCGTATAATAGTTCTTACAGCTGTTTTCATGATCCGTATTGGTCCACTGACCGGCGCCGAAAATCTGGGTGGCCGGCGCGCTCAGAGAATCATAGGCATAGGTGTCCACCAGACGTCCGGAAGGATTCACCTCTCCGGTAAGTACCTTTGCGATGGAGGAAATCCCCTCCTGTCCGGGATACCCGGTCCAGATAACCGCCTTGATGTTGGGGAAATACTGAGAATCCGCCCAGCCCATCTCAATGGCATTGGCCGTATTTAAAAGTACAACAATGTTGTCAAAATTTGCGTTGGCGTAATTCACCATTTCCATCTCTTCGTCAGAAAGTACCAGTTCCTCTTCCTCCAGATCCATGGCTTCCTGGGCCGAGCGGGAAATTACGATAATGGCCGCGTCACTGTATTCCTCAATGGAGTCCACCACATCACTGGAATAATCATCCACAGAGATTTCCTGTTCCACACGGTTTTCCGAGCTCTCATACATGGACCAGATTTCCGGATTCACCTCAAAGCCTTCCGCTTCCAGTGCCTCCTTCAGACTCATGACATTTGTGGTGTCAATGGCTCCGGAGCCGCCGCCGCTGTACAGGAACTTGGCAGATCCGATTCCGAAGAGAGTAATTTTCTGCCCGCTTTCCATGGGAAGGATATCGTCACTATTCTTCAGAAGAACAACGCCTTCCGCCTCCAGCTGCTGGCTGAATTCCGTCTCATAAGCTACCAGATCATCATGAGAGTCATACGCGCTCTTAAAGTATTCACTGTCCGTCTCCCCTTCTCCCGTGGAAACCACTTCCGTAGTGGTATGACCCAGAGACCGGGTAATAATGGTGGCATACTTCATCGCAAAGTAATTCCCCACAAGCACCGCAACAAGGAGGATGGCCAGAATCGTTCCCCAGATTCCGGCAAAGACCTTATTGCCCATACGTTTTTGGGTTTTCTTTTCGTTTCCCATTTTTTTCCTCTCTCCTTTTAATTCTCCGCTTCCTGCCCGTAAATGTGACTGCTCAGAAAGTCAAGGGCAGCCCCATGGGCATATTCCTGCCCTTCCGGATACATTGTGTCAAATCCGTGAACCGCCATTTTCCCCTGAACAAGCAGAAGCTCTGAGGCGGATTCCGTATAGCACTCCTCCAGTGCCTTTACAGAAAGTGTATAGGGGACCAGCGAGTCATTCATTCCATGCATAAGAAGAACATCTCCCTCATAACCGCTCAGCTCTTCCCATACATCCAGGTCATAGACATCCTCCGCGTAACATTTCCCAAGCTCGGCGCCCAGCTGCTCCACACCCTCGTCCGGAATATCCTCCTTCGTGGGATAGGCCTCCCGGATGTTGTCCGGAATGGAAAGGGCCGGGAACAGGAGAATCATACCCGCCACTTCATCGCTGTGCTTTGCCCCGGTCAGACCGGTTACCAGTCCGCCCTGGCTCTGCCCCATCAGGTACAGATTCTCCGGGTCACAGAAGGATTTCCCTTCCACAAACTCCATCACGGCCTCCAGGTCGGACACCTCCGTCATCACAGACATATCCGAACTGAAATCCCCATCGCTCAGACTTTTTGGCGCGCCTCCGCAAAAATCATAGGTATAGCACACATAACCGGTCTGTGAAAACAGCTGCACCCATCCGGCATCCTCAAAGTCCTCATGAGATCCCCGGAAACCATGACTCATAATAATCACGGGGTACTGCTGACTCTCGTCAAAATCCTCCGGATAAAAAAACTGTCCGTAAATATTTTTATCCTCGTTTGACGTCCAGGAAATGACCGATGTGTAGCCATCCCCTTCCTCTGTATATCCCTCTTCTGTAATGATCTCTTCCTCTTCTGTATCCTCCGCATATACGGACGTTCCGCTGACCGCCAGCAGGCCCGCCGCCATAAGGATTGCCAGTCCCTTTTTCATATGAATCCCCCTCATTCCTATTTAAAGAAAACCAGAAGCGTGTTGTAAAGATGCGTAATCCAGCTTGTCCAGGCATGGTTTCCATCCTCCAGAACAACCATGGCGTAGTTTTCACCATCCACAAATTTGTCGGTCATCTGGGAAGTTACATTATTGTGGAACTCAATATGCTCCTCGAACGCGATATCCTCTACGCCTTCACCGTTGTACCAGTAATTCATCTCATAATCCGCAAAATCCTCTTCCATAATGCTCTTGAAGTTATCAAAATTGGCTTTGATTCCGGAATAGGACCCCACATAGGAGATGATATCCGAACAACCCTCCAGGACAGAATGCACAGAAGTCATGGAGCCCATGGAGAGACCTGCGTACGCTCTGTGGTCTCTTGTGGCGATCAGATTCTCCTCACTGGTATCGCCCCCGGCGTAGGTTGAATAGGTGGACTCAATCAGCGGAATAATATCGTTTCTCAACTCATACTGGAAAAACTGTGTATACAGGGAATCCGGAGCCGCAATGTCCGGCTCGCCCAGAACCTCTTCCGCATATTCCGCCGCCACATCGTCAGGAATGGTCATCCCGTCCACCGGACTGTAAAAGGTTGGCGCCACCACAATCACCGGGTCGCAAAGTCCTTCCTGGATCATATTGTCCAGAAGATTGCTGGTGATCTCACCATACACCGGTCTCCCGCCGTTGTCACTGCCCAGCCAGTATTCCTGGTTGTCCCCGCCGCCGTGCATCAGGTACAGAACATTATACTGCTGAGTTTCATCATAATTATATGGAAGATAAACATTCAGTTTTTTGTGAACTGTTTCATCCACATCGAGAAGCTCGTTAAACAGATACGCGGGCGCGTCATATTCCAGCGACACAATGGTCCCCTGCTCGTCGCACTCATCCTCTTTGTAATGGTCAATCTCTGTTTTGGTGTACTTGAAATCCACGTCATAATCAGCCGTTGAATATTCCACCTGTACCTGTTCCTCTTCCGCTTCCTCTGCGTATACGCTGCACGGAACAGCCAGCGCGCACAGCAGAGCCGTCACATTCAGCAATAATCTCCTTTTTCTCACTTACTTGCCCTCCTGACATGTATATTTTTTATAGCGAAATTATAAAAAAAGAAAACAGGATTGGCAATATTGACGTCCTCATCGGTCACTTTTTGTTCACAAATGGTAAATTCCCGATTCTATAACAAAAAAGGCCTCTGTCTTTTTATCTGACAGAAGCCTTTTTGTTTGTCTCCTCATATCTGCCTTCCTTAAATCTCTTCGCTCAGCGGAAGCAGAATCGTCAGTGTGAAAACCCCCTTCTCCCCGTTCATATGGATAGTTCCTCCATACTTTTCCGCCATGGCTTTAATGCTTCGCATTCCAAAACCATGAAACTCTTTGTTCTCTTTGCTGGTTTTGGGAAGGCCGTTCTCAAATTCAATCGTTCCCGTATAACTGTTCTCAATCTGCACCACCGCAAACAGGTCCCGCTTCCAGATGCGGACGTTTATAAACCTCCATACCTCCGGGGCGCATTTTTCCACAGCCTCTGTCGCATTGTCCAGCACATTCCCCATAATCGTGTAGAGATCCACCAGATCCATAAAGGACAACAGACCGCCATCCGCCACACAGGTCCATTCAATTCCATGGAGCCGGCAGTACAGTCCTTTTTCCATAAGTATGGTGTCCAGGGCGTCGTTCCCGGTGTGAATATCGCTGTCATAAATCTCAATCATTTCCTGTACATTGCTGACAAAATCCCTCTCCCGGGAAGAGCTGTCCTTCGTCTGGGCCAGTGCGGCGATCTGATGCTTCATATCGTGGCATTTCCGGTTCATCAGATCGATATTTTCCCTGGAAAGCTCGTACTGCAGCCGCCTCTGCTCCCACACACGCTGGTTCTGGTTCAGCCTGCGGACCGCCCGCATCTCATTCCGGTGAAGGAGCTGTGTCACCAGAAAAATCAGACAGATTCCTATGGCATAGACCTGTGTAAGGCAAAACAGACGTACATACTCCTCCGTAACGTTCTCCGCTCCTGACATCTCCGCTGTAGTTCCCTTAACCAACAGGCTGAGCCCCAGAACAATTCCCAGCGTAACCACAACCGTCACCACCGCGTTTGCCCGTGTGGTGCCATACTGTCCGCCCTCCTGCAGTCTTCTGGAAAAAATCAGAAAGATCAGAACATAAACAATCACATAAAGCGCCGGGTAAAGAATTTCGTTCCATTCCGGTATACTGCCCTGATAGACAAGCATAATATACAAATCTGAAGCAATATGCTGCGTCAGATAGCCCAGACTGGCACAGTATATCGCATCATAAAAACTTATTTCACAGCATAAATAACAGAGCAATATCAGCACCCCGTACACGATACAGAACCAAAACCAGTTATACCAGTTTGTGATCTCCTGAAAAAATGGACTGATAAATATGGCACATAAAAATAATATTCCGGCACTGCAGGCAAGACGGAAAAAAAAGTTCCTCCTCTTATTCAGATAAACCATAAAAATCACCGCAGACATCAGCATTTCCACACAGTATGAATAACTGCTCAGGCCAGCCAGCCAGTTCATAAGCTTCCCCTTCTAAAATATACCCGTCTGTAATTTTCAGATATTATTCATCATATTTTTTATTCACTGTTCTCCGATATAAGCAGTTACCGCCTGAATAAAGGCTTTCTTTTTCGCACGGCTGATCTGAAGCCGCTCCTCCCCCACCAGCACAGAATTATCCTGAATCCCCCTTACATGGCGAAGATTCACCAGATAACAGCTGTTACATTTCTCAAAACCATTTTCCAGCAGCAGATTCTCTGCCTCCTTCAGGGAGCTTCGAACCCGGATTTCCTGCTCCTCCGTATGGTAGATCACCTGATGTCGGATCACCTCCACATAGACAAGGTGAGATACCGGAATACGGTACACATCATTTCCGCTTGAGATTACAATGTTCTTTTCAGACGAATGATCCGCCATGCGCACAATCCGGTTCATTTTCTGCGCGAAGGATTCATACTTCATGGGCTTCAGGATAAAGTCAAGGGCTCCCACCTCATATCCTTTCACCGCATAGCGGGCCACCCCGGTGACAAACACAATCACCACCTGGGCGTCCTTTTCCCGTATCCGGTGTGCGGCCTTCATTCCATCCATTCCAGGCATTTCAACATCCAGAAAAATCACATCCTGGCATGGGCTGTAATTTTCCACAATGGCTGCACCGTCTCCATACTCCGTGATTTCCATAAGAATATTCCTGGATTCCCCATATCTTTTCAGAAAACCATGAATCTGCTCTCTGTATCTCTCATCATCTTCCACAATGGCTGCTCTTATCATCTGAAATCTCCCACCCTTCAAAGCCTGTCCAGGGCTTCTTCTCCTCAGAAAACCATCTCTGGTACTCTCTTTTTCTATTTTACTACAAATGTAAAAATGTGAAAAGACGTTCCTCAGACTTTTCTTGCGAACCAGAGGCATTTGTGGTAAGCTTTCAACAAACGCAGGCAGATATCTCTGAAAACCTTTTGATACAAGGAAGCCACCATCACCGGAAGCCTGAATGCCCTGTCCCGGCTTCTGGAAAAACACTTCGAACGCAAAGTAATTATCCTGATCGACGAATACGACGTACCTCTGGCAAAGGCAGGCTCACGGGGCTACTACAGCCAGATGGCAGATCTGATTCGAAATATGCTGGATGCCGCCCTCAAGACAAACCGAAGCCTGTATTTTGCCGTTATGACCGGCTGCCTGAGAGTTTCAAAAGAGAGTATTTTTACCGGATTGAATAACCCGAAAATATATTCGCTTCTGGATGCGAGATGCGATGATCAGTTTGGGTTTACAGACGCGGAAGTACAGAAGATGCTGGATTATTACGGACTTTCTGAATATTATGATATCACCGGGGAATGGTATGACGGATACAGAATGGCCAATGTGCATGTTTATAACCCCTGGGATGTGATCAACTGGTGTGATCAGCTGCTGGCCGGCGCTGACAAAAGACCAAAGAGCTACTGGAAAAACTCCAGCGGCAATGAAGAGGTAAAAAAATTTATCCGGCAAATGGGCAACGGCGTAACCAGATCCCAGATTGAGCGGCTGATTTCCGGGGAAAGTGTCCAGGTTAAAATCGAAGAACAGCTGACCTATAATACCATGTATGACAGCATTGAAAATATGTGGAGTCTGCTCTATGCCACCGGTTATCTGACCCTGAGCGAAATCCCCGCAGGAGACCTGGCCCGCCTGAAAATTCCAAACAACGAAGTCCGGGATATCTTCCGTGATTTTATTCTGGAGCTGTTTAAAGAGAAGGTGACAGAGGACGGGACTCTGGTGACAGACTTCTGCAGCGCTCTGAAAGATGGCGACACGACAGAGGACGAACGCATTTTTACAAAGAGTATGAGAAAAACCGTCAGCATCCGCGACACAGCTGTGCAAAGAGAATTCAAGGAAAATTTCTATCACGGTCTGATTCTTGGAATTATACTCTTTAAAAACGACTGGGGGATTTCCTCAAACCGGGAATCCGGCGATGGGTATTCGGATATCCAGATTGAAATCGAGGATGAGAGCATTGGAATTATTATCGAGGTGAAATACGCAGAAGGCGGGAATCTGGACGCGGCGTGTAAGGAAGCCCTGAACCAGATTCATAAAAACAACTACACGGCAGAATTAAAGGAGGATGATATGCATACAATCCTCAAATACGGAATCGCCTGTTTCAAAAAGCAATGCAGGGTTGTCCTGGAACGGGAATTCTTTGATGCCGGTTAACTTTCCGGACATAAGACCGGTAAGAGCCCCCGGGATTTTTATCTCCCGGGACTCTTACCGGTCTTCTTATTTTTTATGGTTCCCTGCCATGCGGTTAAATCTCTTCAGATCAAATCCCCCGCAGCTCTGCTGCGTAACGTACGAATGACGAGCGAGGCGAGTCTCGGGACCGTTTATTCCTGCTCTGTCAGAAACGCGGTGAGGCTTTCCTCAATGACCGGTGTCCACCACTCCACATAGCCGGTTCTCGTGGGATGAACCTCATCATACATATAGGTGTCATACAGATCCGTGCCGTAGACCGCGGTCATTTCCTCATTGTTGAACATATCCACGACGCCGATTCCCCACTTTTCCTGAATCTCAAGAAGCAGATCCACCATCTCCACGTAGTTTTCCTTTTCACAGTAGGTGCCTGTGTAGAACACTACCGGACAGCCAAAGGTCTCCTGGGTATAGGCGATGATCGTCTCAATGGCGCCCGCGATGGTAGTGTCATCAAAGGAATCCAGATCGAAATCCTCCGCGATCTCGCCAAAGGGCTTATTTGTGGTGGCGTCGTTGGTGGAAAGCTGTACAACCACCAGATCCGGGGTTTTATCCGTTGGGATCAGCTTCAGCCTGGCCACATAGGAGCTGTCCGACTGGTTGACCAGGGTGGTGGCGCTGATGGCGTATTTTTCACAGGCAGCCGCCGCGTGATTGTCCTCAATGGCGTCCACCATGGAGTAATGCCCGCCGGAATAAGCGCCGTAGGTAACGGAAGACCCGATCCAGAGAATGTTCAGCCCGGATAAGGGATCGGTTTCGTCCACTTCCTCTTCTTCCTCTATTACACCGTCATAACCGGTCCCAACCGCCGTGCCGGCGGGGGCAAGAAGAATATCTCCCACAGAAGGATATACGGTACCCTTCAGAGAGGGCGCCTTTGCCCCAAAGGAAGCAGTTACCTCTATGGTATCTCCCGCTTTCAGCTCCTGACCTGTCAGGATCTGAAAGAGCCCGGTGTCCGTAAATGTTCCGGTGTTATATTCGGTTCCGTCTTTTGTAAATGCCTCCGAAGAATCCGCCGGCACCTGGCAGTCAACCGGAACCGAGAAGGAATCCCCGTCGTTAACCCGGAAGGTAAATGGCTGTGAAGTAAACTGGGCGGCAATTTTGGATACTGTCAGATAAACATCATAGGTACCCTCTGTCCCATCTGGAACCGTATAGGTGACTGTTCCGTCCTGGGCAAGGTTTGAAATCAGGTTATACGTCTCATCATAATAGGTCGCGGCCTCCTCATTCTCTGTGGATATTCCCTCTCCCTCCGAGAAATCCGCCTCCGCCGCGGAGAGGATCACCGCACCCTCCACAGCCACAGCGCTGCTTTCCGTGGCCACACTGTCCGTCTGCTCCGCGAAAACATTCCCGGTGATTCCCACACACAGGATCCCCGCCAGGGCCAACATCAATATCTTTTTCCTCATTCTTCTTCCTCCTGCAAAATAAAACATGTTAATTTGTTACAAAAAATTATATCATCTCGCCTTTGGACTGGCAACTTTTTTACTTAAAATGTATTTCCAGGGACATAATCCGTCAATCTGCCCTGTCTGTTTCCTCCGGGATTTTCATAACATTCGGAATCCCCCATCTGCAGCCTTCACATGCCTCTCCGGAATATAGGAAAAGCCGGGGCTTTTCCTCCCCGGCTCTTCACATATTTCCTTATTCCGCCGCTTCCACATTATAGCTGTTGTCCACAACACTTCCGTCATCCGCGCTCAGGGAATAGGTCACCTCGCTGATGGCAATGCTGCCGTCCTCCTGTCTGGAGAACTGGCTCAGGAAATCCCAGGCCGCCCAGCTGTTGCGGGCGTACACCTCATGAGACTGGTTGGAGGCATTGGCCACAGCCGTGTAATAATTTCCGTCCTCGCTCTGGAAGAGCTCCACGGTCAGGGTGCTGTCCAGGAAAGCCTTCTGATCCGTCACCTGATATGTGATATCTCCATTTACACCCCAGATGGAATTCTCCCATTCGTCCTGTGCGTCAAAGCTGCAGTTGTATTCCTTTGTAACCTGGTTTACCTCAAAAAGATTGCTCAGTCTGTCGACCAGCTTTTCCGCCTGGGAAGGCAGTTCTTCCAGAGGAGAGGTCTCGCCGCCCACATAGAATACCGGCACGATCACATCCGAATTTGCGTTCTCAACCGCATTTCCATAGCTGTCAACCGCCGGCTCATAGGAGGCGTCCATAGGCGCCAGCCCCGCGAAAATCTCCGGATACTGCTCATACAGATCCCAGCTCTTGCATCCGCCCATGGAAAATCCGGAGGCATAGATCCGGGTGCTGTCAATGGAATATTTTTCCTCCAGCTGCTCAATCAGTTCCACGATCTCACCTGCGGTGCAGTTGGGATAATGCAGATCCACACTGACGGTGATAAATCCGTTTTCCTTTCCGATCAGCGGCCATTCCGTAGCCTGTGCCTCAAAAAGGGCCGTATTTCCACCGCCGTGGAAGCAGAGCACCAGCGGAACATTTCCGTTTTCCACATCCAGATCCTCCGCGTAGTAGGTGACCACGCTGATGGGATGCTCCTCGGTTCCCGCGTATGCGTCGCTGGCATTATCCTCGGTTGTTTCCACCGTATAGGTCTCCACGGTTTCCACAATTCCTTCCGCCGCGTAGTCATAAATGGGAAGAAGAACGCCGGCCTGACGTCTGTTATTTCCGATAACTTCCTCATATTCTGCGGTATAGTCGGCGGCGTCCACCGTCAGAACGCTTCCGCAGTTTTCTTCCAGAACCGCATTTGCCTCCTCGCTGTTTCCGATGGAAACCACCGGAATATCATTTTCCTCAACTCCCTCTGTGTCGGAAAGACCGGACAGGGTAACTCCGGCAGGTGTTACGTTCACCGTTCCTCCCCAGAAGGTAGCCGCTTCCACAGTCTTTAACGCCACATCCGCAACATAATCCGCGCCCTCATTCTCCGCGTAGATATAGATTCTGGACTGAGTTCCCACAACCTTTACTTCCGTCTCTCCGGTCAGATAGTTGGCGCTGACCGTGATTCCGTTTTCAGAGGAATCTGTGGAACTGTCATTGATCAGCTGGGCAATGGTTCCATAAGCCTCTGCGTCCTCCTCAGACCAGGTGTCCCCCACCGGATTCACAAAAACAACGCTGGAGCCGTTTTCCGCTGCAAGAGCCGCAAGGCCGCTTTCCACCGCATAGGCACTGGCTGTGTCTGTATCATATTTTCCGGATCCAAATACCATAAATACCGGTGCAGTACAGGTGGTTTTTACCGCAGAGGTTTCGCTTATGTTGTCATTGGGATAGTATACAAGCACCTCATTGGCACCTGCCTGCATGATTGTGATGACACCGCCGTCTGTCTCTGTTGTCTCATAGGCTGCTTCTGCGGCGTCAGACGCGGACGCGTCTGCATCAGTCGCTTCACCGGCATCCGATTCTGTAGCTTCAGCTTCCTCCGCATATGCCACGAAAGGAACGCAGGTACAAACCAGCGCACTGGCCGTCAATAACGCCATCAGCTTCATTGTTCTTTTCTTCAAGATCCTTCTCCTCCTTTTTGCTGAAATAACCTGCCGGACCTGTTCTCACGAATGCTGATGCAGGCATCTGTATTCGTAAGCTTTTGCCCCCTGTGTCACGTTATTTCTTTCAGTTCCCAACACCATTCTGGTAATTTCTCACGGATCGGCCGATCACTTTATTGAAATTGTATCTCTTATATCATAATTCCCTGCATTCCACAACGTTTTTTACCTTTTCTGTCATTTTCCCTTCGAAATCTGCTTTCCGTTTTTCATTTCCATCGCCTCCCCCGCAACAGGGATCACGATATACAGGAAAAACACCGACGCCTCCGCCTTCACAGACATGGTGCCCTGATATTTCTCCACAATCTGCCGGATACTTTTTAAGCCATATCCATGATTTCTCCGGTCTCCCTTGGAGGTTACAGGAAGGCTGCCATGAAATTTCAGTTCTCCCTCAAAGCAGTTTTTAAACCGGAGAACTCCAAAGCCTTCTTTCTTCTCAATGTTCACGGAAATCACCCGTTTTTCTTCATCCCGGATTTTTTCCACGCTCTCTATGGCGTTGTCCAGAGCGTTTCCGATCAGAGTATACAGGTCAATCACATCCATAAAGTCAAAGGCCTCGCCGTCCGCCACGCAATTCCATGTGATCTGATGCATTTTACAGTAAAGGCCCTTTTCCATCAGTATGGTGTCCAGCGCCTCGTTCCCCGTGTCCACATTGCTGTCGTAGATTTCCGTCATCTTCTGCAGCTCATTCAGAAATTCTCCCCGCTCTTCGGATGTCCCCTCCATCCTTCGGATCGCCGCGATCTGATGCTTCATGTCATGATACTTACGGTTCATCATATCCATATTCTCTTTGGACAGCCGATACTGAAGCTGACGCTGTTTCCACATGGCCTCATTTTTTTCCAGGAGCCTCTGAGTCTGAAGCTCCTGCCGCTGTACCCTCTGTACCCACAGAAACAGGAAGCACACAAACAGGGCATATATCTGGCACAGTCCGAACATAATCGAATAGGTCTGACTGTCCGCATCAATTCCGGTACAGGAAAGCACATTTTTTGTGAGAATGCTCATGAAATAAGTGATAAAAATAATTACAGCCACCCCACTGACCGCGTTCTGCCGGCTGACTCCATAGCTGCCTTCTTCAGCCATATTCCGCGCAAACAGCAGGAAAAACACCAGATACACGCAGAAATAAACCAGTACATAGATCCAGTAATTGACAGAATCTGCCCCTGGAAGTACCTCAAACTGAAATAACAGAATATACAGGGAGGAGGCGAAATGCTGCGTTGCATACCCGCAGGCGGTGCAGTACATTGCGTCCCAGACTGTGATCTGCGCACTGCCCCGGCAGAACACCAGGAAAGTAAAAAGCACCAGAAAAAACCAGAGATGGATTCCCCGGCTGACCAGAAACGGGCATATCCACAGGGAACAGATCACCAGAAAAAGGCTTCCGCCCGCGAAATATACCCACCCGTATTTTCTTTTTTTCAGAAAAATCCAGTATATGAAAACCGCCAGAAAAAGCTCCGCACAATATGACAGGTCATTCAGTCCCTGCTGCCAGCTCATCTAAATCCCTCCCACAGAATCCGCCACTGCCTGTACAAATGCCTTCTTTCTCGGACGGCTGATCTGAAGCTCCCGGCCGCCTGCCACAACCACGTTCTCATGGATGGCCTGGACATGGCGGAGATTGACAAGATAACAGCTGTTACATTTCGCGAAGCCCATTCCGGCAAGGATCTGCTCCGCGGATTTCAGACTCCCCCACAGCTCAATATCCTCCTGCCCGTCCATATGGTAGATCACCCTGTGATTCATGACCTCCACATACAGGATCTGATTGACAAAGACCTTATACATTTTATCCTTTGCAGTGATCACAACACTCCGATCGGCGTTCCACCGGATAAGCTTTTCAAATTCCAGCATTTTCATGCGAAACAGTTCATAGGAAAGAGGCTTCAGAATGTAATCCGCGGCGCCCACCTCATAGCCCTTAATCGCATAACGGGCGATGTTGGTAAGAAACACCAGAATAACCTTCCTGTCAGTTTTCCGAATCTCCCGTGCGGCCTGGATCCCATCCATCTCCCTCATCTCAATGTCCAGAAAAATCAGATCATACAGAGGACGGAAACCATTCACAATATCCTTTCCGTCCGAAAACCCGTCGATTTCACTGTGCGTGCCGGTTTCACTCTGAAAACGTTCCAGATACCGGATAATCACCTTCCTGGTGTCCGGATCATCCTCCACAACCGCGATTCGCATTCTGATCACCTCCCTCAAAAGCAGCTTTTTGCCGGTAAAAAGCTTTTTATCTGTGCAGTATTCAGCCGCATTTTAAAGAAGAATTTGAAGAAAGCGCTTTTTTAAACACTTCCATGACCTCCTTATTTGGAATAAATACCTTCCTTTCCACAGCATCATAACCCAGATATCCCAGGTGAATCAACAGTGTCAGGACATCATCCTTACTTTTAAACGAAGTAATATCATTCTGAAATGTCCCTGTTCTGACCCTCACCGACTCGCCGCCAAGCATGGCAATAACCGCGTCTTTAAGCCCATCATAATTCATGCTGATATAATCTTTCAGCGAATCATAGGTTTCAGAATCTGTCCAGTAATTTCCAAATTCCTCATTTTCCACAGCATTCATGACTGAGTTGGGACTGTATATATGCTGAATCCTGCTGAACTGATAACCGTCATACCATGCGCTCATGCTCTCAAAATCCATACGATATTTCCTGCACAGCACCTTAACTTCCTGTTCCGTAAATCCTGCATATTTCGCCAGCTTTGCCGGTTTCGTCATAGTAAATTCTCTAAAATCCGTCAGCGCGGACTGTGTCCCGTATTTCTTTATGGGAAGTATGCCTGTCATATAGGCAGCACAGGCTCATCAAGCTCCCGGATCTCTCTCGCCTGTAAATCCTTCACCACATTCTTTCTGTCTGTACAATTGGAAATAAATCGAATCAGATCCAGATAAAGAACATCAAACTTATTCAGATAAGTTTCAAATGATTCTTTTTTCGATATTTTAAGGCCTTCAAACAGTGCATGGGAATCGCAGCTTCTGTCATAGTAAGCACACAGCATCTTTTCGGCAAAGGATTTTCCAAATCGTCTTGGACGGCTAAAGCTTGTAAACCTCCCTGGCGTCGTATTTATTGTACTGTTAATATAATCAATCAAATCTGTCTTATCTACATATATTCCTTTACGAATAGAGGCAAACGCATCATTTCCAGGATTCAAATATTCACCCATATATCTGCACCTCCTGATATAAACTCCATCCCTCACACCGGCCACAAGATCATTTTTTAAGATCCGGCATGCAGCTTCTCTGTCCACTCAGCTTCCCTGAATCCTGTAAGCACAGTGTCTCCGTCCACAATCAAGGGTCTCTTTACCAGCATACCATCTGTAGCCAGCAGCCGCAGCTGCTCCTCTTCGCTCATGACAGGCAGCTTATCCTTAAGCTGAAGCTCCTTATACAATTTTCCGCTTGTATTAAAAAACTTCTTAAGCGCAAGAGCGCTTCCTTCATACCATTTCTTCAGTTCATCATAAGTGGGATTCTCTTCTACAATATGACGGTCCGTATATTCTATTCCGTGTCCATCCAGCCATTTTTTTGCTTTTTGACAGGTGGCGCATTTTGGATATTCTAAAAACAGCATTGTATTCTCTCCTCTACTACTACTTTTTCTTTTTAACACATTCTGTTCTCTCACAGCATTCTGCCTTTCTGATATTCTGCCTCTTATCGTTAATATAAAGCAATGTCATTGTCAAGTCAATGTTTTTTGTACACCTCGCAATCGTTTACTATTCACAGCCGACTTTGAGCAGGCAGATGAAACCGTTAAGCTTGCTTATAAGGTTCCATCTGCCTGCTCAAAGTTGGCTGGAATCAGTCAATCCCCATGTTTTTAAACATTCTTTGGCTGCATAAAAAACATTGACCCAATCATTTCATTGCATTATATTAACAACAGAAAAAAGGAATAACAAAAAACCTGAATGCATCGAACGCAAAAGAAGAAAAGAGGAAAAATAAATGCCGGAACTGCCAGAAATAGAAACCGTCAAAAGAATCATTGAACCTCAGATAATAGGACTTACAATTAAAGATATTATTGTAAACCGTCCGGAAGTAGTGGCTTACCCGAATGCGGATATTTTTATCAAAGCACTGCAAAATCAGGTGATAAAAGGGGTAAAACGGAGAGGAAAATTCCTGACGATCCTGCTGGAAAGCGGAGACCTTGTCACGGTTCATCTGAGAATGACCGGATGCCTTTTATTTACACCTCCAGATTATGAAACAGAAAAACATACCCATATTATTTTGCGAATGGATAGCGGATGGGAACTACGCTTCGTGGATGTAAGAAGATTTGGAAGATTCTGGTACCTCAGATGCGGTGAAGAAGACACGGTGACAGGCATCCGGAACCTGGGAAAAGAGCCCTTCGACAGAGATTTCAGCGCTCAGTATCTGGCCGACAGGCTTGGAAATCGAAAAAAGCCAGTTAAAGAATGTCTGATGGACCAGAAAGTAATTGCCGGTATTGGCAACATATATGCGGACGAGATATTGTTTAAATCATGCATTTCTCCGAGAAGGCCTGCCAATACTCTGACAGAGCAGGAATGGAAAACGCTTGCAGAAGAGATTCCAAAACAATTGAAATATTTTATTGAGAAAAATCGCATGACACCGGAAGAATATTTGACAGAAGGGGGAAAGAATTACCGGAACACTCCCTATTTGAGAGTCTACGGCAAATCAGGGAAAAGCTGCCCCAGATGTGGAGAAATGCTGTGCAGGTGTGTAATTGGAGGCCGCGGCAGCGTGTACTGTCCGATTTGTCAGAACTGAATGAAGTCAAAGCCCCCGCACAACTCTCGTTTTTAAATCGCAGTAGGAAAGAAACCGATTGCCAGCCATTATTATTTAAATGACTGACAGTCGGCTCCTCTCGTTTAGACTGTATTACTCTTCTTCGGTTTCCTTTGAGGCTTCAACATGCCGGTTCAGAGATTCCAGCACTTTCGTTTCCTCTACCGCCTTCAGTTCAGGATGCACTGCACACTATCGAAGCCTTGGACGGCATCCGCTCCGGCCAGCAAAAAGAGTTCAGAATTATTTCCATTGTATATAGTATTAAGCATTTCTACAGAAGCAGTATAGGAAACAGAACTGTCATTCAATCCATGAATCAACGGTGCGTCCCCCCATATAACCAGATAACTATTCAATGTTTTCTTCATCCGAACAAAATAAGGTTTCTCCTTAACCAGTACAGCAAGCAGTCCCTGATAAAAGTCTTTTTGCGCATCCATATAACGATCGACCATAATATATCTGCTCTGATACATTCTGATCCGGTTGCTGTCTCCCACTTCGCGTACAG
>JAJQBI010000073.1 GCA_021203365.1 Clostridiales bacterium
GAAAAAAATGAATTTAAAGATCTGAGAAAACCCGTGCGGATGACGGATGAATTCGAAATATCTGTTGCTATTATACTTTCTCATGACGGAAATTGCAATATCCAAATGTATAAAAGTTAAATCCCAGGGCTGCGAATCGTGGTATTTTAGGTCATACCGGTTCCGGGACAGTGCTTTTGCGCATATGCTAAACAGGTGAGCAGGAAAAGGATAGGCGGCTCTGCGCGGGCAGGGCGGCGAAGGAGCGGAGGTATGAGCGAAATCCGATATACAGGGAAAGGCATAGGGGTGGCCGTGCTGGACACGGGTATTTTCCCCCATGTGGATTTTGACGGACGGATCTGGGCCTTTTATGATTTTCTGTCTTATCGGAGACTTCCCTATGACGACAACGGACACGGTACCCATGTCAGCGGAATCATCGCCGGGAGCGGAAAGACTTCCGGGGGAAAATACAGAGGAATGGCGCCGGAGTGCGGAATCATCGCTCTGAAGGTTCTGGACCGCTATGGAAACGGCAATAAGGAAGACGTGATCCGGGCGCTTTCCTGGATCCGAAGCCACAGAGAAAAATACAGGATCCGGGTGGTAAATATTTCTGTGGGGACCACCTGCAGGACAAAGGGGGATCAGGACCTCCTTCTGAAAGGGGTGGATGATCTGTGGGACGAAGGCCTGAACATTGTGGCCGCGGCCGGTAACCTGGGCCCGGCGCCGGGAAGCGTGACGGCACCGGGATCCAGTAAGAAGGTGATCACAGTGGGTTCCAGCGACATGCTGGAGGGCCGCATCGGTGTCTCCGGGCGGGGACCCACGGCGGAATGTGTGTGTAAACCAGATATTGTAGCCCCCGGAAACCGGATCACCTCCTGCATTCCAGGTTACCCCTGTACCTATGGCCAGAAAAGCGGCACGTCCATGTCCACGCCTCTTATTTCCGGCGCCATTGCCTGTATGCTGGAGAAAAATCCGGATCTCTCCAATCTGGAGATCAAAAAAAGGCTGATGGATTCCGCCGAAGATCTGGGATTCCCTCAAAACCAGCAGGGATGGGGACAATTTGACTGTCAGAGGTTTTTTTCTCTTTGATTTTTTATCCACATTTCCGAAGTTTCCCACGTTCCGGGTAAAAGTGTTGACGTAAAAATTCATTTTTAGTAAAATGTTTGAGAAATGTAAAATAGTTCACACAATTTAAGTACGCGCAGGCTTAAGGGCCAACAGGAGGAAAATTATGGAAAAAATTAAGATGAACACACCCCTTGTGGAAATGGACGGCGACGAAATGACAAGAATTCTCTGGAGGATGGTCAAGGACGAGCTTCTGCTTCCTTATGTTGACCTGAAAACAGAATACTATGACCTGGGTCTTAAGAGCCGCAATGAGACCGGAGATCAGATCACCGTCGATGCGGCCAACGCTACGAAGAAATACGGAGTCGCCGTGAAATGCGCCACCATCACACCCAACGTGGCCCGAATGTCTGAATATGACCTGAAGGAGATGTATAAGAGCCCCAACGGCACCATCCGTGCCATTCTGGACGGAACGGTTTTCCGCGCTCCCATTGTTGTGAAAGGGATTGAACCCTGTGTGAAAAACTGGAAAAAGCCTATTACCCTGGCCCGTCATGCCTATGGGGATGTTTACCGGAATACGGAATTTTATGTGGATAAACCCGGAGACGCCTATCTGGTATTTAAGGCGGACGACGGTGAGGAGCGCAGCAGCCGGATCCAGCGGTTTGAGGGCTGCGGCGTGGTGCAGGGCATGCACAATCTCAGTGATTCCATTTTCAGCTTTGCAAGGAGCTGCTTTAACTACGCGCTGGACACAAAGCAGGATGTGTGGTTTGGTTCCAAGGACACCATATCCAAGACCTACGACGGGAAATTCAAGGAGATTTTCCAGCAGGTTTATGAAAACGAGTTTAAAGAGAAAATGGACGCGGCCGGTCTGGTCTATTTCTACAGTCTGATCGATGACATCGTGGCCCGCGTGATGAAGTCTGAAGGCGGCTTTATCTGGGCCTGCAAGAACTACGACGGCGATGTGATGAGCGATATGGTTTCCTCCGCCTTCGGCTCTCTGGCCATGATGACCTCGGTTCTGGTTTCCCCTAACGGATATTATGAGTATGAGGCGGCCCACGGGACGGTACAGAGACATTATTACCGTCATCTGGAGGGAAAAGAGACCTCCACCAATTCCATCGCCACCATTTTTGCCTGGACCGGCGCCCTTCGCAAGCGGGGAGAGCTGGACGGAAACACAGAGCTTTCCGCCTTTGCGGACCGGCTTGAGAAGGCCGTTGTGGACACGGTGGAGAACGGAAAAATGACGAAGGATCTGGCTCTGATCACCACCCTTGAAAATGTGCAGGTTCTGAACAGCCGGGACTTTATTCTGGCGGTGAAAGAGAACCTGTGATCCGCGTCCGAGGTATTTGAATGGCAAAGCAGAAATATTATGCGGTAAAGGCGGGAAGAAAACCGGGGATCTACACCACCTGGGCTCAGTGTGAAGCCCAGGTGCGAGGTTTTTCCGGTCAGAAATACAAGTCCTTTCCCACGATGGAACAGGCCTGCGCTTATATGGAGGAGGGATCCGTAAGATCGGATCCCCTTCCCTTATCCGCAGATGCCGGTTCCGTAAAAAAAGAAAATCTGAAAATTGATGACCTTCTTCAAAGGCTGCCGGAGGATGAGACGGTGGCCTTTGTGGACGGAAGCTATGACCCTTCTGTGGAGATGTCCGCCTTTGGAGCGGTCCTTTTTGGAGCCGGAGGGGAGAAGACCATCCTCTGTGAAGCCTTTGGTGAAGAAAAGGGGGAGGTCTTTCTTTCTCACAGAAACGTGGCCGCGGAGCTGGAGGGCGTCCGTGCCGCCGTTTCCTGGGCTGTGGACCATGGAAAGCGGAAAATTACAGTTTTTTACGATTACACGGGGATTGAACAGTGGGCCGACGGCAGCTGGAGGGCAAAAACGGAGGTCACACAGGAATACGTTTCCTTTATCCGGGAAAAAAAGGAGCGGATTTCCATGGAATTCCGGAAGGTTCCCGCCCATAAGGGCGTTGCATTTAATGAGGAGGCGGACAAAATCGCGAAGGAGGCTATCCTGGAACGGATCCGCAATGAGTAGGAAGTTCACCTTGCGTCAGGGATAATCTTTCATGAAGCTTCTGTCCTCAGTCGTAAGTTCACAGGCTTTTCACATCTGACTCAAATATTCAACACATTTGTCTTATAAAGTAGTAAAGAGTATTTCCGATGGAAAGTGAGGTCGATGTGATATGGCGGCAGCAGGCGGCAGAAAAAAGAGAAGAAGGAAAAAAAATACTGATTGTAGCCATCATTCTGGTTCTGATCCTTGGGATCGGGGCTTTTGTGTTTCTGCGGTTTGGAGGAATGCGGATCCTGATGATGATGGGAATGTCCCAGCAGACAGAGGAGACAGCGGTGAGCTCGGCGCAGACGGCCACGGCCACTATTGGGAGCATTTCCAACACCATTGTGGGAACCGGGAATCTGGAGCTGGACGACGCGGACTCCATAACCGTGCCGTCTGGAATCGAGATCGAGGAGGTCCTGGTGGAGAGCGGCGATACGGTGACAAAGGGACAGACCCTGGCCACTGTGGATGAGTCTTCGATCCTGGAAGCCATGGAGGATGTGCAGGATGAGATCAGCTCTCTGGACTCCCAGATCCAGGAAATACTGGACGAGGATGACGCGGAAACCATCGATTCCTCTGTGGAGGGAAGGGTGAAGGTGATCTATGCCTCCGCGGACGAAGATATCTCGGATATAATGCTGGAAAACGGGGCTCTGATGCTTTTATCTCTGGATGGGTATATGGCGGTGGATCTGTCCCTGGTTTCCGGTGTGTCGGAAGACGATACGGTTACGGTGGAGCTTTCCTCCGGAACACAGGTCAGCGGAACGGTGGAAACCGTATCCGCGACTCAGTGTACGGTTATACTTACGGATTACGGGACCACCTATGGAGATACAGTGACCGTGTACGACAGTGAGGGAGCCGTTCTGGGAACCGGAGAGTTATATATCCATCAGCAGCTGGCCATTACAGGAACCGCGGGGATCATTGATTCCGTGGATGTCTCTCTGAATCAGAAGGTATATGAGGATACCACCCTGTTCACCCTGGAGGGTACGGAAGGGCAGACGGAGTACGAATCCCTTCTGGCGCAGCGGGAGGCAAAAACCGAAACCCTGCAGAAGCTCATCGCCCTGAAAAAGAATCCGGTGATCACCGCCGAGGAAAGCGGTACGGTGGTCAGCGTGAATGTCTCTTCCAGTACCACGACGAGCTCGGGCAGCAGCTCCTCCAGCTCAGCCACTGTGTCTATGACCTCTTATTCCTCCGGAAGCGTCTCTTCAAAAACCACCACTTCCAGGGCCGCGGTGATTTCCCTGTCTTTTACAGACGGAGGGGATACGGTTACTTCGGAATCCTCCGCTGCCGTGGCCTATGCCAGTGACTTTACATCGGAAAGTACGGAGGAAACCTCGGATACGACTCTTGCCTTTTCTGTGGTGGGAAGCGGAAGCTGCACCGCCTCTTCCCTTGTAATTCCCGTACCCGCTACCGGCGGTACTCCGGTTACCTCCGTGACTGCGGCGGACGGGTCTTATACGGGTGTGATTTCATGGAGCCCCTCCGCGTCCACCTTCGCGGAGGAGACTACCTACAGTGCGGCCATAACTCTTACCGCGGCGGACGGGTATGTGTTTGGAAGCGGCAGCATTGTATCCTGTGAGACCGGAACCCTTTCCGGGAAAATTCTTTCTTCAGACGGGAAGACGCTGATGTTTACAATTACCTTCCCGGCTACTGCATCTTCTCTGGCGGAGGCTACGGCGACGCCTACACCGACGCCTTCGCCGACCCCCACAGTTACCTCCGGGGCGTCCTCGTCCCAGGAGAGCAGTGACGATCTGACAGATGGGGAGAGCACAGAAGAGACAACCGGCGAAAGCAGTGCTTCCTCTGCGTCCGGCAGCACAAGTGGGACGGCCTCTTCCATGTCCGGAAGTGCGTCGTCCAGCGGCTCTTCCTCCGGTACTACCTCCTCGGTCAGCACAGGCACGTCGGACTCTTCCTCCGACGCGTCCAGTACAACGACTACCGCCAGTACATCCTCCTCTGACTACAGCACGGATGTAACCGCCTTTACGGTTTCCCCATCAGACAGCATGCTCCTTGAGGTGAGCGTGGATGAGCTGGATATCAATTCCGTGGAGGTGGGACAGGAAGCGGTGGTGACACTGGACGCCATTGAGGATGAGGAATTTACCGGCGAGGTGACCTCGGTGGGAAGCACAGCCAGCGTAAGCGGCGGCGTGGCGAAATATACGGTGGTTCTGTCCATTCCGGCGGACAGCCGCATGAAGCAGGGAATGAACGCATCCGCCACCATTACCATTGAGACCAGCGAAAATGTGGTTACCATTCCGGTAAACGCTCTTCAGGAGCAGGGGAATTCTGTTTTCGTGTATACAGAGCAGGATGAGGACGGCACCCTTTCCGGTGAGGTGGAGGTGACCACCGGTCTGTCCGACGGGGATACGGTTGAGATCACGGAAGGCCTGTCTGAGGGGGATGTGGTATATTATAACCGTACCGGAAGCACCAGCAGCTCCGGAGACAGTTTTGATATGGGAAGCTTTGATATGAGCGATTTCGGCAGCTTTGACTCCGGGGATATGCCCAGTGGCGGCGGAGGCGGCGGCAACATGGGAGGCGGAGGCGGCGGCTCCATGCCTGGCGGTATGTAAAGGCGGTGGAGCGATGATTACCTTCAAAGATGTGTGTAAGACCTATTATATCGGTGACGACGTGGTACACGCCTTGGATCATGCAAATATGGAAATTCAGGAGGGAGAATTTGTCAGTATTATCGGTCCCTCCGGCAGCGGAAAATCCACTCTGATGAACATTGTGGGATGTCTTGACATGGCGGACGAGGGGGAATATATCCTGGACGGGATTTCCATTGAGGATTACTCTGAGCGGCAGCTTGCCAAAATAAGAAACCGGAAAATCGGGTTTATTTTCCAAAATTTTAATCTTCTGCCCAAGCTCACCGCGGAGGAAAATGTGGAGCTTCCCCTGATCTATCAGAGAGTCGGGCGAAGAGAGCGAAGAGAGCGTGTGCGGGAGGCTCTTGAGAAAGTGGAGCTGGCCAACCGGATGAATCATCGGCCTACGGAGCTCTCCGGAGGGCAGCAGCAGCGTGTGGCCATTGCCAGGGCCCTGGTGACAAGACCGTCCCTCTTCCTGGCAGATGAGCCCACAGGCAATCTGGATTCCAAGACCGGAAAAGAAATTATGAAGCTTTTTCATGAGCTGCACAGAGCCGGAAATACCATTGTCCTGATTACCCATGACAATTCCGTGGCGGATGAGGCGGAGCGGAAAATTCACATTCGAGACGGACATGTAAGCGAGGTGACGGAATGATCTTTCAATCGGTGAAAATGGCGTGGCACGCAGTCGTGTCCAATAAATTTCGTACCTTTCTTACTATGCTGGGAATTATCATCGGCGTTGTGGCCCTGATTGTTCTGGTGTCTATCGCCAACGGAGCCACCACCTCGGTGACGGATACCATTTCCAGCATGGGCTCGGATTATATTATGGTTACGATCTCGGACGACAAGGAAAAACCGCTTCGCTGGGATGACCTGAATGATTTTCTGGAGTCCGATGAGGTGGAAGCGGTGGCTCCCGTCTCCATGAGCAGCGTAACGGCAAAGACCTCCTATACGGACGGAACCATGAGCATTATCGGAACCAGCGGGGGATACGCGGACATTATGGACCTGGAGCTCTCCACCGGCCGTTTTATTAAGAATGTGGATATGGAAAACAGCTCCTATGTGGTTATTCTTACCGCAGACACCGCCACGGAGCTTCTGGGGCGGACGGATGTGGTGGGGGAGAGTGTGAAGCTGGACGGCATGAGTTTTCTGGTTGTGGGGGTTCTGGAAGAGGAAGAGGATTCCCTGACGAGTTCCAGTTTTTCAAGCTCTGATGAGGATTCCACCACAGTGAGTCTTCAGGGGTATATTCCCTATTCAACCATGACCAGAATCTCGGACAGCGTACTGGATGTGACACAGTTCTATGCATCGGCCACCAGTGAAGACAGTCTGGATTATGCGGAAGAGGAACTGACGGAAATGCTTCTGGAGCGGTTCAATGAGGACGAAGACGCTTTTTCCATATCAGATACAGCGACCGTTATGGAAGCCATGAGCTCAGTAACAAGCACATTGTCCCTGATGATTGGCGGAATCGCGGCCATTTCCCTTCTGGTGGGCGGCATCGGGATTATGAATATCATGCTGGTTTCTGTGACAGAGAGGACGAAGGAAATCGGTATTCGGAAGGCCATAGGAGCCGGGAGGTGGACGATCATGCTTCAGTTCCTGATCGAGGCACTGATAGTCAGCCTGATGGGCTGTGGGATTGGAATTCTTCTTTCCTGGGTCAGCCTGAAGGTGGCAGGTATGTTCATTACATCCATGAGCTTTTCCATGTCCAAAGACGTAGCCGTTATATCTGTAGTTTTTTCCGGAATTATCGGAATTGTGTTCGGCATTTATCCGGCCAATAAGGCTGCCAGGAAAAAACCCATCGATGCTCTGCACTATGGTGGGTAAGCAGCAGGAAATTCAGATCTGGTTCAGCGAAAAGAAAGCGCAGTGTGAATGCTGGGCTTTCTTTTCGGGTTCTGGAAATTTTCTCCAATTTATGGGTGACAAACAGCCGGTTATGTAATATAATTTATAATTGTTCATAACAATTTTGTAACAGGAGGAAGGAAATGAACCTTTCCATTGTACCGCAGACCGTGCTTGCCCTTCTGTGGCTTCTTGTCATTCCGTGCTGTGCGGGCGCACCTTTTTTAAGACAGACAAAGCTGTGTACCCTGGGAGAGTGTCTTCTGGCGGGATATCTGTTTATGTTTTCCCTGATGGAGATTCTGGCGCTTCCGCTGCTCATGGCGGATGCCCCTCTTCATATCCTGATCTGGATTTATGGAGCCTTATGTATTATTATGGCAATATTGGGTATTGTCAGTCTGTTCCGCAATCACGCGGAGATCCCGGAACAGATAAAAAACGGGATTTTACAGGCCTCGCCCTGGCTTTGGGCGGCGATTGCAATGATCGTGATCCAGGTGATTATTGTGATTATCTACGCGCATATGGATGCGGATGACGCCTTTTATATCGGGACAGCTACTACAGATGTCTATACGGATACGATCTTTTCCATTAATCCGTATACAGGACTGGCATATTCTTCCCGTCCAAGCCGTTATGTTCTTTCTCCGTTTCCGGTTTTCCTTGCGGTGATCAGTGAGCTCAGCGGAGGAATGTCTCCGGCGATAATGGCTCACACCGTTTTTCCTGCGGTTTTTATTCCATTTTCCTATCTTGTATTTCATTATATCGGAAAAAGATGGTTCCGCAATGATAAAAGAGGACAGGGAATCTATTTAATGCTCTGCGCTCTTCTGACCTGGTTTTCCGGCTATTCCACCTACAGCTCGGGCAATTTCCAGATGGTCCGGATCTGGCAGGGAAAAGGATTTCTTGCGGCAGCCTTTCTTCCGCTGATTTTTTATCTGGGGCTGAGTATTGTTCTGGCGAAGTGGAACCGGTATCCATGGATTTTATGGGGGATGGTAAATATAAGCTGCTGCCTTTTGTCTTCCATGGGAATTCTTCTCGCGCCCATATCTATGGCTCTTATCGTTCTTCTGGGAATTTTTCAGTTCCGGAGTCTGGAACGCACTTTGAAGGGTCTGGCCGGCTGTCTTCCCTCTCTGATATTGGGGATTATTTATCTGGTCATAAGGTGACGGAAGAACAGAAAGGCATTTTCTCACAGAAATACGCAGAATATGCCGGGATTCCGGGAGGTTGGGATGAGTAAAACAATAGAATGGATTATGCGTTCATGGGAAGGCTACTGGGGAGACGGGCTGATTTTTGTCCTGCTTCTTGTCAGCATTGTGGGGCTTCTTATCTTCAGAGGGAAGAAAAGAATTGTACAGCTTTTTATCGGATATGTGGCTCTGACGGTATTCCTGTATTTTTGCCCGTGGACTGCGAAGATTATTATGAACTGCATCGGAAGGTCTGTGTACTGGAGGGTACTGTGGATGATTCCGCTGATTCCCTTTCTGTCCGGCGCCGGCGCAGAGCTGATCCGGAACCATAATCCCCTGGCAGCCAGGGGAATTATAGCGGCTCTTGTGATTGCTCTTGTGGTGATCAGCGGGGAAAGTGTCTGGCAGGCGGGCAATTACGAGCTGGTGGATAATGCGCAGAAGGTCCCGGAGGATGTTGTGCGGGTCTGTGATGCCATCCGGGAGAACAGCGGGGAGGCGGAAATCTGCCTTGCCACGGACGATCATCTGGCCACCTATGTCCGCATTTATGATCCTTCGATCCTTATGCCTTATGGAAGAAGAGGAAAGGGTGCGGAAAATAACAGAAGTGAGGATCTTTACGATGAGATTATGTCCGGGGATGTGGATTTTGAGAGAGTAGGTGAGCTGGCCAGAAGCCTGCAGTGCGATTACCTGGCCGTGAAAATCTACAGCACGGAATCTCTGGAGGAGATAAAAAGTACCGGATATTCTCTGGTAAGGATTGTCAGTCAGTATTATATCCTGCATTATGATTCCTCATGGGAAGAGGACACAGAATATTAACTCTTTTTCCGAAAAAAATCTTTACAATTCTTTTACGATGTGCTAAAATCTTAATCACTTCAGGAACTGCTTTGTTAATTTAATATTGTAGTGAATGTACGGCGCAGAGAATTTTCTCTGTTCAGTCCCCGGATGGGGATTGAGAACATGCACCTGTAGCTCAGTGGATAGAGCAGTGGTTTCCGGTACCATGTGCGGGGGTTCGATTCCCTTCAGGTGTGTTCAGAAGTAGATTGCGTCAGAAAGTTCGATACAGTCTACGGGGATGGCGCAGCCATCCTCATGTACTTTTACGATAAGGAGGACAAGAACGTGGATGATTTCAGAGAATGGTTATCCGATAATCTGCGCTACTTTATGCTGGGCGGCGCCATCCTGTTAGTAGTAATTGTCCTGGCTGTTGGAATACGCGCCTGTGTTGGAGGCGGTAAGAATAAAGAAGAGACGAGCGCAAGCGAGACACAGGAAGATACAGAGTCCGGAACGGATTCGGAAGAGGATTCCGATGCAACTACGGAAAGCGTAACGGTGCTGGAATCTGCCAGTGAGGAGATCACAACGCTGATTACCGAGTACTACACTGCGCTGGGAGAGAAGGATCTGGATACCCTTCGGACGCTGGAGGAGGATCTGGAGCCATCGGATGAGGCGAGTATAACCTCCAGGGATTACATTGAAGGCTATACGGTGAACGAGATCTATATGACAGATGGGCTCACTGAAGGAACTTATGTTGTATATGTGGTCTTTGATTATATCTGTACAGGGATTGAGACGGCGGTGCCTTCCCTCAGCCAGTTTTATGTTCTGACAGACAGCGACGGGAATCTTCTTATTGACGGCGACGCGGATGAGAATGAGGAGATCAGCGCCTATACGGAGTCGCTGCAGAGTTATTCAGATGTGCAGGCCCTGATCGCGGAGGTCAGAGAGGCCTATGAGGAAGCCCAGGCAAATGATGCGGATCTGGCGGAGTTCCTGGAAGGTCTTGGAGAGGACGCGAGTACATCTGCGGATACCTCAACAGAGGACGGAACTACACTGACAGTGCTGGAGTACTGCAATGTGCGGGCGGAAGCCTCCACGGACGCGGATATCCTGGGACAGCTTGATGAGGGAACGGAGGTTGTCCAGACAGGGACTGAGGGCGAGTGGATCATCATAGACTATGACGGAGAGACCGGGTATGTGCGCTCGGATCTGTTGGAGGCGGCCGGAACATCGGACACAGAGGACAGTGAGGAGACAGAAGACAGCGAGGAAGCCGGGGACACCGGGGAAACAGAAGAATAAGAACGGAATTGTGAATAATGATAAGGCCTGCATATGCAGGCCTTATTCTTTCAGAATTCCATCCTCTCCGAGAATATAAGTTACTCCGTCCACGGTAATTTCCCCGGTCTGCATAATGCCGTCCTCGTCCAGGTAATACCTGTTTTCACCGTCATCCAGCCAGCCGGTCTGCATGATTCCCTCTGCGTTAAAATAATATCTGTGGTGGTCTGTGTCTGTCAGCCAGCCGGTGTACGCGGCCCCGTTTACCATGAAGAGCCAGCTGCTGCCGCTGGAAGTCCAGACCCCGATGGAGGCCTCTGCGGAAACCTCATAGGTGAAGGATTCTTCTGATTCTGCGCTCTCCTCTGCGACAGTTTCCTCCTCTGTATTGTCCTCCTCTGCCCCGGCTGCTTCTTCCACGCCGGAAGCGGCGTCCTGTGCGGAGGCAGTAGGATCGTCGCCCTGGTTTCCGCCGGCGGAGTCCGCTTCAGCCTGTGCGAGGCTGTCCTTTGAGGTGCCTGGCGCAATGGCGGTGGAGCGTGTCAGCAGAACCCCGTATCCAAGACATAGAAGAAATGTGAGGAAGAAAAGAAACCAGTTAATTTTGTGTTTGCGTTTTGCCATTGAACGCCTCCTGTGTATTCAGAATGTCGGAATTCCATGAAACGGACTGCAGAGATCTGCTTCATAACCTTTTAACCCCGGCAGATCTTGTCTGTCCCGTTTCAATCATACAATGCCGGATGAAAAATTACAAGCTGTAATTGATGGTTGCGGATCCGGAAGAAAAAATATATAATTGAAAAATGAGCGAAAATTTATCATCGGCGGAAAGCCGGAACAAAATCAGAATTAATAAATATCTCAGTGAAGCGGGCTTCTGTTCCCGGAGAGAGGCGGACCGTCTGATTCTTGAGGGCCGCGTCCGTGTGGAGGACCGTGAGGTCCGCATCGGGGAGAAGATATTTCCGGATGAGAGAATATACGTGGACGGAAAACCGGTCCTTAAGGAAAGCAAAAAGGTCCTGCTTCTGTTTTACAAGCCCAGGGGCATTGTGTGCAGCACCAGGCGCCAGGGGGATGAGATCACGGTAACCCGGTATCTGGATTATCCGCTGCGGGTCTATCCCGTGGGCCGGCTGGATAAAGACTCGGAAGGGCTGCTCCTTCTGACCAACCGGGGGGAACTGGTAAATCAGATTCTCCGGGGAAGATATTTTCATGAAAAAGAGTACTGTGTCACGGTTGACCGGGAGATTGACCGTGAATTTATATTGAAGATGAGTCAGGGAGTTCCCATCCTCGACACTGTGACCAGACCCTGCGTGGTTCGTCAGACGGGGAAAAGGGAATTCCGGATTATTCTCACACAGGGGCTGAACCGGCAGATTCGGCGTATGTGTGAGCATTTTGACTGTCATGTGGTAAAACTGAAACGTATTCGTATTATGAATTTTACGCTGAAAGGTCTTGAGGCCGGGCAGTACAGGGAGGCCACTGTGGAAGAAATGAGAAAGCTGGAAGAGACAATCGGTCTGGAAAGAGGAAGAAAATGAGCGCAGAACAGCAGAAAAATGCCATGCAGGAGGAGATGAAGGAGCTGATTCCAAGGCTCCTGGCCGCGGAAAAGGCTTATTATCAGGAAGACAGCGAGATTATGAGCAACCGGGAATACGATGCGCTTTACGATCGACTTCTGGAACTGGAGAAGGCCACGGGAACGGTTCTTGCCGGAAGTCCCACCGTTCGTGTGGGGTATGAGGCGGTAGATCAGCTTCCCAGGGAAACTCATGAGAGCCCCATGCTTTCTCTGGATAAGACTAAGGAGAGAGAGACACTGCGGGAATTTATGGGAGATCACAAAACCCTGCTGTCCTGGAAGCTGGACGGTCTGACTATTGTCCTCACCTATGAGAACGGGGAGCTTTCGAAAGCGGTGACCCGGGGAAATGGTGTGGTGGGTGAGGTGGTCACAAACAATGCCAGAGTATTTAAAAACCTTCCCCTGAGGATTCCATTCACAGGCCGCCTGATCCTGCGGGGAGAGGCCATTATTACTTATTCTGACTTCAGGCGTATTAATGAGTCCCTGGGAGAGGCGGAGGCGAAATATAAAAACCCGAGAAACCTTTGCAGCGGCTCCGTGCGTCAGCTGAATAATCAGGTTACGGCAGGGCGGAATGTGCGTTTTTACGCCTTTTCTCTTGTAAGCGCCGGGGAGGAGGATTTTCACAATTCCAGGGAAGAGCAGCTGAAATGGCTGGCCGGTCAGGGATTTCAGGTGGTGGAATACCGTGTGGTGACCGGAGGGAATCTGGATGCGGCGATGGAGTTCTTTGCCGCAGCGGTGGAAGAAAACGATTTTCCATCCGATGGGCTGGTGGCCCTCTATGACGATATTGCCTATGGGGATTCTCTGGGCAGAACGGCCAAATTTCCCCGGAATTCCCTGGCCTTTAAGTGGGCGGATGAGATTCGGGAGACGACGCTTCTGGATGTGGAATGGAGCCCTTCAAGGACGGGGCTGATTAATCCCATCGCTGTTTTTGAGCCGGTGGAGCTGGAGGGTACCCGGGTAAGCCGTGCCAGCGTCCATAATGTGAGCATTGTCCGGGAGCTCCGCCTTGGACCCGGGGATCGGATTACTGTTTATAAAGCCAATATGATCATTCCGCAGATCGCAGAGAATCTTACCGCCAGCGGGACCCTGGAAATCCCCCAAATCTGTCCCGCCTGCGGAGGAGAGGCCAGGATCCGCAGTGAAAACGGAGTGGAGTGTCTGTACTGTGTGAATCCGGACTGTGCAGCGAAAAAAATCAAGGCCTTTGCCCTGTTTGCCAGCCGGGATGCCATGAACATTGACGGCCTTTCCGAAGCCACTCTGGAAAAGTTTATCGGAAAAGGCTTTATCCGTGATTTTGGGGATATATTTGAAATAGAGAAGTATAAGGATGAGATTATTTCCATGGAAGGTTTTGGGGAAAAATCCTTTGAAAATCTTATGGACAGCCTGGCGAGGGCCAGGAAAACCACCCTTTCCAGGTTGATTTACAGCCTTGGGATTCCCGGCATCGGGCTTGCCAACGCCAGAATCATCTGCCGTTATTTTGAGGAGGATCTGGAAAGGATTCGCAGCGCCACCGCGGAGGAAATCAGCGCCATTGACACAATCGGACCGGTGATCGCGGGGAATCTTACTGATTATTTTTCAAAAGAGGAGAATAATCGAAGGCTGGATTATCTCCTGGGACATCTGGAGATCGAAAAGGAAGCCTCCGGGGCGGACCAGCGGTTTGCGGGCCTGACCTTTGTAATTACGGGAAGTGTGAACCATTTTTCCAACCGGGGGGAGGCCAAGGCGCTCATTCAGTCTCTGGGGGGAAAGGTAACCGGTTCGGTTACCGGAAAAACGAATTATCTTATAAATAACGATACTCATTCCGGTTCTGCCAAAAACCGAAAGGCGAAGGAACTGGGGATCCCGATTCTTTCGGAGGAGGATTTCCTGAGAATGGCCGGGAGACCCGTGGACATGTAAGGGATGGATGTCGTGACATATTATCTGATACAAAGCTTTTGGATACAGGAGGAATTGTAAATGCCGATAAAAATACAGGGCAATCTGCCTGTAAAGGAGATACTGGAGAGAGAAAATATTTTTGTCATGGATGAGACCCGCGCGCTGCACCAGGATATCCGTCCCATACAGATTCTGATTCTGAATCTGATGCCTCTGAAGGAGGAGACAGAGCTGCAGCTTCTCCGCTCTCTTTCCAATACGCCCCTTCAGGTGGATGTAACTTTTATGGCCGTGGAAAGTCATGAATCAAAAAATACATCGCTCAGCCATCTGAATAAGTTTTACCAGACCTTCCGGGAGCTGAAGGAGCGAAGGTTTGACGGAATGATTATCACCGGTGCTCCGGTGGAGCAGATGGAATTTGAGGAAGTGGATTACTGGGGAGAACTGGTAAAAATCATGGACTGGGCGGAAAAAAATGTGACCTCCACCATCTATCTGTGCTGGGCGGCCCAGGCGGCTCTCTATCATTACTATGGGCTGCAGAAGCGTCCTCTTGAGGAAAAAAGATTCGGCCTGTACTGGCACAGGGCCCTGAATCGGAAAATTCCTCTGGTCCGTGGTTTTGACGATATGTTTCTGGCACCCCATTCCCGTCACACGGAGGTACCCATGGAGGAGATCCGGAAATGTCCGGCTCTGACAGTGCTGGCTGAATCAGAGGAGGCGGGGCTTTTTCTGGCCATGTCGGACGGGGGAAGGAAGATTTTTGTCATGGGGCATCCTGAGTATGACAGGGTGACGCTGGACGGGGAATACAAAAGAGATCTGAGCCGGAATCTGCCCATTGAGATTCCGAAGAATTATTACACAGAGGATAATCCGGAAAATAAACCCCTGCTCATGTGGAGGGCCCATGCCAACAATCTTTACACAAACTGGCTGAACTATTATGTGTATCAGAGCACGCCCTATGATCTTTACGGAACGCCGGATTTTGACAGTATTCAGAATTAAAATCCGTTTCTCCCGGAAAAAACAGATGGACAGGCCTTTATGGAGTCTTTTACTTTTTGGAAATGTGCAGAATGATGAAACAGATGAAAAAAAACAAATTATTTTGTGAATATCGCCGAAAAATTGTCTAAAAATTTCCACATATTTCACCAATTCTTTGTTTGCTTTCTTTTGCTTTTTCTGGTATAGTTATGGAGGTAAGAGAAATATAACTTTTACGGGAAAGAAGAGGATGGAACAGTGCGAAAAAAATCACATATGCTTCTGGAAAGATATCTGGCCGATCAGATGCCTGAGGTGAACAGTCTGCAGTGCCACCGCAAGGCTTTCTGCTTTGGAAACATTCTGCCGGATCTCAGGCCGTCTTTTCTGACGACAAAGCATGAGTTTGCCGGAACTTTTGGCAGTGTGCAGCGAAGAATGAAGGAACTGGTTGAGTACAGTCCCCGGGAGACGAAGGAGCGGGTGTACTGGCGCAGGCTCGGTGAGGTTCTGCACTATATTGCGGATTATTTTACTTTTCCCCACAATCCCTCTTTTCCGGGAAATCTGGCGGATCACACTCATTATGAGAAGATGCTGAAGAACAGTCTTAAGGCGTGTGTCCGCAGCGGGGAGGCAGAAAGGTATCTGCCCAGGCCACGGCATTTTTACAGTCTGCGTGACCTGGTCGATTACATTAAGCTGCGTCACACGGTGTATATGCAGAAGCCGCGGAATATTGGAGATGATATCCATTTTATTATTTCCGTATGCTTTCAGGTAGCGCAGGGGATAGTTCAGCTCTGCGCGAGATATCAGTTCTACATGGAGAACAGAGCCGTTATGGCAGCATAATAGAATGTTTGAATGTATTTTATATGGATTCTGATCGTATTTTGAGGCCATGACCATCGGCTCTGCCGGTGTTCATGGCTTTTGCATTTGGCGGACAGCAAAGGAGGGATACTATGCGGATTGCGGTCTGTGACGACAGTGTTTCATTCCAGAAACAGTTTACCGGGATTGTGCGCGAGTGGGATCCGGGGCAGTGCCTGGAATGCTTTTCATCCGGTGCGGAGCTGTTAAAGGCTGCGGAGAAAGCGCCTTCCTTTGATATTGTGTTTCTGGACATTTATTTCCCCAGGGAGAATGGGATGGATATTGCTGTAAAAATCCGGAAGTTATCACCGGAAACCGGGATTGTGTTTATCACAGTAAGCGAAGACTATGCGGTGGATGCCTATTCTGTAAACGCAGTCCATTATCTGGTGAAGCCGGTTACAGTGGAAGGAGTGATGGAATCCTTTCGGCGGTTCGAAAATCTCAGGGCAAAGCCGCGCTCTTTTCTCTCTCTTTCAATCGAACAAAACAATGGAACGGTATATCTGGACGACATTTCCTTTATTGTCAGCGCAGGACATATAAAAGAAATCCATCTGACAGGCGGGCAGGTTCTGTGCGCCCGAATGAGGTTCCAGGAACTGGAGGAAAAGCTGGATGAGAATTTTCTGAAACTGAATAAGGGCACAATCGTCAATATGGAGCAGATCCGGACGATGAGCAGTGATTACTGTCTGCTGCGCGACGGGACGAAGCTCAGTTTTTCCCAGAGGAGAAGGATCGCCATTCGAAATACTTACGAGCAATTTGTGTATTCGCGTCTGTTCGGAAAAGAAGATGAAGCACAGTGAAGAGGTCTCAGGTTTATATGACGGCAGCCGGCTGTGTCTGGCCGGATAAGAAAATTTTTATGCGCAAAGCAGGGAAGAGGGGGTGTTATTATGCATATTGCAGTCTGTGACGACAGCAGGCTTTCACAGGCCCTTTTTATCAATGCGCTGCATGAATGGAACCCGGAGCAGGATGCGGAGTGTTTTGCCAGAGGAGCGGATTTGTTAAAAGCTATGCGGGAACAGTCCCTTTTTGACATTGTGTTTCTGGATATCTGCCTTCCAGATGAAAATGGCATTGAGATTGCGGAAGAAATCCGTACATTGTCTCCGCGGACAGGCCTTGTGTTTATAACCAACAGTCTGGATTACGCGGTGGACGCGTGGTCCCTGAATGCGCTTCATTATCTGGTAAAACCGGTTACGGCGGAGGGCATCGGGGAAGCCTTTCAGCGCCTGAAAAGCATTTCTTCGGAATCTCATCCTGTGCTGTTTCTGAATATCGGCAAAGAAAGCTATATGATATATCTGGATGAAATTGTTTACATCGGCAGCTCCAGGCATGCCAAGGAAATCCATCTGACAAACGGGAATGTCATCCGGGTCTGGATGGGATTTCAGGAGCTGGAAGAAAGGCTGGACGAAAGATTTCTGAAGCTGAATCGGGGGACAATTGCCAATATGGAGCATATCAGGCGAATGGGGAAGGAGTATTGCCTGCTGGATGACGGCACAAGGTTTGATTTTCCGCGCCGAAAACGTGAAAGTGTTCAGGAGGCATATGAGGCATACCTTTTTTTACATCTGTCCGAAAGAAAATAATTCTGAAATCAGAATGGAACTGCACAGCATTCAAAACAGACAGCGCACAAACGTCGGAGATTCTCCGCACGAATGGTTTCCGCAGATTCATATTTTAATGGTATCATAAAATATGATGATACTAGGGTCAAAAGGTCATGAATGGAACATTTATGTTCCAATTCATGACATCTTGACCCGCCCAAAACATGAGGAAGTAGCCATTTTGGCTAATATATTAGCCAAAATGAGCGGATTCCGAATGTTTTTGAGAATTCCGGGAGTGCGAAGCACGGAGGAATTCTCAGGTATCATAGGGGTCAAATACTTTTGACCCCAACATTATATGATTTGGAGGTGAAACGAAATGAAAAAAAGAAGTTTCAGAATTAAGATGGCATTGTTGTTTTTCTGCCTGACCACAATGATGGTATGCAACACCGCAGTATACGCCACGGCGACTGATAATTCAGCGAATTCGGAGGATATTATTATTCTCTATACCAATGACGTACACTGCGGCGTAGACAGTGGCGTCAGCTACGCGGGACTGGCTCTTTATAAGAAGCAGATGGAGGAGATTTCGCCTTATGTCACGCTGGTGGACGCCGGGGATGTGATCCAGGGTGCACCAATCGGAACCCTCTCGGAAGGGGAATATCTGATTGAAATAATGAATGAGCTCGGCTACGATTTTGCTGTTCCGGGGAATCATGAATATGACTATGGAATGGAACGCTTCCTGGAGCTTGCCGGAGAGCTGGATTGCGGATATTATTCCTGCAACTTTATGGACCTGCAGACCGGTGAAGCGGTATTCGATGGATATAAGCTTTTTGAATACGGAGACGTGACCGTAGCCTATGTGGGCGTTACCACGCCGGAGTCATTCACCAAGGGAACGCCGGCCTATTTCCAGGATGAAAACGGCGAATATATCTATGGTTTTTGCGAGGACGATACCGGTGAGGCGCTGTATGAGCAGGTGCAGGCTACAGTGGACGATGCCCGTGCGGAAGGTGCGGATTATGTGATTCTGGTGGCGCATCTGGGAGAAACGGGAGTCACGGAGTACTGGACGTCGGATGCCGTGCTTCTGAATACGACCGGGATTGACGCCTGCATTGACGGGCATTCCCATGAAACCTATGTGAAATATGTACCAAATGAAGATGGCGAGGATGTTTTGCTGACCCAGACCGGCACAAAGCTGGCAACCATCGGTCAGATGACAATCCAGGCGGATGGTACGATCAGTGCCGAGCTGGTGGAGCAGGTACCGGAAGAGGGAGAGAGCTGCATCTCCACAGATGAGGGCCTGGCGGTGGATGAGGATGCCTACCAGTATATACAGGAGATCGAGGCGCAGTATCAGGATGTCCTGGAAACCGTGATCGGTTCTTCTGACGTGGAGCTGACAGACAGCGATCCGGAGACCGGAGAACGCCTGGTCCGGATGAGCGAGACCAATCTGGGCGATTTTGTGGCAGATGCGTATCGCTGTGTGCTGGAGGCGGACATCGGGATCTGCAACGGAGGCGGTATCCGGGATGGCATCTCGGTGGGGGATGTTACCTATGAGGATGCCCTGATGGTATTGCCCTTCGGCAATATGGGCTGCGTGGTGGAGGCGACCGGGCAGCAGATTCTGGACGCGCTGGAGATGGGAGCCAGAAATTATCCCGAGGAGAACGGCGGATTCCTTCAGGTGTCCGGATTAAGCTACACCATTGATACCTCGGTTCCCAGCAGTGTACAGTTGGATGACAAAGGCAATTTTGTCTCTGTGGACGGCGAATACCGTGTCACGGATGTGCTGGTAGACGGCGAGCCTCTTGAACTGGATCAGACATACACTGTGGCGTCGCACGATTATATGCTGAAGTCCGGCGGCAGCGGTATGAGCATGTTCCAGGATGCCACTGTGCTGCGGGATAATATCATCTCGGATATGGATATGATGTTTTCCTACATTATGGACAACCTGGGCGGAACGATCGGTGAGGAGTATGCGGACTATTACGGCCAGGGACGAATTACGATTCAATAGCGCGGCGGGAACCGGTCATGAAAGCCCGGCCGGGAACAGGCCGGTGCCGGAAGGGCGGAAGAATCCTGGTATCATAGCGACAAAATACCTTTTGTCGCTTCAATCAAATGATTCAAAAAATGTAAAGGAGAAAACCAGAATGAAAAAATTATGCTTATTCATGTGTGCGATGTGCACGGGACTTATGCTCACAGGGGTTTCTGCAGGTGCAGAAGAGGAAGATCTGCTGAAAGAAGTGGAGGAAGCGAATACCCTTGACGCCATGGTATCCAAATATGGTCGGGTGGGCTATACGGTTACGCAGACTTCAACAGATGGAACGGAGTCGGTCTTCACCCTGTATCAGGATGATACATGGTATGTTGTGGAAGATGAGACGGGTATTCTGGTTGATGAAAACGGAGACGTCTATGGATCTGATTATGAGGCGGATACCTCGTATCGCTACCTTTTTATCGGCGATACATATGAAGATTTCTGTGAGAACAGTGAATATGTTTCATTTTTTACATATTCTGAAAATGAACAGATTACATCCGAAGAGGTAATCGATGATCTGCTTTATCTGGAGACCACAATGGATTGCTCAGAATCTGACCTGGAATGGTTTTCTGAATTCGGATTTGAGGAAGGTGAAGTAGATTCTGAGTTTACCGAATATGTTATTGATGAGGAAACAAAAGAAATTCTTGAGCTGAGATCTTATGTAGTATCCGGAGAAGAGAAGATTTTGTTTGCAGAGACAATACTGGACAAGGAACCTGAGGAATACACACTGGATGAAGAACTCAGCGAGAACATATTTGGGGAAGACAGCCGAACGCTTTCCGTAATAACAGACGCGGGAACAGACGATGAGGCAACCTATACGCAGACAGTGACAAAGGGAAGCAGTATCGCGCTTTATTTCGAGGGTGTATATGACGATACGTATTATGCGGATCCGGAGTGTACTGAAGTAATGGAGGTTGATCCTACGGAGGATGCGACAATATATCTGAAGCGTATAGAGGATGCTGACCTGTGATATAAAAACAGGAATCATAAAATGCAGGGCGCGTTCCGCTCACGGTTTTTTGTGGGCGCGGCACGCCCTTTTGGGATTTTAAGCAGGCGGTGCCTTGTAATTCGTAATTTGACATGGTAGAATTGTAAAAAATCCGGGTGTCCGGAACAGGGACGCAGAAGGACCGTGATAGAGGATGGGAGGTGTTTTGCCATAGGCTTTTATATTCGTAATTCTTCAGGCTTTTTTATCCAGATTGGCGCCGGAATGCTCCTCTGCCTGCTTCCCTTTGGCGAGGGATCTTATCGGCGCCCCCGCAGACGTGTCATAATCAACTGTGGGATACTGGCGCTTATTTCTTCTGCCATATTCCCTCTTATTATGGGCCTGGATGTGATCAGCTCTACGTTTTACCAGGCTCTGTTTGCCAATCTGTATATGCTGGCTGCAATTCTGATTTTTGTATTTTTTTATTTTACGTCACTGCAGGTGGAATTGATCAAAAAAATGATCGTGCTGCTGCTGGCATTGTTTTATGCGGCTACGCAGTATCTGCTGGTAAATCTTGTTACTCCGCTGTTTCCCGGCGGCATGCTGCCGGAGATCTACCCGCCTCTGACACTGGCGCTGTATGCGGGTACAGCGGTGTTGTTGCTTCCCTTTTCCGTGCTGCTTATGCGCCGGGCGGTACAGGGATATCTGGAAGAAATGGAAATTGAAAATATCCGCAAGGAATTTGGCCTGGTGCTTTTGATGACATTTCTTTATTTTGTCATTTTGGTCATCTATTCTTCCCGGCCGGCCGGGTTACTGGCGGATTACTGGTGGTGGCTTGTTCCGCCGTTGCTTCTGGTGGTGGCGATGCTTTGCGTTTTCTACTGGACATTATTCCGGGAATCCGTGCGCAGGAAACGGGACAGCGAAGAGAGAAAAACCATGGAAATCCGGGAGTTGCAGTTTGAAAACATCTCTCATGAGATGGAACAGGTTCGGAGGATGCGCCACGATATGCGATATACCCTGAATTATTTGTCCGAGCTGCTTGCCGTGGGCGATGAGGAGGCCATGAAGGATTATCTTTCCAGGCTGACGGCTGAGATCAGTCATCGGGATACGGTAAACTATTGTAAGAATACTACGGTGAACGGTCTGCTTCAGTATTATGTGGAGATGGCGAGGGATCAGGGGATTTCGTGTAATGTGAATGCGAACTGCGGAGATCTCACCATCGCTCCCGTGGATTTGACGGTTATGCTGGGAAATATGATGGAGAATGCGATTCGTGCATGCGGTCAGATGAAGGAAAAACGCTGGATTATCGTGAAAATTGGTGTGCTTGGCGGCTCGATGATGATACAGATTGAAAATCCATGTGAAAATGTGCAATCCTCCGGAAAATACCCTCTGGATAATTCTTTCCTTCCTGCGGCGGCGTTTAAAAGCAGCCGTGAGGGCGGCGGACTGGGGCTGCACAGTCTGGAGCATACGGCAGAAAAATACGATGGGGACGCGCGTTTCCGGTTTGACGGTCAGACAAAAACCTTCACATCACGTGTCCGTTTAAATCTTTATCCGGAACAGACTTAAAGAAGGAGATTTATATGAATTTTACAGCCGCAGCGAAATGCTGCGGCTTTTGTTCAGCGTTCATACAAAATGTGAAAAAAACATGAAACAGTTTTAATATGGGCGTGGAAAGGTTGAATAAAAAAAACCATGTGTTAAAATAACCATGTTCCAGGTTTTAAGAGTTATATGGACTGGATAACAGCAGACCTTTATTAGTAGGGGAAGTAGGGGGATGTTCTGAAAAAAAGGGGGCATCTTTTATTTTATGAAAAACAAATATCTGATTAAGATTCTGTGTATTTACATGTCCGCCGCGGTTCTGGTGGCGGGGACGTTGTCCGCTTCCGCAGAGGGAGAGCAGGAGACGGCGGCCACGGAAGCAGTGACGGCGGAGCCTACGGCTACACCTGCGCCTACGGCCACACCGACTCCTACCGCGACACCGGTTCCGGAATCCACATCGGGGGCTGAGCCAACGCAGGCTCCGTCTTCGGATGACGGTTCATCTGATTCGGATGACACGGAGGACGAGGGGAACACCGGAAGCACAGATGACACGGGAGATGGAGCTGAGGCAACGGCAACTCCGGTTCCAACGGAAGCGGCCGAGGTCACACCGACTCCGGAGCCGACGGTAACAGAGGCCCTGGAGGAATCTGTATCTGAGTCCGTACAGGACATTATTGACCGGATCAATGATCTTGCCCAGAAGGAAGAGATCACGGTCGAATTTAAAGAAGAAATTGAAGAGATACGAACACTGTACGACGCTCTTTCGGATGAGGAGAAGGTACAGGTAACGAATTATGAAACCTTCGAGGAAATCGAGACTGCTTTTACGGCTGCTCTGGAGGCAGCCGCCCAGGAAGACGAAGATATGGGAGAGACGGACGGTACCCAGGAAACAGAGGATACGGACGACCTGACGGATGAGACCACGGAGACGACAGCCGCCAGTGTAGGTACCGCCGTGTATCTCACAGATGTTGTGTCCAATCTTCACGCGGGGAATCAGTTCTATCTGAACAGTCTTCAGGAGAATTATCAGCTGTCCTTTTCCGACGACTTTGCGGATGTGATGGAGGAGATTGAGGAGGAATATAAGGAGAAAAATAAACTGGCAGA
The DNA here is from genome assembly GCA_021203365.1 of Clostridiales bacterium. Taxonomy (GTDB): domain Bacteria; phylum Bacillota; class Clostridia; order Lachnospirales; family Lachnospiraceae; genus Blautia_A. Next base: position 23,773 of record JAJQBI010000073.1, read on the forward strand.
CGCCAGCGACCTTTCCGGATCTTCTGTGACCACCTCCTCAGACACGCTTCTGGTGAGAAACTGGCAGGATATCCTGGCGATCTATGTATATGAGCAGAGCCTTGAGGGTGCAGAGAGCTACACGCTGGATTCCTCCTGCAAGGATGATCTGGCGGAGATTTTTGCGGAAATGAACCCTGTTGTCCGTGATAAATCAGATATCACGAAGGTATCATACGGGGAAAAACATATTGAGGATTATATAGAGGAAAACGATATTTCCGGGGAAGACCAGGAAATTCTGGAGAAATATCTGGAGAAGGACTGTGAGCTGCTCTGCGCGGTGGTCACTGCCGCAAAGGGGTTTGTCCGTCAGAGCGTGGGGGACAGCGTTTCAGAGGAACGGGTCAATGTGATAACAGCCGCCTATTCCCTGGTAGGTCAGGTGGGCTATTTCTGGGGCGGCAAATCCACTGCCATTGGAATGGATTCCTCCTGGGGCTCTGTGACCACAGTATCCGCGGAGGGAAGCAGCAGCACAGGAACGTTGCGTGCCTATGGACTCGACTGCAGCGGATTTGTGACCTGGGCTGTGATTAACGGTTATGAGGATACCTCCATGGGAAGTGTGGTTGGAGACGGAACATCGGAGCAGTGGGAGAATGCCGCCTCTGTCAGTGAAGCCGATGCCCAGCCGGGAGATCTGGTATTTCAGAATACATCCGCCTCAGGCAGTGACAATCATGTGGGGATTCTCTGCGGCCAGACAGAGTCAGGCGACTGGATTGTTGTACACTGTTCCTCCTCGCAGAATGGAGTGACGGTGGGAGAGGCATACAGCGCAGGCTTCCGGTATATCCGGCAGGCAACCTTCTATCCGGCCGTCACAGAGACAGAAGACAACAGCAGCTCCGTTTCGGTTCTTGAGGATACCAAGGACGCAGATGCAGCCTCCGTAAATGACGCCGCAGAAACCGGGGATTCAGTCGCAACCTCCGGAGACGCCGCTGGCGAAACCGGAGACACAGTCGCAACTTCCGGGGACGCTGCTGCTGAAACCGGAGACACAGTTGCAACCTCCGGGGATGCAGTTGCCGAAATCGACGCGCAGGTGACCGAGATTCTTCCTCTGGAAGATGAGAGCGAGGATTACGCGGATACGGATCTTACGGCGACGGATTCTGACGTGGACAGCAATTATGCAGACCCCGGGACAGGAACGACGGATACAGTCAGTGAGAATCTCGCTTCTGTGGAAGCAGATTTTGCGGATCCGTACAGTGCCATATCCTCGTATATTACCGGGGGCGCTTCGGATGACACAGTATCTGTCTCATACGCTGGAGTTTCTGTTTACGCAGACAGTATCGCGGCCTCTTCCGATGAATACACAACGATTTCCGCAGGCTCTTCCGGTTCTGTTTTTGCCGCGAATACTGTGGAAGAAAGCACTGTGGAGACACTGGAATTTGTGGAAGAGCTTGAGATGGATGAAACCTGAGCTTCTCTTTGAATATTTCCGCCGGACAGGCGGCTGGCGCGATCAATAAAAGAAATGAAAACAGAAAATAAGGCAGCCTTCCAAAGAAGAAGACTGCCTTATTCTTTCATCGCTGGATTCCGGACAGAACCTCTTCCATCCATTTGTCCATAGTATAGTCCCGCCCGAACAGCTGCACGATTACCCCATAAGGTTCGGAATCCCCGGAAAAAGCGTTGGCCTCGTCGGTATCCACGTGCATGGCAAGCCGGAAGCTCCGGCTGACGCGCACCACCACATCCGCGTAAATCAGGGCTCTCTCGAAGCTTTTGGTCAGAACGAAGACCTCGTCGTTGTCCTGCACCCGAAGTGAGATGGCTTCATCCGGGGTCATATGAATATGCCGTTTGGCCACGATGACACCCCGCTGCAGATCCATGGTTCCCTCCGGCCCCAGAAGTGTACAGCCGGGTGTTCCGGCGATGTCCCCGGACTGGCGGATGACGCCGGGGATTCCCAGTTTCCTTGTATCTGTCAGTGAGAGCTCCACCTGGGTTTCCTTTCGAAAGGGACCAAGAAGGGCCATATTCTGAAATTCACCTCTGGGTCCCCGGACCGTGACACGCTCCTGACAGAGATATTGCCCCGGCTGGCTGAGCTCCTTTATGTAATGCAGCTCCTGACCGCTTCCGAACAGTGTCTCGAAATCCTCTCTGGATATGTGAAGGTGACGGGCGGATGTTTCAATGGGGATTTTGATGCTCATCTGAAAGTACCTCTCATTTCATTACGGTTCATTTGTCTGTGAATCATGCAATACCTACTTTATACCCTGCCGGGAAAAATGACAACCTTTTTTTTACGGAAAGGATGTGTTATACTGTTTTTAAAATGGCATAGGAAGGAGGAATATAATGGGAAAGAATGCAAAAAAGAAAAATCGGATTGGGCTTCTTCTTCTGCTCCTTGCCGTGGTGCTGGCGGGGTGTATTTTTCTGCGGGATTCCATTGATCTGTCTGGAAAGGCAGAGGTGATGGAAGGTCTTGTCTCCGCCGCGCAGGCCGTGCTGAACGGAGAGCCGTCGGAGGTGACCGCCCTGCGGGAGGCAGAGGTGGCACAGACAGATGAGGGGCACCAGGAATATTATTTCAGCCTTCTGAATGAGGACGAGCAGCGGTGTTACCGGGAAATACTGGCCGGGGTCCGGGCAAGAGAGGAAAGCTTTTACCTGACAGTCTCAGACGACAGCAGTGTGGACCGGATTTATCACGCTGTTTTAAAAGACCACCCGGAGATTTACTGGATTCATAACCGTGAGATGGTATATAAGACCACTTATTCCGACAGGGATTACTGTACCTTTTCTCCGGGATATACCTATACGGAGGCAGAAATGGCGGAAATCGACCAGGCTCTGGAAAATGCCTGGACAGAGGTGCAGGCCCTGGTTCCGGAGGGCGCGGACGACTATGAGACTGTAAAGACGGTATATACATATCTGATTGACAATACTGAATATGTTTCCTCCGAGCATGATCAGAGTATCGCCGGTGTTTTCTGGCAGAAGCAGGCGGTCTGCGCCGGTTATGCCGGGGCGGTTCAGTATCTTCTGGAGCGGTTTGGCATTCCCTGTATTTACGTGGAGGGGGATGTTGCCGGAAGTACAGAAGGGCATGCCTGGAATATCGTAACCATTGGCGGCGAATATTATTATGTGGATGCCACCAATGGGGATCAGCCGGATTTTCTGGAGGGGGACGCGGCCATTCTGGCCGAACATAAGACCACCATCTATGATTACCTCTGTCCTTTCCCGGCGGAATACGAGGTGACCTACACAGCTTCCGATGAATTTGCCGTGCCGGCCTGTACGTCCACAGCCATGAATTTTTATGTTCTGAATCAGGGATGCTTTGATACTTATGACTGGCAGACCATTTATGACTACTGTAAGATGCGTCTGGACTATGGGGCGGCCGTAGTCCGGTTTAAATTCAGCAATGCGGAGGCTTTTGAACAGGCATACAGCGAATGGATCTCAGGAGGCTCCGTGCAGGAAGTGGCGAAGTACTATATGCAGCTTTACAATTATTCCCAGATTGAATATCATTATGGGGTGCTGGAGAATCTGTATACGATTTACTATATGTTTTAGGAGCTGTCATAAAAACAGCCGTTTTTCAGGATGAACAGGCAGAGGGGGAGTTCGATATGTCCGGACTGACAGAAATTTTAATGCGTGTGATGAATATTGTGAACCGTGTATCCAACATGGAACAGCTGAACACAATTCTTGTGCTGGGTTACGGAGTTCTGTGCATCTTTGGGATTCTGAACTGTATCCTGGGCTACAGGCTTCTTCGTTTCTGGGTTATGATTTTCGGATTCGCAATGGGAGCCGCTCTGGGCCTGACCGGCGTCTATCTGTACGGAGGCGGGAGCCAGAATCTGTACATAGCCGCGGCAGTGGCCGGCGGCGCGGTGATGGCGATTTTTTCTTTCCTTATTTATCGGGCGGGGCTGTTTGTCATCGGCCTTGGGATCGGCATGGCGCTGAGCATTTACGCGATCCAGCCCCGGACATCTTTCAGTTTTTTTCTCTGTATTCTGCTGGGAGTGGGTCTTGGTGTGCTGGCGCTGCATTTTTCCAGGGTGGTGATCATCGTGGGAACCAGTGTTCTGGGCGGCGGAATGGCAGGTATTTCTCTGGCCCGCCTTGCAGGTATGGACGATTTCCCGTACGGGGTCTTGTTCAGTGTGGTGATTGCTCTTCTGGGGATGCTGATTCAGTTTGGAATTAATCCGGGGGAGGAAGATGAGGAGGACGAGGAAGGCCGCGGAAGAGTCGGAAAGAAGAAATCCAGAGAAAAAGTAAGCCTCTTTGGCAGCGAGGACGAGGATGTGGATTTCGATTATGAGAAATTCTATTATGGGGATGAGAAGCCGAAGAAAGATAAGAAACAAAGCCGTGGGAAGAGCACAGAGAAGGATCGTCGTTCCGGAAGACGGTCAGAGCGCGGCGCCGCAGGAAGGAAAGGAAGAACCGGACAGAGGGGATCGGCTTCCGGGCGGGAAAGCGGGAAGCTTTCCGGATATGATGATTTATCTGATTCCGGGGAGATGAATGTCCCATATGACGCCTGTGAGAGTAATTCTTATGAGGAGGAATCTTATAACCCCACGGATACTGTGAAGCGGGAAGGGGAGCCGGAGGATGAATATGAGATACAGAAACGTCTTGGGGAAGAGGTCAGAGCGATGAGGAGAGAAAAAAATGGCAAAAGAGGCTAAGACGAACGCCATGCGTATACTGGATCGAAAAAAGGTGAGCTATGAGGCAATCTCCTATGACTGCGGGGAATTTATTGACGGCATTCACTGCGCGGATATTACGGGGGTCCCTTATGAGCAGTCTTTTAAGACGCTGGTGATGGAGGGAAAAAGTGGCGGATTTTATGTTTTTGTCCTGCCCATTGAGAAAGAGGTGGACCGCAAGGCGGCCGCGAAGGCCGTGGGAGAGAAGACCGTGGATATGATTCATGTGAAGGATATACAGAAGGTGACAGGTTATGTGCGCGGCGGCTGCAGTCCCATTGGCATGAAGAAGGCCTATCCTACTGTTTTTGATGCGGCGGCAGGTCAGTTCGACCAGATTTATGTGAGCGGAGGGCGGATCGGACTCACCCTGAAGGTCCCTGTCCGGGATCTGCTGAACGTAACGGGAGGAAAACTTGCGCCCATTGTAATGTAGGCGATCCAGCAGTATCGCAAATAAAACCCAGCCTTATGGCTGGAAAAGGAACCTGCTTGACCTGTCGGTCCAGCAGTATCGCAAAAAAAACCAGCCTTATGGCTGGGAAGGAACCTGCTTGACCTGTCGGTCCAGCAGTATCGCAAAAAAAAACCAGCCTTATGGCTGGGAAGGAACCTGCTTGACCTGTCGGTCCAGCAGTATCGCATAAAAAAACCAGCTCTATGGCTGGTTTTTTTATGCTTAGTTGTCGCTTGCGTCGGCTTCGGTGATCTGGTAGATGTGGCGTTTTTTCGCCATCTCATCGCTGGCCAGATATTCATCGTAGGTGGTAATCTTGTCAACCAGAGTTCCGTTTGGAAGGATTTCCATAATACGATTGGCCGTGGTCTGTACAAACTGATGATCATGGGAGGTGAAAAGCATTACCCCGGGGAATTTGATCAGCCCGTTGTTTAATGCGGTGATGGACTCCATATCCAGATGGTTGGTCGGCTCGTCCAGGATCAGAACATTGGCGCCGGAGATCATCATTTTGGAGAGCATACAGCGCACCTTCTCTCCGCCGGAGAGAATCCGGACGTGCTTGACTCCGTCCTCACCGGGGAAGAGCATGCGGCCGAGAAAGCCCCGTACATAAGTGGCGTCCTTGATCTCAGAGTACTGTGTCAGCCAGTCTGTGATGGTAAGGTCGTTGTCAAACTCACGGGTATTATCCTTGGGGAAATAGGCCCGTGAGGTGGTTACCCCCCACTTGTAGGTTCCCTCATCCGGCTCCATCTCACCCATGAGAATTCTGAAAAAGGTGGTGATGGCCTGCTCGTTGGCGCCGACAAAGGCAACCTTGTCGTCGTGTCCCAGGGTAAAGGTAAGGTTGTCCAGCACCTTTACGCCGTCGATGGTTTTGGAGAGGTTTTCCACCATGAGAACCTCATTTCCAATCTCCCGGTTGGGCCGGAAGTCGATGTAGGGATATTTGCGGCTGGAGGGCTTCATCTCATCCAGCTGGATCTTTTCCAGAGCGCGCTTTCTGGAAGTGGCCTGTCTGGATTTGGAGGCGTTGGCGCTGAAACGGGAAATAAATTCCTGAAGCTCTTTGATTTTCTCTTCCTTTTTCTTGTTTGCCTCCCGCATCTGCTTGATCAGCAGCTGGCTGGACTCAAACCAGAAATCATAGTTGCCGGCGTAAAGCTGGATTTTTCCGTAATCAATATCGGCGGTCTGTGTACATACCTTATTCAGAAAATAACGGTCATGGGAGACAACGATCACAGTGTTGTCAAAATTGATCAGAAATTCCTCCAGCCACTCGATGGCGGGGAGATCCAGATGGTTGGCCGGCTCGTCCAGAAGAAGGATGTCCGGGTTGCCGAAAAGAGCCTGGGCCAGAAGGATTTTTACCTTCTGGCTTCCTGTCAGGTCGGCCATCAGCGCATAGTGCAGGTCTGTGTCGATCCCCAGACCGTTCAGCAATGTGGCGGCATCGGATTCTGCCTCCCATCCGTTCATTTCCGCGAATTCACCTTCCAGTTCGCTGGCGCGGATTCCGTCCTCATCGGTGAAATCCTCCTTGGCGTAAATCGCGTCCTTTTCTTTCATAATCTCATAGAGACGGGAATTTCCCATAATGACCGTGTCCAGAACTGTGTATGCGTCATATTTAAAATGATCCTGCTGCAAAAAGGACAGGCGCTGGCCGGGAGTGACGGAGACGGTTCCCTTGGTGGGCTCCAGCTGACCGGAAAGGATCCGCAGAAAGGTGGATTTCCCGGCGCCGTTGGCGCCGATCAGGCCGTAACAGTTTCCCTCGGTAAATTTGATGTTGACATCCTCAAACAGCGCTTTCTTTCCAACGCGCAGGGTAATATTATTTGCTGAAATCATTCCTGTACCTCACAAAAATAAAATAATGTTGGGGTCAAAAGTATTTGACCCCTCTATGATACCTGAGAATTCCTCTGTGCTTTGCACTCCCGGAATTCTCAAAAACATTCGGAATCCGCTCATTTTGGCTAATATATTAGCCAAAATGGCTACTTCCTCATGTTTTGGGCGGGTCAAGATGTCATGAATTGGAACATAAATGTTCCATTCGTGACATCTTGACCCTGGTATCATAAAATTGGGTTTTACAGCTCAACTGTTCTTCATTGTACAGGAATCTGGAGATTTTGCAAGAATTATTTTTCCTTCTTTAAAAAACTTTCATAATCAGTGGAAATCGTTTTGCTGTTTGATTTTTTTTCGTACAGCTCCAGCACCCGGATGGACAGTCCGCAGTAATCCCGGACGTAGATGTCGTTCAGGTCGTCCTTCAGAAGCTCCTGAATCTTTTTCAGACGATACAGGATCGTATTGCGGTGTGTGTAAATGGCTGCGGAAGTCTTTGAGACCGAACAGCTGCATTCCAGATAACATTTTAACGTCTGGAGCAGTTCATTTCCATAATCCCGGCTGGAGGACCAGAGATCCACAATGGCCGGAAGACAGGCATGAAAGTTTTCCTCAATACTGTGAGAGTCCAGCATATAATCCATGGCATAATCATAAAAAAAACAGAAGGTTTTATCAGGGGCGGACAATTCTCCATAGTAAAGGGCGGATAACGCCTGTCTGTACAGATAGCCGCCCTGCCTGAGACCCCTGCAGGGAAGGGCGAATCCGATCCGGACAGGATTTCTGTCCGCCAGTTTCTCCAGGGAGGACTGAAAAAAAGTATCCCTGGACAGGTCGTGGTTGGACAGGATAAGAATATTTGGTGTGTCCCGGATTACAACACAGTCCGGGTATTGTTGGGAGACATTATGGAAAAGAATGTTCATTTCATATTTATAGCTGTTTGTGTCTTCTTCGCCGGACAGCCTGATCAGAGCAATGTTATAGACGTCCATCTTCGTCCACTGATGATAATCCAGCTGTAAAATCAGTTCATCGTCGTCGTAGGGGCGATTCATCAGGATATTGTAAAATACATTGCCCGTATTCAGCTCATTTTTGTAAAAACGCTGCCCAAGAGACGGCTCCAGCTGGATAGCCAGGTATTCCAGGAGCTGGTAATCACCGGTGTTGAGGGGGCGGTCTTTGGACAGAAGCGTCAGGCGGCCGCAGGCAATCTCATTGAAATAAAGACAATAAGAAAGGCCGGAGTAGGATATCAGACTGTGGCTCCTTGGTTCAAAGGGCTGTGTTCCGTGTTTCTCAAAGTCGAGGTTTGTGAATTCCCGCCTCAGCTGCTGAACCGCGTGGACAGAAGAATATCCGTATTCATACAGATGCCTCCATTCGGAATCCAGGGAATCTGCCGGATATTTGGAGCTGATGCCCAAAATCTTATTGTTGGCGTCAAAAAGTGCCAGCGGGTTCTGGAATACACGCCAGCAGGAGTCCACCACAGCCTGAAAATTCCCCTGGCGGATGTAGCCGAGAATGAGGTCAGACCAGTCCTCGAAGTAATCAAATACACTTTGTATAATTTCAAATGCCTGGACGGAGCTCATATTGTGAATGCGGATGATTTCGCCCTCTCCATTGCAGACTGCGTCAGAATCCTCCTCGTAAACATGGACGCAGTTTGTTGAGTAAACTCTGCGTGCACTGTTCAGAATGGCAGGTGCGTTATCGGATATTTCCAGTTCCATATCCAGAGATGAAAGACGGTTGGCGATCATCCACATACTTAATTTCATCAGCTTATACCTCCAAAAGGAAATCTGCTGTCTGCAATACAGGATTCCGGGAGCAAAAAGCATGGGGAAATCCTGGAATCCCAGCGACAAAATACATTTTATCGCTTTAATCATTGTATCATTATAACACAGCATTCCGGGTTTGTTTACGAAAACATTTGGATATATATCACCAAAAATTTCCCCCGTGAAAGGGAAAAAACAGAATAACTGCACAATTTTTTGAAAAAATATCGCTGTAAAAATGTGCTGTTTGAACATAGTTTATAAGAATAAATGAAGATAAAATACTTAAAGGTGAAGTATGAAGGTGAAAAAATTGAACCATGGAGCTGTTTACAGGGTCAGAAAATCCGGGGGATGTCTCAGACTGTCATTATGAATCATGAATAAAACCGGTCAGAGCAGTGTTTTTACTCCAGGAAGAGTATACAGCTTAAAAACACTAAATATAACAGGAGGGAATAATTATGTTAACAGCAAAACAGAATATGATCGAATGTATGAAACCAGGAGGAAAACCGGACCGTTTCGTGAATCAGTATGAAGCGATCTCTCTTCAGGTGCATCCGTATGTAGCCATGAATCCGACGCCGCAGGAAGGACAGGAAAATGTGGTGAATCTCTGGGGCGTGACAAACAGCTGGCCCAAGGGTACGCCGGGCTCATTTCCGGTACATACGGATGATAAGGTATGTGTGAAAGACATTGAACACTGGAAGGATTATGTGAAGGTACCATCCCTGGATTTCCCTCAGGAGATGTGGGATCAGTTTATTGAAATCTATAATAATATTGATACGGAAAAAGCTTTTAAGGCGTCCTTTGTATTTCCGGGAATTTTTGAGCAGACGCATCATCTCTGCGGAATGGTGAATGCACTGTATTATTATGTGGATTATGAGGATGAGATGCATGACCTGATCAAATGTCTGACGGAGTGGGAGCTCAGGCTGGCTGAGCTGATCTGTGACAAGCTTCATCCGGAATTGCTGTTCCATCATGATGACTGGGGAAGCCATGACAGTACGTTTATGAGCCCGGCTATGTTCGATGAGTTTCTGCTGGAGCCCTATAAGGAAATCTATGGCTATTATAAGAGCCATGGCGTGGATTATGTGATTCACCATTCGGACAGTTATGCCGCAACTCTTGTTCCTGAGATGATCGAGATGGGAGTGAATGTTTACCAGGGATGCATGGAGACCAACAATGTGGCTGAACTGATAAAGAAATACGGGGATAAGATATCCTTCATGGGCTGCATAGAGGATGCGTCCGTTGATTTTGAGGGCTGGACACAGGAAAACTGCGATCAGGTTGTCCGCCGTGTCTGTGAAACCTATGGAATGCATTCCTTTATTCCCTGTATTGCACAGGGAGGCCCGGGTTCTGTGTACGGTGTCTATAAGCCGCTCACATCCTCGATTATGAAAATAAATCAGGAAAAATTTGGTTTCACACCGGAAGAGCAGGAGGCTATGCGTGAACCTGTTCAGATTCTGTTTGGCAAGTAATTCTCTTTGTATATGAAAAAAACGGAAAAGGGCAGATTTGGATGGTCCTGATGAAAGTTTAAGATTAAAAAGGCTCCAGAAAGTATTCTCTGGGGCCTTTTTTCTGTCAGAAATCATGCCTGGACAGACAATCCGGCCCACATTCCGGGACGGGGCCGACGGCAAAGTGTATGTGAGAATATACAATTAAAAGCCCAAACAAAATGGACATCTTGTGAATTCTATGGTATAATACTCGAATGGTAGATTTTTAGAAGCGTATTAAGTGTCGTTAAGCTTTACGCGCTCTGGAAATATCAATTTTTCATCACACCTTTAAGGAGGAAAAGAAACTATGGCAAGAAAGATGAAAACCATGGATGGTAACCATGCAGCCGCTCATGCGTCTTACGCATTTTCGGATGTCGCTGCGATTTACCCCATTACTCCTTCATCGGTTATGGCGGAGGCAACCGATGAGTGGGCAACTCAGGGAAGGAAGAACATCTTCGGACAGGAAGTACAGGTTACGGAAATGCAGTCCGAAGCAGGCGCGGCAGGCGCGGTGCACGGCTCTCTGGCCGCGGGCGCTCTGACTACAACCTATACGGCTTCCCAGGGTCTGCTTCTTATGATCCCCAACCTTTATAAGATTGCCGGTGAGCAGCTTCCGGGCGTTATCAATGTATCCGCCCGCTGTGTGGCTTCCCACGCGCTGAACATCTTTGGAGATCACTCGGACGTTATGGCATGTCGTCAGACCGGATGCGCGATGCTCTGCGAGTCTTCCGTACAGGAGGTTATGGACCTGACTCCGGTGGCACATCTGGCCGCCATCAAGGGCAAGGTTCCATTTATCAACTTCTTTGACGGCTTCCGTACATCTCATGAGATCCAGAAGATCGAGACCTGGGATTATGAGGATCTGAAGGATATGGCAGATATGGACGCGATTCAGGCTTTCCGTGACAATGCCCTGAATCCCAATCATCCATGCCAGAGAGGCTCCGCTCAGAATCCGGATATCTTCTTCCAGGCGAGAGAGTCCTGCAATCCCTATTATGACGCTCTTCCCGCCGTTGTTCAGGAATATATGGACAAGGTAAACGAGAAGATCGGAACGGATTATAAGCTTTTCAATTATTACGGAGCTCCGGATGCGGAGCACATCATCGTAGCCATGGGTTCTGTGAACGATACCATTGAGGAGACCATCGACTACCTTACCGCCGCAGGCCAGAAGGTGGGCGTTGTGAAGGTCCGCCTTTACAGACCATTCTGCGCGCAGGCTCTGATCGACGCTATCCCGGACACTGTAAAGGTAATCTCCGTCCTTGACAGAACCAAGGAGCCCGGCTCCCTGGGTGAGCCGCTGTACCTGGATGTGGTAGCCGCTCTGAAGGGAAGCAAATTCGACAGCGTGGAGATCCTGACCGGCCGTTATGGACTGGGATCCAAGGATACCACCCCTGCACAGATCGTGGCCGTATATGAGAACACGGAGAAGAAGCATTTCACCATCGGCATCGTAGACGATGTGACCAATCTCTCTCTTGAGACCGGCGCACCTCTGGTGACCACTCCGGAGGGAACCACCAACTGTAAATTCTGGGGCCTTGGCGCGGATGGTACGGTTGGAGCCAACAAGAACTCCATCAAGATCATTGGCGACAACACCGATATGTATGCCCAGGCTTATTTTGACTATGATTCCAAGAAATCCGGCGGTGTGACCATGTCTCACCTTCGTTTTGGAAAGAAGCCCATCAAGTCTACCTATCTGATTCATAAGGCGGACTTCGTGGCATGTCACAACCCGTCCTATATCAACAAGTACAACATGGTACAGGAGCTGGTGGATGGAGGAACCTTCCTTCTGAACTGCGCCTGGGATATGGAAGGCCTTGAGAGCCATCTTCCTGGCCAGGTAAAGGCTTTTATTGCCAATCATAATATCAGATTCTACACCATCGACGGTGTGAAGATCGGTATTGAGACCGGCATGGGACCCACCCGTATCAACACCATCCTTCAGTCTGCATTCTTCAAGCTGACAGGAATTATTCCTGAGGATCAGGCAATCGACCTTATGAAGGCTGCCGCCAAGGCTACCTATGGACGTAAGGGTGATGACGTGGTTCAGAAGAACTGGGCGGCCATCGACGCCGGCGCGAAGCAGGTCGTTGAGATCCAGGTTCCCGAGAGCTGGAAGGACGCACAGGATGAGGGCCTGTTCATGGCTCACGCGGACGAGGGACGCGAGGATGTTGTGAAATTTGTCAACACGGTACAGAGTAAGGTAAACGCACAGGAAGGAAATAACCTGCCGGTTTCCGCGTTCAGGGATTATGTGGACGGCACCACGCCCTCCGGCGCAGCTGCCTATGAGAAGCGCGGTATCGCAGTGAATGTTCCGGTATGGCAGCCGGAGAACTGTATCCAGTGTAACCGCTGCTCCTATGTATGCCCCCATGCGGTCATCCGCCCGGTGGCTCTGACAGAAGAGGAAGCGGCCAACGCTCCGGAAGGCATTCAGACACTGCCTCTTACCGGAATGAAAGAGTACAAATTTACCATGACGGTTTCCGCTCTTGACTGTACAGGCTGCGGCTCCTGTGCCAACGTATGCCCGGGCAAGAAGGGTGCGAAGGCTCTGGTTATGAAGAGTCTGGAAGAAAACGCAGGCTCTCAGAAGTATTTCGATTACGGCGTGAAGCTTCCGGTGAAGGAAGACGTTGTGGCGAAGTTCAAGGAAGCTACTGTAAAGGGAAGCCAGTTCAAGCAGCCGCTGCTTGAGTTCTCCGGCGCCTGCGCGGGCTGCGGCGAGACTCCTTATGCCAAGCTGATCACCCAGCTGTTTGGCGACAGAATGTACATTGCCAACGCCACAGGCTGCTCCTCCATCTGGGGCAACTCCTCCCCGTCCACTCCTTATACGGTGAACGCAAAGGGACAGGGCCCGGCATGGTCCAACTCTCTGTTTGAGGACAACGCTGAATTTGGTTATGGTATGCTTCTCGCCCAGAAAGCCATCCGGGACGGCCTGAAGACAAAGGTTACCGACCTTGTTGAGAACGGATCCAATGAGGATGTGAAGGCTGCCGGGCAGGAATGGCTGGATACATTTGCTTCCGGCGCCACAAACGGAGCCGCTACGGATAAGCTGATTGCGGCCCTGGAGGCCTGTGGATGCGATAAGGCAAAAGAGATCCTCGCCCAGAAGGATTTCCTGGCGAAGAAATCCCAGTGGATCTTCGGTGGTGACGGATGGGCCTATGATATCGGCTTCGGCGGTGTAGACCATGTACTTGCCAGCGGACGCGACGTGAATATTATGGTATTTGATACGGAGGTTTACTCCAACACAGGCGGACAGTCCTCCAAATCCACGCCTACCGGCGCAATTGCACAGTTTGCAGCCGGCGGCAAGGAGACAAAGAAGAAGGATATGGCATCCATCGCCATGAGCTATGGCTATGTATATGTGGCTCAGATTTCCATGGGTGCTGACTTCAACCAGACTGTGAAGGCTCTGGCGGAAGCGGAAGCTTATCCGGGTCCGTCTCTGATCATAGCCTATGCGCCCTGCATTAACCATGGTATTAAGAAGGGTATGGCAAAGGCTCAGACCGAGGAAGAGCTGGCTGTGAAGTGTGGATACTGGCACAACTTCCGTTACAACCCGGCTGCGAAGGCAGAGGGCAAGAACGCCTTTACCCTGGATTCCAAGGCTCCGAATATGGATGATTATCAGGCATTCCTGGACGGCGAGGTTCGTTACAATTCTCTGAAACGTCAGAATCCGGAGAAGGCAGCCAGACTGTTCGCGAAGAACGAGTCCGAGGCGAAGGAAAGATACGCATATCTGAACAAGCTGATTGCGCTGTATTCCGCGGAAGAATAAATTCTGTATAAGGCCAGGAGGTTTTTTATCGCTTTAACTGCTCTAAAAAACACGGTGTGAAAACACCGTGTTTTTTTGTTCTGCGCATGGACATAAAAAAAGGGGTATGATATAATGTTATAAAAATGTTTCCATTGTTCAGATAAAAGAAAGGAAAAAATGGATATATTATATATTGTTATGCCCGCGTATAACGAGGAGGCGAATATTGAGGGGACGGTACAGGAATGGTATCCCCTCCTGGAGGGGAAAAGCCGGAATTCCCGGCTGGTGATTGCGGACAGCGGAAGCACGGATTCTACCCATGAGATTCTCCTTCGGCTGCAGAAGGATTATCCCGCGCTGGAGATCCTATCTGACACGGAGAGGCAGCATGGCCCTAAGGTGATTGCTCTTTACGATTACGCCATCCGCCATCAGGCGGATTATATCTTTCAGACCGACTCGGACGGGCAGACGGCCCCCCAGGAGTTTCCCCTGTTCTGGAAAAACCGAAGGAAATATCAGGGAATTTTCGGCTGGCGGGAAGGCCGGGAGGACGGAAGATCCAGAGTCCTTGTGGAAAAAATGGTGTGCCTGCTGCTGCAGCTTTATTTCGGGGTGAGGGTTCCGGACGCCAACGCACCTTTTCGTCTGATGCGGGCGGATGCCGTGGCGAAATATCTTTACCGGCTGCCCCCGGATTATAATATACCCAATATTATGCTTACGACCTATTTTTCCTTTTATAATGAGAGGATTACCTTCCGGAAAATTACCTTTAGACCAAGACATGCCGGCACGAATTCCATGAATATTCCACGGATCCTGAGGATTGGCCTTAAGGCAATGGGGGATTTTCGGGTATTTAAGAAAGGGATGAAGGAATGTGCAGGCTGTCCGTAGTCATACCAGCCTTTAATGAAGAGCCGATGATTTCGAGGACGGTTGGCGTGCTGCGCGAAATTCTTGGAAGCGCTGGCATTTCCTGGGAGATTGTTTTTGTGGATGACGGTTCCACAGATCAGACGTGGGAGCAGATTGGGAGAGAGGCCTCCCTGGACAGCCGCGTGACCGGTCTCTGTTTTTCCAGGAACTTCGGAAAGGAAGCGGCAATCATTGCCGGCCTGGCCAAAGCATGCGGAGAAGCGGTGGCTGTGATGGACTGTGATCTCCAGCACCCGCCGGAGCTCCTTCCTGAGATGTTCAGACTCTGGGAAGAGGGCTATGAGATTGTGGAAGGTGTGAAGGAGGACCGGGGAGAGGAAAGCCTCTTCCATAAAAGAGGTGCAGGTCTGTTTTATCGCCTGATGTCCAGGGCAGTGGGAGTGGATATGAAGAACTCCTCCGACTTTAAGCTGCTGGATCAAAAAGCGGTGCAGAGCATTCTGTCCATGCCGGAGCGGAATATGTTTTTCCGTGCGGCCTCCTCCTGGGTGGGTTATCGTACGGTGAAGGTTCCTTTTGAGGTGCAGGCCCGGGAGACCGGGCAGTCCAAATGGTCCGTGCGTTCTCTTTTCGGATACGCTTTTACCAATATTGTGTCGTTTACCACGGTTCCGCTGCAGTTTGTAACCATTGGAGGCACGGTCTGTTTAGTTTTGTCCCTTATTCTGACTGTCTATTCACTGATTCAGTATTTTTCCGGCCATGCGGTGGAAGGATACACCACAATTCTGATTGTGCTTCTTTTTATCGGAAGCTCCGTGATGATGAGCCTGGGAGTGATCGGCTATTATATTGCCAGGATTTTTGAAGAAGTAAAAAGCAGGCCCCGCTACATTGTCTCCAGAGTGCTTGGAGGAAACCGGAGGGAATCTTCGGAAAAGGCGGCCGATCATCAGACTCAGTTCTCAGGAAAAGAGGAAATTCTTGAAAAATACGATTCGAAAAATATATGAGAATGATGCGGTCCGCTATGTATTTTTCGGCGGATGCACCACACTTGTAAATCTGGTCTGTTTTTATTTTCTCCGTCTGGTTCAGGTGGGCCTTACGGCGGCCAACCTGATTTCCATTATCGCTGCAATACTATTTGCCTATATTGTGAATTCCAGGTTTGTGTTCCGGGATCACTGTGAGACCCTGGCAGATCACATTCGCCCCTTCTGTAAATTTATCGGTGCCCGGGCCTTTACCATGGCGGTGGAGCTGGTGGGCGTCTGGCTTCTGGTAAGTGTTCTGGGACTTGCGGATATGACGGGAAAGCTGTTTACCCAGGTTCTTGTCCTGGTTTTAAATTACATTTTCAGTAAATTCTTTGTTTTTACAGGTGAGAGAAGGAGGAAAAACAAATGACATTTGTGGAAGCGCGGGAGCAGATTCAGCCCCTGGATGAGAAAGCCATGAAGGAGGCGCAGAAGCGATGGGACACCATTGCCAAGCCGCTGCATTCTCTTGGAGATCTGGAGACCATGCTGATTCGCATTGCCGGAATTCAGAGGAGCGCAGATGCGGATATTTCCAGGAAAGCCCTGATTGTCATGTGCGCGGACAACGGCGTTGTGGAGGAGGGCGTGACTCAGACCGGACAGGAAGTGACCGCCATAGTGGCGGAAAATTTCCTTGTGGGCAGCACCACGTCCTGTATTATGAGCCGCCAGTGCGGAACGGACGTCTTCCCGGTGGATGTGGGCATGGCAAGAGATACAAAAGTCCGTACGGATCTGAAGGTGGCCTGTGGTACGGCGAATATGACAAAAGGACCGGCCATGAGCCGGGAGCAGGCCGTAAAGGCCATTGAAGCCGGGATTTCCATGGCGGTGGAGCTGAAGGAAAAGGGCTACAGGATTTTTGCCACCGGGGAGATGGGAATCGGAAACACCACCACCAGCAGCGCGGTAGCCTCTGTGCTTATGGGGGAGCCTGTGGAGGAGATGACCGGCCGGGGAGCCGGGCTTTCCAGCGAAGGCCTGGCCCGCAAGATCAACGCGATCCACAGGGCGATTCAGGTCAATCAGCCGAACCCGGAGGATGCCCTGGATGTCCTGTCCAAGGTGGGCGGCTTTGACATCGCCGGTATGGCGGGCGTCTGCATTGGCGGTGCAGCTCTTGGAATTCCTGTAGTGCTGGACGGATTTATTTCCTGCGCAGCCGCTCTGACAGCCGTAAGACTCTGCCCGATGGCGGGAGAGTATCTCCTGGCTTCTCATGTCTCCAGAGAGCCGGCCGCCGGGAAGATTCTTTCCCATATGGGAAAGGAAGCGCCCATTCGTGCCGGGATGTGCCTTGGGGAGGGAACCGGGGCGGTGACGCTGTTTCCTCTTCTGGACATGGCGTCCGCGGTTTACCATTCAATGGACACTTTTGATGAAATTCATGTGGAACAGTACGAGGAGTTAAAATAGTATGCTGATTCTTGTGACAGGAGGGAGCGGAAGCGGAAAATCGGCTTACGCGGAGGAGCGGGCGGTTTTGTTTCCGGCGAAGAGAAGAATCTACGTGGCCACCATGTATCCCTATGATCTGGAAAGCCGCCACCGGGTGGACCGTCACCGCAGAATGCGATGGGGGAAGGACTTTGAGACTGTCGAGTGCTATACGCATCTGGACGAGCTGTATCTTCCCAGGGACTGTACGGTTCTTCTGGAATGCATGTCCAATCTTGTGGCCAATGAAATGTTCATGGAAGGCGGGGCCGGAGAGCGGGCAGAGGAGGAAATCCTGGAGGGAATCCGACAGCTACGGTCCCAGGTGAGGGATATGGTGATTGTTACAAACGAGATTTCCTCCGACGGCTGTCTGTATGAGAGGGAGACAGTCAGATACCAGGAGGTTCTGGGCCATATCAATCAGAAGCTTGCAAGAATCGCGGATGAGGTAGCGGAAGTGGTTTATGGAATTCCTTTAATTCTTAAAGGGGGCAGAGCGAATGAAGAGCCTTTGGAACAGCTTTAAGGCCGCTTTTGCCATGTTTTCCAAGATTCCTGTGCCTCAGGTGGACTGGACCAGGGAAAACATGAAGTATATGTTCTGCTTTTTCCCTCTGATCGGCACGGCGGTGGGAGCTCTGACCCTGCTGGCGGCCTGGGCCGGAGTCAGGCTTGAGTTTCAGCGCGGATTTGTGGCGGCTGTTCTCACGGCGATCCCGGTGCTGGTTACGGGGGGGATACATCTGGATGGTCTTCTGGATACGGCAGATGCTCTCAGCTCCTGGCAGGAGAGAAAGAAGCGTCTTGAGATCCTGAAGGATTCCAACGCGGGGGCTTTTGCGGTCATCACGGCGGGAACGTTTTTTGTCCTTTATTATGGTGCGTGGACGCAGCTTCTTTATGACTGGAAAAGCCTTGGAGTGCTGTCGCTGGGATTTATGGTTTCCAGAAGTTTCTCCGGGATCGGCGTGGTGAGTATTCCAAAGGCCCGGGAGGACGGCACTGTGGCGGAATTTTCCAGGAATGCTTCCCAGACTGTGGTGAGAAATGTGCTGATTCTGTATCTGGTGCTTCTTCTGGCGGGAATGGTGTGGATTTCACCTCCACGGGGAATCGCGGCGTTTATCGCAGCGCTGCTTGTTTTTGTATATTATCGTCACATGACGATGAAATACTTCGGCGGGACGACGGGGGATCTGTCAGGCTTTTTTCTCTGCCTGTGTGAGCTTGTTATGGCTCTGACTCTGTCTGTCTGTACAGCTGTTATTTAGAACTGCGGCAGGAGGTATCTCGATGGAAATGATTATTGGCGGTGCTTTCCAGGGAAAGGAAAGCTACGCGAGAGAAAAATATCCGGAAATAAAATGGAAAAAGGGAACAGAGCTGACGGAGGAGGAGCTTTTTGCGGCGGAGGGCGTTCTGGATTTTCAGGAATACGTCCGCAGATGTCTCCTGGAGGGAAAGGAGCTCTCAGACTTTTCCAAAAGACTTTTTCAGGAAAATCCAGACCTGATTCTGGTTTCTCAGGAGGTAGGGTACGGAGTGGTTCCTGTGGATGCTTTTGACCGGGAATACCGGGAGGCAGTTGGAAGAGTATGTACAGAGCTTGCCGGCTGCAGCGCCAGGGTGACCCGTGTGGTATGCGGCATTGGAATGGTAATTAAGGGGGAAAAATGCTGAGGCTGTGGCTGATCCGTCACGGTCAGACACCCGGGAACCGGCTTCACCGTTATATTGGAATTACGGACGAGTCTCTGTGTCCCGAAGAATATGAAAGACTTGGAGGATTTGACTATCCATGTCCGGAAATGGTTTTTTCCAGTCCGATGAAACGGTGCCTGGAAACCGCGTCTGTGCTCTTTCCCGGAAAGGAGCCCTATATTCTTCCGGATCTTTCGGAGTGTAATTTCGGCCGGTTCGAAAACAGAAATTACCTGGAACTGTCCGGGGATCCCGATTATCAGCGCTGGATTGACAGCGACGGCACGCTGCCCTTTCCGGGCGGAGAGAGCCGGGAGGAATTCCGCAGCCGAAATCTGGAAGGGTTTGCCAGAGGCGTGGAGGTGTGCAGACAGAGAGAGATTGCCCGGGCGGCCTTTGTGATTCACGGCGGGACGATTATGAATCTTATGGAATCCCTTGCGGATGTCCGGCGTTCGTTCTATGGCTGGCATCTGGAAAACGGAGAAGGATATCTGGTTCAGCTGGAATCCGGGGATGGAGGCGGCTGTGGCCTTTCCTTTATAAAGGAGTATAAATGGCCGACACAGAGCTTCTGAATGGAAGATAAGTGTTTCAGATCATGTTCCCGGGATATTGAAATAATATGAGGAAATGGAAAGGAGGTGATTTTATGCCCGGAGGACCTGGAGGAGGACCTGGAAGAGGACCCGGAGGAGGCCCTGGCGGTGGACGCGGAATGGGCGGACCCGGAATGGGTGGACCTGGAATGGGCGGAATGGGAGGACCCGGCAGAGGACCCATGGGACCACCGCCTCCCCGAAGAGGCTGGGGAAGGGGACCGAACAGAGGCTGCTGTCTTGGCTGCCTGGGTACACTTGCCATGGCGGTGGGCGGCTTTGCCGCACTGATCGTCATGGTGGTGAGCTTTATTTTCTGATTTGCGATAACGTTTCGGCGGCGTGTAAAAGCGCCGTCGAATGTCGTCACACGAAAAGGCTTGACGGAAAGGCCGGATATGACTATAATATACGTATAAAGCGGCGCAGGGAGCGGCCGTATCGGGGAGAAGACAATTTTTTTTCATAAGAAAGAAGCGTAAATAAGGGGACACACAGGAAATCAGCTTTCGCCGTGAAGGGGAAGACGACGGGAAAGACAGCTGTTTTAAGTGGATGTCTCTTTTTTGTGCAAAAAAATACCAGATATTGTTCCGGTTTTGAAATATCCGGAAAATGAGCGCGATATCTTGTGTTTTGGGTGTAGATACTTGAAAACTCCCGTCCGGCGCGTAAATCTTTCAAAAGCTCTCATTTTCGCGTAAAAATCGAAGAAATTGGCAAAAAAATGAAGAAATCACTTGACAGATTCTTATTTATTAAATATATTTTTCTCTTACATTACATAAATGTTACAG
>JAJQBI010000029.1 GCA_021203365.1 Clostridiales bacterium
GAATTACGGAACGTGGATGTCGCATCCCGTATTTTACATGATGGGCGGCTTTGTGCTTGCGGCATTGATCCTTGCCGTTTTGTCGTTTGCGGTTTTCCATATGACTGCTCTTGGTGTCATCTTTATTGTTGTTCTGATCGCATTGATCGCCTTTATCGGCTGGATAGAATGGATACGCAGGCAGTATGCTTTTGGCGGCGGCGGAATGATGGAGAATGGGCATCAGACCATGCTCTCGCTATTGGACTATGACGGAAACGGAACGTTGCTGGAGGTTGGCTGTGGTTCTGGCCCGTTAAGTATTCGTGCCGCCCTGACATGGCCACAGACAAAGGTGGTCGGAATTGATTACTGGGGCGCTATGTGGGATTACAGCAAGCAGTTATGCGAGAAAAATGCCGCTTCTGAGGGCGTTGCTTCGCAGTGTACTTTCCAAAAGGGAGACGCAAACAAACTCGATTTTGCGGACGAAACCTTTGACGCCTTAATCAGCAATTATGTGTACCATAACGTTATGGGGTCAGATGTGCATGAGCTGATTCTGGAGAGCCTGCGTGTTTTGAAAAAGGGCGGTGTATTCGCCATCAACGATTGCATGAAGCCGAAAATGTACGGCGATATGGAGGCATTTGCGCAAAAGCTGCGTGATATGGGCTATCAGGATGTGCGTCTGGTGAATATGTCAGAGCTTGTGTTCGGCTCGGAAAGCCGCGCTAATATGATGATGCTTGACAATTCCCGTATGCTGGTGGGAAGAAAATAAGCAAGAGAAGGCTAGGGCTTTTGTGCTTTACAAAGAATACATTGTGTGGAGGATTACAGGGCAATGCATGAATCTGTATTTGGAATGGTTGAGAGTTCGGGAAAATCTGGTTAGGAGGGAAAATGCAATGGTAATAACGATTATTTCGATCCTCATGATTATGCTCGGCTATTTTCTCATGCTGTACGGTGCAGTCGGCTTTATTCAGGACAAACGGCTTTTCTCCTCCGCGCCGAAAGAAAACCTGGCCGTGATTCCGGACAGGAAAGAGAGATTCAAGGGAGCGCATGTCATCGGCTGGGCGATTGTCGTATTCGCTGTGCTGCTGTTCATCGGTGCATTTGCTCTGGGCATTTGGGATGGCGCAAGGAATGGCTTCGGGCCGCTCAAATATTTCGCCCGCTTTCTCGTCATGCTCTATGGGATGGAGATTTACGACATCTTCTTTTTTGACTGGTATTTACTCTGCCGCTCCAACTTCTTCCCGCATTTTTACCCGGAGACGAAGGGCATCGTGGGGCCGCAGATGTTCGGCTATAACAAGAAGGCGCATATCGTACATTTTATTGTGTATATTCCCACCTGTGCTGCGTTGGCGCTGAGCTGTGGATTGCTGTTTTCATAAAATGTATGGAGTGGAAATATGAGAATTCTGATCTATGGGGCGGGCGTCATCGGCAGCCTGTATGCTGTTTTATTTTCCAAAGCCGGTTATGAAGTCTCTGTCTATGCGAGAGGCCGACGGCTTCAGGAGCTGCAAGCTCCCTGCCTTTCCAGGAGCGGGCGGGAGTATTAAGGACGGGATTCTGGATGCGGCACTGACTCCTTCCCTGATCCAGCCTACGACATTTGGCGAGATCGATGGGCAGCAGAGCGAACGGACAGCTGAACTGACACAGATTTTTAAGAGAAGCGGTATCCCGTATCAGATCGTCTCTGATATGCACCACTGGCAAATCTCCCATCTCGGTCTGGTAGTGCCGCTCGCGGACGCCTATTACCGGTCAGATGACCCTGCGAACGTGTACAGGGATAAGGACATTATGGCGCAGACAGCCCGTGAGTTGAAGCCAAATTTTCGGGAGCTGTCGAAGCAATCCATATTGTCGCCGCCGAAATTTCATCTCCTGCGGCTTTGCCCGCAATTCCTCTTAAAGATCGGTCTGACAATGGTTTTCAGAAGTCATTTCGGCGATGTGTTCATGTACCGCCATGCCATGAAATCACCGGAAGAAATGAGGCAGCTGCACAGAGATTTTTATAGCTTTATTGGAGAGAGACGATGAAAACCTATGAATTCGGAGATAAAAACAAGCCTGTTATCCTGTTGCTGCCGGGTACCTGCTGCCATTGGAAAGCTACCTTCGGTGAGGTGATCCCTCTGCTGGAGCAGAGTTTCTATGTGGTTTGCGTTTCCTATGACGGTTTTGACGAAACGGAGGACACGGTTTTCCACTCCATGACAGAGGAAACCGAAAAAACAGAGGCATATATACAGGAACGCTTTGACGGAAGAATCTGCTGCGCCTATGGTTGCTCCCTGGGCGGCTCCTTTGTGGGGCTGCTTGTGCAGCGTGGGAAAATACACATCGACCATGGCATTCTTGGCAGCTCGGACTTAGACCAGAGCAGTTCACTTGCGGCGAACTTCAAGGCGCATCTTATGGCTCCGATTCTTCAGGGCATGCTCCAAAAAGGCAAGCTGCCGAACTGGATGAACAGGTGGGTGGAAAAGCGTCCTCCGGAGGAACGCGTCTATTTTGACAAAATGCTTTCCATGTTCGGCATGGGAACGAAACGGATGGCCTTTGTGAAACGGCAGAGTATTTATAATCAATTTTACTCTGATTTGGTCACGCCGCTGAACGATCAAATCAGCGCTCATGGCACAGTCATCCACTGCTTCTACGCAACAAAGATGGGCGAACAATACGAAGCACGCTACCGGCAGCACTTTGCTGACCCGGATGTTATCCGCCATGACTTGCAGCATGAAGAATTGCTGGTCTGCTATCCGCAAAAATGGGTAAGCAAGGTTGAAGCCTGCTGCGGCATATTGACAGGTGAATGAATCCACTTACAGAGAGGGAGGGCAGTATGAAAATTCTGATTTATGGGGCGGGAGTCATCGGGTGTGAGCTTGCTCATATGCTTTGCAAAAAGAATGACATTACCCTTCTGGCGCGTGGGAGGTGGAAGGAAACCATTGACAGCAATGGTCTGGTGATCCGCCACTATGTGCAGCGAAAAACGACGGTTGACCGCCTAAAAACGATTGACTCATTGGAACCGAGCGATCAGTACGACCTGATTTTTGTTGTCATGCAGGCATCGCAGCTCCCCGAAGTTGTTCCGATCATCGCAGAGAACGCAAGCCCGCATATCGTGTTTGTGGGCAACAATATGACGGCGCAGGAAACCGCACGATTAGCGATGACAAAGTGTCCCGTGGAGAAAGAAATTGCCTTCGGCTTTCAGGGAACTGCCGGGCGGCGGGAAAACGGAACAGTGATCAGCATCCATGCAGGTGTCGGCATGACGGTAGGCGGGTGTGATGCACCCCTGTCGCAAGCATTTCAGAAGAAATTGAATACGGCCTTTGCGGGAACGGGCTACCGCCTGACCTGGGAGAACCAGATGGATGCCTGGCTGAAATGTCACGCCGCTTGTGTTCTGCCCATGTGCTACGTCTGCTATATTACAGGCGGTCATCTGTCGAAAACGACACACAGGCTAAGAAAAGCCATTCTGGATGCGGATTTGGAAGGCTACCGTGTATTGCAAAAGCTCGGATTTCCCATTCTTCCTTCCGGGGACGAAAAGTGGTTTTCAGGGTTAAAGCGCCCCATTATGGCGGCGATATTCTTTGTCATATATAAAACACCCATCGGCCGGCTTTCGGTCAGCGACCATGCTATGCACGCCGTAGAAGAAATGAAGTATCTTGACGCGGGTTTTGAAGAACTGCGTGAAAAGGCTGGCGTTCCCACGACCACATGGGACAGCCTTCGTACTGATTCCGGAATGGAGGAAAGATAAATGAACACTCGTGAATTGTTTTATGTTCACCCGTATCAGGAAGCGGATCTTGCTGACTGCACCACCTGCCTTTATGAGAGCTTCTTCACCTGTCCCATTAGCAAGGAAGACAGGCTCTTCCTGCAAGAGTATATTCAGGTGCTGTTGGAGAAGTGCAATTTTACTCTTGTCGCAGAGAACGACGGTAAAAAGGTTGTTGGATTCATCTGCGGAAAATACAGCCCGGAGTTTGACAAGAAGCTTGCCAATACTTATGCGACAAAGAAGCACTACGGCGTCTGGTGCAGAATGTTTTTCAAGTTCTATTTGAAGATGTACAAATTGTCAGATGCCTTCAAAACTCAGTTTGATGGATTCTTTGCTCAGCTTCAGGAAAGGGACGAGAAGTCTTTTGGAAAATGTGATTTGGAACTTGTTGCATTATGCTCTATGGCGGCTTACAGGAAGGGCCTCGGTACTGCGCTGCTCAAGCAGTTTTTGAGCAAAGCGCAGGCAGACAAAGCTGATACAGTCCGACTGTTCACCAATACGCTTGCGTCCTATCAGTTTTACGATAAGCGAGGCTTCCAGCTGGTCGCATCAAAACCGTTTCAGGATGGATCTGAAAACAAGTCTTTTGTTTACGAATATAGTCTGAAAGGGCGGCCTTTATGAAATTTGAAGTCTTCGGAGACAGGATGTTACCCAAAATCCTTCTGCAACATGCGAAGCATGTTTTCTGACTTCAAAGGTCTGTTGCCAGGTTTTTTCTTCCGGTTCCATTTTATGTTTTTTTGTGCTATACTTTGTGTATTTAATTGCAGAGTCTTCTGCTTTTGGGTGGAACGGTACAGGTTTTATGGAGGTGCACAGACCGAAGATGGCAGGAAATACAAGAAAAGAAAATATAAGAATTCAGATTATAAACCAGGTGGAAAGCCGGGAATGTTTTTCACAGGATGTGGAGCTGCTCTATTTATTTGAAGGGGAAATCACCGTGATTCAGGATACTCAGAAGAGTCTTATGCGGGAGGAAGACATCTTACTGATAAATGCGGGGAAGAAATATCAGATTCGCGGGGAGAAGGTATTGTATGTACGGCTTCTGCTATCCTATTCTGTCTTTTGTGAAACCCTTGGAAGCCCCAATGTGATGTTCTTCTGCGATTCTACCCGGGAATCTTCCAAAAGCCATGAGAATCTGCGCAGGCTGGTTTGCGGGCTCTTAAAGGAGTATCTGGAGATGGAGAGGGGAAAGCCCCGGTTTGCGTTCGATGCGGTGTGCAGTCAGATTCAGGACCTTCTGTCTTCCGCTTTTCTGATCCGGACGGTCAGCCAGGATCTGAAGGAGGGAACGGAAAAGTATGAGGAGCGTATCCGCAGGATCAATCAGTATGTTTACGCTAATTACAGACAGCCCATCAACATAAAGGAGCTGTCTGAGAATCTGTTTCTGTCCGTGGGCTATCTGTCCCGCTTTTTCAAAAGCAATTATGGAATGAATTTTGCCGACTATGTAAACAAAATCCGCCTGCAGCACTCGGTGGAGGAGCTGATTTATACGGAAAATCCCATTACCATGATCGCTTACGACAATGGTTTTTCCAATACAACCGCTTTTAATAAGGCTTTTAAAAAGGAATACGGGGATACTCCCACTGCCATGAGAAAGCGCTATTCCAGGGAAAAGGAGGAAAAAAACGAACAGGACGCCGGGAAGCTCCGCCGGCAGCTGGAGGAGATCTTCGGGGAGGAGGAGCAGGCTCCGGCCGTGCCGGAGGAGGATATCCAGATCATTTCTGCCAGAGAGGAGGGAACTCCCACGTCCTTTTTCTGGAACAAGCTGATCAATGTGGGCGCTGCGGAGGATCTGACAAAATCCGAGGTGCAGGAGCACCTGCTTCTTATGAAAACCGCCTTTGGATTTGAGTATGCCCGTTTCTGGAGTCCATTCACCAGAGCCATGTTTATCGATGTGAACGACGAGGATGGGGAATATAATTTTTCCCGCCTGAATAAGGTGATGGATTTTCTGGTGGATGAGGGATTTAAGCTTCACATAGAGCTGGCCTCCAAACCTCAGCGGCTCCAGAAGAGCTCAACGGAGGAGATAATTTATGAGGTAAAGGAATCCACGGATTCCATTTTAAAATGGGAACAGCTGCTGGAAGCGTTTATGAGCAATCTTATACAGCGATACTCCCAGAAGACAGTGAGTGAATGGAGGTTTGAGCTTTGGTGGGAGGAGGATTACGCATGGAAGGGATGTTATCATCCGGAAGAATATTTTCGTTTATTTGAGAGTACATACCGGATTGTAAAGCGTTACAGTCCGGACAGTCTGGTGGGCGGCTGTGGGATGAGCACTTACCTTCAGTCAGATTTAATCTATCCATACATGCAGGATTTTTACAGAAGATGGAGTCAGAAGACGGTAAGACCGGATTTTGTTTCTGTGATCAGCTATCCTTATTCTATACAGAAATCCGGGGAAGAAATTTTCGCCCGCAGATGTATGGACGTCAATTATATAAAGCATGGACTGGATATTACGAGGAAGCTGCTGCAGGAATGCGGATGG
The DNA here is from genome assembly GCA_021203365.1 of Clostridiales bacterium. Classification (GTDB taxonomy): domain Bacteria; phylum Bacillota; class Clostridia; order Lachnospirales; family Lachnospiraceae; genus Blautia_A. The sequence goes on from JAJQBI010000029.1 coordinate 6,363, forward strand.
GGGGATGTCCGGCTGTGGATCACCGAATGGAATTTCTCTATTTCTGATCGGAACGCGCTGCAGGATTCCTGCTACAAGGGCGCCTATATTTTGAAGAACTGTATTGATCTGTATGGAGATGTGGAGGTGATGGGATATTTTCTCGGAAGCGACCGGATCTCTGAATATTATGACACCAATCGGCTCCTGTACGGGGGAAAGGGACTTATCAGCAAGGATGGTATTCTCAAGCCGGCCGGTTTTGCATTCAGCTTTTTGAATCGCTGTGGTTCCCGCTTTATCAGAAGGGGAGAAAACTGGCTGATTACAAAGGAGGAACCCAATACCTGGGGAATTCTCTGTCATAACTGCAAGGAACTGAATTACAATTATTTCAGTACTCAGGAAGATGCGATTGAGAAGAAAAATCTGGATAAGTATTATGAGGATACAGATCCACTGCCATTGTTTTTCAGGTTTACGGACGTGGAGGACGGAATCTGGCAGTTTCGGTTTTACCGTGTCAATGAGAAGCAGGGAAGTGTGCTGAACCTGTGGGCTGAAACGGAATATGAAAAAAAACTTATCAGGGAGGATATCCGGTATTTTCGAAGAGTCTGTGAGCCTATGATGCAGATCCGAAGAAAAGAGGCAGTAAATGGAGAGCTGAGTTTTCGCCTGCGGCTGCCGGCAAATGAGATTCTGTTTGTAAGTCTGAAAAAGAAGTAAAAAATCTGGTCCGAAAAGGTCAAAATTGCGTTTGGCATTTTGACCTTTTTTGTTGCCTGGAATTGTGGGATGAAAAATAAAGGTGATTTACAGCAGAGACTGAAACGCGGAGTTGGGAAGAATTCGTTAGAATAGAACCATCAACAGACAAGAAAAAACAGCAAAGGAGAGGTAAGTTATGGCGAAACTGAAAATCGGAATTGTGGGATGCGGAGGCATTGCCAACCAGAAGCATTTTCCAGCACTGAAGGAAAATTCCGATCTGTGTGAGATGGTGGCGTTCTGCGACATTATTGAGGAACGGGCGCAGAAGGCTGCAGAAGAATTTGGCGTGGAAAACGCGAAGGTTTACACGGATTACCGGGATTTGCTGGCCAATCCGGAGGTACAGGTGGTCCATGTTTGTACCCCCAACGTTTCTCACAGCGAGATTACCATCGCGGCTTTTGAGGCCGGAAAGCATGTATACTGTGAAAAACCCATGTCCCACAGTGTAGAGGAAGCGGAAAAAATGGTGGAGGCCTGGAAGGCTTCCGGAATGAATTTTACTGTGGGATATCAGAACCGCTTCCGCGAAGAAGTGCAGAATCTTCACGCAGCCTGCGAAAAAGGCGATCTGGGAGATATCTATTATGGAAAGGCTCACGCGGTGCGCCGCCGGGGCGTTCCCACCTGGGGTGTGTTCCCCAACAAGGCTCTTCAGGGAGGCGGGCCGCTGATTGACATTGGAACCCATGCCCTGGACATCACCCTGTGGTGCATGAACAATTATGACGTGGACAGTGTTTCCGGTTCCGTGTTCTATAAGCTTGGAAGTCTGGAGCAGGCTACAGAGGGCAATCTTTTCGGACCCTGGGATCCGGAGACCTTTGAGGTGGAGGATTCGGCGGTTGGATTCATTAAGATGAAAAACGGAGCCACCATCGCACTGGAGGCCAGCTGGGCTCTGAATATCCTGGAATCCAGAGAGGCGTCCACCACTCTGTGCGGAACTTTGGCCGGCGCGGAGATTCGTTCCGGCATGAGCCACAGCAAAAATGAGCTGATCTACAACCGGGGCCGCAACGGCCAGCTGATGGAGGAGGTTCTCTCCCCGGTGGGCGGAGTCGCCTACTTTGGCGGCGGCGGGGGCGCGGAGGGCACCCTGGACTGTCGGCAGTGGCTGGAAGCGGTGGAGAACCAGACCAGTCCTCTTGTGAAGCCGGAGGAAGCCCTGACCGTGACCAAAATTCTGGACGCGATCTACAGATCGGCAAGAGAAAACAGAGAAATCAGATTTTAAAGGAGGAGACAAAAAATGGCATTTGCAATGCGCGTGAATTATGTGGATGTGGTCTGTGACGACAGTCTGAAAAACATCTTCGTAAACGGGAAAAAGATGGGATGCCAGTTTAACATCCGGCTCAGCTACTATCGGGGACATTTTCTCTCTGTCATCGATGAGGTGGGCGTGAAGATTGACGGGGAGGAAATCCCACAGGAGGATATCCGCTTCTGTCTGCGGGACAAGGAGTTTGGAATCAGCGAGATGCACGACCTGGTTTCTGAGTGGTGGGGAATCCTGGAAGAGGCCACCATTAAGGTGTTCCGGAACGGCGGTTTTGCCCCCGGGGAGCACGACATCGATATGAAGCTGATGTTCCATTCTCCCTATATGCCCATCAGTGACACGGAATACATGCCCATTGACGGCTGCGGAAGCAAAAAGCTTACGCTGGCAGATTTTTAAAGGAGGGTTATCATGAGCGATATTAAATTGGGAATTACATTATATTGTTTTACACAGGAATATTGCCGTGGGGAGATGACCCTGGAGGACTGTATCCGCAAGGCAAAGGAGATCGGAGCGGAAGGCTATGAGATTGTGGCCACCCAGATGGTTCCCTCCTACCCCTATGTGAGCGACGCTTTTCTTGGAGAGATCAAAGCCATGTCTTCCTACTACGACATTGCGCCCATCTGCTATTCCGCCAACATGGACCGGGGCTTAAGAGGAGACCGGAACCTGACCGAGGATGAAATGCTCCAGCGGGCCATCAATGATGTGAAAAGCGCAAATAAAATGGGATGTACCGTCATCCGTCAGCAGTACCTGCTGAGTCCGGCGGCCATGGCCAGACTGGCGCCCTACGCAGAAGCCTACAATGTAAAGGTTGGAATTGAGATTCACAATCCGGAGACTCCCTATACCCCCATCATGCGGGAGTACTATGAGACCTTCCAGAAGACCGGTTCCAAATACCTTGGATTTGTACCGGACTTCGGCCTGTTTGCCACAAAGCCCAACAAGCCGGCCTGGGATGCAGCCCTTGCCGCCGGTGTGCCGGTGGAGATCCTGGAAACCGCGCGGGATATGCGCTACGCCAATGCCACCGAGGAGGAGACTATGGCGAAGATCACGGAGATGGGAGCCACAGGGCCTGCTTTTGACGCAGCTCAGGGAATGTTTAATTTCCTGCAGTTCAAGAGGGATTGTAAGGAAGAATTGAAGGGTCTGCAGGAGATCATGCCCTACTGCTTCCATATGCATGGGAAATTCCATTATCTCAGTGAGGATCTGGTGGAGGCCAGCATTCCCTATGAGGAGATTATGCCTGTGATCAAGGCGTCGGATTACAACGGATTTATCGTGTCTGAGTATGAGGACCATAATTCCGGCCAGGCGGTGGAGATGACCCGGCGGCATCTGGCCATGATGAAAAAAGTACTGAGAGGATAACTGAAAGCAGCCGGACTGTAGACCAGACCGGACGGTAAAATACCTGTAGTTTGTATAATATCCACCGGGGATGTGGTTGGATGTTTATAAATTTTCTATGATAAGGAGGAAAACACATGAAACTTAAGAAAATGCTGGCGCTGGGAATGGCCTGCGCGCTGACAGTTTCCATGGCGGTTCCCGCTTCCGCAGAGGTGAAAGGCACCAATGAGGACGAGGCAAACACGGTGGAATCCGATGAGACCCTGCGTATTGCACTGGCTTCCGAGCCCTCTTCCATCTGGGGAGCCGGAGCTGCAAATCTGGAAAACGAAGGCCTGATTATCAGCAACGCTCTTTTTGACACGCTGGTGGTAAAGGACTACAACACCGGAGAAATCCTTCCCAATGTAGCGACTGAGTGGGAGTGGGTGGATGACACACACTGCACCTTTACCCTCCGGGACGATGTGGTTCTGACCAACGGTGAAGTTCTGACTGCGGACGACGTGGTGTACTGTGTGGAGGAACTCTGGATGGCGCTGAATCCTTCCAATGAGGTTGGTATGTATTTCGAAGGCGCCGTAGCGGATGATGAGTTTACAGTGACCATAGAATTCTCCACAGTTGCGCCGGATCTTGTGGAAATGCTGTCCTGGGCGGATTTTGGTCTTGTCTCTCAGGCGGAGATCGAAGCCCTGGGCGGTCCGGAAGCGGCAGCTAAGAATCCTTTAATGGGTTCCGGAAAATACCAGTTTGTAGAATGGGAAAACGGACAGTCCATTACGCTTACAAGAAATGAGGATTACTGGAATGAAGATTATGTGGGATATTTTAAAGATATCGTCTTCACCTTCACCAGTGACGCAGCAGCCCGTGAGATGGCGGTGGAATCCGGAGATATTGATGTAGCTTATGCCATGCCCATCACGCAGGCGGCGGCTTATGCGGCCAGCGACGCAGTGCAGACTGTAATTTACAACTTTGGTCAGAATATGCATCTGTGGTATAACATGACCGACGAGCATGCCACTTCTGAACTTCTGGTTCGGCAGGCCATTGACCTGGCCCTGGATTTTGACGCCCTGAATATGGTGGGCACCGCCGGATACGGAGAGGATGCGCTGGGATATTTCACCACCGACAGCCCCTATTACACCCAGCTGTACACCGCGGAGGAGAGAGCGGTAGATATTGACGGTGCCAAGGCCCTTCTGGAAGAGGCCGGTTATGGGGATGGCCTTGAGCTGACAGCGGTAGGCATGCAGGATTTGACTGCGGCGTACACGGTAATCCAGGAAAATCTCCGTGAGGTCGGCATTACTCTGACCATCAACACCGTAGACACCGCTCAGTTTGTGGAGGATGCCTTCGGCGGAAACTATGACCTGATTCTGGTTGGGGAATACACAGCCGGAAGATATCCCACCCTCTTTGTGTTCATGCAGGAGGAGCAGGTGGAAGGCGGAACCATCGTTGGCGGTCCCAAGGTGACCACCGATGAGATCGATGGACTGATCACAGAGATCATTGAGGCCTCCGATGAGGAAACCGCGAAAGAAAAAGCGGATGAGCTTCAGAATATCCTGAAGGATGACATGATTGTTTCCAATCTGTACTCTGAGATGCAGGCTTCTGTAATCAGCAATGATCTGAAGGGATACGGAAGTATTGAGCGAGGCTATATCGACGCGACCACACTTTATAAATAAGACGTTTTTCCTTTTGTTTGCAACTACAGGGTTCGGGCACTGCGGGGACTCCCCCGCAGTGCCCAAAGTCATATGATGAATGGAGAAAATATATGTTCCGATATATTATAAAAAGAATCCTTTTCCTGATTCCCATTCTCCTGGGTGTATCCGCCATTATCTTCGCCCTGAAGACGGT
>JAJQBI010000007.1:0-25699 GCA_021203365.1 Clostridiales bacterium
GGATTGACAAAAAATAGACAGGTTCCTGTCATTCAGAGAGACAGGAACCTGTCTGCACGGCAGCGCCGCAGATGTGTAAACGGAGGGTGTTTTCCGTGCACAGCGGGAAGGTTTATTTCCGGAAGGAAGCCCTTTTTCGTTCTCTGGAATCCAGAATCCGTTTCCGGATGCGCAGGCTCTTGGGGGTGACTTCCAGAAGCTCGTCGGTATCGATAAATTCAATGGCCTGCTCCAGGCTGAGGATTTTGGGAGGCGTCAGTTTCAGAGCCTCGTCTGCAGAGGAGGAACGGGTATTGGTCAGGTGTTTGGTTTTACATACATTCAGTTCGATGTCCTCAGCTTTTCCGTTCTGGCCGACCACCATGCCGCTGTAAACCTTTTCCCCGGGTCCGACGAAAAGAATTCCCCGCTCCTGGGCGGAAAACAGGCCGTAGGTAACGGTCTCGCCCGGCTCGAAGGCGATCAGGGAACCCTGCTTGCGGTACTGGAAATCGCCCTTGTATGGAGAATATCCGTCGAAAATGGTATTCAGAACGCCGGTTCCCTTGGTGGAGGTCAGGAAATCTCCGCGGAAGCCGATCAGACCTCTGGAGGGAATGTGGAATTCCAGACGGACGGAGCCGTCGCTGGCGGTGCTCATCCCCTGGAGTTCGCCCTTTCGCTCGCTGAGCTTCTGGATGATTGTGCCGGAAAATTCTTCCGGGACATCTACATAGGCAATTTCCATGGGTTCCAGCTTTCTTCCCCGCTCGTCTGTTTTGTACAGGACTTCCGGTTTGCTTACTGCGAATTCATAGCCTTCCCGGCGCATATTTTCAATGAGAACGGAGAGGTGCAGTTCCCCGCGGCCGGACACCTTGAAGCATTCCGTAGTATCTGTGTCCTCCACGCGAAGACTTACGTCTGTGTTCAGCTCCCGGTAAAGACGGTCGCGGAGATGGCGGGAGGTGACATATTTTCCCTCCTGGCCGGCCAGCGGACTGTCGTTTACCAGAAAATTCATGGCGATGGTGGGCTCGGAAATTTTCTGGAAGGGAATGGCCTCCGGATGGTCTCCTCCGCAGAGAGTATCCCCGATATGGATTTCGGAAATTCCGGAGATGGCCACGATGGAACCTACGGAAGCTTCCTTTACGTCAATTTTATTCAGGCCGTCAAACTCATAGAGCTTGCTGATTTTTACTTTCTGACGTTTGTCCGGATCATGATGGTTGAGAAGCGTCAGCTCCTGGTTCACGGCAATGGTACCGCTCTCCACCTTGCCAATACCGATGCGGCCCACATAATCATTGTAGTCAATGGTGCTGATCAGAACCTGTGTGTCCGCCTCCGGATCCCCTTCCGGCGCGGGAATATATTTCAGTATGGTATCAAAAAGAGGCGCCATATCTTCCGGCGTGTCCGCCAGATCAAGGACCGCACGACCGGTTTTGGCAGAGGCGTAGAGGAAGGGGCAGTCCAGCTGCTCGTCTGAGGCGTCCAGATCCATGAGAAGCTCCAGAACCTCATCAATCACTTCACTGGGGCGGGCTTCCGGCCGGTCGATCTTATTGATGCAGACAATTACATGGAGGTCCAGCTCCAGCGCTTTCTTGAGAACAAATTTCGTCTGGGGCATGGCGCCTTCGAAGGCGTCCACAAGGAGGATCACGCCGTCCACCATTTTCAGCACGCGCTCCACTTCCCCGCCGAAATCCGCATGTCCGGGAGTGTCGACAATGTTGATTTTTACACCTTTATAATGTACGGCGGTATTTTTGGAGAGAATGGTGATGCCGCGCTCCCGCTCAAGGTCGTTGGAATCCATGACTCTCTCCTGGACCTCCTGATTTTCCCGGAAAACCCCGCTCTGCTTCAGAAGCTGATCTACAAGGGTGGTCTTTCCATGGTCAACATGAGCGATAATCGCAACGTTGCGCACATCTTCTCGTTTCATCTTCATAAAAATCAAAATCCTTTCCTAAATATACATAAAGGCCTTTTACGTCCAAATTTACAGTTTAGCACAATTCCGGGGAAATACAAGGCCAAAAAAATTTATTTTTTCAATTTGATTTTCGGTTCTAAAACCATCGGGAAACTCATACCTTATATAGACCAAAATACCCAAAGAGGAAGGAGAGCTACATTATGGCAGACAAAATTATTGAGAATAACCAGGTATCGATTATGGGAAAGATCGCGGCCGGCTTTGCATTCAGCCACCAGGCTTTCGGGGAAGGGTTCTATACGACAGAGCTTATGGTAAGGCGGCTGAGCGAATCTCAGGACAGAATCCCGGTGATGGTTTCCGAACGCCTGATTGATGTTTCCCAGGACTATGTGGGGGAATATCTGGAGGTTCACGGGCAGTACCGCTCCTATAACCGGCATGAGGAAAAGCATAACCGGCTGGTGCTTTCTGTTTTTGCCCGGGAGGTGCGGTTTGTGGAGGAAGAGAATGAAAACATTCCGGTGAATCAGATTTTTCTGGACGGTTATATATGCAAGCCGCCGGTTTACAGGAAAACACCCCTTGGAAGAGAGATTGCGGATCTTCTTCTGGCCGTTAACCGTCCCTACGGAAAATCAGATTACATACCCTGTATCTGCTGGGGACGAAATGCCCGGTATGCCTCAGCGTTCTCGGTGGGCGGACATGTCCTGATCTGGGGAAGGATCCAGAGCCGTGAGTATATGAAACGGATCGGGGAGAACGAGACGGAAAAACGGGTCGCCTATGAGGTTTCCGTGAGCAAGCTGGAATATATGGACAGCTGAAGGTGAAAGAGAAGACAGCGGCCGGTGAGAACTCATACTTGCAATTCTCTTCAATCTGAGGTAATATAAGCGTAAAAAAGATGAAATAACGCTGAATTCACAGTAAACGAGGAAAATATATGGACAGAGAAATAACGGAAGTATATTGCGGAAACGGAAAAGGGAAAACAACTCTTGCCATTGGTCAGAGCCTTCGTTCTTCCGTACAGGGAAAGAGCGTAATCATCATACAGTTTTTAAAGGGAAGAGACCGGCGGGAGCTTGATTTCCTGGGTGAAATTGAGAATCTGGATATTAAGATCTTCCGCTTCGAGAAAATGGGCGTATGCTACGAGGAGCTGAATGAGCAGGAAAAAGCGGAGGAGAAGCGCAATATTTTAAATGGGCTGAATTTTGCGCGCAAGGTGATCGTCACCGCAGAATGTGATTTCCTTCTGCTGGACGAGATTCTTGGACTTCTGGACTGTGGAATTGCCACAGAGGATATGCTGGCGGATATTCTGAAGATGAAGGATGAGAGCATGCATATTGTCATGACGGGGAGGGAGCTTCCCGATGGACTGAGGAAGTATGCAGACAGTGTTACCACGCTGACAACAGAGATTCTGGGGGAAGGCGCACAGGAATAAGACGGCGGATCTGCCATGGGCAGAGGACGCACAGGACAGAGGAAATCAGCAGCCGCGGATGCGCAGGATCTGTGGCGGACGGCGGCTTTGATAATTACAGAAGAAAGAAGGAGGAAGACAAATGGCAATTTTTACAGGTGCGGGCGTTGCGATTGTGACTCCCATGCATGAAGACGGAAGGGTGAATTACGAGAAGCTTGAGGAAATGCTGGAATTTCAGATCGCCAATGGCACGGACGCGGTCATTATCTGCGGAACCACCGGCGAATCCTCCACATTGACCCATGGAGAACACCTCCAGGCGATTCATTTTACAATCGAGAAGGTTGCAAAGCGTATTCCGGTTATTGCCGGAACCGGGTCCAACAGCACGGAGACGGCCATTATGATGTCTAAGGAGGCGGCTTCCTATGGAGCGGACGCTGTGCTTCTGGTGACTCCTTATTATAACAAGGCTACACAGAAGGGGCTGATCGCCCATTACACAGCCATTGCCAACGAGATTCCGGATACTCCGATCATCATGTACAATGTTCCAAGCCGGACCGGCTGCAATATCCAGCCTGCCACCGCGGCCTATCTGGCAAAAAATGTGAAGAATATCGTAGGAATCAAGGAAGCCTGCGGAGATCTTTCCCAGATTGCGAAGATGATGTCCCTGGCGGAGGGACAGATCGAGCTGTATTCAGGGAATGATGATCAGGTTCTGCCCATTCTCTCTCTTGGCGGCCAGGGCGTGATTTCGGTTCTGTCCAATATCGCTCCAAGGCAGACCCATGATATGGTCGCGAAGTTCCTGGCGGGAGACCATGAAGGCGCGGCAAAGATTCAGCTGGATGCGATTCCGCTGATCAACGCACTTTTCAGCGAAGTGAATCCGATTCCGGTGAAGGCGGCCATGAATCTGATGGGAATGAATGTGGGACCGCTTCGCATGCCTCTTACCGAGATGGAGGAGGGCAATAAGGCTGTCCTTGCCAGGGCAATAAAGGATTTTGGCCTGAAGCTTGCGGAGGAATGAGAATATGATAAAGGTTATTCTGCACGGCTGTAATGGATATATGGGCCAGGTGCTCACCGGACTTGTCGAAGAGGATCCGGAGGTGGAGGTTGCGGCCGGGATTGATATTGCGGATCAGGGAAAGAACGCGTATCCGGTCTTCACAGATATCCGGGCGTGTGATGTCCAGGCGGACGCGATCATAGATTTTTCCACGGCAAAGGCTGTGGATGCTCTTCTGGATTACAGCGCGGAGAGAAAAATTCCTGTGGTGGTCTGTACCACCGGTCTTACAGAAGAACAGCTTGGAAAGCTTTCAGAGACCTCGAAGAAGACGGCGGTGCTGAAGTCGGCCAATATGTCTCTTGGAATTAACACTCTTCTGAAGCTGGTGAAGGATGCCGCGCGTGTGCTTGCGGGCGCGGGCTTTGATATGGAGATTGTGGAGCGCCACCATAAGCGGAAGCTGGATGCGCCCAGTGGGACGGCGATGGCTCTGGCGGACAGTCTGAATGAGGCCATGGACGGTCAGTATCATTATGTATATGACCGCAGTCAGAGACGTCAGCAGCGGGACGGGAAGGAAATCGGGATTTCCGCAGTGCGGGGCGGAAACATTGTGGGAGAACATGAGGTGATCTTTGCCGGACCGGATGAAGTCATCGAGTTCAAACATACAGCTCATTCCAGAGCCGTATTTGGCAAGGGAGCCCTGGAGGCTGCGAAATTCCTGGCGGGAAAACCGGCGGGGCTGTACGATATGGCAGATGTTATAGGAAACTGAAAAATATGGGGCTGCTCACAAAAAAGGAGCAGTCCTTTTTGCACCCTGCATGTATCACAGGAATCAAATACTTATGACCCCTATATGATACCTGAGAATTCCTCCCTGCTTCGCACTCCCGAAATTCTCAGCATCATCTGATACATGTCGGCAGATTTTCTGCAGGAAAAATGAATCTCTTCTTCTTGAATACAAACAAATGTTCGGAAAATAACGTTCGTTCCGTTTTATTGGACTATACATGTGATAGAATAGAGCTATAAAAAACGATATGAGGAATTTATGTTCTGTTTCTGACTGTGAGGAGGAGTAGGAAATGCGAAATACGCCAGAGAACTGTGGAGGAAGGAAAAATGCGGGGAGATATGGGCGGCGTGGGAACCATGAACACGGAGCGGAGAAGTTTTCCGGGATGATGGCGCTGCTGCTGGGAGCGGTGGTGGCCGCGGAGGTTATGGTGGCCGGTGCGATGATCCTGAATTTTGATTTTAGCGGGGCAGATATTATTGCTCTGATCCTTGTTTATGTGGTATTATATTCTGGAGCCGTTGCGTTGCTGACGGATCAGTAAACGGGCTTTTGGGTGCGCCTCGTGGAAGAAGGGGAACGATGGCGAAATCATTTCAACAGAAACTGAAATATTATATCTGATGAAGGCATTTCTGGAAAAGACAGATGAAAGGCATCCCATGTCTGTAAAGGAGCTGATCCGCTATCTGGAAGGCTATGGGATTTCCGCAGAGAGAAAGACCATCTATGACGACATTGAGACCCTGCGTATTTTTGGCATGAGGATTGAGAACACCCGGAAGCGCCCTGCGGGATATTATCTGGCAGACCGGGATTTTGAGACGGCGGAGCTGAAGCTTCTGGTGGACGCCGTACAGTCGTCCAGATTTATTACGGACAGAAAGTCCAGGGAGCTGATCGGGAAGCTGGAAGGCCTGACCAGCGTGTATGAGGCGAAACAGCTGCGGCGGCAGGTCTTCGTGGAAAATCGGGTAAAGACCGTGAATGAGGAAATCTATTCGAATATTGACCGGATTGACCGGGGGATTTCCGGGGACCGGCAGATTACATTTCAGTATTTTGAATGGACCCTGTACAGGGAAATGCGGCTTAAGAAGAACGGTGAAAGGTACCGGGTCAGCCCATGGGGACTGGTGTGGAAGGATGAGAATTATTATCTTATAGCGCTGGACGAAAAGAGCGGGATCGTGAAACATTATCGGGTGGATAAAATGCTGAAGCTTCGGGTAGAAGATCTGCCCCGCAGCGGGAAAGAGATTTTTGAAAGATTTGATCCGGTACAGTTTGCGGCCAGAACCTTTGGGATGTTCGGAGGACATTCGGAGAATCTGACCATTGTGTTTCATATTCGTCTGGTGGGAGTGATCCTGGATCGGTTCGGACGGGATGTGACGATGCTGCGCAGGGATGAGGAGCATTTTGCTGCAATGCTGAAGATAAATGTGAGCACGCAGTTTTTCGGCTGGCTGGCGGCCCTCGGAGCGGACGCGCAGATAGAGGCTCCGGAGAAGGTGCGCAGAGAATATATTTCTTTTCTGAAGCAGACCTTATCTGTCTATGAAAACGGCGGGTTGAAATGAGAAACTGGACACGGACGGATATGTAAAATACGGATGTATGAGGTCATGGGTGGAGATTGTCTTTTGGAGACAGGAGGTTTTATGACAGTTAAGTCGGGACTGTTGGAGCTTCTGGAGGCACACCGGGATACGGCGGTGTCCGGGGAGGCTGCCGCCGCAGAGCTTGGCTGTACCAGGGCGGCTGTGTGGAAGGCGGTGAAGGCGCTCCGGGAGGAAGGATATACCATAGACGCGGCACAGAATAAAGGATACGTTCTTCGGCGAGGGGGCCGGAGGATTTCGGAGTATGGACTTCGCCATTATCTGAAAACTTCCGGGGTTTCCGTGCGGCTCTACGGAGAACTGGACTCCACCAACCGCGTGGCCAGGGAAGCGGCCATAACCGGGAAGGCGGGACATGGCGCAGTATTTCTTGCCAGGAAGCAGACCGGCGGAAGAGGCCGCCGGGGGAGAAGCTTTTACTCGCCGGAGGATGCGGGTCTTTACATGAGTGTTGTGCTGAGGCCGGAACGAACGCTGAAGGACAGCCTGTTTCTTACAACCGCAGCGGCTACGGCGGTGTACCGGGCGGTGAACCGCATATGCGGAATTTCTCTGGACATTAAATGGGTGAATGATCTTTATCGATGCGGCCGGAAGGTGTGTGGAATTCTGACGGAGGCGGGGATGGATTTTGAAAGTGGAGAGATCCAGTTTGCTGTGGTGGGGATCGGACTGAACCTGTACCGGCTCCCGGAAGGATTCCCGGGAGAACTGGAGACTGTGGCCGGAGCCCTGTACGACAGCCGGGAGGAGGCGGAGGACCTGGATGTGAATCTGCTGGCGGCTGAGATAATTGACGAATTATTGCGGGAAGCGAAGACCGGGAAGATTTCCCGGGAGTATGTAGCTCATAATTTCCTTCCGGGCCGGGAGGTCTGTATTGCGGACGGGGAGCGCAGCCGCCGGGCCACAGCCCTGTCCGTATGTCCGGATGGACGCCTTCAGGTCCGGGAGATGGACGGGACAGAAAGCTTTCTCTCTTACGGGGAGGTATCGGTCGCACCGGTGACCGTGGGAGAGAAAGAAGGGCAGGAGAACTGATAAAACTTATATTACAGCCGCGGGCGGAGCTTTGCTATAATAATCTTGAGATACCAGGTATCATAGGGGCAAATACTTTTGCCCCCAACATCATGTTATTTGGAGATGAGAAGGCGGAAAGAAAGGAAATTTGATTTTTCCGCGTGAAAAAGCAGGCTGTTGTCGGCAGCCCGCTTTTCCCGGGGAGTATGTAGTGCTGTATTATATGAGTTATGCTGCTTTTTTGGCAAAGGCGGTGGGAGCCATAAGCTGTGTAATCATACCGGTCAGCGGACTGAAGTACAGAAGACTGGTCAGTACACAGTAAATGGGGATCATGATACAGAACTGTACCAGTCTTCCGGGAAGAATGGCATAGAGGTTATATCCCAGGAACAACACCAGCCCGGCTGTGGTGCAGATAAGAGAGCTGCACACGGCCGTGATAAAGAGGACCACACAGAGAACCACGGTCTTTTTGACCCGGCTCTGAAGCTTTGCCAGGATGGGACGGCAAAGAGGAGGAAGAAATCCCCACAGGATTGCGGCAACGGTGATCAGCGGGTTAACTGCGTATCCCCTAAGGACGCAGCCCAGAAGGTCGCTTACCAGTCCGCATACGCCGCCTGCGATGGGACCAAGCCAGAGTCCGGCCAGGATGGTGGCCACACTGCCCACCGAGATACGGTAGGCGCCCAGGTCAATCACGAAGACTCTGGTCAGCACAATGTTCATGGCGACAAAGAGCGCCATAAAAACGACGGTTTTAATACTCCAGCCCTGTTTGTTTTTTTGCATACAAAAAACACCTCCATAATGGGTAGTGAGAAACAGATATTCTCAGCAGAATTAATAATAGGTTACATACCATAAATAATAATCGCTCCACATTATGAGATGTTCTCATTATGTAGCAACGGGTGCGGAAAATATATCATAAGCAGCAGAACCTTACGGCCTGCCGGCTTTTCGTTTCACGGCGACTCCCCATCCGTGAACACTTGACGCATAAATTCCTACTTCGCTATTATTTATTTAGGGAGATTATAACACATTCTGCGGAAAGTGCAAGATTATTTTGGACATAAGGTGAAGTATATTTTCCTCTCTTTTTTTCATACTAATGATTGAAGCGGCAAAAGGTATTTTGCCGCTGTGACACAGGGAATTCTGAAAAATATAGAGAATCGATTTGTGGAGGAAAATAAATGAGAAATGAAGCGGGAACAGAGGAAGAAAAAATCAGCCGGCCGGGGAATGGCGAAACAGAGAGAAAGAATCCGGGGGTAAACCAGCCGGATATCTGCACACCGGGGCGAAGGGAGCCGCCTGGGCCGGATATAGAGGAGCCGGATACGGCGAATCCTTACAGAATTTATTTTGACAATTCTATGGAAACCAGTGCATGTACGGAATGTACAGGCCTGATCTATCGGGCGGCCAGTGACCGGGAGGAGTGGAATACGTACCGGAATATTTGTGATTTTATTCCTGTGCCGAACGAGAATAAATGAGGAAAGAGATTTCCTCAGGGATACAGTGAGATATAAGCTGGAGATACCGTAGGGGCCATGAGGCCGGAAAAGAGGAAGTATGAAAAGGATGCCTTTGTGCTGTACCATCCTTTGCCTGGCACTGCTTTTAAGCGGGTGTAATTCAGACACACAGGAGATCGCGGAGAGTATCAGTGAGGATGTAAACGATCTGGCGGACCGTTTTTTTTCTTCTGACGAAGAGGAGGAGACAGAGGAAACCGCGTCTGTGGGAACACGGGTTTATATGGATGAGATCACCGGAACGCTGACCGGATTTGACGGGAGTCAGGTCACAGTTGTCTCCGATGAGGAAACTTATGTTTTTGATGTATCTCAGGCTACGCTGGAATGCGAGTATGGAATGCTCTCCGGTTCAGAAGTCAGCGTGATTTATGAGGGAAAGCTGGAAGGTACGGATACGGACGCTGTACAGGCCCTTAAGGTTGTGGACAATTACTATAACAGGGAAGAGCCGAAGGAGAAAACAGGTTATGGAAAGGTTGTCAGTCTGACTCCCAATGCGCTTACTGTCAAAACAAAAGCCGGAAATACAGTCACATATTCTGTCACGGGAGTGGAGCAGTATTATCAGAATGGACTTAAGAAAGGAAGATGGGTGTACGTACATTATTATGGGGCCCATATGGATACAGAACAGGAGAATGTGAAGGACGCTTCGCTCCTTCGGGTTCTCAGTGTCTCGGATATCGATCCGCTGAATGTTCCGGAACCGACGCCGACGCCTACTCCGGTGCCGGAAGGGGAAGAGGAGGAGACGGAGGAAGAACAGAAGCTCCGCGCTGAAATTCAGACCATCAGTACAAATACGCTTGCACTTATCCCGGTGGGCACAGAGAATGTCGTGTATGTGGATATCTCTGCCATTCCGGCCTATTTCAAAGGAGGCGTCGCGCCGGGCGCCTGTGTTAACTTTATTTATACCGGCGAGTACGACGGGGAGACACTGGGAGGGCTTACGCCCCTGGGAGTAACCGGGGAAGACCCCGATTCTCTCAGTCAGAGCCGGAAAACGGCTACAGTTACCGGTATAGTTCTTGGAACCACCGCGAATACAGTGACGATGCAAACGGACGATGGGGTTATGATTATCTGCAGTACGGAGGACGTGACGAATTCCTCCACAGGAGGCCTGCAGGAGGGAAGCGGAATTAAGGTAACCTTTGACGCCGCCGCGTCCACCCGCTCTAATATTTACACGGCTCTAAAAATTGAGGACGTATAAGGTTTTATGCCGGAAAGGTCAGCTTCGCTGAAATCTTTTCCGGATCAGAGCTTCCCCTTCCGCCATGCGGTTTAAAACGGCGGGTTCGTTCCCAAGAATTGTCAGAAACGCCTGGCATTCGTCTTCAATTCCCTGACCGTGGGGAACCATGTAGGCGCCGGCATCACTTCCCGGGGCGATTTTTGCGCCCAGTGCAAAGGCAAGCTTCAGATTCTGTTCCGCGGATTTTATGATCGGCGTCAGAATATCTTCCCCATATCGTCCGCAGCCCCGAAGGTTCCGGATCGTTACCAGGGTGGGAACCCAGATCGTGGGGCTGTCGGCCAGCATGGCGATGGTTTCGGCATCCATATAATTTCCGTGTTCCACACTGTCCACACCGGCCTGGATGGCGGCGCGAACGCCGTCTGTGCCGTTGGTATGGCTCATGACGGCGAAACCCTCCTCATGGGCGATGTGAACCATTTCTTTTACCTGCGCGGCATCCAGAGGTGAGCCGGTAATCTGGCCGTGATTATTGAAATCCAACAGACCTGTGGTCATGATTTTTATGAAATCGGCGCCTTTATGGGCGGCCTCCAGTACCAGGCTGTGGTATTCCTTCATGGTGGAATAACTTCTGCCTACAATAGAACCGTAATGCCCTTCCCGGTGAATGGCAAAAACGGGTGAACGGTAGTCGATGCCGTATTCCGGCGCGATTTCTCTGGCCCGGCGGGAGACATCCAGTGCATCCCCGCCGTCCCGTATAAAATGAACATCACGCTTCTGGTAGGCCTGGAGGCGCTGGCGTATAACGGATTCACATACTCCGTCTTTGTGAAGCTCCACCGCCCTTCTGTAGTTTTTTCCATCCATGATCATATGGGCATGGCATTCTCCAAACATTTCTTTCCCCTTTTTTCATGATGATGTTGGGGTCTGGATGCCATGAATGGAACATAAATGTTCCATTCATGACATCTTGACCCTGGTATCATCGTCATTTCATTTCAAAGTATTTTCGGATCTCGGTTTCGGAAGCCTTTACGGAGCCCTGAACAAAAAAGGGTTTTCCGCCTCCGCGGCCGCACAGAGCCTGGTTCATTTCTTTTGTAAATGAACGAAGATCTCCATCTTTTTCGCCTATGGCGTATTTATAACTGCCGTCAGAGTTCCGGGAAAAGACTGCGCAGCGCCCATGGCATGTGTGGACGATGGCGTCGGTGAGGCGGCGGACACTGTCTGCGTCCATTTCTTCCTTAAAAAGAAGAATATTTCCCTTATCGGCACATTTTCTGGCCGCTTGGCGGAAGGATTCCTCCTCCAGGCGGGCAATCTGTCCTTTCAGACGGAGATTTTCCTCCCAGAGGCGATCTACGGCCGATCCGGTCTGTCCCGGTCTGGCGGACAGCCGCACGGAAACCTGGTGATTTTGTTCATTTATCATATTCAGATAATTTAACACCCGTTTTCCGGCCAGCATTTCCACGCGGACGCCTTCCCGGAATTTTACCGCGGACAGAATTTTCACCATTCCGATTTCACCGGTATGGGCGACGTGTGTACCACAGCAGGCGCAGATATCCGACTCCGGAAAGGTGACAATGCGAACCGGGCCGGTGAGCTCTTTTTTGCTGCGGTAAGGGAGAGCGGCCAGCTCCTCCCCGGTGGGATATGAGATTTCTACCGGAGAGTTTTCCCAGATTCTGGTATTGGCTTCTCTCTCGATTTCTTCCAGCTGATCCATGGTCAGTACCTGGCTGAAATCAATGGTGATTACATCTTTTCCCATATGAAAGCCTACATTGTCGCATCCAAAGGCTTTATGAGCCAGGCCGCTGACAATGTGTTCCCCAGAGTGATTCTGCATCAGATCAAATCGTCTCTCCCAGTTAATTTTTCCTGAAACAGGGGTTCCGGGAGAGAGTGGACTGAGTGTGAAGTGAAGCAGCTCTCCGTTTTTTTCATGGGTATCGGTTACCTGGGTTTCGTTCAGGAAGCCGGTATCCCCTGGCTGACCGCCGCCCTCGGGGTAGAAGGCGCTTTGATCCAGAAGAAGGGCGAATCCTTTTTTCTGCGGGCGGCATTCCAGAACGGTGGCGGAGAATTCTTTTATATATGCATCTTCGTAATACAGACGTCGGGTTTCAATCATAATATTTCCTCTTTTCTGAGTAAGTGTTTGTTTTGCACATAACAGTATAGACCATTCTGTTTTTCTCTGCAAGTCATGGCCCGATGAGTTTTCAGGCTTTATAAAAGCATGCAGAAGAAAAGGGGATTTATTGTCAGAAGAAAAAAATTCTGCTATACTTGCTGAAAGGAAGTCCGGATATGAAAGGGAAATAAGAAGATGAAAAAGGGAAAATGGAATCGAAAAAAGAATCTGACGGTGCTTTTGATC
This sequence comes from Clostridiales bacterium, assembly GCA_021203365.1. Classification (GTDB taxonomy): domain Bacteria; phylum Bacillota; class Clostridia; order Lachnospirales; family Lachnospiraceae; genus Blautia_A. Next base: position 13,010 of record JAJQBI010000007.1, read on the forward strand.
GTTTTGACGGTGGCCTTTGTGGCCCTGTCTGCGGCGGACATCTGGCTGATGCTTCGGCGCGGCAGTGGGTCTGAGACGGAGACGGAAGTTGCTGCCGTACGGCAGGATTTTACAGATGGGGAGGAGGAAGCGACTCCGGACAGTGGGGAGACGGATGAGGAGGCGGACGCTGCCACACCTGCGTCGGCGGTCACGGAAACTCCGGTTCCCACGGAGGAACCTGAATTGACGGCGGATGAGGGGAATATGGAAGGCCTTGTCACCCTGAACGGACAGATTCAGGAATATCTGGCAGGCTGTACCGGTACCTGGTCCGTATATGTCTGTGACCTGAACAATCATGTGTACACCTCTGTCAATAATCAGCAGCAGCGGGCGGCCAGTCTGATTAAGCTGTATATTATGGGAGCCGTGATGGAAAAAATTGAGGCCGGTGAGCTGGAGGAGACAGAGGAGATCGATACTCTGCTGTGCAATATGATCACGGTCAGTGACAACGAATCCTCCAATGAGCTGGTGCGCAGGCTGAGTCCGGACGGAACCCATGAAAACGGAATGCCGGTGGTCAATGATTTTGCCCAAAGGTATGGCTATACACTGACCAGTCAGGGAAGAGATTTACAGGATGTGCGGGTGGTGCCGGCGGAGGGAGAGAATTATACCTGTGTGGAGGACTGCGGAAACTTTCTGGAATCTGTATATCGGGGTACCTGTGTATCGCAGGAAGCCTCAGCGAAAATGATGCAGTGGCTGCGGGACCAGACCCGCACCTGGAAAATTCCCGCCGGTCTGCCGGATGGGGTGACCAGCGCCAACAAAACCGGGGAGCTTGCCACGGTGGAGGATGACTGTGCCATTATCTTCGGAAGTGATGCGGGGATTTCTGATTATATTCTCTGCATAATGAACGATGACATAGATTCATCCGACACCGCCAGGTCTCAGATCGTTGAGATTTCTTCCATGGTGTACGCTTATTTCCAGGAGCTTGCCGGAGGTGTGGAGGCTGCCTGATGTTTCGGACGACTGTCCGGAATCGGAAAAAGAGAAAAACAGGGAATAAAAAGGCTGCGGATTATGGAAATGTGTGTAAAGCCGGTTTCCATAATCCGCAGCCATCTGTTTTATGATTCCACTCGGATAATAAATTTCAGTTCATAATCCTTTGACACCGGATACTGATATTCCGGGGCAATGGCGGGGCCGCAGATACCGGTTCCGATTCCCTCCTGGAAGGCCTGAATCGTCACATAGGTGCCGGCGCGTTTTTCATCCTGCCGGTGTGCCATCTGGATCAGTTCCCGGTCACTGTAGGGCTTGATGCCCAGTTCAAAGGTGTCCGACACTGCCAGGAAATGAATCTTTGTCTTCCCATCTGAAACACAGGCTCTGGTGCAGTCGCAGCGGTTGCCGCTCTCCTGGGGACGGATATTGGGCTCGGTCATATCTGTGACGCGGCAGGACACATCCCCGATGGGGAACTGCTCCTTCATATCCGCGTAGGATTCTCCTGTGCGCCCAGTGTATTCTACCAGGTCAAAGCTTTCCGGAAGCCGGAAGGTTTTTCCGAATCTGGGGAGAATTCCTCTTCCGGAATTGCAGTGGATGCGGCTGGTCACCAGCACTCCGTCCTCGCAGCCTTCGTAGGTATCAGTAACCGTAAACCGGTTCTTTTTGTTGGAGACCCTTGTCACTACCTGATATCCGTGTGGCGTGCTTTTCAGGGAGAGGGTTTCCTCGCGCTGACTGGTATAGGGCTCCATAGTGTTTATAAAAAGTGTATTGATGTCATTGTCTGTTCCGGCCCGGAACAGAATTGTGGAGGGCGTTCCGGGTATCATCTCATCCTGGCCAAGGCGAATCTGAAGGCCGTTGGCCTGGACGGTGCAGTTCTCCGGAAGCGGCCCTGTGGAGGCCGCATGGGGAAGCTTCTGTGTAAGAACCACTTCCTCCTCTGAGACGACCCGTCCGGTTTTCTGGTCTGTAGTTACCACTACGGCGCGTATTTCTCCGTTCGCTTCCTTTCCGCAGGGAATCTCCGCCCGGGTCTTTGAAAGAGGGGGAACCACTGGGACTATTACGGATTCGCTGCCGTCGTTCCACTTAAAGGTCAGCTGATAGCGGCTTCCGTCGGAAAAGGCGGTGGTGTTAAACAGCTCATAGGTATTTCCCGAAACATGGGAAACACGGATGGGGCGATAGATATACCGGGCAATCCAGGCGCCTGTGGAGGGCCTGCGGTCCGGATAAAAAATCCCGTCCACACAGAAATTCTTATCATGCTCCCACTCGCCGTGATCCCCGCCGTAGGTGTAGGTACCGTCCTCGTGGAGAACCGCGTGATCGACCATCTCCCAGATACAGCCGCCGAACAGGCTGTCATAGTGATAGATTTCCTGCCAGTAGGCTTCCATATTGCCGGGGCCAACGCCCATGGCGTGAGCATACTCACACAGGAAATAGGGGCGGTTGTTCAGGCGCTTCTGTTTTCGCTTCTTCTCTCCCACATCGTGAACCATTTTTACCGACGGGTACATTTCGCTGCCTACATCATAGGCCTCCCGTTTGCAGTGAATTGCACTTTCATAGTGAACCGGAAGATCAGAATGTTTTTTCAGATAATGGTACATGGCGTCCATATTGGAATACCCGCCGGCTTCGTTTCCAAGGCTCCACATGACAATGGAAGGATGAAGCTTGTCTCTCTGGTAAAGGCGGATGATGCGGTCCATATAATGCTTTTCCCATTTCGGGTTGTGGCTGATGGAATTATAAGTGGGAGGAAGCTGGGCTGCAAAGGTTCCATGGGTCTCCAGGTCATTCTCATCCACGATATAGATTCCAAGCTGATCGGCCAGCTCCAGAAGCAGCGGATCCGGGGGATAATGGGAGGTGCGGATCATGTCGATGTTGAATTCCCGGCACAGAAGTACATCCTTCTCGATTTCCTCCGGTGTCATGGTGTAGCCGTTTGTAGCGCTGGTGTCGTGGTGGTTTACGCCCTTGAATTTGATTTTCCGGCCGTTTAACAGGAATACGTCTCCCTGGATTTCCACCTTTCGGAAGCCGATTTTCTCCAGAACGCAGCTGGTGGCTGTCTCATAGTATACATTATAAAGGCTGGGCTCTTCCGCGTTCCACTCCTTTACATCCAGATTCTTAAAGGTGACCGAGGCCTTCTGATCCTTCGTGGCGACCGTGCGGGCCTTCCGGATCCCGTGACCTTCCAGAGTGAAGGTAACCTCTGTGTCCGTCCGGGTTTTTGCCCGCAGGGTCAGATTATAGGTGTCTCCATTTTTCGTGGTCACCGCATCGATATCCCAGAAATCAGTATCTTCCTCTGTGCGCAGCAGTACATCCCGGAAAATTCCGTTGTTGCGGAACATGTCCTGGCTTTCCAGGTAAGTGCCGTTGCACCAGCGATGGACCACCACCACCATCTCGTTTTTTCCAGCCTTAAGTTTTCCGGACAGGTCAAACTCCGCGATGTTGTGGGATCCCTCAGAATATCCCACAAAGGCGCCGTTTATATACAGATCCATACAGCTGGCCACACCCATAAAGGAGATGATCTGCCGTTTGTCCGGGTCGGCAACTTCAATTTCGTGTCTGTAAACCCCTACAAAATTGTATTCATTGTCCGGCTTTTTGAATCTGGGACTGACCTTCTGATCGCAGCCGAGCCAGGCAAAGGTCCGGCCTACCTTTTCCGTAGTGGGAATCACCGGAGGCTTATAGGGAAACTGGTAACGGATATTTACATAGAATGGCCGGTCGTATCCCCGGAACTGCCAGCAGGCGGGGACATCCATTTTTGAGAAATCGGTCTGGTCAGTGTCCAGAGTATCCGGCAGCTCGGCGGGCTTTGGATAAAAACGGAAGTCCCATTTTCCATTCAGGCAGCGCACCTTTTCCGAGGCATAGCGTTTCTCCTTTGGAGCGACGGCCTCTGCCTGTGCCCTTGTCGGGTAGGGGATGAAATAACTGCGCGCAGGCAGTTTGTTTACCTCAAAAATTTCAAAGGTATGATAGTTGGTTTTGTTCAGTTTGTACTGCATGGTCACACTCCTTTTTTCTTTTTATGCTTATGCCGCCGGTATCAGTGCCTGAAGGGTAAAAACCCCGTCTTCGGCCTGTACCGTTATGGTTCCATTGTATTTTTCCGCCGTGTAGCGTATGCTTTTCACACCAAAGCCATGGTCACGTTTATTTGATTTTGTGGTCAGGGGAAGCCCGTTTTCAAAGCGGAGCTCTCCGTCAAAATAATTGCGGAACTGCATGACAATCATGTCATTCCTGGGGAACACCTTTACGTTGATCACTTTTTTTTCGGCGTCGTGCAGCTCCTCCACCGCAGTGATGGCGTTGTCGATGGCGTTGCCAAAGATCGCGTAGATGTCCTCCGGTTTCATGAATGCGAGGCGGGAAGCCTCGGCCATGCAGGACCACTGGATCTGGTGGCTTTTGCAGAACAGCTCTTTTTCCATCAGCACCGTATCCAGTGCCTTATTTCCTGTCTCCACCGCCGCGTCATAGATCATAATATCTTTTTCCAGCTCATCCAGGTAGTCTTTCCGGTCCTGTTCGTTTTCCGTAAGCCGCAGTGCCCGGATCTGGTGTTTCAGGTCATGGCATTTGCGGTTGATGCTGTCTATGGTATCCCGTGTCAGCTTATACTGTCTTTTCTGTGTGAGCCACATGGAATATATTCCGTCCAGCTCTCTCTGCAGGATGAGCCGTTCCTTCTGACTGACCTGAACCCAGAGGATGTAGTAGCAGCACAGCGCGTCTATAATGCGGTAAAACAGACGGTGCCACAGCCCTGCCTCTGTGGTGGCGATCACTGTGGTTTCACATACGCTTAAGAGCCATACCAGCGCGATGATGGTCACGATGGGAAACAGGGACTGTATGGTTACAGAAAAAATTCCCTGCTCCGGCAGTTTTTTCGCGCAGAGAAAATAGCACAGGACATAAACCGCCGCATAAATCAGGAAATACAGCAGCGGGTTTCCACGCCCAAGGAGAAAGAGAATCATGTACAGGTCATAGGCGATATGCTGCACTCCGCCGCAGCAGGCCGCGCAGTAGACGGCCTGTGTCATTGTAATGTCCAGACAGCAGAAAATATATATCATGGACACTACAATGTACGCAAACCAGTAAATCATCATTCCCGCGCTGACCGAGGACGGGAGGTAAAAGCTGTTGATCACAAAGGACAGTGCGAGACACAGTCCGGCGCCGCCTGCCGCAATGACGGGAAAATGCGGGCGTTTCCTGGCAGGGAGCATGAAGACCAGGCAGGCCGCCAGAAGCTGTACCGTGTAAGAGATTTTTCCCCAGAATTCTGCGGTCATATACTTAAGCCTCCCATATAGTTTGCCAGGGCCTGAAGAAATTCCTTCCTGCGCGGGCGGCTGATCCGGAGCCATTCCCCGCCGATCCGGATGCGGTCCTTCTCTACACAGTCCACATATTTCAGGTTGACCAGATAGGAGTTATTGCAGCGTTTAAAGGAAAGTCCCCGGAGATTGTCCTCCAGTTCCTTCAGAGGCGCCCTCTGTTTGTAGACGCCGTCTTTCGTATGATAAAACAGGTCGTGGCTGAAGACCTCTGCGTAGTAAAGATCATCCGTAGAAATTCTGCGCAGCTCACCCGCGGAGCCGATGAGGATATTTTTTACCTTCCGGTTGGCGATGATATCCGCCGCGCTCTTTATTTTCAGGGAAAAGGAATAGTAATTCAGCGGTTTTACTATGAAATCCAGAGCCCGGACCTCATAGCCCTGGATGGCCATCTGCGCCAGATTTGTGATAAAAATGATCAGCACCTGAGAGTCCAGTCTGCGGACTTCCCTGGCGGTCTGGATGCCGTCCATTTTTTCCATGTCGATATCCAGACAGATCAGATCGAATTCCCGGTCCATATTTTCCAGGAGCTCCAGGCCGGAGGAGTATTCACACAGTTCAAATTCCTCTCTGATTTCCTCCTGAAGCTTCCGGAAATGACTGCGGAGGAGATCCCGTTCATCCCGCTCATCGTCTACAATCGCTACCTTTACCATACGTACCCCCCTATACGCACATGGCCCATATGCAATTATTATAAATGTCATTGTAAAAATTGCCAATGGAATGTGCGTAAACTGTTGAAAATTTGTACTTATTTTGTTTCCCTGTTTTCAAGTATACAACAAAAAAACGGAATTTCATACTAAAAGTTGGAAAGATTCTTTTATGGAATGTGATTGTTTGAGACTCATTTTATGGCTTTTGCCAGTAGACTTTGGAAATTATCAATGCTATAATTTACTGGGGAATTTTTCTGTAGATGAGGATTTCTATCTGGAAATCGCATGAATACGGGGGAGGAAAGATGAAAAAAATACGATCAATTCTTATGGCATTTCTGACTTTCGCGCTGGTTCTCAGCCTGCCGGCAGAGATTCTGCGGGCGGAAGAGGATTCTTCCGAAACGGTGTCCGTGTCGCAGACGACTTCAGACAATCTTAATTACGACGTGATTTTTGTGATAGACGGGAGCGGATCCATGGCGCAGTCCGACCCGCAGAGACAGAGACTGACTGCCGGGCAGCTCTTTACGGAGCTGGCGGCTTCAGATACTTCAAGAGCCGGTTATGTTCAGTTTACCAATTATATTAAAGAGGAAGAGGAGCTGACTGAGCTGTCCACAGAGGAGGCAAAGGAGGCCTTTCGGACAAAGCTGGAAAACATTCCGGATTCCACAGATGAGCTTTACAGTGATACGGATATCGCGCTTGGCCTTACAGAAGCCCTTTGTCTTCTGAAGGAGGGAGGCTCCTTTGACGGAGACCGGAATCCGGTGATCATCCTTTTAAGCGACGGAAATACGGATCTTCCCAACGGGCCAAGAAGCGAAGAGGTGTCCGAGGAGGAGCTGGAATTGACCCTGGCAGAGTGCGTCAGTCTTGGAGTTCCGATTTATGCCATCGGGCTGAACTGGAACGGAGAGCTGGACATAGATAATATGAAGAGCATTGCGGATCAGACCGGGGGAGAATATTATAATACAACCTCGGCGACGGAATTTAATCAGTGCATGACGGATATTTTCGGCAATGTGTCGGACGGGGAGAGCACGCCTCTGGATCCGGTGTATGAGGAGGAGGAAGGAAGATATTATACAGATTTTGTCATTGATAACGGCAGTGTATTGTATGCCTATATTAATATAAATACAAATGAGGGTGTCAGTGACCCGCAGCTGACGGATCCGTACGGAAATGAGGTGACGCTGGATGAGGCGCATGGAGTGACGGTTACCGAGGAACCCACCTATACCATCCTGAAGATCAAGTCTCCGGACCAGGGGATCTGGACGGTGAGTGTGAAGGGGGGAGCGCAGGATGACATTAAGATTACGCTGATAACCTCTTATGATATCGCTTTTGAAATTACAGGCACGGAGGATGCCGTCGCGGGAGATGAAATTACCCTGACCGGCAGACTGGTCCGTGGAACGGAAGAGATTACGGATGAGGATCTGCTGGAGGGGGCGGTTGCTACCTGCCAGATCCGGGACGCGGATTCCAATATTGTGGGCGAAGACCTGGAAATGAATTATGACGCGGTGAACCATGTGTTTACCTATATGACTGTGCTGGATAAATCCGGGAACTATTATGTGGATGCTCATCTGGAGGGGAAGGACGGTGTGATATCCAAGGACGCCGATCAGTATAAGCTTTCCGTGGGGCTGGTTCCGCTGACGGTTCTGGATTCGGTCAGCAAAACCATGTGGTGTACGCCGGTTAAAACACGGGCGTCCTTTGATATTGAGGATTATCTCAGCTGTGAGTCGCTTGTGAATCTGGAATGCACCATCGCAGATGTGGGCGAAAGCATGGTTGAGGCAGAGTATGACCCGGATACCGGGAAGGTTACTCTTACCCCCAGAGAGACCGGCTCCGGAGAGGTTGTCCTGGATATCAGAGATGAATACGGACAGAGCGCTCAGCTGGAAATGTCAGTAAAAATATATCCTTCCTGGATCTGGTTTGTGCTGGGACTGTTTGTTGTGATTCTTCTTCTGACGGTGATCCTTCTGGTACGAAGAGCGCGCAGACCTCTTTTGCAGGAGCCCGTGACGGTGGAACTGGAACTGCCGCCGGTATTTTTGCAGTACACCCCTGCGCCGGCAACTCTGTCCATGCCGGCCGGGAAGACAGAAGTTAAGATTCTGGATTTGATTCTGGAAGATCCGCTGGCGAAAAATACCTTTGGAGATGCCCTGAATCGCACCGGACTGATGCCTTTCCTTGACAAGGTAAAGCTGGTGGCCGGGAAGAAGGGAGCTGTTACACTGAAAATACTGCCTAAGACGCCGGGAATGGTGACCATCCGTAATTTTAACCAGGATGTGAATCCCGTGAAGGGGGCGGCCTGCCCGCTGCGTAAAGGAGAGAAGCTGGGACTTCAGTATTCTCCGGACGGGGGCGTCAGTAAAGTTACTTTTTATATGGAACTTGGAAATGGAAACTATGGATTTTCCGCGGATATGAACAATCCTTTCGGAAACGGCGGAGGTTTTGGGGATCCGTTTAACAACGGCGGCAGCTTTGGAAATCCATTCGGATTTATTGTCGGTGGTTTCTGTGAACCCTTCGGCTGCTGAGGAGCTGTTGGAGGACTCTGAGGCGGTGAACCTGTAAAGGGCGCCGGTTTTGGTTTTGGAGGTGGAATCGGAAACGGTTTCGGAGGCCAGAGCACCGGGAATGGTTTTGAAGGAGGAGCCGGAAACAGCTTCGGAGGTCAGAACGCCGGGAATGGTTTCGGAGGAGAAACCGGAAGCAGCTTTGCGGATCCGGGCACCGGAGCCGATTATGGCGGCCCGGGAGTCGGGGCTGACCCGGGCGAAGAGCGAAAGGCAGGTCCGGAGAACAGAGGATTTGATTTTGGAACGGATTCATCCGGAGACGGTCCGAGCGGCTCGGGCGGAGATTTTGACGGATTTTTCTGATAAACTTCCATGCGGCGGCAGATCGCAGGGTTAGAGAAAGGAAAGAGAAAAGATGGCAGAAAAGAAAGAGGAAGGAAGCTTATTGGAAAGATCTCTCAGCCTTTCCAAAAATGGCGGGATCTATTATGGAGGTGCAAGGGTAAATGCGGACCCGCGCAGAGCGGTTCTGTTTGTGGGCCTTGGCGGCAGCGGCGCAGATGCGCTGCTGCGCATCAAGGATCAGGTAAAAACCAGAATGCTTCTCCCCTCCGATAAGACGGGGGCACCGGTTGCGGACACTCCGAAAAATGTGGGGTTCCTTGAAGTGGATACGGATGAGAGCGTGCAGAAAGTTGGATATGGAAATGCCCGTTTTGATCCCTTTGGAAATGAATTCTGCAATATTTCTGTTCCGGACAAGCCGGAGGTAATCCGGGAGGTGAAAAAAAAGAAAAAAGCGGGTGTGGAGTGCTGGCAGTGGTTTGACGACGATGTAAACGCGGTGGCCGGCGCCAACGGGGCAAGCGGAATCCGTCAGATCGGCCGGATGCTCCTGGCCAGCAACATTGATAAAGTGGTTGGCAAGGTAGAGAGCAAGATCCGGCTGCTGACAGAGGATAATCCGGATATTACCGGCCTGAATATTTATGTGTTCAGCGGCATTTCCGGCGGCACCGGAGCGGGAACCTTCCTGGATATGGCCTATATACTGCGCAAGGTGGCAAAGGAACACAACCCGGATGTAAACCTTCTGGGATATCTGATTATGACCGATGTGAATGAGCTGAACGGCGGAAACCGGGAGGCTCTTCGAACCAACGGGTTTGCCTGCCTGAAGGAGCTGGAATACTGGATGAGCGCCGGGGAGCATGAGGATGTATATTATCAGAAATTTCCCAACGGATATGTCCTGGAAGAAAGGTGCTGCCCCTTTGATTTCTGTCACCTTCTGGATTCGGCGGATATAAACGGACACAGCTTTAATTATGATAAAATCCTTCGCTCCGTGGCGGAGAATGTCTTTGCGTATATTGCAGGTGAAGCGGACGGCGGAACCGCGGTTACCGGTTCCATGGCTCAGATGTACGACAACATTCAGACCTATATCCGGACTCTCACGGCAAATGCACAGTATCCTGCCTGTTATAATTATCTTTCCCTGGGGGCGGCCAAAATTGAAATTCCCTATACAGAGATTTCCACGCTGATTGCCGCGCGGGTTTTTGACCGTCTTGACAGGGGGATGTTTCAGAACCGCCCGACCCAGGACAGCTTTAATATGCTGGTACACCGGGAGCTGGGCGTGACAGAGCAGAATATACGAAGTGAGCTGTACAGACTTGTGGCCGCTCCGAGACCGGCCCTGGATCCGGGAAGCCACAGCTATGGATATGGGGATGTCTGGCCGAATAACGCGCCCTACAACGCGGCCTATAACTGGCTGGCGCTTTTCCAGCGCTCCGCGGTGCAGCAGGCCGGGAATCTGCCGTCAGTTCTGGAGGGCAGACTGCGTGAGTTTATCCGGACCAACCTGAAGGACAGGAAAACCGGACCGGTTTATCTGCGCTATTTTGTAAAGTCGGATCAGGATTACTGCCTGTATCATATGCTGGGCGCTTTCAAAAAATACTGCAATGATCTGACCATTCAATGTGGAGGAAATTCCCATGACCTGAATGAGATCATGCAGCAGCGCTATGTGGAAGGGCAGGGCGTCCGGGGAGGCAGAAAACAGAAGATTGCGGTGCAGAACTATCTGGATGCTGTGCGGGCCTGGTATACCAATGAGGAAGCGGCATTTCTGAACCAGAGAATCGTGGAGATTATTGAGAAAGTGCAGGCAAGGCTGGAGCTGTATTATAATCAGATCCTGCGTCCGCTGACGGATATTCTTCTGGAGCTTCCGGGAATTTTCCAGAAAAATGTGGAATATATCAAGGTGAATGAGAGCCGGCCGACGGATGAGGGGACCAACATTCTGATTCGTCCCCTGGAATTTGAGAGAGACCGGAGAAATGATTTTAACGCCGCGGTGCTGCAGGCGGAGAATCAGTTTCTGGAAAGCCTTTCCGGAAATATCCGGAAATGGATCGGCCGGGATATTGACGAGGTGGACGAGAAAATTGTGGGAAATGCGGATGTGGCCGGGTTTATTTCCAACTTTATCTCCGAAAATTTCCAGGCGCTTCTGACGATCAATATGGAGGATATCATGCAGACCTCCAGGCTGAAGCCCGGGGAAGGTCTGCCGGATTACATCAAGATGCGGGTGGATGATCTGCTTGCGAATTCCTTCCCCATGTACAAGGAGAGCGCGGGGCTTGCGGGAACGGCGGAGGATTTTGCCATTATTTCCGTTCCGGTGGACTGCCCGACCATTTATAAGGTTACGAAGGATTATATTGCGGAAAAGGGTCTGTCCAGGCGCATCCAGGTGAAAAAGAGCGAAGAAAAAAGCCGGATGTATATCATTAAAATCGCAAGTGGCTATCCGCTGTATTCCAATGCCTACATCGGTGACATGGAAAAGGCCTATGAGGGGAAGGCGGGGAATCTGACGATAAATTCCGGAAGGCACCTGAAACCGGAATGGGGAGAGCGGCTTGCGTCCCCATATATTGAGCCGGCCTGGAAGGCTCCTTATACCTGCAGGCATACCCGGGAGAGAAATAAGGAATACAGGGGGTATTTTGACCGGTGCTACGCCAATGGCATTATTGTCCGGAATGGGGAGAGCTTTTGGCTGAAGCGGGCGAACCCGGAGGTTGCCGCACAGGTAAGCCGGGCTTCTCTGAGCGCCAATACGATTCTGGGCAAGATGGAGCAGTTTGAGAAAATAAAGAGAAAGCTCTGGGATGGGAGTGACATGGTGAAACTTTCCTCCTGCAGCGGCTACATGATGGAACAGAATGATACGGAAGGGGCGCTTCTGAACGTGAGGGAGAATATCCTCCGCTTTCCGCTGCTTCTGGACATTCTGAAAGAGGAGTGTGAGCTCTCAGACCGGATTGACACAATTGAGGAGGAGCTGCACTATCCCCGGTATTTTGCCCTGGCAAATATGAATCATATGATTTATATGAATAAGCTTACCGGCGATACGGTGTATCGAAGAACGAAGGAAGATCCCTTCCCGGTGAAGCTTGCCAACGGATCAGAAATGCACCCGGATTATAAGGATTATCAGATTTATGAAAGGTTTTGCAGGACGCTGAATCCGGAAATGAAGGAGGAAATAGATCTTCAGTTTGACAATCTGAAAAACCGCATACAGATGGACGCAAAGGCGCTGGAATCCTATGTGGCGGAGATTCGGGACAGTATAAAAACCTACAAAGCACAGGCGGAGAAGGCCCGGAATGAGATGTATAATACAGACAGGGAAAACCGGCCGGCTTTTCTGGCCAGGATTGAGTTTTATCAGGGAATCTGTGAGGAGCTGACCCGTATGCTTCCTATTGGGGAGGAAGCGGAAGAAAAACCGGCCGTCCGGCCGCAGCCTGTCGTGGAGGAGGTTTCTGCCGCACCGGTTCGTTATCTGGATCCGGGGACCTGGCAGCCGATCATGAGTCCGCAGCCGGGGCAGCAGGTATTTGACACGCAGACGCGGCAGACCATCCTGTATCAGCCGGAAGCGCCCCGTTACCTGGATCCCCAGAGGGGATGGCAGCCGGTTATGAATCCGCAGCCGGGACAGCAGGTGTTTGA
>JAJQBI010000007.1:25799-39547 GCA_021203365.1 Clostridiales bacterium
ATGAATCCGCAGCCGGGACAGCAGGTGTTTGATACGAAGCTGAATCAGATGGTCACTTTTTACCCATATTCGCAGTGATGGGAGAGGTTATTTCATGAATGGCAATCCTACATATACGACGGAAAATCCGCTGGATGTCAGGGAAAAAATGGAGAGAATCCTGGAAGCCGCGGATTCCCAGTATCCATTCAGCAAAAGAAATTTTGTGGCTTTGCGGAAGTTTGTTTTTCTGTGGATTGTGGGAGACGCGGCGGAGGAGCTGGGAAATCTGCTGAGAACGGAAATCCGGCAGATTGTGGATGATGAGCGAACCATCTGTATCATTCACAGTCAGGCCGGAAGCATAACCGGGGAAGAGATCCTTGAGAAGTTTCTCAGAGGATATGAGCTGGTAAAAACAAACAATCTGGCCGTGGACTCGGATCATATTATGATATGTCCGGTTTTTCTTACAGGCTGCTTTCAGGACACGGATGAAAAGGTCTTTGCCCGGGCTGCCCTTTATATACAGCGACAGATGCGGCTGCGTCACAGGTACCTGGAATGGAATCCATTTGTTCTCACTCTTGACTGGGAAATCCGCATTACGATCAATCAGCTGCGGGGGACCGTCTGCTTTATGGACACCGTAATGGAAGACGGCAGAGAAAATTTTCTGGATTGCTGTTTTCCGGCTTGTGTGATTTCTGATGTGAATGAGAAGGGGCATGAGGTATCCGCGGAGCAGAAGGCGAAAATCATTGTCATGCTCACTGTTTTTCGCAATACCCGCTGTGAAAACGAGGCAACTGTGAGCAGCACCCTCCTTCCGGTTCAAAAGGGGGAGAGCGACTATTTCTTTACCGCAAGGGCAATCTCTGTCTGTGAACCGGTGAAATCCCTGACATTGAACCGGCTGCTGGCGGTTCACAACGAATTTCAGAAAGGGCAGTTTTCTCAGGATCGGCTGTTTGACCGGTGGGAGGAGACCTTTTTTAACGGAAAGGCCTGGAGAGAGCAGCTGGATCGCCTTCCCCATGATGAAGAATATAATATTCTGACCGCGCCCATTGCCAGCATGATCCCCATCCAGGATCCGAAGAAATATGAGCGGGAGCTGCGCGATTTCTGTGATAAGTATTATTATGCTCCGCTCCGGGAAGGAGAGGAGGCTCTTCTGGACGCGTGGTGGGATTCATTCTGGGAGAGCTTTTTCCTTCAGCTGGCAGGTTCTATTGAAACCCTGAATGGTCTGGAGGAGCACCGGGAGAAAATCCTGGAAAAGGTTCCGGTGACAAGGGTAAAAGGAGCCGGACTGACAGGCCCGGGGGATCTGCGCTACGCATGTGAGTTCTGGCTTGTAAATGAACTCAGGGGAAAGCAGCGTGAGCTGGTAAAAAAGGCCCTGGAACCGGGCGGATCCCATATCGCCCGGTTCCGGAGGAAGAAAACGGATCTGGCGGATGCGCTTCAGGACCTGGGAAATCTGCTGCGAAACCAGATTACACGTCTGAGTCAGACAGAGCTTCTGTTAAATACCGGAGGCGGACACGTGGCGGGTTCCGCAGACGAGGCGGAACGCTGGTTTCTGAATTATCGGAGCACTGCGCCTCAGAGGGTAAGGGATACCTACCATGCCTATCAGGAGGAGCTTTGTACTTTATTTCAGACAGGGACGAAAGGAGCGGAGGGCATTGGCATCCGGCTTCTGGATATCTATGAGAGAATCACCGCCGGAAGTATTGAGAGCCGGGAAAACTATATGAAAACAAAACTGGCCAGTCTGGCCAGTGCGGACATGGAGCAGGTGATTCGCAGACTGGAGGAGAGCTGGCTGTATCCGGTGCGCAGGATTGGAGCCGGAGATCAGGGGAAGGCTCACAGGCTTTATGTCATGGGAAATACGGACAATTATCTCTGTCGGAAAATCCTGGAACAGACCAGCTATCAGGTGGCCTTTAAGGAATGTGCGCTGGACGACCGCCTGGAGATTGTCAGAGTCTCAGACCGGTTTGGAAAAGAGGAACTCGTCTTGGAGGGAACAGGAGAGTGAGAAGCGTGTCAGATTACATACCGTCAAATGGATTCGCGGGCGGATCTCAGGGATCTGTCTACACACCCCTGAAGGGATTGAGAGGTGAACAGCTGGATTCCACGAAATTCCGTTTTTCCTGGGAATCGGCTGAAAATGATTATCAGGCACATTTTTTATGGATATACAAGGAATATGAGCCCTTTCCGCAGATGCGGCGGTACGGGCAGTGCGACAATAACAGTGTGCAGGTGGTTTTCCAGTACGACAGTGTTCCGCTGCTGGAGATCCGCAGGATTCAGTTCCTCCTGTTTTTGTCAGATACACAGATGGCGCCCACGGGGGAGGATATTGACCGTATGAGCCGGGATCCGGCTTTTCTGTGCCAGGTGTGCTGTGGTACCGGGGAAATATACTGGAGATGGATTCCGGAAGAGACAAGGTGTGGGCTGCTGCTCAACAGTAAGAAAAAAATTCCGGAGGGACTTTTATATTATGAATATATTTACGGGGGAAAAAACTTTCGCTTTTCCATTCCCGGGGAGATTCATACCGGTTTTAATTATTATGGAAACATCTGTTTCCCCGGTCTTCCGGAATCCCCCCGTCTGATATCCCCGGAGAAAAATCTGTCACTGGTTATGGATCCGAAGCTGGAACCCGGGCAGAATCAGACGACACCGGGCGGCGAAACGAGAAGGGGATTTTTCAGGAATCTGGCGGATATCATTCGCCACTAAGAAACAGGAGGAGACGAGATGGGATACTATCCGATAAAATGCATTCACTGCATGAGACCATTTCGAATGGAGGATCGATGTGTGAAGCTGGATCCGGAGGAAATCCGGCCGCTGAATCCTGAGATGGATAAAAATACAGCCCTGAACCATGAGTATGAGATTAATGAAGGGGCAGCCGGAAACCGCCGGCAGGACAGGCAGATTCTGTATAAGAAGCTGTGGGAGCTTCGGGAGGAAGGGGTTATTGAGAGTGAAGAGATTCAGAATATCAATATCTCACCTGAGTATCGGAACATTCCGGAATGCCGGAAGGATTTTATTCAGTCTGTGGTAGTAAAGGATCTGGAGATCAGCGGGCAGAAAATAAGCGGAACCGTGCGTAAATTTTACTGTCCCTTTTGTCATAATGAGATAATTCCCATGGCGGGAAAGATGCCCATGTATCTGGTAAGTCTGCTGGGTCCCAGCTCCGCCGGAAAAACCGTGTATCTGACTATTCTGCACATGCTTCTGAGCAACCGGGTGTATTCTCTTCCTCAGGGAATGCTGTCCTTCACGAACTTTGGTGCTGTTGGAAAGGAATTCCAGAAATTTGCCCTGAATATCCGGAAGAAAAATGAACTTCCAAGCACAACGCAGGAAAACCGCAAGGATCCCTATCTGCTGCGCGTCAGCTATACGGCATACCCCAATTCCCAGGAGATCAATAAGGAATGTCTGCTGGGACTGATTGATATGCGAGGAGAAATGCTTCAGGGCGAGCATAATGAGGCCCTGATGGATTACAATGTGCCGCAGTTCAAAGAAGCGGACGGTTTTATTATGATGGTGGATCCGGAGACACTGGAGGGAGTTTACAACCGGCTCCCGGGACAACTCTTCGGCGGGAGGTCTATTGAGCAGCTGGACATGATCCTGGGCTCCATGAAGGAGGTAATTATGTCCTGTATCACGGATGCCATCGGAAAGATTCAATGTCCCAGTGTTGTGGCTCTTGCCAAGACAGACATACTGCAGAAAAATTACGCGCAGCTTGGAATTCCGCTGAACCAGCCGGTGATAGCTCCAAATTTCCGGATGGTTCCGGGAACGAACCTGGGGGCGGCCTATTATGAGCCCATGAATTTATCCACAAGAGCCTGTATCCGGTATCTGTCCGGAACTCTGACGAATTTCCTGGATACGACCTTTAGAAATCCCTATTATCTTTCTCTGTCTGCCCTTGGAAATATGGTGCGGATTGCGGGAAACAGAATCGACAATCATGAGAGGATCCGTCCGCTGCGCGTGGAAGAACCGCTGCTTCGGCTTCTGATGGAGTTTAATTTTATTCCCCGCTTTTATCAGCAGGATTTCTATTATGATTCCGCGGCTGTGATGGAAAAATGGGGCAGGGAGAGAGCGGAAATCTGGACGCCTCCGGAATCCGTACCGGATGCGGATGGCGGAAAAAAGAGACGCAGGGGGCACAGCGACCTTCAGAAATAATTTGACCGGAGGTGATTTGAATGATTGGCCAGCATATATATTCCAGGTGTCTGGAAGGATATTTTTCCAGATCTGCTGTCAATGCGGACAGTACAACTGTGACGATCAGTATTCGTATGTTTGCCCGGGAGGAGCAGGCGCGGAAGGTTGCCGATCAGTGCGCCGGAATCAGTACCCTGGAGGATGTAAGGCCGGTGCCGGTCCAGACGCAGGGCCCGTATCGGGGCGTGCTGAAAATCCGCAGACTGAACCATCAGATTACGGTGGTCTGCAGGTCTTACCGTCTGCATGCGGATCAGCCCCAGACGGGAGGATTTTCCGGAAGCGGCGAATTCAGGGATTTCACTTTTGCCAGCAGTTATATTCTGACTGGAGAGGATAAAGAGCGCCTTTTGGTTCATCCTGAATACTTTCTGAATATTCAGGATTTTGAGTCTTATTCTTCCGTGATGAAGAGAATAGAAGAGTCAAGAATGCTGGGCAGAAACGGAAGAATTGAGGCAAATGAGGAATATTCTCTTTTCCGCAGTTCCTGCAGAGAGGCAACTCCCCGGGTGTTTGTTCAGGCGGGCTTTACCCGGGAGCTGTTTGTGGATTATATTTCCAGCCTGATTCAGAGAATTTCCTATTCCCATTATTCCGGGCATGAGAGAGATAAGGTACTTGTGATTTTGCCGTCCCGCTTTAATCCGGCCTGGGAAAAATCCGGCGGAAACGGGTACGCAGAGCAGGTTCTTGCGGCGACAATGAAGATTCTTCCCCGCTGTGTCTGTGGGCAGCTGAATGCCAATACCGGCGGAATGAATGAGCCGGATGCCTCTGTGCTGAGGGGATATCAGCTTGTTTTTATGGAGATCGGACCCACAGGGGACTGGAGAAGAAGTGAGTATTCGGTGATTGATCTGGACAGGCAGGAAAGCATGGTCACAGAAGGACTGAATACCGATTACGCGGAGTTCCTCTGGGAACACCGGATGGACGAGGATGCAAGAAATAATTTTGAAGAGCAGTATGAAACGCTGTTCGGACCGGAAAATACAGCAGAAGGGGATAACTCTCCGGAAAAGTTTGCTCTGGTACTGGCACTGCTGTCGGAAGAGAAAGCAGACTTTGCAGACGGCCGGAAAAGGGAGCGGCTTCTGGCAGATTTTCTGAACTATTGTGGGAGCGCCTGGACAAAACGGGGCACTGCGCTGGCCGTCCGGGCACTGCAGGCGGAGACCCGGGATCCGGGCTGTGGGAAAATCCTGGAAAAGGAAATCCTCTCCCTTTTGGAATCCGGAAATTGTCCGGATTCCATCGGGGAAGCCGCGGCGGCGGTCCTGATGCAGATGATTTTGCACGGGGACGCCCAGGAGCGGAGCATACAATGGATATGCCGGGGAATTCGGGAGAAGGACTCTGTAATTACAGATATTGTACAGGATGCAAACCGCCGGATTGACGCGGATTCAGAGACGGCATGGCATGAGAGAAGGGCACTTCTGGATTTTTACTGTAATATCTGCAGAGATCCGGAGATTCATGGAGATCATCCGGTGAAGAGAGAGATTCTTTCGATTCTTTCTGCCTGGTGTATAAAACTTCTCGACAGAAATGACTGGGAAAACAGCGCCAGAGTCACGGAGATCCTGGCGGAGCAGCTGGGGGATCTGTCCCTGCCGGCGAAGGGCCGCCGGGAGATCTACCGGGATCTGCTGTATATTCTGTTTTATGGAGAAGGAGAGGGAAGAGAAAAGATATCAGAGATTCTGAAGGGGGAGGAGCGGGCGTTTCCCTCCAGCCCCGGGAATCTGGAAATATTCTGGGAGTGCTTTCTTTCGCAGGCCCGGAGCGGAGAGTCTGCTTTAAATTTAAATAAGGATGTGCTCTGGCACCTGACCTATCTGGCAATTTCCAGGGAGGAAGAGTTTCTGAAAAACCAGTGGGAGCCTCTTTACAGAGAGATTGTGCAGAGATCGGATGTAAAGTGTGTGCCTGAAATGACAGGCAGAGTCCGGGAAAACTTTATCGGCTGGGCGGGCAGCGTGCGGGACAAAAAAAAGCTCGCGCTGGTTTATCACGCCATTGCCATGACGGAAGCAGACAATATGCTGTATGGGGGTTCCGGCTCAGACCCCGATATGGAGAGCTTCCGGGAGGCCCTTCAGATATTGACAGAGGCGGGGCAGCTGCGGGATGTTGGCCGGCTTTTGTATACCCGTTATCAGGCAGAATCCGATCCGGAGAGCCGGGAAAACTATTTCATACAGGACCTGAATGTGACGGAGAAATGGCTTTTACTGCTGATCTCTCTTTTTGAGGGAGGAGAGACAAAGGACAGATTTCTGCAAAAGGAGATCAATAATCTTTACGGAGAACGTAAGGCATTGCTCCAGGTGGCCGGGGATTTCGGCTGGGACAGTGAAAAAGAGGTACGGATCTGCGCAAATCTGTACTGCCATCTTTTAAAACGCTGTATTGCTGTGGAATATCCGGAGGAGAACGCGCTGGTAATCTGGTGCCGCCTTTATGGGAGTGAGCTTGGAGATATTGAAAAGGCTTCCGGTCAGACAGAACTGAGTTCATCTGTACGGCAGCGTGTCCGAAAGGAGATGGAAAAAAAGGAGATTCTCTGTATCCAGGATCTGGAAAAAAGTGATCTGCTCCTTATGCGTGAGGCAGAGCTTCTGCCCATGGGGGAGAAGTGGGAATGCCTGGATATTCTGTGTCAGATTTATACCATTGAGCCCAATGAGAGTTCCCGGGGGTTTATGGGGCTTCGGGAAAGAATCCTGTCAGAGCAGAGCTTTTTTCTCAAATCTGTGTATCAGGGTGCTCTGGAGGAGCAGAGGGAATGGCTGCGGGAAGAAAACGGAGGTATGGAAATCCTGTGCAGCATGGCTTTTCTGGAGGAACAGATGGCGCAGGAAAGAGAACAGAGAGAGGAATACAGCATTCGAAATGTAACGATTCGCATCTTTGGCAGCTGTGGGGAGAGGGAAACGCTTCTTACGGCGCTGGGTCTTCTTGGCATTGTCCGAAACTGCGGGTATCCGCCTGAGAAAGAGATTTATGACGGCCGCTGGATTTCTGATTCGCTTTTTCAGGGGATTCTTTATACGGTGAATGAAAATCCGGAACTGTTTGCAGATGCAGAGGTTGTTCGCGGTTATGAACAGCTGGAGAGGGAAGATAAGGCCTATTTTATGCAGAATGGAATGAGAGAATATCTTGAGGATCTGCCGGGAGAATGGCTGGAGAAATATGGCTTCCGCGAGGAGACGAACCGGATGGAGATTCTGGTGCCGGCGGTTCTGGGAGGTATTTTCCTTATTATCGGGATTGCTCTGGATGTTTCACTGTTCCTTTTTTACGGAGAGATCGGAGCTGTGCCGGCCATCGTTACAGGAATGTCTCTTTCTGCTGTGGGTGTACTTGGGGATATAGCCGTACTGATTTGGATGCTTCTTTCCGGCAAAAAGGCAGACTGAGCGAAAAGCGTAAGGAGAGTAAAAAATGAATTGTCCCAGATGCAATGCTTTTTTAAGAGATGAAGATGCGCAATGCTCAAACTGCGGGCTGAATCTTATGGAGTGGTTCCGGAAACTGGGGGAAGATTCGGATATCGGACAGGAGGAATCCCCGGATGAGCCTGGAGAGACGGAGGCTCCGGAAACGGATCCGGATTATGAGAACCCTTATGGGGACAATGATATGCGCAGCGTATTGTATGGCGACATATACGCGGACATAAGGGAAAAGCGGAAGGATATTTCTGAAAACTCAAATTCAGAGGAAACCGGTGAAGCAAAAGAGGAGGAATCGCCTCAGGCAGACGGTCAGCCAGGGGAAGAAAGCCCGGCCGGGAAACCGGAAGACGGAGAGATACAGTCTCAGCAGCCACAGCCGGACTGGCCTGAAGTGGGAAATCAGGTCTGGGAGAATGCGGGCGGGGAAGCACTGCAGACGGAAAGATCCGTGAAGCCGCCTTTGCGAAGAGAGGATTTTGCCGAAAGTGAATCCGGGGAGGAACCATCCGTCCTGAAGGAACCAGAAGCAGAGGGACGGGAAGAGAAAATACCGGAGGAAGATGTCAGATGGACAGAATATGAGAACGGTCCCCCGGTTTTTTCATCCGGTCCCTGGGAAGCTCCCCGGGGAAGATCGAAAATTCCGGCTGTGGTGATTGCCCCTCTGGTAGCCGTGGGGCTTTGGGGCGCCTGGTGGTATGGAGAGAATGGAGATGGTTTTTCCGCTGAGATATTTGGCATTGTAAGGTCACAGACCGACAGTGACACAAAGGATACGGAGAAATCTCAGGATTCTGCAGCCGCGACTGTGGCGGACGCGTCTGGTGTAGCCACGGTTACGGAATCTCCTGTGTCAGTGGAAGAGGATCCGGAATCTGACGTGACATCCATACCAACACCGGCGGAGACTGCGACTCCTGTGCCGTCTCCAACTCCCACAGAGACGCCGGCGCCTACGCCAACTCCGGATCCGGCTACAGTCTGGGAGGCGAAGGCATCCCGGGCAGAACAGGAGGAGGTTATGACAGAGGGGACATGGCTTGACCGTCCTCATATGGCCAGCCTTATGGATGCCAGCGGGGCCCGGTATGGCCTGTATGTGATGGATCTGACCAACTGTACCTGCTATGGGATCGGGGAATCCGATACTCCGCTTCCTGCCTCGGCCCTGATTGGAATTCCGATTATGTTTACCATTGCGGATGGGATTACTTCCGGCACATATTCCATGGATACTCCGGTGATATTTCACTATACCTTTGCCAATGGACGGGGAGAGATAAAATCCAGTCAGGACGGACAGAGCCTTTCTCTGGGTTATCTTTTGCAGCAGGCTCTGCGTTACAGTGATAACAATGCTTTGAATTCACTGATCGATTATCTGACTTTAGATACGATTAATACCACATGTGCGAATTACGGATACACCAGTGTGGACATGCAGAGAAAACTGATAAGCGGAACCTCCAGCCTGGATAATTATATCAGTCCCATGGACGCGGCCATGATGCTGAATGCGATTTATCAGAATAATTTTCAGGAAATAAACAGGGATTTTCTCAAGGATTATTTTAAAATTGCTTCGGATGATACAGCCAATAAAGGGATGTATCCCGCATGCTGCGGCGCGGATCTGTTTCTGAATCTGAATGGGATTACGGATTCCCGCTATAATGAGGTGGGCCTGGTGGTTAACGGAGAGGAAGTTTTTATTATGGCGGTGATGACCGTGGATGGCAAGCAGGAGAACTCGGCTCCCTGTGTGTACAATGAGGCCGCCTATGTTCTGGCAAATCTGACAGTAGGGGAGAGATAATATGGGGACAGAGGCAAAAAGAAGAATTATCATAAATACACTGCTGACGGTTTTTACCATTCTGGCGGTTACGGGTCTGGTACTGCTTGCGCTGACCTTTGTAAATCTTTCAGGGGAATCCGCAGATGATTCCCAAAATCAGGAGGCGGTTGTAGCTGTGACGGGGACACCGATTCCGGAAGAGGCCTCAGAGCTGACGCCGACGCCGGAGGAGACGTGGGAAAACGGGGAAGAAGAGAATGAGGACGATGCAGGCACAGCGCGCAGGAGAAATTCCGGCGCAGCTGCCGGCTGAGAAATACCTGGAAAGGAAAGAGAGTTTATGATATGTCCAAGATGTCAGAAAAATAATTCAGAGGATGCCCGTTTCTGTACAGGCTGTGGCTTTTTCCTGTTGGGAGAGGATGTCGGCCCGGGTCAGGATTCTGGTGAGGATTCGTATGCCGGAACGGAAAAGAATACGCATTCTTATGAGACGGGAGACAACGGTCCGGACGGCCGGGAGGATAACAGCGGAAACGGCGGCGGAGAAGGAAACACCTGGGGAGATGATAGCTGGGGAAACGGCGGCTGGGGAGACAACAGCGGGAATGGAGATAGCTGGGGAAACGGCGGCTGGGGAGACAACAGCGGAAGTGGAGATAGCTGGGGCAGCGGCGGCTGGGAAGACAACGACAGGAGTGGAGATAACTGGGGAGACGACGGTTTTGGAAATGACAGCCGGGAAAATGATAAGCCCAAAGACGATAGCTGGGCAGATGGAAGCTGGGATGAGAATCGCCGGGAGGATGAGGACTGGGACGGTCAGGACGCTTATGACGGAGATGTCTGGCAGGACGAAAATACCTGGGAGAACGGAACGGGAGGAGACAGCAGACACAAAAAAGACGGGAAGAAACGGAATTTTGTGCCAGTTGGAATTGCCATTGTTCTGTGTGCCGCCGTGCTGGCTTTTTTTGCCTGCCGGCTGTATCTGGTGCATGAAGGAAAGGCAGACCATATTCTGCCTCTGATAGGACAGTCGAAGGACGATACAGAGGCGGAGGAGGCAGATACGGAGGATACAGACGCGGAGGCGGAGGAGCCCGGGGATTCACAGGAGGACGAAGCAGGAACTGCAGAGGAAACCGGCGCGCCTACAGCAACACCTGTGGAAATGAAATCGGCCTCCTCCTCCTCGGCCGCTGACGCATCCGATAATGAGATCTCAGGGATTGATCCGGATGAGGAATATACCACAGAGAGTGAGATTACGTTTACAGCCATCGGAGCCGGGATGGAGAATGAGAAGCCTCAGACCGGAGATACCCGGTATGTTCCCAAAAGATGGCTGATAACCCAGACAAATTCATGGGATTCTGAGCCGTATGAGGCTACCTTCCGTATCGGGAAAGCAGGATCGTATACACTGATCGTTACCTATGAGCAACAGGAATACGACGGAAGCGACTGGACCGGAACCGGCGAACAGGATACAAAGTCTGTAAGCTTTACAGTGAGCGAAGCATCGGTGACAGCTACACCCACACCGGAGGCAACCGCCACGCCCACACCCACGCCTGTGCCGTCTGCCAGTCTGGTTTCACTGTCGGATGTTGTACTGGATTCCTCCAAGCTGATCACGGTGGCGGACGCGACGGCCACATCCGTAATTTCGCAGGAAACGGTGGACAATTATCCGATTCTGGTGTTTGATGATAATACGGAAACGAACTGGCAGGAGGGTGTGGACGGTTCCGGGATCGGGGAAGGCTTTACGGCTACCTTCCAGGAAACTTCCGCGGTAAAATATATTACATTCCGGCTGGGAAACTGGAAGACAGATGAGTATTATGTGGGAAATAACCGGCCAAAAACGCTGACGATTACTCTGGGAAGCTTTACAACACAGGTTACTTTCCCGGATGAGCATGAGCAGTTCTGCCTGGAACTTTCGCCTGCATGTGAGGCGAAATCCATGTCTATAACTATTGTAGACGTATATGCGGGAACCAGCTGGGATGATACCGTGATTACGGATATCAGTCTGTACAGGGAGTGAGACCGGATTTATGAGGAAAAGAAAGATAAGGCTGGCCATTATTATGGGTATTTTCTGCTTTTTCCTGCTGGGAGGCGCGGCCACGCTGACGGTTCTGTGCATAAATCTTCAGCTTTCCATCTCAGATGGGGAGTCTGAACCGTTATCCCTGCCGGAAGACCCGGAGGGGACGCCGGGGGATGGAACCGCAACCGCTACAGATGCGGAGGCATCTCCGGGAGAAGGGGCGGCGATGGCGGTGATTCTGAATACAGGTTTTTCAGAATTCGGCAGTTATCACAGGGGTCAAATACTTTTGACCCCAACATCATTTTGATACAGGTGTCCATATTCTGCAGTAAGGAAAGGAAATTTATATGCAATGTCCAAAATGTCAGCAGCAAAATCCGGAAGGGGTCGATTCCTGTTTAAACTGCGGGGCGGATCTGCGGGAGGACACGGATTCCCGTGACCCGGTTGGCGGGCAGGAGAAACTCCTCGGATCATCTGAAAAATCACTGAAGCCGAAAAGAAAATTTCCATATGAGTGGCTGTTTGTTCTTCCCCTGATAATTGTGGTTGCTCTCCTGGCGTACTATAAAGGGGTGCAGGATGGAAGAGAGGCGAAGCAGTCTGAGATGGAGATCGCAGAAGCCTTTACAGATAATCCGCAGGGATTTGATGAGGCGGCGCAGGAGGAAGCAACCTATGCGGATTCCGCGACGGCTTCAGATTCTGCGGAAACGCCGGCTTCTGTGGAGATAACGCCCACGCCGGAGCCTGCGCAGACGGCGGAACTCACAATCACACCGGAAATTACGGCTACAGCGACTCCGGCACCTACCCCTACCCCTACCCCAATCCCTGTTTCCATAGATGATCTGCAGCCGGGCGATATACTCTCCGCAGATGAGGTTTCCACATGGGATCTGTCTTCTTATTTTAAAGTTTATGAGATTGTGGAGGGGGATGAGGTGTATCAGCGCATTATCGGAAAATCCTATCCCACAGACTGTCCCCTTTCGCTGACGACCCTCCGTTATGTGAAGCTGATTCATTACAATTTTGAGGGGGAGATTCAGGTGGGTGAACTGATTGTAAATGCGCTTTTGGCAGATGACTACATAAGCGCATTTACGCAGCTGTTCCAAAATCAGTATCAGATTCAGTCTATGTATCTGATTGACAATTACTGGACGGGAGATCCGGACACTACAGACTCAGCGTCCATTGATGAAAACAACACATCCTGTTTTAATTATCGTCAGGTGACCGGGGGCGGCTCGCTTTCCAATCACGCGACAGGGTGCGCAATTGATATTAATCCGCAGCAGAATCCTTATGTCTATTACGGAAGCGACGGAAGTCTGACCTGTTCCCATGCCAATGCCATGCAGTATCTTGTCCGGGAGACAAGGGATCATATGATTACGCATGAGGATCTGTGTTATGAGGTATTTACAGAACTTGGGTTTTCCTGGGGAGGAGACTGGACTTCTCCCATAGATTATCAGCATTTTTCAAAAAGTGTGGGATGACAGGTTCAGTTATTTTTAATCTGGATGATACCAGGGTCGAAAGGTCATGAATGGAACATTTATGTTCAAATTCATGACATCTTGACCCGCCCAAAACATGAGGAAGTAGCCATTTTGGCTAATATATTAGCCAAAATGAGCGGATTCCGAATGTTTTTGAGAATTCCGGGAGTGCGAAGCACGGACACCCGCAGGGCGCTCTGTGAGGGAATTCTCAGGTATCATAGGGGTCAAATACTTTTGACCCCAACATCATCTGGATGATCTGTGTGGTTATAAATTACCTGCATGGATGAAAGCCTGACATTACCGGAAGGAGAGGGAGTGGAAAGAGAAATGGGTGGCTTTAATGGGAATGAGGGCTCAGGCAGTTCCTATGGGGGGAACAGCGCTTATGGAATTAATGGCCCTTATGGAGGGAATAATTCATATGGAGAAAGCGGCTCCTATGGGGGAGGCAGCCCGTATGGGGGAAGTAACCCTTATGGAGGTGGCAGCCCTTACGGGGGAAGCAATTCTTATGGAGGAAGCAATCCATATGGGGGAGGCAACCCCTATGGAGGTAGTAATCCCTACGGGGGAGGCAATCCCTATGGTGAAACAAAACCCTATGTAGTATGAAA
>JAJQBI010000058.1:0-85082 GCA_021203365.1 Clostridiales bacterium
GTTACTTTTCACGGGGTGGGGAAACTGAATAAATAAGAATCTATAGAGCTGTGGTTCAAAAGAACTGCGGCTCTCTTTTCGTAGAATCAGTGGTAAATTTTTTTAAATTTACCACTATTATATTGACAATAGGCTAGTGATGTGATATAATATAGCTATCACTAGGAGGTATCAAATATGGCATCTATAATCAAGAAAAAAGACAAAAAAACAGGTATCACTTATGTTTACGAATCGGAATCTTACTGGGACAAGGAGAAAAAACAACCACGTTCTAAAAGGAAGCTGATCGGCAAGATTGATGAGGAAACAGGGGAAATTGTCCCTACAGCCGGGAGAGGCAGGCCGAAAAAGGATCCGCTGGCTGATATCACAGGGATTTCTTATGCGGATAAAGACCTGCGGGAATTATGCCAAAAGCAGGCTGATAAGCTCCGGTTGGACGAAGATGAAATATCAGCACTTAAAAAGCAGGTCATGGAGCTCACCTTATCTCTGGAAGAGTACAAGAGAAGGCTTATTAAAATACAGGAGCTTTCAGAGATCTGACAGCAGAGTAAACAAACGTCTGTTTAAGAAAACCCTGTTGGTTGTGTTGTTCAATGTCAGTATGTCGTTGCGATAAAGATGTTTTTTCGGATCCGGAGGATAAAAAGATAGTGAGTACCCACCAGGATTTACAGATAAATTCATTATCATGCAGGCTCAGGGCTGCAGAAAAAGAGTTGGAATCATTTCGCTCCGGGGAGACTTATAAACAATTACGTGCGGAATACGAGAAGATAATACGGGAACGGGATGTTACTATTAAAAAGCTGCAAAAAGAGCGGGACGATTTTTCCTTTTCACGTAAAGAGATCACAAGGAACTGGCTGGATGTGCTGGACGATGTTAACAAGGAGCACGGAAAAGAGAACCGGAAACTGAAAAAAGCCATTGCTGAGTTGTTGGATATCGTGGCCAGCCTGACAAACCGGAACACCGAACTGGATGAAAAAAGAAAACAGGCACTTTCTGATTATTATGAGGCCGCATCAGAGCTTGAGGAAGCGCGCGGACAGATTAAAAAGCTTACCGCACAGGTCAATCATAATTATGAGAATTCATCCCTGCCTTCATCCAAATGCATCAGCCGGAAGAAGATCACTAATAACAGGGAAAAGACAGGGAAAAAATCCGGTGCCCAGACGGGCATGCCCATCATCCGCGGAAAAGGGCCGTACCGGACCATATCGTGGAAGTGCCGACAGAGAAGCGGCTGGAAGAGGATCCCAGATATGTCCCTGCCGGGAACGTCGTTACCAAACAAGTGATAGGCATCCGTGTTGTTCCGGTAGTAACTGAATATACGGCTGTAGAATTCTATGACAAAAAGAAAGGCCGCACCGTGCATTCGCCTTTTCCCGAAGGTGTCGTGGATGATGTGAATTACGATGAATCCATGAAAGCTTTCCTGTTCCTGCTGAACAGCCGGTGCAACGTGTCACTGGAAAAAACGGCACAGTTTGTTTCGAATGTCACAGACGGGGCGTTGTCACCATCTGTTGGCATGATAAACGGGTTGTGCCGGGAATTCTCATCGAAGAGCAAAACGGAACAGGATGAACTGTTCAAGGCACTGCTCGATACACCTGTCATGCATGTGGACGGCACATTGGCAAAAGTAAACGGGAAGAACAGCAATGCTGTCGTATGCAGCAATGGCGCAGATACCATGTACTTCGCCCGGGAAAGCAAAGGCCATGCCGGGGTCAAAGGGACACCGGTGGAAACATTCGGCGGGATCCTGATCCACGACCATGAAGCTTGTTTTTACGGCTATGGTTCCGACCATCAGGAATGCCTCGTCCATATCGAACGGTATTTAAGGGACAGCATACAGAATGAAAAAGATCTGACCTGGAACCGGCAGATGCTGGAACTCATACAGGAAATGATCCACGAAAACAACCGTGCTTCAAATGGCATCCCCGATGAAAAGATTGCCGAATTTGAAGAAAAATATGACGCTATAGTCAAGACGGCAACTGCAGAATACAAAGATGAACCGCCATCAGACTATTACAGGGATGGATACAACTTATATTTAAGAATGGTACAGTACAAACATAACCATCTCCTGTTCCTGTCAAATCCCATGGTAGCACCTGACAATAACCTGTGTGAGAGGAAAGCCAGAATTTTAAAAGGGAAAATAAACCAGGCCATCTCACTGCGAAGTTTTGAGAATCTGACATATTTCTGTGAATGCCTGAGTGTGATTGATCAATTTGCAGCAAAAGATTCTGATGGTCTTTACCGATCAGTGCAAGAGATTTTCAAGCGCAAAAAAACAAAACCCAGACAACCAGATCTTTCGACAGACAATTCAACATTTCCTCAAAAGACCAAATAAGGGATTCAAAAGAATCCCCTATTGGTGTGCCTTATTTCCCCACCCCGTGAATAGTAACCAGGCGGTTGTTTCCATGCTTAGGAGTTTGAAAAAATGCTTGAAACAGGCGGCCCGTTATGGTATAGTATGGATAGAAAAAGGACACCTGCTGCGAACAGGTGCCCTTAGGAGCTACCGATAGACGGTTAGCCCAATTAACTAGTCAGGAATAGCCGCTCAGTTGATCAGACCGGGGCGGCTATTCCTGTGTCTTATTACTATCCTTGCCGAACTCGTATCCAAGTCCGAAGCAGGATAAGCATAAACTTATTACTGCGATCAAATCAAGAATACTCATTGGCTTAGCCCTCCTTTCACCGGATTCCCTTTCGGGTTTCTATGTAAACGAGGGTCACAGTCCCTCGAAATCGAGGGCTAACCGCCTACCGTACCATCGTGGTTGGTAGCTCTTAGAAAGGATACTACCATCAACTGACAAAATTATCCACAGGAAATTGAACTTTTTGATTGAAAATGAAGCATCTCAGGTTACTTTTCACGGGGTGGGGAAACTGAATAAATAAGAATCTATAGAGCTGTGGTTCAAAAGAACTGCGGCTCTCTTTGTTAGGGCATGGCCCTGTTCTCCATTGTGGAGTTTTTCGTTGTTCCGAAAAACGGAGCTTTGGAGAACAAATAAACCACCTGCTATGCGGGTGGTTGGGATAGCTTTAGCGTTGTGTAAAAAACCTCCAGTGATATAATAAAAACAGGTTCGCCAACCGTTTTATTAATCAAAGGAGGTAGTCCAAATGGACAATAATATTTTATCACATGCCACATGGAATTGTAAGTATCATATAGTTTTTGCACCGAAATTTAGAAGAAAAATGTTACAAGTCACACCCTAACCAGAGTTAATTGAGATGTTTATAATTCAATTAATCGAAGATAGGAAATAGGCATATGATACAATAAATATATGACAAGGAGGCGCTGAAATGGCAATAGTGAAGTACAAAAACCAGTCCGGAATAACATATGCATATGAATCCATTTCCGTATGGGATCCTGAGAAAAAACAGGCCAGGCCAAAACGTAAGTATCTCGGGCGGGGCGATCCTGAAACTGGCGAAATTATCCCGACCACTGGCAAAAGGGGACGTCCAAAAAAATCAGAGCCTGTTGAGGAAGCCCCCGGCTCATCGACAACGGATTTTAAGTCCTTATATGGCGAGTGCGCTGCTTCCCTGAAAAAATCAGAAGAAATGCAAAAGCGGCTTCTGGCGGAAAACGAAATCCTGCGGGAACAAAACCAAAAGCTGGAGGGACTGATTTCATCCATCCATCAATTAACCAAAGATTTCAGCACTGGCAGCTGAAAGTATCCTGTCAGGCAGCATTTTGGGAGGATTTATCTATGTATGTGGATTATGACAGGTATGTTCTTCAGCAAAACCGGATCAAGGCCCTTGAAGACAAAGTCAAAGGCTTCGAAAGTGGTGAGATGTACACAAAAATGGAAAAGGGCCAGCGGAGGCAGCGGGCTTATTATGAACGCCAGATCCGTAAGTGCAAAAAAGACCTTGCTGCCTCCCGTGAACGTGAAAAACGCAGCAGGGACATGTGGTTCCAGGTTTTCCAGGATGTCCAGGATGAGTGCCGGAAAGAACTGGCCCGGAAAGACCGGCAATTGGAGGAAATGTCTGAGAAACTGTCAAAATCCGAAGCAAAAATAAAAAAACTCCAGGAAAAAGTGCGCGAAAAAAACGGAGAAGCCATACAGGCCAGGGCGGAAACCCAGGAAGAAAAAGAAAAAAACCAGAAACTCCAGGCGCAGGTCAGCCGCAACTTCAGGAATTCGTCACAGCCGTCATCGAAAGATTCTTTCCGCAGCAAGGTCGTCAATAACCGGGAAAAGACCGGGAAAAAAACCGGCGCACAGCCGGGGCATCCAGGGCACCGCCGTAAGAGGCATGAAATAAACGGAGGTTCTGTTTTTATCCCGGCCCCGCCGGAAATTGAAAAGGGCCCGGACTATTACAGGGTAAACGGCGAGGTACACAAACAGGTTGTCAGCGTAAAGCTGATGGCCACGGTTACGGATTATTGGTCCTATTGTTACCGTGACCGTAAAACCGGCACAAAATATCACCCGCCGTTCCCGGAGAACATTCAACTGGATGTTAATTATGACAAGAGCGTCAAGGCACTGATATTTTTGATGAAGAACCATCTTAATGTAACAGAAGCGAAAATCAGTGAATTCCTGTCAGAAATGACAGGCGGCGGGATCCAGGTGTCACGAGGCATGATCAATAACATCAACCGCGAATTTTCCGAAAAAAGTGAGAAAGAGCGGGAAGAAATATTTTCCGGCCTGGTTGTGTCTGATGTCCTGTACAGTGACATGACCGGAGCCCGGATGAATGGGGACCTGAAAAATATCGTAGTATGTACGGACGGAACAGATATATTATACTTCTTCAGGGACACAAAAGGCGATGATGCCATCACAGGGACGCCGGTGGAATTTTTTACAAATGTTCTGCTCCACGACCACGATAAGACTTTTTACCATTACGGGAGTGCGCATCAGGAATGCAATGAGCATCATCTCCGGTATTTAAAAGGTGCTTCTGAAATGGAACCGAACCTGACATGGCACAAAAAGATGCGCAGTCTGCTGCAGGAGATGAATCTCACGCGGGAAAAACAGGGGAGAAAATCAGATCAGAAGCAGATAGATGATTTTGAAAACCGTTATAATGAAATCGTTGAGCTGGCAGACAAAGAGTACTACGACAATCCCCCGTCCCGGTATTATAGGAAAGGATTCAACCTGTCGAAAGAGTTCCGGGAGTACAAAGAGTCTGTTCTTCATTTCTTAAGAGATCCGAAAGCGGATTTTACCAACAACGCATCGGAAAGAGGATGCAGGAAAGCCAAGCGGCACCTGGCGGTTTCCGGAACTTTCCGCGGGAACACGAATCACAGCGGGATTGAGTACTGTGACGCCATGGGAGTACTCCAGACATACCGGGCAAGAGGTGAAGATATTTACAAGATAGTCACTGAGATTTTCCAACGGGCAAAGCCATAGAAAAACGAATATCGGCAGCATCATATCTCCATTAGGTGGGGAACTATGATGCTGCCCGTTTTTCGTCATGATGTTTTTTCTCTGGTCATGATGTGACTTGTAACTATTCGTCAGGTCATTTCAGTAAGATAAAGTGGTTGACAGTAAAGAATTAAAAGCTTATCATTTTAAAATAAAGGCTGAAAGTTCCTAAAGAGATAATTTTGCCTTTGATTTGTTACAGGCAGAATTAGGTTTTATTTCTTAGAATGGTTTCTTAAGAAAAAGGAGAGTTGAACATGATTCCTTTAAAAATAGATACCTTGCTGGCTGGTCGGGTTGTTGAGCAGAACCGCGTAGAATACAAAGAAGGGTGGAACCCAAATGATATAGTACGCACAATTTGCGCGTTTGCAAATGATTATTCCAACGTGAACGGCGGATATCTTGTTATTGGTGTAAAAGAAGAGAATGGTATTCCGCAATTCCCTCTTGCCGGAGTGCCAAAAGAGCTGCTTGATGATATCCAGCAGGAAATTTTTCAATACTGTAATAAAATTGTACCAAGATACATTCCTAAAATAGAGGTGGTAAATTACCATAATTCAGACGTGTATTTACTTTATCTCTGGTGCTCGGCGGGTGACAGCGGCCCTTATCAGGCACCTGTGGATGTATATTTTGAAAAAGGGCGGAAAGCCGATAAGAGGATGCAGTATTGGATTCGACCAGCATCTCTGACTACGTCTGCAAAGACTGACGAAGTAGCAGAGCTTTTTGATAAATTTAATTCGGTGCCGTTTGATGATCGTGTAAATCGTCGTGCCGGAATTGAGCATATCCGGCGTGCTTATGTGGAAGATTTTTTGAGAGAAAGTAACAGTTCTCTGGTACAGGAGATAAACAATCTGACATTGGAGGAGATTTTAGTTTCATTGGAAGTGGCGAATGAAACAGATACGGATCATGAAATCCGTAATATCGGGGTTCTGATGTTCGCGGATCACCCGGAGAAATTGATTCCGGGTGCGCAGATTGATTTGGTCTGGTTTCATAATGAAGAAGCGGAAGCATCGGATGATTTTACGGAAAAAACATTTACTGGTCCTATTTGGAAACAGATCAGAGATGCCCTCGATTATATCAAAAACAATGTAATGGTGGAGAAGGTTGTAAAGATACAGGGAGAAGCAAAGGCGGAGCGATATTTTAACTATCCCTATAATGCTTTGGAAGAAGCCCTGGTCAACGCAGAATTTCACAAATTATATCGGGATCCGGAACCAGTGGAAATCAGGATATATGTGGACTATATTCAGATTATTAACTATCCAGGGCCGTATCGTTGGATTGATATGGACAAGTTTGCGGCCGGGAAAGTAAGAGCTCGCAAATATCGTAATCGGCGGATTGGTGAATTTTTAAAAGACATCGATCTGTCCGAGAAGCAATCGACAGGTATTACAAAGATATTACGTGAGCTGCAAAAGAATGGCTCACCGGAACCGGAATTTGAGACAGACGAGGACAGGACATATTTGATTACGACAATTCGATGCAGAGAAGGATTCGCCTATAGTCGAATGGGCGAATCAATGGGCGAATCAATAGTGGAAATATTGTCTGAACATATGTCTAAGCTTGAACAGAAGCGGATGTATGTGATTATAGAGTATTTACATCAAAATGAGAAAATTAAGAGTAATACAGCTGCAGAATTGTTAAATGTACAGATAAAAACGGCTGGATCATTGCTTCGAAAGGCGGAAAAATCTGGCATACTTACTAGTGATGGAAAAACAAAGTCCAAAGTTTATTTTTTGAAATAGAAGGATTCGCCCATAGTTGAATGGGCGAATCAATGGGCGAATTAATGGGCGAATTATTTTAGGGACCGATAGGTTAATTCTTTTTGTAAAACTCGTAAGTAGTAATCCGTTTTTTATCCGCTCATATGTTTTTTCAAGTTCTGATGTTGCTTCATAATAATTGGGAAGTTCTTTTTCCTTTCTTTCTGGTCCAGTTCGGCATTCTGGTTTTTCAGGCTCATCACGTTATCCAGAAGTTTAACAATGTTTTTTTAGACAATATGTAATGACCTCCAATTTGCAGCAACGTGGATTTACCTGTATACTGTAGATTGGAAAAAATCAAGGATAACAGGGATTACCGCATACAAATGGAGGTCATACAAATGAATTATAGCACAGTTTACGTAGGAATGGATGTATACAAGGAAACTTTTTCTCTTTGCTGTTAACAAATGAGAAAGAACAGGCTGAGTACTGTCAGAAAGTTGACGGTCACTACAGTAAAGTCCTCAACTATCTGGAAGCCATGCGTTTCCACTACGGAGACGATGTCGTGTTTATATGCGGTTATGAGGCTGGCCGCCTCGGGTTTACATTGTATCATCAACTTACCGACCATCATGTGAAATGCGTGATCCTGGCTCCAACAACAATGTTAAAGCCGTCTGGTAAGAAAAAGGTGAAAACGGACAAACGCGATGTTGCCCTGATCGCCAGATGCCTGGCTCATCATGATTACCATCCGGTGCATGTGCCAACCGACAAGGATGAGCAGGTGAAAGAGTTCATTCGCATGCGTGATGATCACAAGCTGGCATTGAAAAAGATAAAACAACAGATTCTTGCATTCTGTCTGCGGCATAATTGTAGATATGAGGAAGGCTCCAGCAAATGGACGCAGGCTCATTTGAAATGGCTCCGTTCACTTAAACTGGATGATATCTATCAGGAAATCCTGACAGAATACCTTGCAACCTACGATCAACTGACCGACAAGCTGGAACGTCTTGATCGCCGGATCGAGGAACTGGCTCAGGATGAGGACTATAAGGAAAACGTCCACAAGCTGTCCTGTTTTCTTGGGATCAGAACACAGACAGCGTTGTCAGCTATTGTGGAGACCGGAGATTTCAAGCGTTTTTTTCTGCTGAGAAATATGCTTCTTACCTGGGTCTCACACCAGGCGAGGACTCAAGCGGCGACAGCCAGAACCGTCTGGGAATCACCAAAGCAGGCAATACACACCTGCGAAGGCTTTTGGTAGAATCCGCTCAGAGCTACACGAGAGGCCAGATCGGATATAAATCGAAGGGACTCAAAGCCAGGCAGGCCGGAAACTCAGCGGATGTTATCGTTTATGCTGACAAAGCAAATGAGCGTCTCAGGCGACGATACTATAAGATGGTTCTCGGCAACAACAAGAAAACAAACGTAGCCAGGACAGCAATCGCAAGGGAACTTGCGTGTTTCATCTGGGGCATGATGACCGGTAACATTGCGTGATAGTAGATATCACACCGTGCTGGCTGTGTCAAGGCCATGCCGCCGGCGGCGGTGCTTCGCAGCCTTGACACAGCCAGCACGGTGCGATACAGGGGAATCAACCGATTGTAAGACGGCTTGCGCCGTTTACAACCGGCTAACAATTAAGTAACAACTGGAGGCATCTTGAAAGAGCTTTAGCATCTTTCAAGGTTCGAGCTATCTACGATGAAACTATGTTGGCGCAGGAAACTGCGATCCACGCGCTTAGACGGTAGGGCTCACGGCGGACCATTGACCTGACGGTAAGGAGCAAACCGAATCCACGTATATCAGAGTGGCCAATGCCGGGGACTGATACAGTTAGAGCTCTTTCACGATGCCTTCAGTAACAATTAAACAAAAGTTTGTGGTGATTTTTGCGCAATTTTATCCCTTGACATCAGTTTCAGGATTTCTTTTTCATGCATTTTATGGACGTTGTCCAGTATGTGTAGCCATTTCTTTGCGATTCGTGGCGTGAAAAAGAAAAGTTATCCAACTTTTTGAACGTCCTGTCGCGTTTCTGTACGATTTTTTCATAATTCGCACGCAGCTGTCTGGCAGTTTCACTGGAGCGGAAAGCTTACAGCTCCTGTTCTGTAGCTTTGAACCTGTGTGCGAAAGTGCATTTCCGACAGTTCCGGCAATAACGGTTGCTGTTGCCGGCGCTGCAGATTTTCCTGTGGTTACAGCCGCGGTGGCGGATATAGTTGTTAAAAGCTTTTCCAAGAGCGCCGGACTTTTTGCCGACGTGGTGGGAACGCACCTCTTTGGAGATTGTTGTACAATCTTTATCCAGCTGCGCCCACGATTGCTTTGAAAAAGTGTTGTTGGTCCAGAAGAGATGCAATCATAAATCTGTCATTCAAGGTTAAATGTGAGTGAGTGTTTAGGTATATCAGATTCCGCCCAAAACTGGGACAAGGCAGGAGAAATTATACACAGGAAGAGTAGAAAAAACCACAATATTCTTGACTTACAAAAAAATATATAAAAAAGAATACCGACGGTAATGAACTCATAGATAGTTTCAGGTTATACCGTTGTCGGAGAAAGAGTAACCATGAAAAACCGCCAGCCGACCGGTTATATAACCGGCAGAGCCGCAGGAGTTTTCTTTAAACAGTGAGAAATATATACCTGCCGACGGGCAGAATCACAGAATTTTTTTCTTCTTAAACAGAAGGATAATAAAAACAACGACGACCAGACTGATGCCGATTACCCAGGGATAGCCTTCTTTCAGCTCCGGCATATTCTGAAAGTTCATGCCGTACCAGCCGGTAATCAGGGTCAGTGGATAGAAGATGGTTGAAATCACTGTAAGGAACTGCATGTTTTCATTCTGGGACTCGTCCACTACGGACTGACAGGCATCCCGGATCTGCCGGGCGTATTCCAGAAGATGGTCGGTTTTGCTCATCAGCCGGTCAGCCCGGTCAGAGAGGGCTCCAAAATATTTCAGATTTTTTTCGCGAAAAAATGGCCTTCGTTTTCCTCCAGATCCTTTCCCATATCCATCATTTCGTCATAATAGCCCCGCAGGGAAAGAAGTTCACGGCGCAGAGGCATGATCTGTGCCTGAAAATCCTGAATATTTCCCTCTGACACCTCTTCCTCCAGGTGCATCAGCCGTCGCTCATACTGCCCCAGGATCGCCAGGTCTCGGCGTATGAACTGAGAAAGAAAGTTGCAGAGAAATTTTTCTTTATTATCCCCCTGGCGTGAGCCCTGGAGCCGACGGATCTGACGGCTGGCGATATCATGGTCATCTACGATTACCACATTTTTCCGGTTGACAAAAAACAGGATGCGGTATCGGCTGCCCAGCACATCCATCAGTCTCGGGATGCAAAGAGCGCCGATTACACATTCCTGCTGTGTTTCCACTTTGCAGAATCCAATATCCTCCAGGCGAATTTCCCCTTCATAGACAATGCCTGCCTGTTTTAAAGCAACTTCCACGTGGGCGGAATCCGTGAGAAATACCAGAGAGCCCTGCCCTTCTGTTATCTCCCCGATTTCTCCCTCTCCCAATTTCCAGATCATGTCTTCCCGCCTGCGGCGGAATCCCTCCCCTTTTGTGAATGTTCATCCGGGAAAATCCCTTTGGTTTTTCGGTCCTCTTCTGCCTGCAGATGAAAAATCCTGCACCGCGGCTATCCTTTTGTACCGGGAACGGGCCGCAGTACATTTTATTATACAGAGTGCATGTTTATTTTCGGGCAAAAGCATGTAAAATTACAGAAAAGAAATCCGATGCGGGAATTTTCCGCCCCTTGTGGCGGGGACTTTTTTCTGCTATACTGAAGGCTGTATTTAAATAAAAAAGAAAGCAGGTGGGAAACAAAAATGGCAAGGACAGTTGGAATGGAAGCGCTGGAGCAGAAGATTGAGAAGGCACAGGAGCGAGTGAACCGCACAAAGACCGCCTATGAAGAAGCAGAAAATGAACTGCAGAAGCTTCTTGAGAAGAAGGCGGCTCTGGAAGAGCAGGAGCTTATCAGGGCCATCGCAGGCAGCGGAAAATCTCACGAGGAGATCATGCGTTTTCTTACCGGTGAAAATGCACAGGAGCAGAGATAAAAGAGATGTAAGGAACAGGAAGGAAACGGGTGTGTCATGGTAAAGCATATCATTTTATGGACGCTGAAAAGTGAGCTGACGCAGGAAGAGAAGGCGGAAGTAAAGGCCGGTGTAAAGGAAGGCCTGGAAGGCCTGAAGGGACAGATTCCGGGGCTTGTGGATATCCGGGTGCAGACCCGGTGTCTTCCAGGTTCCAACGTGGACCTGATGCTGGATTCTACATTTGAGGATGTGGAAAGCCTGAGGGGATACTCCGTACATCCCGCTCATGTGGCGGTCGCTAACAGTAAGGTCCGTCCATATACCGCGACGAGAAGCTGCATGGATTATGAGGCCGAATGAGGGAGATTTTTCCTGATTCCGGCGGCCTTTCGGTATATTCCGGTACCGGAACGGGATTCGCGAAAAACGAAAGCACAGAAAGCAGGTGTGGTTTTTGAGAACCATGCCTGTTTCTTGATGAGGTTCAGGAAATCAGGGAGTGGGAAAAACCGGCGACGGGGAGATCGATTTTGTGGCAGTAAGGCAAAATAAAAAAATATATGTTCAGATTACGCAGGAAATAAACTCTGAAGAAACAAAAAACGGGATTAGGTCCCGAACAACCAGAAGATATTTTAAAGGGAAATTACAGGTGGAAGGAGTGTATTGTGGGATGATTCGAAATCCAGTTCTGAAGGGCTTTAACCCGGATCCCTGCGTCTGCAGAAAGGGGGACGACTATTACGCGGCGGTCTCTTCTTTTGAGTGGCTTCCGGGGATACCTGTTTATCATTCACGGGATTTAAAAAACTGGGAGCTTTACACCCATGTGCTGACGGGGAATTCCGCGCCGGATCTGAGAAATCTTCCCTCGGCAAAGGGAATCTGGGCTCCCTGTCTGACGTATTGTCAGGAGGAAGACCGGTTTTATGTGATATACGGGGTGATGAATTCCATGAATGCCCGGTGCTTCGAGGCAGAGAATTATCTGATCAGTGCGGAGGATATCCGGGGACCGTGGACCCCGCCAGTATACCTGCATTCGGCGGGGTTTGACGCATCTCTTTTTCACGATGAGGACGGCCGGAAATGGATTGTCTCTCTGGAATGGGAGACGCGGGAAGGATATGAGAAGCCCGGCGCTATCTGCATGGCTGAATATTCGCCGCGGGAAAAGAGAATTCTTGGGTATCCGAAGAGGATCTGGAGCGGCGGAACAGACCGGGGCTGTATCGAGGCGCCTCATCTGACCAGGAAGGACGGATATTATTATATCATGTGCGCGGAGGGAGGCACCGGATATAATCACTGTGTCACCATGGGAAGGTCCCGGAATATATGGGGGCCTTATGAGGCAGATCCCATGAATCCCATTCTGACCTCGGTTCTCGGAGAATCGAAGGAGAGAAACAATCCGGATCATCTGAAGCCTCAGTATTTTAATCCACAGGCGCCGATTCAGAAATCCGGGCATGGGAGCTACGTGGAGACTCCAAAAGGGGAGGTCTACATGCTGCATCTGTGCGCGCGGCCTTTTATTCCGGAACTTCGGTGTACCCTTGGCCGGGAAACCGCCATTCAGAAAATGCAGTGGACAGAGGACGGCTGGCTTCGGATGAAGGACGGGGGGAACCTGGCGAGAGAATATGTGGAGGAAAGCGCTCTGCCGGAGTGTCCGGTTCCGCAGCTTCCGGAGTTTGACGATTTTGACGGAGAAGAGCCTGGAAACTGGTATTACAGCCCCAGGTTACTTCCGGCTGAATTTGCCGATGTGAAGGTCCGGCCCGGATATGTGCGGCTTCGCGGGCAGGAATCCGTCACCTCTCTGAACCGGGTCAGTCTTCTGGCCAGAAAGCTGACCAGTGTGCATGCGGTGGTCACCACAAAAATGGAATTCCGGCCGGAGGTTTATCAGCACAGCGCGGGACTGATTCTGTACTATGATAACATGAATTATATTTTTCTACGGAAATATTACAGCGAATCGCTGGGACAGAGCGCCCTGTCGGTGATTCATCTGGAAAACGGGATAAAAACCGGGGAATCGGATAACGGGGTGCCGGTGGAGGAGGGGCCGCTTTATCTGCGGCTTCGTATTGATGGGCGAAAAACCTGGTTCGAGTGGAGTCCTGACGGCAGAGAATATCGGGGAATCGGCCCTGTCTTTGATACTACCCGGTTTTCGGATGAGTACTGTCAGTACGGAGAATTTACCGGAACCTTTGTGGGGATCACCTGCGAGGACCGGATGCTGCACAGGCAGTGTGCGGATTTTGATTTTTTTGAATACCTTGCGGATGAGGAAGCGGCGGTTGAGTAAGGGATGATCGTGGGTTTGTAAAAAATTCTGATGATACCAGGGTCAAATATTTTTGATCTCAACAGCTTTTGATTGGAGGAAAAAGCATGATACGGATAGGTGCATTGACACTGGCGGTTCTGCTGGCATCGTACCCGGCGGGAAAGGTGATCCAGAGCGAAGAGGAAACGGTTGTCCAGGAGACGGAAATTTCTGCGGAGGAAGGGACCGGAGAGGAAGGAGAGACGTCCGCATCAGAGGAAACCGCAGGGGAAACGAGTGCAGGCAGAGAAGAGCTTCTGCAGGCGAAGCTTGGGGAGCTGGTTTCTGCCTATGGGATTTTTCAGGAGAACCAGAGCGGAGTGATGTATAATTATGACGATGTATGGTTTAATCCCGCCGGAATTCTGGGTGTGAACATACTGGATTATGACGCGGACGGGGAGTCTGAGATGCTGGTATGCATATCGGAGAAATATGAAAGCTATGATACCACAGATGCTTATCATATTATGCTGTACATGTGGGAGGTGGAAGACAATACCGCGGTTCTGGCGGACAGCATGGTGCTGGGTTCTTATATTGAAAGAGACTCCCAGGAGGATAATCTCCAGGAAGTATACTATTCCACCGCGAACTCATACCAGGAAATAACCAGTGTGTACAGCCTGCTTCTGGATGGCCAGTATTGCATTTTCTGTGAAAACTGTCTGTGGGGCTCCACCTTCTCAGATGGTTCTCTCAAATGCTATTGGATTCTAACCTATACGGACGGAACTTTTCAGTTTAAGGCATCCTTTTCTCAGATGGGGGAAGGGAGCGATGATTTTGAGTTTACAGGTTATAAATTTGAGAACGGTTCCTGCGTGAGCGCGGAACTGTATTACAGCGAATGGGGAGAGGAGACGAGGCTTTATGGAGATTACACGGAGGCTGTTACCGCTTTCTTTAATGAATATGGGGTGTCCATAAACAGTGACATTACCAGCAATTCCTATGGAGAGTCGATTCTTTCCTCTGAGAACTACGGGACATCAGTGTTTGAACTGATCCATGAGAGAACGAATTTTTCCATAGACAATGGTGCAACTACAGCGGAATTTACCGCTACGCTGACCCGGGGCTCTGACCTGCTGGATGTCTATGGGGAAAGTGAAAGCACATCGGAGGCGGCCTCGGAGACATCTTCCTCAAATCCGGCCAGTGAGGTGACGATTGAGGAAGTCCTGGTGGATTCCGGAAGCTATGTCTATCAGGCCGTGCTGACCGGTCATGATTCCGCCGGTGCGACGGTGTGGACTTACACGACGGAATCTTACTATCAGGCACAGCTGACCGCGGTATATGAGATCGGGATAAAGGACGACGCTTATTATTTCGTGGAAAGCGGGACGGTTACGGCTCTTAATCTTTCGGCCGGTGAGGTTCTCTGGAAAAACTCCGAGTTTGGAGGAAGCGGCGGCACATGTATGGGGGAAAACGGAATTTATCTTACCGGGTATCTGAATCCGGACTTCTTCGCGGTTTCCTATTCCGGTGAAACTCTGAAGAAAATCGACGTATTTGACGAGCAGTATTTCTGGGCCTACAATGTGGAGCAGAAGGATGAAAATACCCTGTGGGTTTACATGGAAGGGTCGTTGAATGAGGGGACGGCGGAGTCTGTTTTCAGTGTGGATCTGACGACCTGGGAATACCAGCTGGTCACTGATACCGCCGGGACTTCCGCGGAGGAGACCTCCGAAACGGCCGCGGCGTCTGAGAGTGCGGCGGCCACGGACAGTGCCTCTGAAAATGCAGCGGCCGCAAATTATATTACGGTGCAGGTGAGCGCGCCGGATGGGGGTGTGAACATGCGTGTGGACGCGGGAGTGGAGTATACCCTGATTTATTCCATGATCCCCAATGGAACGATTTTGACGGTTACAGCGCAGAAGCAGGCCTCCAATGGAAATTACTGGGGGTATACCACCTATGCCGGCTATACAGGATGGATTGCGATGACGCAGGTTACGCAGATTGGATAAATTCTACAATTTCCACAAAAGGTCGACAAAATAATGAAACTTTATTGACAGAACAAATTTACGGTGCTAGAATATAAATAAGTGACAAGGGCGTCAGCTTGATTTGCTGCGCCCTTTTGTTTTATTAAAAAGAAAAGGAGTGTTCAAAAATGAAAAAAAGACTGGCTTTACTGATGGCGGCTGCTCTGGCGGCGGGCTGCATGGCAGTTCCGGTTTCCGCAGAGTCCGAAGAATCCGATAAGACCTGGGTTATCGCTACCGATACGGTGTTCAGACCTTTTGAGTACACGGATGAGGACGGCAATTTTGTGGGAATTGACGTGGACATTCTGGCAGCTATTGCAGAGGATCAGGGCTTTGATTACGAGCTGCAGAGCCTTGGCTGGGATTCCGCTATTGCGGCCTGCCAGGCAGGTCAGGCAGACGGTATGATCGCGGGAGCTTCCATCACGGATGAGCGTAAGGAGAGCGGATGGATTTTCTCAGACGGATATTACAATGCGACCCAGTCCATGACGGTACCGGCGGATTCGGATATCACCGGGTTTGAGGATCTGGAAGGTCTGACGGTTGGTGTGAAGACCGGTACACAGGGCGCCTCCTATGCGGAGAGTCTGCAGGATGAATATGGATTTGAGATTACCTATTTTGAGGATTCACCCACCATGTATCAGGCGGTTGTGGGCGGACAGGTAGTGGCCTGCTTTGAGGACACTCCGATTATGGCGGACTCCATTCTGGACGGAGGCCTGGAGCTGACCATTCTGTATGACACTGAGAATGAGGGATCTCCTTACGGTTTCGCCATTTTCTCTGAGGACAGCCAGGAGCTTCTTGACATGTTCAACGCAGGACTTGCGAACATTAAGGAAAACGGCACCTATGACGAGATCATCGCGAAATATCTTGGCGAGGACGCAGTGGCGACAGAGGCAGACGCGACAGAGGCGGACGCAGAATAATTTTTTCGGAAAATTTTTGTACAGGGCCGCGGACGAATTTGCTGAAGATTTGTCCGCGGCCCTTTTAAGGACTTCCCGACGCGCCGGATCTGCCAGGGGAATTTTTCCATGTATACAGATACCCGCGGAGGGCTTTTACCAGAAAGGAGCTTTGCATGGCCCTGATTATCACAAAATATGGACGGCTGCTGCTTGCGGCAATGGGACAGACCCTTGTGCTGGCACTGTACGGCCTGTTTTTTGCCTGCATTATCGGTATGATTTTTGGCCTTCTCAGTGTGCTGAAAAATAAAGCCTGCAATATCATAGCGGCCATTTTTGTGGACGTGATTCGCGGCGTACCCATGATCGTACTTGCCTACTTTGTTTATTTCGGCGTTCCATACTGTATGAAAAATATCATAGGTATACCCATTACATTGTCGGCCCTGCAGGCCGGTACCATATGTCTGGCGTTAAACTGCGGCGCATATATGGCGGAGATTATCCGCGCCGGCATTCAGTCGGTGGATGTGGGACAGATGGAGGCGGCGCGAAGCCTTGGCCTTCCATACTGGCGAGCCATGGTGCGTGTGGTTCTGCCCCAGGCGATCCGCACAATGATTCCCAGTATTATCAACCAGTTCATAATTACCTTAAAGGATACATCCATTCTGTCCGTAATCGGTTTCCCGGAACTTGTCAATACGGCGAAAAATGTTGTTGCGAATACCTTTATGTCCTTCCAGACATGGATTGTAGTGGCGATTATGTATCTGATCGTAATCACCATTCTGTCCAGA
This sequence comes from Clostridiales bacterium, assembly GCA_021203365.1. Taxonomy (GTDB): domain Bacteria; phylum Bacillota; class Clostridia; order Lachnospirales; family Lachnospiraceae; genus Blautia_A. The sequence continues at coordinate 17,430 of JAJQBI010000058.1, forward strand.
GTGGCAAAGGTTTTGGAAAGGAGGATGAACCGTGACCGACAGTAAAAAAGTAAAAATTCACGTATCCCATCTGAAAAAGAATTTCGGGAAGCTGGAGGTTCTGAAGGATATTTCTACGGATGTCTATGAGGGTGAGGTGGTCGTGATCATCGGTCCCTCCGGAAGCGGAAAATCCACCTTCCTGCGGTGCATGAATAAGCTGGAGGAGATCACCGGCGGAGAAGTCTTCATCAACGGTGTGGATCTGACGGATAAAAAGACGGACATTAACAAAGTGCGGGAGAACATCGGCATGGTGTTCCAGCATTTTAACCTGTTTCCCCATATGAATGTTATGGAAAACCTGATGCTTGCGCCGGTAGATCTGAAAAAAGCAGACAAGGCCACGGCGAAGGAGCAGGCGCTGCGGATGCTGAAGAAGGTGGGGATGGAGGACAAGGCGGAGTCCTTTCCAAGTCAGCTCTCCGGCGGCCAGAAGCAGCGGGTGGCCATTGCGCGTGCCCTCTGTATGAACCCGGATATTATGCTGTTTGATGAGCCCACCAGCGCGCTGGACCCGGAGATGGTCGGGGAAGTGCTTCAGGTTATGAAGCAGCTTGCGGCCGATGGTATGACCATGGCCATCGTTACCCATGAGATGGGATTTGCCAGAGAGGTGGCGGACCGGGTTTTATTTATGGACGGCGGTTACATTGTGGAGGAGGGCACGCCCCAGGAGGTTCTGCTGCATCCCCATGAACCCCGCACAATTGATTTCCTGAATAAGGTGCTTTGAGAAAAAGCCGGGAGTGAGGCATTTTTATCTCATAAAAACAGACCCCTGATCAGTCACATGGCAGATGACGAGGGGTCTGTTTTTTAATCTGTAAAAATCAGCAAAAGTATGTTATTTTTCCAAAATCAAATCCGCCTTCCTGAGAAAACTGTAAAATTAAATGGGCAGTAGACTGAATGATTTCTGTCACATAAATAAAGATGTGGCAAAATTATACGCAAATATCCGGTCGTCTGTATCTTGCGGATCTAAGGGGCAAATGATAGAATAAAGCAGAAAAGGGAGTCTCTTTTTTATCTGCGAACCAGGAGAATTTCATGGTTTCTTCCGCTGAATTTACGGGTCCGGCCTGGAAAGGAGAAATAGATATGAGCGATACAGGTATGAGGAAAAAACTGCCCGTGGGGGTTGATAATTTTGAGAAGCTTCGCTCGGAAAATTTTTATTATGTTGATAAGACGGCGCTGATTCGGGATCTGCTGAATAACTGGGGGGAAGTGAACCTGTTTACCCGCCCCCGCCGTTTTGGAAAAACCCTGAATATGAGCATGTTGAAAGCTTTCTTTGAAATCGGCGGGGATAAAACGCTTTTTGATGGGCTTGAGATCTCTCAGGAGGCTTCGCTGTGTGAAAAATATATGGGGAAATTTCCGGTTGTATCGGTTACGTTAAAGGGAATTGAGGGAAGAAACTATACGGTTGCGCGCCAGATGGCTGTGGATGTGATCAATGAGGAGGCAAGACGCTTTGGCTTTCTTGCGGAAAGTGAAAAACTTAAGGAAAATGAGAAAAAAGTTTTCTCACGGCTGTTAGAAAGAGAGATGGAAGATGACGTTATCAACAGCAGTCTTAAGAATCTGACAGAATTACTGGAAAAGCACTATAGGAAAAAAGTGATTCTTTTAATTGATGAATACGATGTACCTTTGGCTAAGGCAAAGGAAGAATTTGAACCGGAAGATTAAAAGTGTGCCGGACTGCTGTCGTATGGATAGAGTCCGGCATATTTTATTTTATGCAGGGGGACAGGCAATTGTGGTTCATATAAAAATGATCTGACTATAAGCGTCTGATTCTGTAAGGGTGTGCCCGCCTGATCGTTATGTGCAAAACGTGCAACTTTATGTGCGGATTAACCATTGTTTGTTTTTGGCGTTTTACTTATAATTTTTTTACCAGGATTTAAATATTATGGCTGATTATTTCAACAGTTTCACAAGTGATCAGTCGGATAAGTTGTGTCGTAATAGTACATATTGCAATATTTCTTATGTCTTTATACACAGATTTTTGCCTGTATTTCTTGTATGTAAATTTCCTGAATTTTGGAACGGATTTCACGGCTTAATTTCATGCCGCATGGTGTAATCCTGGTTTTGGTCCTGGCTTCTGATGTCTAAGCGTCAGGTTTCTCCCTGCGATGTGGCCATTTTCAGCTTTGACAGATTCATCAGTCAACTCATTGCAGTTTGCGCTGGCTTTTTGAAGAAATCTGCTGTTTTGGCTTATTTTGTATGTATGCAGGTGTAAACGGTGTCAATTTTCACAATCTTAATACGATCCATATAGTCAATAAATCAGTATATATTTCCCGGCAGAGCGGGAGAGCCGCTTATAAGCGGCCGCCAGCAGCAATGCGAATGTGATGTCAGGTCAGATTTGTCCCTGATTTGAGGGGGTTAACACATATATACGCAAATATAAAAGGCTTGAACAGGAGGTATGTATAATGGCAAAATTTATTACCGCCAGGGAGGCGGCAGAGTTGATTCCGGACAATGCCACGGTGGGTATTGCCGGAATGGGTTTATCCGGATGGCCGGAGGAAATTGCCTGCGCCATCAGGGATCATTTTAAGGAGACCGGACATCCCTGCGGATTGAATTTAAAGCAGGGCAGCGCCATGGGTGACTGGGGCTTCGGCAATCAGTTCATGGGATGGGAGAGAAATCCGCTGCCGGAACCTGATAAGGATCACGGAAATCGAGGCGTGACCCGTTTAGGAGAAGCAGGTCCCGGTCTTGTGACCAAATGGACCAGCGCACATATCGGGAGCGCATTTACACTTTGTGAATTTGCCCGTCAGAATAAAATAGAAACACATTGCCTTCCCCAGGGAGTCATAATTAATCTGTGGAGGGAAATTGCGGCGGGGCGTCCCGGCCTGATTACCAAAGTTGGTTTGGGAACCTTTGTGGATCCTCGTGTGGAAGGCGGCCGCATGAATGAATGCGCACAGGAGGAAGTTGTTAAGCTGATTGAGCTTGACGGTGAGGAATATCTGTTTTATCCCAGCTTTAAATGTGATGTTGCTTTGCTGCGCGGAACCATTGCAGACGAAAACGGGAATATCTCCTTTGCCCATGAAAGTGTGGTGAATGAAGGGTTTGAGGTGGCAACGGCTGTAAAGAATAACGGAGGAATCGTTATTGTACAGGTTGAATACCTGGCGAAAAAAGAAACTTTGAACCCCAAGGAGGTTAAGATCCCCGGAAAACTGGTGGATTATGTGGTACAGGCGAAGGATCCGAAATCCTGCTGGCAGGCGGAGGGAACCTACTGGGAACCGTCCTATTCCGGACAGATCCGGATTCCGCTTGACAGTTTGAAGCCCCTTCCTTTTGATGAGAGAAAAGTAGTGTGCCGCCGTTGCGCCATGGAGCTGAAAAAAGGCGATATGATTAACCTTGGCGTGGGCATGCCTGCGGATATTGCGCGAGTAGTAGCAGAGGAAGGCTACATTGACCAGGTAACAATGAGTACCGAAAGCGGTATGGTGGGCGGTGTGCCGTCAGCGCTGCCGAGTTTCGGAAGTGCATATAATCCGGAAGCGATCCTGACGCCTCATGAGATGTTTGACCTGATCAGCGGCGGCGGGCTGGATATGACCTGTCTTGGTATCGGTGAGGTAGACGGAGACGGAAATAATAATGTAAGCCGTATGGGCAAGCGCCTGACCGGACCTGGCGGATTCATTGACATCACAGCCGCAACTCCAAAGGTTATTTTTGCGGGAACTCTGATGGGGAAAGCAAAAGAGAAAGTGGGAAATGGACGTCTGGAGATCCTTGAAGAAGGCACTTTCCGGAAATTTGTGGAAAAAGTAGGGCAGATTACGTTTGCGGGACAGTATGCACCGGAAAATCAGGAAGTGCTGTATGTGACAGAACGGGCGGTATTTAAACTGATCGATCATAAAATGACGCTGATTGAAATCGCTCCTGGCATTGATCTGCAGAAGGATGTGCTGGATTGCCTGGGCTTCAGGCCTGAAATTGCCCCGGATCTGAAAGAGATGGATGCTGCAATTTTCCAGGAGCACTGGGGCGGCCTGGGTGATTACTTAAAGTAAGGATAGTAGATAAATTATTTCTAAAATCGGATAGTCCGATAGAAAAAGGAGGCAAAAATGATTCTTTCTGCTAAGTATGAGTTAATGAGAAAGAATTTCCGTAATTTTGCGGAAACGGAGTTTACAAGGGAAATCCAGGAGGATCTGGATCAGAACGGCGGCTTTAACTATGAAGTGTGGGAAAAGATAGCAAAAAATGGGTTTGCAGGTGTGAAGATTCCTGCAGAATATGGCGGACAGGGCGGCGACAATCTGGCATATGTTCTGATGGAAGAGGAATTTTCCAGGGTTTGCCCGGTGCTTGCCATTTATGCAAACACACCGAACTCGTTAGGCGGCGGACCTTTGATGGCGGCTGGCACAAAAGAACAGCTTGAAAAATATCTGGTACCTGCTGCAAAGGGAGAAAAACAGGTAGTGTTTGCTTTGACAGAGCCTGGAGCCGGATCGGATGCAGCGAGTATGACGACCAGAGCGGTCCTGGAAGGTGATTATTATGTACTGAATGGACGTAAGACTTTTATTTCCGGTGCTCCGATTGCGGATTATGCGATTGTATTTGCAAGAACCAATCCGAATGTGAAAAGCTCACGTGGAATTTCCATGTTTATTGTTGACATGAAGCTGCCCGGCGTTTCCTGTGGCAAACCTGAGGCAAAGATGGGCATTAACGGTTATCCGACCAGTGATATCGTATTTGAAGACGTTCATGTACATAAGAGTGATCTGGTAGGCGCGGTAGATAAAGGCTACGGTATTGCGATGTCCACGTTGGACGGCGGACGCCTTGGCGTAGCTGCCCAGGCCCTGGGAATCGCACAGGGGTGTCTGGAGGAAGCTACAAAATACGCAAAAGAGAGAAAGCAGTTTGGAAAGCCCATCTCTTATAATCAGGGGATCAGTTTCATGCTGGCGGATATGGCGACGGAAATTGAGGCGGCCCGCTGTCTGATCTATAATACGGCTATGGCAAAAGATGCAGGAGATAAAAATGCTTCCGTGATGTGTTCTATGGCAAAATATTATTCAACAGAAATGGCAAATCGTGTGGCAGGAAAGGCCGTTCAGATTCACGGCGGGTATGGTTACATTAAAGAATACAAGGTAGAACGTCTGTACCGCGATGCGCGTGTCCTGACACTGTATGAAGGAACCAGCCAGGTACAGCAGATTGTAATTTCCAGAAATCTGTTAAAGTAGGAGGACGTTTAGAATGAGAGTTTATGTATGTGTAAAACAGGTCCCGGATACTTCCGGAAAGGTTGCGGTAAAAGAAGATGGCACACTGAACCGCAGCTCCATGCTTACTATAATTAATCCGGATGATCTGGCAGCTGTAGAAGCAGCTTTAAAGCTGAAGGATGAAACCGGATGCCAGGTAACGGCTGTGACGATGGGCCCAATGCCCGCAGAAGGTATGTTAAGAGAGCTGATGGCCATGGGCGTTGATGACAGCGTTTTAATTTCAGGTCGTGAGTTCGGCGGTTCTGATACATTTGCCACTTCTCAGATTATCGCGGGTGCTTTGCATAACCTGGGTGTGGGTGAGGACGATATTATTTTCTGCGGACGACAGGCCATTGACGGTGATACGGCTCAGGTTGGCCCGCAGATTGCGGAAAAGCTGAATCTGCCTCAGGTAACATATGCGGCGGATATTAAGAAAGAAGGAAATACCCTGACAGTGAAACGTCTTCTTGAAGACGGATATATGACTGTGCAGGTACAGTGTCCCTGCCTGATCACCTGTGTGAAGGAATTGAATCAGCCCCGTTATATGACTGTAAAGGGAATTTTGGAATGCTATGAAAAACCTGTGAAGATTTTGGATTACGAGGCTTTAAAGGATGAGCCGCTGATTGATCCTACGACCATTGGCTTAAAGGGTTCGCCGACGAATATTTTCAAATCTTTCACACCTCCGCAGAAAGGCGCAGGGCGTATGCTGTCCGGAACCAGTAAAGAGATGGCAGAGGAACTGGCAGGTCTGCTTGCGAAGAAACATGTGATTTAAGGCTGCGGTTCGATCGCGCGGGCGATTAACAGGAAAAGGAGATGTCCGCACGGGTCATATCTTTTGGGATATGTTATGGGCATGAGAATTCCGGGAGTGCGAAGCACGGAGGAATTCTCAGGTATCATAGGGGTCAAATACTTTTGACCCCAACGTCATGGGCATTTGGAAAGCATGAAAGCTGATGGAGGAAAGAATTATGACTTTTAACAGTGCTGAGATAAATGAATTCAGTGATATTTGGGTATTCTGTGAGCAGCGTGAAGGCAAGCTGATGAATACGGATTTTGAACTGGTCAGCGAAGGAAGAAAGCTGGCGGATGAAAGAGGGGCGAACCTGGTAGGACTGCTGCTGGGCGGCGAAGGGATTGAAGATGCGGCGAAGGAATTGGGCGGTTATGGCGCGGATAAGGTGATTGTCTGCGCAGATCCGGCACTGGCTGTATATACGACAGATGCCTACGCGAAGGTTGTCTGCGACGAAGTAATGGACAAAAAGCCGGAAGTACTGCTGATTGGCGCATCGAATATTGGACGGGATCTTGGCCCGCGTGTCGCGGCAAGACTGCATACCGGCCTGACTGCGGACTGCACGCATCTGGATATTGATATGAACAAATATATTCAGTTTTTAAAGGAGTCTTCCACGGTTGATGTAACGAGTTCGAAGTTCAAAATGGAAGATACAAATCTGAAAATGACGCGTCCTGCATTTGGCGGTCACCTGATGGCAACGATTATCTGCCCCCGTTTCCGCCCATGTATGTCAACTGTGCGCCCCGGCGTAATGAAAAAAGCGGAATTTGATCCGGAAAAAGCAGAGAGCTGTCTGATTGAGATGGCAGATGTACAGCTGACGGAAGCCGATATCAAGACAACCGTTCTGGAGGTTGTGAAAGAAACACGGAAGATGGTTGATCTGATTGGAGCTGATATTGTAGTATCCGTGGGCCGTGGGATCAGCAAAGATCCCGAAAAAGGGATTGCATTGGCGGAAGAACTTGCGAAAGCTCTGGGCGGAGGCGTGGTAGGCGCATCCAGAGCTGTTGTGGATTCTGGCTGGATTACTTCAGATCACCAGGTAGGGCAGACTGGAAAAACAGTTCATCCTCGCATTTACGTGACTCTGGGCATTTCCGGCGCTATTCAGCATAAAGCCGGAATGCAGGATTCAGAGCTGATTATTGCCATTGACAGCAATGAGACGGCGCCTATCTTTGAGTGTGCGGATTATGGAATTGTGGGTGATCTGTTTGAGGTAGTTCCTCAGCTGATCCAGGCAGTTGAAGCAGAGAAGGCCGCTAAGTAAAAGGATGTCATGAAATTAATAAAAAAGACGATAGCAGAATGTCTGGAAGAACGGGTCCATGAAAGCGAAAGCAGGATTGCCGTTATGGCGGACGGACAAAGCTGTACATGGGGACAGCTGGATTATTTCAGCGATCTGGCAGCAATAAAAATGATTCAGGACGGCGTGGGGAAAGGAACCCACGTCGGCCTTTATGGAACGAATTCGCCCAATTGGATCATTTCTTTTCTTGCATTGGAAAAACTGGGGGCAGTACCTGTCCTGTTCAACACCAGCTGCACTGCGTTGGAACTGGAGCAGTTGATCATCCAGACAGATGTGAAATTCGTGTATTATGGCAAAGGGTATAAAAAAATAAATTATCAGGATATAGTGGAAGAGCTTTCTGATAAAATGGATCATTTTGTCCGCAAGTGGAGTTATATTGGACCGACTGGGGATGGAAAATGGTTTTTTCCGGATGTATTTTCTGATCAGAATGGGATGGAAAAAGAAAGGCGGGAGCGGAGCAGAGCGATGATACGTGTCTGTTCAGAGAAGGTGGATTGTCAGGATATGGCAGCCATCCTTTTTACGTCTGGGACGACTTCGGCTCCTAAGGGAGTGGTGCTAAGCCACTACAATCTGGTAAACAGTTCGCTGGAGACCAGTGTGCATATGAAATGGGAAAAAAGGGACTGCATGCTGATTGCAGTTCCCATGTTTCATTGTTTTGGAATTACATCCAGTCTGCTGTCCAGTATTCACGCCGGTTTTTCCATGTGTGTCATTCCTTATTACAGGACGATGACGGTTTTTGAGACAGTGGAGAAATACCGCTGCACGCTGATGAATGGTGTTCCTTCTATGTTTCTTGCCATGTGCGCGAATTCATCCAGGAATCAGTATGATCTGACCAGCCTGCGCCGGGGGATTATAGCAGGTTCACCCCTCAGTCCTCAGGAATATATGTGGATTCGACATGAAATTCCCGGACTGAAGCTGCATTCTTCTTATGGGCAGACGGAAACGTCTCCCTGTGTAAGCATAGGAGATGTAGGGGACACAGACTGGGAGAATGCAAATACAGCCGGACGGGTTATTGAAAACTGTCAGGTGAAAATTGTTCCCATACAAAGTGGAAGGGCTGTCTCCGAAAAGGGAGACGGGGAAATCTGCGTTAAGGGATATAATGTAATGCAGGGCTATTATAAGAATCCGGAAGAAACTGCGAAGGTATTGGGAACTGATGGATGGCTTCATACTGGAGATATCGGGCGGCTGGATGAGAGAAATTTTCTTTGTGTGACAGGCCGGATCAAAGAGATGATCATACGGGGAGGCGAAAATATCTCGCCCAGGGAGATTGAGGAAGAAATCCGCCGATATCCGGGAATACAGAACGTAAAAGTTATCGGGCTTCCTGCGCCTGTGCTCCAGGAGATGGTGATTGCCTGCATTATTGTTCGGGAAGGGGAGACAGTGGAAGAGGAAAAACTGCTTCAGTTCCTCAGAGAGCGTCTGGCTTCCTACAAGATACCTTCTCATGTGCTGCAGATGGATCGCTTTCCTGTTTTGGAGAGTGGTAAGATTGGTCTGAAGGAAATAAAGAAGTTTGCTGAAGAAAAATTAAGGACAGGAAATTAAAGGATCAGAGAATTATGAAGATGTTTATGCGCATTTTGTTTTACTGCATTGGGCTGTTGTTTATGGCCTTTGGAGTGGCTTTTTCGGTGAATTCTAACCTGGGAGTATCTCCTGTGAATTCCCTTCCCTATGTGGTATCCTTAATATCAAATGTTTCCCTGGGGACATGTGTGGTAATCGTTTACGGGATCTATATTTTGGTGCAGATCCTGATTAAAAGACGTGATTTTAAATGGATCAACCTGACCCAGATTATCTTTTCGACTGTTTTTGGATACTTTGCGGATTTTGCCAAGGCAGCGCTGGCAGGCTTTACGATTCCTACTTACGCCGGAAAACTGGTCATGCTGGCGATAAGCATTGTACTGGTAGCGGTTGGCGTGTGCATTTATATGGATACAAAGCTGGTGAATATGCCTATGGAAGGTATGACGCTTGCAATCAGTGAATGTTTCCCTGAGATACCATTTTACAGGGTAAAAATTGTGGTGGACTGTTCTTCCGTAGCTGTGGGCGTTATTCTTTCTTTTCTGTTTCTTCACGGTTTGTATGGTATTCGGGAAGGAACTGTAATATGTGCGCTTTTAGTAGGAAGGGTGCTTCCGATTGTGAAAAAAAGGCTTGACCCGATTATAGAAAAAATATGTTTCTAAAAGTTGCGAAACCCGCTGCCCGATTCTGACAGCGGGTTCTTTTTGTTTTTTGGTTATCTCATCTGTTGTTCTGCGTCGTCTGCATCTTTATAGCCATACAGGGCAGCCGTGACGTTCATAATTTCCAGTACCAGATTTGATCCGGACGCGTCCATCTGGAATACATGGCGTGCGAGCAGAGAAAGGGTTTTGTCAGAGTATGTGCTGATTTCCCCCCGAAGGTAGGTTTCGCTGGAAGTGATTTGGCAAGTGTCCTCTATCGTGCGGATGGGCCGGCTGCGCATGGACATCTGAGGATGGGAAAGAGCAAATTCCTCCGTCCATCGGACGTAAATTGCAATGAGTTCTTCCTGGAGCCGGATACGCTCCTGGCTCAGGGCAGGAAGCCTGTGTTCCAGCTGTTTATATTTTTCAGGAGCCGTTCCTGCCATCATTCGGGCATATTTTTCAGTGAGCAGGTTTCGGTTATTCCTGTTGGCATTTGCCAGATCCTGTTGATAGCTTTTTAATGTATCATGATTCCATGTGGAAAACTGACTTTTTCGCATAATGTGAAAAGTAATCCAGTCATCCTGGCAGTCTGCCCGTCCTCCTTCATTCTGAACCCTGTCAAATTGCTGCCATTCTGTTGATATGACAGACTCGATCAGATCTTCATCTGCTGTAAGAAAATCACTATGGTTGTTTGTCATTTCTGTATTCATGTTTTCTCCCCTCTAATTGGTTTGTTTCTGCAGGCAGGAAGTTTCGCAGGTAATGTTTACGGTTTTTTGTTTACTTACAGTTTTTATCCGATTTTGCTCCATCAGCAATCTCCTGGCAGTATGAGTCTGCAAAGGTGTGAGATACTTTTTTTATGAATCCCTGACGCTGAAGCTCCGTCAGAATCATAGAAGCGATCTGTTCCATGATTTCACAGACCCGGTCTTTATGGTTTATATTTGCAGAAGTATAAGAAATGCTCTCCCATGCTTCCCACTGAGGCGGTGCGGCCGCTGCTTCATCCAGCAGACGGCCAATTTCGTTTAGAACAGGAAGGCTGTCCAGTCCTTTTCGCATCCATTTGCAGTAAGGCGCGTATCGGTGATTCAGCAGATAAACAACAGCCATGGCGCTTTTAGACGCCTGCATAATACAGAGCCGGGCGGTGAACAGATCGCGTCTGGCCATCATCCGGCTATAATTATACTGTCCGTTTTGAGAAAAATGGTGCAGCTGGTCAGCCAGGCGCAGCCGGTGAATTTCCGGTGGATAATAATTTAAGAGGGTTTGCCGGATACGGGAAAAAAGGCCTTCATCATCTCGAAAGACAGCGCCGTTTACAGCTGCCGCCAGATTTTCTTCGGGAAGGGTGAGCCATAGACGGGGGCTGAGAGCGAAGGTTTCATTTTTTTCCATATCTTCAGGCAACTGATAGCCAAGAATACGCTGATAAAAGCCGCCGATGGTGTTAACGCCTCTGCGCTGGTCAAGAAGGCGGCTGGAGGGTTTTGTTTCAAAATTTTTGCTTAAAAGATGGTCATACTCTTCCTGCAGCCGCTGGCCGATTTCACGGTATACAGGTTCTGGCAGCCACATGCAGAATCCAATTCCGTAATCATGGTCGGCGGATATCGGGTCGTCAAATCCGAAACAGTCAGACCCCTCGCCTGCAAGTCCAACGGCAATGGAAGAAGCATATCTGAAAAAATGCTCTTCAATCATTGCGGCACCATATTGTTCGTAAAATTGCCGGCAGCGAGGCAGATTAGGGGTAAAATCATCTGTTTTAGGTTTCATGAGCTTTTCTTTTTGCCTCCTGATAGTTTGCTTCCAGTATTTTCCATGCGGGGCTTTTTCCCGTATGGCGTTCTGTCTCTTCCATGGCATGAAGGTAATAAGCGGAGCTTTCCTCATATTGCGCGTTATGGTAAAACAGTTTTCCCATGGCGGAGAGAGCGGCGCTGTAGTGGAAATCCTGTCCGCCGTCCTGCTTAAAAATTTCCAGGGCTTTTTCCAGCAGAATGGCAGCTTCTTTGTATTGTTCGGAATCTTCAGAGCGGATGCTTTTTTCCTGTTGGGAACTGTCAATTGGCGGTATCTCATTTTTTTGTGGTGAAAAGTCTGCCGGCTGTGTGTCATTTGTCTGCGGAGCATGATCCGCCTGCTGCATCAGGGAGTTGGCCAGGTTGGTCATGGTGGTGGCCTGTTGTATGGCAGCATCGGGGTAGCAGCTGACAATCTGCAGCGCCTGTCGCAGGAAACGGACGGCCTGTCCATAGTCCTGTTGTGCCAGGGAAAGCAGGCTCCAGTTATTGTAAAGGCTGGCGAAGAGAAAATCATTTTTCGGCAGGCTGGCCTGGTAGATTCGTTCCGCTTCCAGATACAAAGCATGGGATTCATCAAAAAGTTCAAAGGCTCTGTAAGCGTTGGCTATATTTAGGAGAGTCGTTCCGTGAACGGCCATATCTCCAGGCTGCATCTGTATCAGGAGCTTTTTCATGCGTTCTGCACAGTCCAGGGCCAGGTCGCGCGCTCCGGTATCTCTGCAGAGCCCCATTTGCTCGTTGAGCAGGCTGAGTAAAGCATTGTTGTCTCCTTCCTTTTCTGCCTGTCTGGTTTTTTCACTGAGAAAATTCTGGATTTCTGTCAGTGTATGATTTCCAAACAGGCTGTCATATTCTGATAATGTTTTTTGAATATTCATGTTGATCCTTCATTTCATTGTCTTTTTATTTTGCTGTGGTTTGGTCTGCTATAGATTTTTATACAACAAAAGATCCGGACGTATATGTCGGATCTTTTGCTGTAAAAGTATGGAAACTAAATCAAATGCTAAATATGGAAAATATTGAACAAACCAAATGTAGCTACTACAGCCAGGATAAGCGGCATGACTACAGCGACCACAATCATTCGGTTAGGCAGGATATTTTCCTTTACATCTTTATCCGCACAGGCTGCAATGGTAATGGCGCCTCCGGTAGAGAACGGGGAGCATGCTGTGGATAATCCGCCGATGAAAATGCAGCTGAACAACATAACCGGATTCAATCCCAGGGATGCTGCCAGACCCGGAACCAGCGGGTACATTAAAGGCATAACCGTCGATGTACAGCTGGAGAAGAAGCTCAGGAATGCTGCAAACAAAATCAGGAATGCAGGTACCAGGAATTTCGGAATCGATCCGGAAAGCAGGGAAGACATCCAGTCTACTAAACCAGCCTCTGTCGCTACACAGATCAGAGAATATACACCCATGATCATAACGATGGTGCTCATGGGGATAGAACGGATAACCTTCTTTTCATCACCGAGTTTAAGTACTGAGCAAACCAGGGAACCGATGAACATAATTACCTGGGGCTGGCAGAATGTTGCGAGTTTAGCGATAAACGCATTGTCGATCCATGTATTTAAAAGCGCCGGTACAATCATGAAGGCGAAGGCCACCAGGATGACAGTCATGGTTTTTCTCTGAATCGGGTTAAAATCTTCCGGCTTTTCCACGGAGATTCTTTGTGCTTTAAAACCTTTATAGATAAAGTAAAAAACGACCGTGGTCAGGATAAAAGCGATACAGGAGTTCACCCAGACCAGATTTCCAATGGTGGTGACGGTGGAACCCTCATAACCCGCTGATTCAATCAGGGATTTGGAAATCAGACCGCCATATCCGGTATAAATATTGTTGGAGCCGGTGGAATTGCCATAACAGATGCAGATGGCAATCAAAGCCGGGTTTACATTGGCGCTTAAGCCAATGAGATACAGAAACGGTCCCACGATAGCCGGAGTGGAAGCACCTGCGCCCAAACCGCCTACGATTGCGCATACCAGAAAGATGATCAGAGGGACTAATTTTGCGTTGCCATTTAAGGCATACATAATCTTATGTCCTAACACATCCATTGTTCCGTTATCATTGGCATAACTGAAGAACAGAGAAATGGAGATCAGATAGAACACAATGGTGGTGGGCCAATAGCTGATGATGGTGCTGGCCGACATATCCATAAAACAGATACCGATTACAAACGCGAAAACCATGGCGATGATACCGGTATTCATCTTGAATTTCCATCCAACGACGATGGAAATTACGATTGCAATAATACATAGCCACATTGCTAACATTTTTTTCCTCCCTTAATACGTAGAATTTTTATAACTGTGCCCCATTCGTATCATATCAATTTTAACATTTCAGAGAGTATATTTATCCATAAATTGTCTATTTTAGACAAATCTTGTCGATTCAGCATATAAATTTCTCCTTCTTCTGTGACTGTTAAGACAAATTTTTCAGCCTTTTCATTTTTTGGAATTATCGGGTTTCTCACGCGTATGTCTGGACTGGGGCAGGGGATAAAGGGAAACTCCTTCCTTTTGATATTTTTCTCTGTATTGCAGAAGCAGGCAGGAAAAAATCAGGTCGCAGCGCAGATTGGGATCCTCCATAGATTCGCCAAGTAACTCCTCAATTTTTTTAAGTTTATAGATGGTAGTGTTCCGATGGAGAAACATTTCTGCGCTGGTTTTGGCTATACTGCAGTTGTTCATTAAATAATGGAACATGATCTCCCGCAGGTTCGTTCCATAGGCCCGGTCATACCGGATGATTGAAAGTACGCCTGGGTGGCAGAGAAACATGATATCGTCGCAGCCGAGCACATTGGATATATTTTTCGCACAGATATCAATAACGTTGTATATGGTATACCGGGAAAAGGTCATGCTGCGCGACTCATTGTTTGTCCGTAAGGCCAGGACAACGGGAAACATGCGCTGGCACTGTTTGTACATAACCCGTATGGCCCGGATGGAAGTAACCGGGTTTCCGATCATGGCGATGGCCTGATTTGTTTTCAGAAACACCTCAAATTCAGAATCATTAAAAGTGATCGGGCAGTATATCTTGTCAGAGGAAAGCAGAACGACAATCTCTGTTGATGTTATGGCAATATGTTCCCTGGGAAAAAATGATTTTACGGAAGAAAGGAGAACATCCAGTTCCTCGTCCGTCTGCTCCTCCGGGTGCAAATGGGAACGGATTAAAATCAGCCGCATAAAAGGTTTGGGCGGAGATGGAAGTTCCTTCAGCATGGTCATCAGCAAACCGTCAGAGTCATCTTTTTCCGAGATGATGCGGGAAAAAATGAGCTGAAAAGACAATCGCCTGGACGGTGCAGAACGGAAACTGTTGTTCAGGAGAGGAAAAGCTTTTTCGGCAATAAGCAGAGAAACAGGCGCGAGCAGATCATTGTCAGTTAAACCGGTGGAAAGCAGTCCGGTTTCCTGGGTTATGGGGATAAAAATGGATTGTCGGTTGTTTTCTGTAAAAAGGATTTTCTGTTTCGGCAAAACAGTCTGGTGGAACAGGCGGTTAAGGACTTCTTTGCTTTTTGGGTGTGACTGGACAAATTCTCCGAAAAGAGAATTATCTTTGTCAGAAATTTTATTTTCCTTTACAGAAAGATGCCTGTCCAATATTACAAAGGAGCCGCCGGTCAGCTGAAAAGCAGTTGAGAGAAGGCTGCGGATATTGTATGGGGAGGCGGCGGCCAGCAGGTCAGACAGATGTGCGACCTGGCTTCCATACTGATTTATCAGGTTACTGATGCCGATTAAAGACAAATTGGTAACCAGAAATGTCATGCTTTGAGGACAGGACAACAGCTCCAGTTCTTCGGAGTTCCCTGCGCTGATCAGGCAGCAGTCATTCTGACAGGAGGCTTGTTGTTCTAATATCTGGGCGCAGAGTGCAGGCTCCGCAAGGCAGAGATAATCCGGATCAAACATCTGACAGGATTCCAGCATAAGAATACCCTGATAGCGGATAAATGGAGAATTTCCCGATTCCCGGAGGAGATGCCCCTCAAGTATCTGTTTTAAAGTTTGGGTAAACAGTACCATAATAAATAGCTCCTTTTTTCATGGCTGTCTGTATCACTGTAAGGGACCAATGCCGCGTCTCATTTGTCTCATTTATAGTTGCCATTCTCCTCTGTCTGTCCTTCCAGTGAGCTGAATCATAACCTGAAAGAATATGATTTTGTATATTGCACATAAAAACTCTGAAACATTATATTTGCTTTGTATAAAACGAAAAGCCTGTGAACGTATGCTTATACATACAATGTGCATTATGTACAAAACGTGCCGCTATATGTGCAGATTAACCATATCTTTTTTTAAATATTTTTTTTATAATTTCTAAGTATAACACGACTGATTGTTTTCATTATTTTGTAAATTTTCAGTCGAAAAAGATGTGTTATAACAGCACATTTTTAAACATTAAATTTATATTTTGCGAACATGTTATAGCATGTATTTCCTAAAAACAAAAGTATACCTTCCAGGCATCCCTGAGCGCTCGAGTGGGCTGCGTTTTGTGCAACAGAGTATGAAATATTGAACAGAAAGAAGTGGTGTTAGAAATGTATGAGCGTGTAGAACGCATAAAAAAAAGAGTGGTAGTGGATACATATCCTATTTGTATTGAAAAGTATCGGGTTACTCTGGATGTATTGGAGCAGACCAAGAATGATCCGGTAATCATCCAGCGCGCGAAAATCCTGAACGCTACAGTAGAACGCATGCCGATCGCAATAGCAGATGATGAATTGCTGGTAGGCATAGGTGCGTCAAAGCCTATGGGTCTGGAAATTGACCCTCACTATGGCATATGGACCCAGGATGAAATTGATTCGCTTATAGAAGATGGCTATCAGATGGATCCCCAGGATGTGAAAGATCTGCAGGAATTAAACAAAAAACATGATCCGGCTACTATGATTGGCTTAATGGGAGACATTTTTTATGAGCCGGAAAATCAGCGTATTCTTTCTCTGCTGAAAGCCGGACTTATCCTGCCTCCCTGGAAAGAACAGGCACAGGGAAAGGGCGTGGGTGGCGGTTATTGTCAGTCCGGTCTTGGGTTAGGCCCGTCTTTGGTTTTGCTGGCAGTGAATTATGATAAGATTTTAAATCTCGGTACGAATGAGCTGATCCGCCAGTGCCAGGAAGAGATGAAAAAACTTCGTTTCTATATTAAGGGTGATATTGAGAAATATCGTTACTATAAGGCGGTAATCCTTTCGCTGGAAGCAATGAACAAGCTGGCGGCAAGGTATTCGGCTCTGGCAGCTCAGATGGCGGAGAAGGAGACAGACCTCAACCGGAAAAAAGAGCTGGAGACGATTGCTTCCAATTGTGCCAGAGTGCCGGCTGAGAAACCCAGGACCTTCTGGGAAGCGATGCAGTGTTTCTGGTTCCAGTTCCTGATGTTAAGTCCGTCTACGACCCTGCCCGGTTGTCGGTTCGATCAGTACATGTATCCGTTCTATCAGGATGATGTGGAAAACGGCCGGATCACCCCTGAATTTGCTACAGAGTTATTGTGCTGCTTAAGGCTCAAGGATATGGAGCTGAACCGAACCTCCGGGAAAAACAACCGGAAGAAAAATGCGGGTATGGCGAAATGGCATAATTTCACGATCGGAGGTCAGAAAGCGGACGGAACTGATGCTACGAATGATTTGACTTACCTGATGCTGGATGCTGCGCTGATCACAAAAACTCCGCACCATACCCTGACTGTGAGAGTCCATGAAGGAACACCGAAGAAACTGATGCTCAAGGCGTTGGAGGTCGTTCGCTCCGGCTTGGGAATGCCGGCTTTTGTTTCAGATGAAAGTTATATTAAATGCTTCACAAGCCGGGGCGTTCCCCTTGAGGATGCGAGAGAGTATGTAATGACTGGATGTCTGGATGCCAATATTCCCGGAAAGTCCAGAACAGGCCCGGTTCCTATGGTGACCATTCCATTGATTTTTGATATTTTCCGTCATAATGGTGTAAACCAGGCAAATGGAGAATTGTGCGGTCTGCAGACTGGCGATTTTACCAGGTATGAAACCTTTGAGGAGCTATATTCCGCTTTTGAGGATGAGCTTCGCTATTGCATGAACATAGTGGGTGAAAAGAATAACGTAGAGCTGAAGATTACTCAGGAATTGCTTGTAGATCCGCTTCGGAGTGCATTGATGTATGAAGGAATTGAATCCGGGGAGGATACGTTCCGGAGAACGATGCCCTTTGAAAACGGGGCGGTAATCAATCCCATCGGTATGGTAAATGTAGGAGATTCTCTGGCTGCAGTGAAAAAGTTATGCTTTGACGACAGGAAATACTCTCTTGCGCAGCTGCAGGAAGCGCTGGACGCGGACTGGAAAGGCTATGAGTCGATGCGTGAAGATTTCCTGAAAGCTCCGAAATATGGCAATGACGATGATTATGTAGACGAAATTGTGGCTCGCTGCTATAAGTCATTCTGTGATATTTGCGGAGAAATTCCTACAATTTTAGGGGGTGTACATATTCCGACTGGTATTTCCATCACCTCTCACCAGCCTGGAGGTCAGCTGACCGGTGCGACTCCGGATGGCCGGAAGGCGGGAGAAATTCTGGCTGATGGCACTATGTCTCCCATGCATGGTATGGATAAGGAAGGTCCTACAGCAGTGCTAAAGAGCGCTATGAAAATCGATCAGGATCCCTTCCAGGCTACTTTGCTGAACATGCGGTTTGCTCCGTCTTCTTTAAAGACAGAGTCGGATCTGGAAAAACTGGCCGATATGATAACTACATATCTGACAAACGGCGGTAAACACATCCAGTTTAATGTGGTGGACAACAGTACGCTGCTTGCGGCTCAGGAGGAGCCTCAGAAATACCGCGATCTGGTCGTGCGGGTAGCCGGATACAGCTGTTATTTTGTACAGCTGACACGGGCGATGCAAAACGAGGTGATTGAGCGTACCCAACAGTCATTGTGATTTTTAAACGGATGATGAAATGGAAAGGTAAAGGAGGAGATTAAACATGCCTACAGAACGGATCAAAAGAATGCAGGCTGCGCTGAAAGTGGATAAATTCCCTTTTTGTGCGGAAAAAGCGAAATATGTGATTGAATCCTGGAAACAGAATGAAGGATTGCCTTCCATTCTGCGCAGGGCAAAAGCAACCGCGAATTATTTAGACAAAAGAACCATTTATGTGGATGATGATGAACTGATCGTAGGAAACTGCGCTTCACGTCCCATGGGTCTGGAAGCGTCCTGCTGGGGACCATTTTGGGATGATGAGGACCTGGATACGATCCTGGAAGGAAATTATACTATTTCTGATGAGGACAGGAAGACACTCCGTGACCTGGATTCCTTCTGGGATGGGCAAAGCCGTCAGATGTATGAGTGGCAGGGAAGGTTTTATGATGACGAGCGTTTGTGGCCGTTCATCCGTTCCGGAATCCTTTGCCCGCCCTGGACAAGTAAAGTTAAGGGAAGAGGTTCAGGCGGCGCCGGCTTTGGATGGGGCCTTGGCATTGGTTTAAGTTTCTTTGTACCAGATTATGGAAAAGTAATTACAGAAGGGGTAGCGGCCCGTGTGGAGGAAGCGGAAGAGGAACTTCGCAACCTGCGGTATGTGGACAGCGACTCCTTTGATAAGGCGGATTATCTTCGGGCCTGTATTATCGCTCTGACCGCCATGCAGCGTATGTATCACCGCTACGGAGATGTGTGTACCGCGAAAGCAGAAGAAACTGCCGATCCGGTGCGCAAAGCGGAACTGGAACGGATGGCGGATACCTGCCATAACCTGGCCGAGCACGGGGCGAGAGACTTTCGGGATGCGATTCAGGCGTTCTGGTTCTACTGGATGATGATTACCCATGGTACAGTGCCGGGAGGACGTTTTGACCAGTATATGTATCCATTCTATAAACAGGATATTGAAAACGGCACACTGACGGAGGATGAGGCTCTGGAGCTGATCGAATGCCTGCGTATCAAGATCATGCAATTCAATTTCGTGTCTGGAAATGCAAAACAGAGAGACAAATGGGCTGGTATGGCAAGGTGGCATAACTTTGTTATAGGCGGCGTGGACAAGGATGGAAACGATGCAACCAATGAATTAAGTTATCTGGTGTTGAAAGCAGCTTATGAAGTTCGCACTCCTCAGTTTACCATTACGATCCGTGTGAATGAAAACACGCCTGCCAGGCTGATGCTGGAAGGAATGAAACTGGTGCAGACTGGTCTGGGTATGCCCGCTTTTGTATCTGATAAAAGTTATATCAATGGGCTGGTTGACCAGGGAGTTCCTCTGGAGGAAGCCAGAGATTATGCGTTAGCCGGCTGCCTTGATCTGAATCTCCCCGGAAAATCCAGGATCAACGCTCTGGGTATGTTTATTGTACCGAAGGTGCTGGATATTATGATGCATAACGGTGTGATGAGAGAAACAGGGGAGCAGCTGGGGCCGAAAACCGGAGAGATGGAAGATTTCACTTCTTATGAAGATTTTGTGAAAGCCTTTAAGGAACAGTTGTACTACTTTATGGGAATGTACAACGAAGAGCACAACATTCTGTGCCGCGTTACCAGGGAAATTAACTGTGATGTGGTTCATTCGGCCTTTGCCTATGATGGAATTAAATGTGGAAAAGATATTTCCAACCGGAAAATGCCCTACGAGAACGCATCCCTGTTAAATCCGGTAGGCATGATCAGCGTAGTGAATTCGCTGGCGGCAGTAAAGGACCTTGTGTTTGATAAAAAGCTCTGTACCATGAAAGAATTATCTGCCGCGATGGAAGCGAACTGGGAAGGATATGAGGAAATCCATAAGCTTTGTCAGGATGCTCCCAAGTTTGGAAATGGTGTGGATATGGTAGATGAGATTGCAGCGGATTTGTTTAAATTCTGGTCAGACAGCTGCAAAACCTTTACTACGATCTATGGTGAACCGCCCCGTCCTACCGGAATTTCCATTACGGCTCATGCTCCCGGAGGTGCTTATACCTGTGCGACTCCCGATGGAAGATGCTTTGGTGATACCCTGCCTGACGGTGTGGTTTCCCCGGCACAGGGAACAGATACGAATGGCCCGACGGCATCCCTTTCCAGCGCTATGAAGATCAACCAGGATCCGTTCAACGCGATGCTGTTGAATATGAAGATACATCCTTCATCACTGAAAAGTGACGAAGATCTGATGAAGCTGGGCGATCTGGTAAGAACCTATCTGTTAAATGGAGGAAAGCATATCCAGTTTAATGTGGTAGACAACGATACTCTGCGCAAGGCTCAGAAAGAGCCTGAAAACTACAGCGATCTGGTGGTTCGTGTGGCAGGCTACAGTACTTATTTCACTCTGCTTACAACTGCGGTTCAGAACGAGCTGATCGCCAGAACCGAGAACAGATTGTAGAAAATCTGTACTTGAAAGGGAACGGCTCATCTGGGCGAATCGTTATAAAATCATATCTATCAGGAAAAAGGAGTAAAGAAATGACAATTGTAGTATTATTTTTTGCTGGTTTTATTCTCGCTGTTGTGTTGGGGCAGCGTCTGAAAATCAATGCGGGTATTGTGGCTGTTGCGATCGGTTTTGTTCTGACCTGGATTTTTGGAGGGGAAGACGCTGCTACATCGACGACATTTATCAAATCGTTTC
This sequence comes from Clostridiales bacterium, assembly GCA_021203365.1. Taxonomy (GTDB): domain Bacteria; phylum Bacillota; class Clostridia; order Lachnospirales; family Lachnospiraceae; genus Blautia_A. The sequence goes on from JAJQBI010000058.1 coordinate 38,667, forward strand.
CTGTAACACTGTTCTGGAATTATTCTATGCCGGTTATCTTTTATGCTTTTGCAAATGCGAACGGCACGTTAAATACGATGGGTAAGAAGATTTCCTATCAATTCAGGAATGCCCGCTGGGCTCTGCCGATTGCCATGACTGTTGTTGCAGCCGTTGTGGCGGCTGCAGGTGCCGGTACGATGAATACCTTTATCGTAGCTCCTCTGGCATGGGGATTATGTCTGGCAGCAGGCGTAACGCCTCTGATCATTCCCGTTGCTTTGTGGTGCGGTTCCTTTATCGGTGCATTCCTTCCCTGGACTTCAAATGGCGCTCTGCTGTCAGGTATGTATTCAGAGTATCTGACCGGTGTAGACCCCATGGCAATGTCCGTCAGAGTTTGTGTTTACTATGCACTGTTTGCAATTATTTTCCTGGCAATCATGTATTTTGTAACGAAAGCCTGGAAACTGGATGATTCCGGACAGGAAGACTTTATGAGCAAGCCGGAGCCTTTTACCAGGGAGCAGACAGCTACGCTTATCACCATCGTAGTTTGCATCGGTGTTCTGTTGCTCCCAAGTATTATCAATCAGTTTGCTCCGAACGCAGTTTGTAAATGGATGAGCAGTAACCTGACTCTTCCTGTTACATCGGTTGCAGGTATCAGCGTTGTGGCAGTAATAGGAGGCGTCAAACTGAAAGATGTCTTTGAAAAATATGTAAACTGGAATATGATCCTGATGATCACTGGCATGGGTATGTACTGTACGCTTGCAAGTTCTCTGGGTGTGGTAGCTACTCTGGGTGATGTTTTGCAGACGCTTCCGTCCTTCTTATTTGCGCCCTGTATCAGTTTGATCGGCTCTGCTCTGAGTCTGGTTACATCAGCCAGCACAGTTCAGCCGCTGCTGTTCTCCATGATCCCTTCTCTGGCCAGTGCGGCAGGCTGTTCAATGGAGGCTTTGGTAGTTCCTATGATGCTTGGTGTAGGTGTTACATCGATCAGCCCTGTATCGACAGGAGGAGCGGCATGTCTGATTGGCGCCCCCGGTGAAACATCTCAGAAACTGTTCTCCAAGATGCTGATCATCGCAGTTATCCTGATGGGGGTAAGTGCACTGATTTCCGCAACGCCCCTGGTACGCATCGGACTCTGAAGTTTTGGAAAAACTGCATGGACATGAAAAGAGTCCATGCGGTTTTTTGATTAGGTGAACCGTTTGATAGTGTAAAGTAAAATACGAAAAATCAGACAAAAAATAGGAGAAAAAAGATGAATCGTATTCCGTTTAATGAAAATGAAATGACCGTAATAGGAAAATATCCGGCAAGAGGGGAGAACCCCAGTATGTTGAAGCTGGACACACCGGTAACTCCCAGGGAAAATATGCTGGCGTTGTATCGGAGAGAAAAACCGCTTTGGATTCCAGAGTTCTTTGAGATGAAAGCGTTTGCCCCTAATGTGCTGCCGGAGAACAAAGTCCGGGGTATGGTGATGGAAACGTTAAAAATGCCGAAGGAGGAATTTGGCGGTCCGGATATGTTTGGTGTAGACTGGATCTTTATGCCGGAAGCAGGCGGTTCTATGGTGCGTCCCGGTACACCGAAGGTGCCGGACCTGTCCCGCTGGGAGGAATATGTTACATTACCGGATCCTGACAGCTGGGATTGGGTGGGAAGCCGGGAGTCCAACCAGGAACTGATTGAAAAAAATTATGGGCGTGAAGCTATGAGGCTCACGATCTATACCGGTTTTTTTGAACGCCTGATTTCCTGGATGGATTTTGAGGATGCGGCAGTTGCGATGATTGATGAGGATCAGAAGGAAGACGTACACAGAGTCTTTTCTTATCTGGCGGATCTGTATATCAGAATAATCGGTCATGTGAAGGAGAATTTTCCCGTGGATATCCTGCAGCTTCACGATGACTGGGGTTCTCAGATGGCTCCGTTTTTCTCCCTGGATGTGGTGCGGGAGATGATCGTACCTCATTTGAAGAAGGTAGTGGATTTCTGCCATGAAAAAGGGATGTTTTTTGATCTTCATTCCTGTGGTATGAATAAGAAACTGGTTCCTGCCATGATTGAAGCGGGAGTAGACAGCTGGCAGCCCCAGATCATTAACGATACCTGGGATATCTGCCGTACATACGGAGATCAGATCATTATCAACGTAATTCCGAAAAATACGCCAAAAGGCCTGGTTTCAGAAGAATATGACCGGATGGCGAAAGAATGGGTAGACGATAACTTTGAGCTTTTCTGCAATCATCCGTTTATCCTGCTGCCTACGCCCATGGATCCTTTTGGAAAAACTTATGTAGATCCTCAGTTTATTGCAGGCGCGTATCGTTACAGCCGGGAAAAACTGGATCATTAAAAGCTGCCGATGGAAGATGATAAATTGTTATGACAGACAATGCATTGTCAGAGAAAACTTAACCATTGTAGGAGCGGAAGAAAATGCCTGAGAAAAAAACAATTGGTGAGCCTGCGGATCGCAGTGTCACCACCACTGTATTTAATATTCAGACCTATTGTATTCATGATGGCCCTGGGATCCGAGTGACGGTTTTTGTAAAAGGGTGTCCCCTGCGCTGCACCTGGTGCGCAAATCCGGAATCGAACCTGCGCCGTCCCCAGCTGATGTTTTATAAGGACAAATGTACAGCATGCGGGCGCTGTGTGGAGGTCTGTCCGGAAAAAGCCATATCCATCGCAGAAAAAGATGGAACCTATAAATCGTATACAGACCGCCAGCGCTGTGTGGATTGCGGAAAATGTGTGCCGGTGTGTTATCAGGAAGCCAGGGAGCTGGCAGGAACCACAACCTCTGTGGATGAGGTGATTAAGCGGGTGCTGAAGGACCGGCTGTTTTTGGAGACTTCCGGCGGCGGCATGACGATAAGCGGGGGTGAATGCCTGTATTGTCCTGATTTTACAGAAAACCTGTTAAAAGCAGCTCATGAGGAAGGCCTTCACACTGCAGTGGAAACCTGTAATTTTGCTTCTGTGCAGGTGATAGACCGTATTTATCCTCACGTAGATCTGGCTCTGTGCGATATCAAGCACATGGATCCCGTAAAGCATAAAGAGTATACCGGGGTTTCAAATGGACAGATTTTAAGCAATATTAAGCATATTTACCATGATCTTCATGTACCTGTGTGGATTCGTGTGCCGGTTATCCCTGATCACAACGATGATGAAGAGAATATCTCCGCTACGGCTGCGTTTGTCAGGGATCAGCTGGGGACGGATGTGCGGGTGTGTCTGTTGCCTTATCATCGGCTGGGAGAGTCAAAAAATGAAAGTCTGGGTAAAGAAATGGACTGGAGTATGGAATTACCCTCTGATGAGCATATGGAGAATCTGAAAACGCTGGTGGAAGGTTTTGGGCTGACAGTCCAGATCGGAGGGTGACATATTTGCACATTCATTTGGATATCTGGCAATACGGTTAAAGAAACTTGCTGGTGGGGGCTGCCTTGGAAACAGGTTTTGACAAGGTGAAAGAAGGTATATGGCGTTATGTCTATATTTCAATTGTTGGAAAGTAAGCTTAACGAGAATGGCAGAGTCTTCTACAAGCGCTGTGCAGAAAGAAAAATCCGGATTAAATCCGTGGAGCTTTTAACGGGATATACAAAGCCTAAGGAGAATGTTATTTATATTAGCAATGAAAAAACGGCAGCGACGACGATCCAAAGGCAGAGGGGAAATTTTTCAGGGAATTCGGGGATTTTTCTTGTATCGGCCAGTCCGTCTGAAAATAAGGTTTTGCAGGATCAGGCAGAAAAAAATGATCTGTCGATGCTTTTGTCGGATAAGTCTGAAATTGAGCTGAGCCTGTGTGCTGCGCAGGCTTTGAGTTACTACCTGGATGCGGAAGACTTTTTTAATACGCTGCATTCCTCCCGGGATCTGCCGGGGATATTAAAGAAGCTGGCAGACTACCTGGGAGAGGAGATTATGCTGACGAACAGCTTTGGGAAATCTGTTTTTCAAACGCCTCATATGAGCGGTACATTAAAAAAAGAAATGTTAGCACAGTATTATGATATTATTTCCCGCCTGGAGAATCATAATCTGGATCAGCTGCTTCAGGAGCCGCCGGATTTCATCTATGTTAAGCTTCATCAGAAAGAAAATATTTATGGTGTGTTGTTTATTTCTTTAAAAAATGGAGTCCCCCATGATTATGAATGGATTCTGGAAAAACTGGAACCTTATCTGAACCGCATGCTTGCATCAAATATCCGGGCATATCCGAATGTGCCCCCTAAATTTTCCCTGCTTTGGAGGGATATTATGGAAGGCAAATACAGCTCCTCAGAGGAAATAAAAAAGAGGTTTACCCATTCCGGCTATGCAATCAGTACTTTTTTCAGACTTATGCTTATTCAGCTGAACCAGCCGGTGGAGCAGATAGAATATATTTTCCTGCAGATCTATCCGGTTTTAAAACAGTTATTCCCAAATAGCCAGTTGACGATTTATATGGGTGTTATTGTGGTTTTGAACTGGGAAGAGCACAGGAATTATTCTCCGGAACTCAGTAAAGAGGATGAATGGAGACTGGAGGAGCTGATGCGGGAATATGACGGATGGATCTGCATCGGCTGGGGATCAAGGAATATGCTTTGGCTGCCGCCATTATATCGGTATCTCCATAAAATCCTGAACATGCGGAATCAGATTCTTGAAACCAGCGACAAAGTCAGGATTATTCCATATAGTCATTACTGTCCGTTTCTGCTGGTGGATATGTGTGCCCAGAACCTGCGGAATACAGCGGATATCCGGGATATTATGCTGCTGTGCCATCCGGCAGTCATTAACCTGTTCCGGTATGATCAGGCGCATAACACAAATCTGGAGGAGGTTTTGTTTTATTATATTATTAACCATCACAGCCTGGAGCAGACAGCACAAAGTCTGTATATGCACAGAAATACGGTAGCAAATAAAATCCGGAAAATCCGGGATATGATCCCAACGGACCTGAATGCTCCTGATATTCAGACGCACCTGTTAATCTCCCACTATATTCTGAAGTACGGCATTAACATTATTGATCCGAATTTTGTGAGTGAGCAGGAGGACAGACAGTAACGGAGCATCTGTGCAACAGATATTTTCATGGATACTTACCTGTCGGCACATTTTCCCATGTGATTTTTATACTTTTAGTTCAGATATTCCGGTGCAGACTTAATTAATAGCGTTTTATCCTTTTCGAGCTGATAAAATAAAAACATGCAGTAGCTTTCGATGAAAGGAGATGTGTTGTTATGAATGAAAGAGTAAAAAAAATGAAAGACAGCCTGCGGGTCAGTAAATACCCGCTGTGTATTGAGCTGTTCCGACTGGCGAATGAATCTCTGGACATGACCGGAGGTGAGCCTATGGTTACCCGCCGTGCCAAGCTGCACGAGCATATTCTGGACAATATTACGATTTTTATTGAGGAAGACGATCTTCTTTGCGGCTCCGGCGCCAGTAAGCCATTTGGTATGGAGATGCAGTATGAGTATGGTGTGTGGACAAAGGATGAGGTAGAGTCTTTAAAAAGTGAAATTTATACGATTGATCCGAAAGATGAGGAAGAGTTATATCAGCTGAACGACCGGTTTGCGAATAATGCTTTAAACAGCAACCTGGTGGACGCTCTGTCCAAATCACTTGGGATGAATGACAGAATGTGGCCTTTTATGAAATCAGGAGTTATTCTTCCGCCCTGGAAAGACAGAAAAGGTGGCTCCGGCGGTGGTTTTGCTATGTCCGGCTATGGACTGGGACCTGGATTTTTCCTGGTGTGCGTGGATTATGAGCGGATTTTAAAGGAAGGCGCAAAATCTGTAATCGCAGAGGCAGAAGAATGCCTGAAAAATCTGCGGTACACAGCCAGCGACAGTATTGACAAGCAAAATTACTGGGAGGCCGTCATTCGTGTATTTAAAGCATGGGTTCGCTTTGCGGGACGGTATGCGGACCTGGCGGAGCAGATGGCTGGTGAGGAGAAGAATGAGAAGAGGAAGAAGGAGCTTCTGGAAATGGCCAGAATCTGCCGTAAAGTACCCAATGAGCCGGCGGAAACTTTCCCGGAGGCCATGCAGGCCTTCTGGTTTACTTTTCTTCTGGCGTGTCCCTCCCCGACTACCACAGCAGGAAGATTTGACCAGTATATGTATCCTTATTACCGCCATGACATTGACGCCGGTTTAATGACCGACGAGGATATTCTGGAATATCTGGAAATTATGCGGTGTAAGGTGATGAAAATCAATCGGGTATCCGGCAAGGCCAATCGGGCGAAGAATTCCGGTATGGCAAAATGGTACAACTGGACCATAGGCGGCGTGGATGAACAGGGAAATGATGTTACCAATGAGCTGTCCTATCTGCTTCTGGAGTCCGCAAGGGACACCCAGCTGCCTCATTTTACCGTAACGGTCCGTGTTCATGAAAAGACGCCGGAAAAACTGATGTTAAAGGCTATTGAGGTCGTAAAAACCGGCCTTGGAATGCCCGCGTTTCTGAGTGATAAGAGTTACATTAATTTCTTTGTAGACGGCGGCATGGAAGTGGAAGAAGCCAGAGACTATTGTGCCACTGGCTGTGTAGACGGAAATATTCCTGCAAAAACACGAAGCCAGGTAGTAACGTTCTTTATCATCGCCCAGGCATTTGATGTATTTATGCATAATGGATTCTGCCGTTATACAGGCGAGAATGTGGGCATTAAAACCGGCGATGTAACGAAAATGAAAACATTTGAGGAGTTTAAGGACGCGTTCTACGTACAGTTTGATTATCTTATGCACATGGCCGCAGAGCGGAACAATGTGGAGCTGATCGCAGAACGGGATCTGTTTCCCGATCCCTTCCGTTCTGCTTTAATGAAAGGCGGTGTGGCCAGCGGCAAGGATCTGCTGGATCGCCATTTTGATTTTGAAAACGGAAGCCTGCTTGGAGCTGTGGGCGGTGTGAACACAGGGGATTCTCTGGCGGCAATTAAGCTTCTGGTATTTGATCAGAAGAAATATACGATGGAGGAGCTGCTGACGGCATTGGATGCTGACTGGGAAGGGTATGAGGAAATGCGGGCAGATTTTATCGCTGCACCGAAATATGGAAATAATGATGATCTTCCGGATCAGCTGGTGGCTGAGGTATATCAGTTCTTTGCAGATACCTGCTATAAGATGGATACCGCTTACGGCGGAAAAGTAACGCCGAATGCCATCTCTATTTCGGCTCATCAGCCGGGCGGAGCCTGCACCGGCGCGACTCCGGATGGACGAAAAGGCGGAGATATTCTGGCAGACGCCTCCCTGTCTCCGGATCATGGCAAAGACGTAAATGGCCCGCTGGCAGTGCTGGAAAGTGCTATGAAAGTAAACCAGGATCCTTATCAGGGAACCCTGTTAAACATGAAATTCCATCCGTCTGCATTAAAGACAGAGGAAGACTGTAAGAAACTTGGTTCTATGATTAAGACCTATCTGACAAACGGTGGCAAGCACATTCAGTTTAATGTGGTGAACAGAGAAGAAATGGTAGATGCAAAGGTGAATCCTGAATCTCATCCGGATCTGGTCGTTCGCGTAGCAGGCTACAGTGCGTACTTCACCCGCTTAAGCACAGGAATTCAGGATGAAGTAATTAACAGGACGTCATTTGAGCAGGTTTGATCGAACCAGGAGAATCTGGAATGAACTTTTTAAAGAACTGATGATAAATGAAAAGGAGATGACTGGCAGTTATGAAGTTTCAGGAAGACGAAATGAAAGTAATAGGGGAGTATTCTCCGGAACTGATGGTGGCAAAAACGATACCAAGATACAATACGCCTCTCACTGCAAAAGAGAATTATTACCGCATGTTTGATCCGGAGAAGCCCTGCGAATGGATTCCCGCCCATTGTGACTGTATTAACTTTAATCCCATGATCATACCTGACTGCAAGGCCAGAGGAATGGTAAACGAAGTAAATATGCTGGAAAAAGGCCAGGAGGGCGGCAAGGATATGTTTGGCCTGGACTGGGTGTATGAGGAAAATGTAGGCGGCTCTATGGTAAAAGCGGGCCAGTATCTGTTTGATGATGCAAACGACTGGAAAGAAAAGGTCGTGTTCCCGGATCTGGAACAGTGGGATTGGCAGGGATGTGCTGACCGGAACAGAGGCATTTATTTTGATACAGATCGGGTAACGGAATATGTGCAGTTTACCGGAATGTTTGAGCGCCTGATCTCCTTCATGACCATGGAGAATGCTTTAATTGCTCTGATGGATGAAGATCAGCAGGATGCGGTAAAAGATTTATTCAGCCATCTGTGTGATTTTTACGATGACCTGATTGATCATCTCCATCGTTATTTTCATATTGATATGTTCCAGTTCCATGATGACTGGGGTTCCCAGAGAGGGCCACTGATCAATCCGGATACGATCAGAGAAATGATTGCTCCCTACTTAAAAAGAATCGTAGACAGCTGCCATAAGCGGAATATTATTTTTGATTTCCATTGCTGCGGCAAAAATGAAGCACTGGTACCGATCATGATCGAATGTGGAATGGATCAATGGGGCGGACAGGCGATTAATGATTTTGATTATATCTATAACAATTATGGCGATCAGATCGTAATTGGCATTACCCCTTATGACTGCCGCACAGAACGGGATCCGGAGAAAGCCTCGCAGCTGGCGCAGAAATTTGTAGATGATTACTGCCCGGGATTCCAGAAAAAGCCTTTCTTTGCTGTTATGAGAAGAGCTATCCCCGAATACAGGGAAGCTTTGTATAGAGACAGCAGAATTGCATTGGGAAAATAGGAAGAAGATAAAGACTTTTTACACCAAAGAAAAAGCTTTTTCACCCCTGTAAATAAATGGGGGTGAAAAAGCTTTTTTCCTGTGTTACAGTAAAAATATCCCCCTGCTGTGCAGGGGAGAGAAAATCTTCAGATGCAGGAGAGAAGAAAGTGGTATTTCCGACCTGTGCGATAAGAAAAACAGGCGGAAAGGCCGGGTTGTTTCAATAATATTATACTGCATTATTCTCCGGCGATTTGTTCCAGAATCTGCCGGATGTTTTTCTTTCCGAAGCTCACCTTTGTATCGTTGAGGATCATACAGGGAACGCTCATCACCTGGTATTTGTCCTTCAGCTCCGAAAAGTGATTCAGATCATAGACTTCCGCGGACGCCCGGGGATTCAGGGCGGCAATGTGCTGGGCGGCGGTGACCAGCTCCGGACACAGGGTGCAGGAGAGGGAAACCAGAATTTTTATTTTTACCGGAGAGGAAATTTCCATGATGCGTTTTCGGGTTTCCGCATCCAGAGACTGGCCGGGACCGGAGGCATTGTAAAGGCCCAGAACAAAGGCTGTGAATTCATGTCCGCCGGGCACTCCGTGAAAGGCCAGGCCGGTGTCGGTTCCGTCTGCACGGGAGATTCTCACACAGGGCCGTTCACTCTCCTCTTTTGCCGCGAAGGTCTTCACAGTAAGCCGGTCTGTCCGGGCGGCGAGAGCTTCCATATATTTCACAAGCTCCGCGGAAACCGGCCGGGTGTCCGGATACAGCTGAAGAATCAGGGGACTCTCCATTTTTTCAAATACGGTATTTAGCTGGGACTGTATTTCCGGGGAAAACAGGTCGTCTTCTTCGGTCTTTTTTTCATTGTTTTCCAGCGGGATGGTACTTCCGGAAGGCTTTTGGGAAGAAAGAACCGAAGCTGGCCGAAGGCCGGTTTTTCTCTGCATTTTGGCCGCGTAACGCTCCAGCTCGGTGGCGGCCAGAGCGCCGTCGCCCACCGCGGTCACGACCTGGCGCAGGGGTTTGACGCAGATATCCCCGGCGGCGTACACCCCTTCTATACTGGTCTGCTGACTTCGGTCCGTGATCACATAGCCCTGATCATTCAGTGAGATCAGTCCCTTTGCCAGATGGGTGGCTGGCTCGTATCCGGCGAATACAAATACCCCCAGGCGGCCGCCGTCCGATGCCTGGAATTCTGTGATTTCTCCGGTGAGGGAATTTTTACAGCGCAGCTTTTTTACAGCCTGGTCTCCCTCCACGGAAAGGATTTCAGTGTGAGTCAGAACCGTGATTTTTTCATTGCGAAAAACGGGCTCGGCCACAGATTTTGCGCAGGTGAAGTCCTCTTCCCGGACCAGAATAGTCACATGGCTGGCATAGCGGGTAAGAAAAATACTTTCCTCCGCCGCGGCAAAGCCTCCGCCCACCACAAAGACCTCCCGGCCGGCAAAAAACTCTCCGTCACAGGTGGCGCAGTAAGCTACACCCCGGCCTCGGAAGGCTTCCTCTCCCTGAAAACCGATTTTGCGGGGATGGGCTCCGGCGGCCAGCAGGATTCCGAAGCAGCACAGAGGTCCCCGGCTGGTCTGCACGGTTTTGATATCTCCTTCTGTTTCCAGATTTTCGGCCCTGGCCAGAAGGAATTCCGCGCCGAAGCGCTCTGCCTGTTTTCGCATGGTGTCGGTGAGTTCCCGGCCGCTGGTCCGGGCGATGCCGGGGTAATTGACTACCTCTGCGGTGATGGTGACCTGGCCGCCGAAGTTCTCGGCCTCCACAACGATTACGCGGTACCGGGCCCTTGCCAGATACAGGGCGGCGGTCAGTCCCGCAGGACCTCCTCCGATGATCACGGCGTCGTATAAATTCTCGTTTTCTTTTTTTCGCTCCATGTCAAAGCCGTCCTACAAGATCCAGGCTGGGCTTCAGGGTTTCAGCTCCGGGCTGCCATCTGGCCGGACATACCTCATCGCCATGGGCGGCGACAAACTGGCTGGCCTGCACCCGGCGAAACAGTTCATCCGCATTGCGGCCCACGTTTCCGGCGGTTACTTCATAAGCGACAATTTTTCCCTCGGGATTGACAATAAAGCTGCCCCGCTCAGCGACGCCCTCCGCTTTGATATAGACCTTAAAATCCTCTGTCAGGACGTGGGTGGGATCCGCCAGCATGGGGTACCGGATTTTCCGGATTCGCTCCGAGGCGTCGTGCCAGGCTTTGTGCACATAGTGAGTGTCACAGGATACGGAATAAATTTCGCAGCCCGCGGCCTTAAATTCCTCGTATTTGTCTGCCAGGTCTTCCAGCTCTGTGGGGCATATAAAGGTGAAGTCCGCCGGGTAAAAGAAAAATACGCTCCATTTTCCCAGAATATCTGCCTTTGTCATGGTTTGAAATTCGTGGTTCACATAGGCCTGTACGGAAAAATCATGAATTTCCCTGTTGATCATTGACATAATGTATCCTCCTTGTTCAGATAATGGCCGCCTGTGTGGAAAATTCTGCGGCAGTGCGCGGGAATTTCCACACAGACAAATGGGTTGTTCCGGATTAGTATTTGTATCTGGATGAAATATAATCCGACAGGCGGCCAATTTTTTTCTGGAATAAAAATCCAGGGCGTGTTATACTGTGTTACAGAATTCAGTCAATGAAAACCGAGGAAGTGGATATCTGCAAGGGGGCCTGTGAAACAGGGCTCTTTCTTTGTGTAAGGAGAGGTGATTCCATGAATACATTTGAGATCTTAGGCCCGGTGATGGTGGGACCGTCCAGCGGCCTTGCCGCCAGCCCCGCCGGGAAGGAAATCTCCCGGCGGATGCGGCAGACGCAGCTTCCGGGCTGCGATTGAATATCCCCTTTATGATTCAGTGTCTGTACGGGATTATTTGTGAAAGTTCATTTTAAGTTTCAGCTGAGAACTATGTTTTCGTAGGCGGTCAGCCATGCATCGCCCACCATACCGTAATCTGCGGCTTCATAATTTGCATAAACACTCTGAACCATCTCCAAATCGGAATATCCCGTAATCAGAATACGGTTTAGCAAGGTGCTGGTAACTCTCACGCAGATTGTATTTTCGCCGGGTTGTACATAATCGGAGAGGTCTGCCTCAATGCGGTCCATATTTACCGGTACCTGAACATCATTTACAAAAACAGCCACGGTTCCGCCGCAGATACTTTCCGCGTTGAACAGAAGTCCATAGTGATCATCCCAGTCCTCCGGAAGTGTGAATGTGGTTGTATAGGTTCCCACACCGGAGACCTCGCTTCCAATGCTTTCAATGTCCTTCCAGGGGATGAGTTCATCCAGAATGCCCGCTGATAATTCCACATGCTCTGTCAATACGGTTGCCTCTTTGATTTCTTCACCATTGACCGCTGTTTCTGAGCGTATATCTGTTTCGCCGGGCTCATACGAGTCGACAACCAGGTCCCACTGTCCAAGGGAAATCTCGCCGGGTACGGTTCCTGTCACAGAGATTTCGGTGCCGTCGCTGAGCGTAATCGCCGCGGCCGATCCATTTTCAACCGCTGCGTAAATACTTCCGTTTTCACTATAGGTTTTTATTGTATTTTCGGCATCTGTGACACTTATTTCCTCTGAATCAGACTGCCTGAGAATCAATATCATGGTTTCACCGGGCGCCAGATCAACATTTAAAACAGTGCGGCCATCCTCCACGCTGTAGGCTGCGCTTTTGGTGACCTCGCCGCTCCAGGTATCCAGCACATAAGGCTCATATTCCCCTTCCAGGGAAATCTGACCGGAGTAGTTTTCTTCGTCCTCATACATATAATTGTAAAGGTACAGATAAGTGACGTCATCAGACTTTCTCATGGCGGAGAGAAGATTTGTATTTTCTTCCACATACTGGGCCCGTGGATAAACGCCCATTTCCTGCAAAGCCTCCATGGCATCCGCTTCACTGTCCACAGTCTGGACGTTTTCCAGCTCTTTCATTTCCGCTACAACAGCGGCAAGGGCCTCATCCAGTCCATCGTTGCTTCCGGTGGTGCTGCCTGCGGCAGCATTTACTTTTTCTGTGCCGGAGTTGTTTATGGTTTCGGTGGTGTTATTGACAAAAAGAATCGGCATTCCATCCTGGGCCCATTCAAGCATGCGCACAGCAGCGTCATAGGGAAGCTCCTCTTCCATGACAATCAGCGCTTTATATGCCACGCCATCCGCATTTAGAAGCCCGTTTTCCGCGGTAACCGTTTCGTCCTCAAGAAGGTATGGGGAGAAATAGTCGTATGTGTAGCCATTGTTCTGAAGTTCCATATCCTGCCAGTAATAGGCGGTGTTGGTATGGAGTGCGTTATTATAGATGTCACTGGCCAGGTCCGCGTTTCCGTTATTAAATCCGTAGTCTGTCCGCAGGATGGCGATGTCCATCTGAGATACGCCCTGTTCAAGCGCTTCCTGGATACGGCTGAGATGAAGGTTCAGCTCGCTGTAATCAACAGAGGCAGGCTGCCGTTCACTGAAACGGTCTGAAAACATATCGTCCATGCCCTCATAGCCTGGCCATTCCACTCCTTCTTCAGGGCCATAGGCAGATGAATATCCGTGTACAATGACCTTCTGGATGCCGGCTGCGTACTGGGTATAGAATATCTGGCGGTAGTAATTATTATCCGACTTGTAATTCAGGAATTTAGAAGCGCCGGTTTCGCTGGAATAACGGATGTTGTAAAGATGCGCCGCGCCGCTTAAACCGCGGTAGCTGTCCAGTTCCGCGCCGAACTCGAAGCTTTCCGTTTCCACGTAATCCAAAGCTTCAACTGCCTCGGAGATTTCAAAATTCCGTCCGTAGGAAGGCTCTGCCCGGAGATACATATTTTTTTCATGCAGCCAGTCGGCCAGGACTTCCAGACAATTTTCGGTATAAAGCTCTGTCAGTGTCTGATAATAATCGCTGCGCAGATTATCCGCGAATTCCTGGTCTTCCTCACTGGAAGGTTCATAGGTATAAGCAAAGTCGTTTCCCCATGTACCGTTATGGTAAGTGATTCCGGACCATCCGCCAAGATCCTCAGCGTATACAATCAGATATGGGAGAAGACTGCTCATATCGTAGCCGCGCCGTGTCTCAAACTGTTCCAGCATATCGCTGCACCAGAGATTTCCGGTGGTGTTTTCACCCTGAGGATTCAGTTCAAGAGAATCCATGTACAGGTCACATTCTTCCATCTGATCAATCAGCGCCTGCACGTCCTCTGTCAGTACATTTTCATCCCAGTAGCTGATCAGCGCTTCGGCGCCATCTGCAGAGAGATAATTAATTGTATAGCTGTCTCCAACAGAGGGTTCGTAGGATTCGCTGGTGCCATACTGATAAAAGGCAAACAAATCGTAGTCGCCACTGTCTTCCGCTGTGAAATCAATGGTATATGTTCCATCTGTCTCTGTCACGTACTCGGTTACATCCTTCATGGAAGACATTTCCAGCTTTACTGTGCTGTCCTCACGGCTGGTAACCCTGGCTGCGACTACGCCAACCAGTGTCTGTTCTGTGGATGCGCCCGGCAGGATACATGTGGCAAGCTCACCCTGGTAGGATGTATTTCCGCCCTCTTCGGAGCCTTCCAGTGACAGAACTGTGTATCCAAGCTCCTGGGAAGCGGATTCCTCATCCGGAGTGATGGTAGTTACGTTGGCTGTTGCCCAGTGGGCGCCAGAGGTCATACTCACACTCATGCCAAGCTTCTGGCATTCTTCAATAATCAGTTGTGAATCATGAATCCATGCTTCGGATCCCCAGCCCCAGACGTCATTGTCCACACCGACGTCACTTTCATCCAGAGCTACAAATTCAATGCCGCCATATCCGGCGTCATAGAGCTCCTGGATAGATTCAATCAGTGTTTCATCTGTGTGGGTGCCCTCTGCCAGCCACATACGTGCATATGGTTTGTACTCCATATCTGGTTCTGCAAACATCTGCTCCATCTGAGAGGCAAAATCATCTGTGGCTTCCTGTGCGGAGACCGTGGAAGCCGTCAGGCCGGACAGAAGAAGGGCGCCGGACAATATGGCTGCGGAAAATCTGCGATACAGTTTCTTCATATACAGTTCCTCCTTTAAATTTTTGATGAAGAAAGCATAACAAAAAACAGAGGAAAAGAATTGTAATGAAATGGCGTTTTTTACAAATGGTTTTGTAAAAATGTGACTTTTTCGTGAAAAAATGTTATACTGTAAAGGACGTTTGTGGGGATTCATTCGGCATATAGTGAGATTGAAGAAAAATGAGTTCACAGGTCAGACTTTTTAGACGGATAAAAACAGAGGATGGTTATGGAAGAAAATCTGAATATTACTGCTGCTGAATCAACGGAAAAACGGCTGTTAACGCTGAATTCCTTTGAACTGAAGCTCCGAAAAATTTATCTGGAGAATGGTTTTGAAATCCACACAGAGGAAGACATTGAGGAATATTATTCTGCCTGTAAGCCTTATATTCCTGAGCGTAATTCCAAAATTGTCCGTTCCTACAGTTCGGATCAGAAGCTTGTCCGGCTGTCTCTGACGGATGAGGATCACCGCAGGCATATTTCAGTGGCGCCCCATACCCGGTACTTCCCGATCCAGCTTCATGTGCATGATTACATTGAGCTGCTCTATATCGCCGGAGGACAATGTGAGCATATTTGCAAGGGAATACATTACACTTTGTCTGAAGGTGATTTTTGTTTTTTTGAATACGGCGCTCCGCATACGATTCTTGGAAATTCCGATGACTTGATTGCCCTGAATATTATGCTGGATCTTGAACCCTTTGAAGAAATATTTTTTTCACTGCTTCACTCAGATTCTATTATAACCAATTTTTTCAGATGTATCCTGTTTGATGTATCTCCGGCGCCAATGTTTATATTCCAGACAGGACGGGACCTGCATGTGAAGAGCCAGGTATATCAGATGTATGAGGAATGTGTTCATCCGGATGATTACAGTTTCTATCAGCTGTCCAGCATATTAAACCAGATTTTTATCCGGCTTCTCCGTGTACACAAGGACAACCTGTGTACCTTTTCGGAGGAAGGAAGAAATCCGCAGATTCTGACAATTCTGGATTATATATGTGCGCACTACAAAACGGTTACACTGCAGGAAGTCAGCGAAAAATTTCATTATTCGACGTCGTATATGAGCAAAATTATAAAAAAGAATTTCAATATGACATTTAAAGAGCTTGTACACAGGGAGAGAATGCAGACCGCGGCCAGGCTTCTTGTAAATTCCAGCCTGTCCATCACTGAAATTGCACAGGAAACCGGTTTTTTGATATCAGTCATTTCAGCCGCAGTTTTCATCAATGCTACCATATGGCACCCGGGCAATACAGAAAAAAGGCTTTAATGGCGGACTGATCTTTGATTTCATGTCCGGAGATATTCATGAAATGATGGAGAAATCAGGTTTCCGGTCCTGAATTTACATTGAATATCCTGGGAAGCTGTGTTATAGTGAATCGAATAATTTCCTGGGAGATGGTTATATGTTTTTACTGATTTTTAATCAGCTTATAAAAATGTTCCTGATCATGGTTCTGGCTTATTTCTGTTATAAACGCGGGCTGATTAATCAGGCGGGGAGCAGCGGGATTTCCAATCTTCTGCTCCTTGTGGTCAACCCCTGTCTGATTTTTACCGTGTATCAGGTGGACTACGACCCTGCCCTGGTTCGGGGACTTCTGGTAACCTTTGTGTTGGCGGCGCTTGCGCATGTGATCATGATTTTTCTTGCCCATGTTCTCGTATCCGATAAGGGAAACGCGGAATACGCGGTGGAGCGTTTTGCGCTGGCGTACACAAACTGCGGATTTTTCGGAATTCCGCTGCTGAACAGCGTTATGGGAAGTGAAGGTGTTTTTTATCTTTCCGCTTTTATAACGGTGTTTAATCTGCTGGTCTGGACCCATGGGCTGAGTCTTTTAACGGGGTCTCTTTCGCTGAAAAGTGTGAAAAAGGGTCTGACCTCCCCGATGGTGATCTGTACCATACTTGCGATGCTGCTGTTCTTTTTGCGGATCCGGATCCCGGAGACCCTGCTGGATACGCTGGAGTATATTGCGGATACCAATACGCCGCTGGCCATGATGATCGCCGGATTTTCCCTGGCGCAGTCGGATCTGAGAAAAATTTTTCTTAACCGGCGGATTTATCTTCTCAGCGCGGTCAGGCTGCTGGTGTCGCCGCTGGCCGTGCTGGCTGTGCTGGTGCTTCTGAAGAATTATGTCAGTACGGCTGTGGCCTATACGGTTCTGATCGCTTCGGCCTGCCCTACGGCTACCACCCTGACCATGATGTCGATCCGGTATGAGAAAAATTATAAGTATGCTTCTGAGATTTTTGCTTTTACCACTTTTTGTTCTGTGTTTACCATTCCGTTTGTTATTTATATTGCGGATTTTTTTCTTATGTAGTGAAAATGTGGAGAAAGGAATGTTACAAATATCGATGGCGGCCAGATAATATTTTACATGGCGGAAGAATAGGTACAATAGATGCAGGCATTTGATCTGTCTGTGTTTTACAGTTTGAAACAGCAAATAACAGAAGAAGAGGAGAAATTCTGCCAGAAATGAAAAATTACGGAGAGATTGCGGAGAGATATTTCAGAAAGGGATATAATTGTTCTCAAAGCGTGGTGGCAGCCTTTGCGGAGGAGATGGGCATGGACCCGGAGCTGGTGCTGAAGACATCCGCCGGTTTCGGCGGCGGTTTTGGGCGGATGCGGGAGGTCTGCGGAGCTTTTTCCGGCATGGTTTTTGTGGCGGGTGCTTTGTATGGAAACACAGACCCCGCGGGAAAGTCCGCGTTTTACGCGGAGATTCAGGAGCTTGCCCGGCGTTATAAGGAGCAGAACGGAAGGGGCAGCATTGTCTGCAGGGAGCTTCTGGGGCTGAAAAAGCCGGAGGGCACGCCTGTAGCTGAAGCGCGCACAGAAGAGTATTATAAAAAAAGACCCTGTCCGGAGCTGATACGGATAGCGGCAGATATTATGGGAGCTTATGTGCAGGAAAGAGAAGCTGGCGTTTCTTTTGCGCAGGCAGGTAAATAACGGTATAAACAGAGCTTTTGAAGCGGATGAATGAAAAAAGGAGAAGGCATAGGCTATGACGAGACAGGAAGCGTGGAATTTACTGACAGAGTATAATAAAGAGGAGTTCCATCTGGAGCATGCCCGGACGGTAGAGCAGCTGATGGGGTATTTCGCGGAAAAGCTGGGTTACAGGGAGGAGAAGGAATTCTGGGAAATCGTGGGGCTCCTTCACGATCTGGATTTTGAGCAGTATCCGGAGGAGCACTGTATAAAAAGTCAGGAGATCATGCGGGAGAGAGGCGTGGATGAAAAAATTATCCATGCTACTGCCAGTCACGGATATGGGATTACAGTGGATGTTCAGCCGGAGCATGAGATGGAGAAGGTTCTGTACGCGGTGGATGAACTCAGCGGTCTGATTGGCGCGGTGGTTCTGATGCGCCCGTCCAAAAGCGTGCAGGATCTGGAGCTGAAATCTGTGAAGAAAAAGTATAAAAGCAGGGGCTTTGCCGCAGGCTGTTCCAGGGAGGTTATTCAGCGGGGCGCGGATATGCTTGGGTGGACACTGGATGAGCTGATTACGGAGACCATTCAGGGACTGCGGACATTTCAGAATTAAGAGGCATGAAGCAGAGCAATATAGATGATACAAGAGCCAGAATATCTTCTGGCGCTTCAATCATACAGTTTTCATTATGGCAGAGCAGGCTGAAAAATATAAATAAAACTCTGAAATCTCCTTATGGAATATGAGGAGATTTTTTTGTGCTGTTTTGAAATGAGAGGGGGCGGCTGCGGAGAAGTTTTTTGAAAGTAACTAATAAATTTCATAGTACTTGTCGTTCATATATGCCGGATGCTAAAATTAATTTTATATATACAACGGGGATTGAGGAATCAGATTTTCCGTTCTTTTGAGGCTGCCCTGCGGGCGGTTTATTCCATGAGTAAGAGCGGAGCGAAAGGGAAGTGCTTTGTATGCGGTTATACACAAAAGAGGGCATGCTGCTGCTGGTGCAGCTGGATCATCTGGACGGGGAGGCGCTGGGATATATTGTAGACCGGTTTTATGAGACGGGGGCCAAAAACGTTCAGATTGTGAATACCATTACAAAAAAGAACCGGCCCGGGCACATGATTTATATTGACGCGCCCATGGATTCTCTGGAAGAGCTGGAGGAGCTGATTGTCACGGAATGTGGATCCTCAGGCTGGCACAGAATTCCCACCGCGCACCGTCATACCCGCGTATCGGTTCTCTCCATGGATGTCCGGATCCAGGCGGCAGAAAACACATATGATTTTACCATACAGGGGAAGGTCATAGATGACGATTTTCGAAATGCCCGGCCGGAATATGAGAACTGTGTGCGCCTGCGGGAGCTTCTGCTTGAGAAAGAAGGAATATCGGTTCCTCTGCGGAAAATTCAGGCCTGCCTGGCCAGGATATTTTCTGAAGAGACAGAGAAATGCATGATTTATGACGGATCCGGTTCCGGCCGGGTCATAGCCATAAATAAGAGAACGCAGCACGAGGAAACGCAGTAAAAAGTGATTGGGAGGAAATGACATGGACGACAGAAAATGTAAGGTTCTGGCCGCGGCGGAGATGGCGGCGGTATCCAACGTATCGAATCTGACAAATGACAGAATCGAGGCCCTTGCCGGTGGACACGGCATGGTAAATATTGCGATACACACTGTGGCGAACACAATTGTACAGGAAATAAACGGAGGAGGAACCGTAAACGTTAAATTTGCGGATGCCCGTACACAGCCGGTGGATATGGTTCTGAAAAAGGCGATCGACACCGCGAAAGCCTCTGGTGCGGACGGAGCCAACGCGGCCATGATCACGGCAGTTATGATGTATCTTGCCGGTTCAGCTGCCCAGGTGGGAATCCCGGCCGGGAACCGCAAGCTGGGCGCGACCTGCCGTATGATTGCCGGAGTGGACAGAAGCGGGGTGGGAGCAATTCCTACTTCCAAGATGAACAGTAAAATTTCAGCCTTTCCCGCCGTGCTGGCCATTAATCAGGCGATGATGAACGGAGAGCTGTCTCCCATCAGCGGCCGGGATGTTCCCGCGAATGTGGGAGGTGGTCCTCTTTATGGGCACAGCGCCCTCGGGGAAGATATTATCTGGCCTGCCATGGCGGAAAAGGGAGCGGAGATCGGCGTAAAAGCCATGCTGGATGCGATGGCGGGAGCGGGAATCTCTCCGGATCCTCTTCAGGCGGCCCTGCTTGGCTCCGCGGCCATCCTTGAGATCATTCACCCGGATGCGGAGGTGCCTGAGGGTGAGGGACGGTATGGAAGAACCACATCTGTCCGTCTGGTGGGAAAAGCGGCCGTAAAAACCGCCGGTCTGCCGGAAAAGGTTCATATGATTCTGACCGGCCAGGAGTTTGACACGGCTCAGCTTGTAGGCGATATCGGTCTGATCCTTAAGGATATCGGAGCGCCGTCTGTGATCGGTATGATGGCGCTGGCAGAGATCCTGGCCTGCTTCAGGGAGGGAATTTCCAGTGGATTTTCTTCCAGTCCTGTGAATCCGCCGCTGGGACATCAGGGTTCCTATGCGGTAGCGACGATGAAAGCACTTCTGGAAGAAGGCGCGGATAAAAACGCCATCGCGAAACAGATAGCAGAAGAGAGATGCGCGGCGACTCTGAATCCGGAGTCAGCGATGCTGAGCATTAATATTATTGCCAGAAAAGCAGACGAGGTATCCCCCGGCCCGGTTACCCGCCTGATGATCCAGGCCACGGAACCTGCGCGGACCAAGGCGATCTATGAGAAGGCTTCTTATACATATGAGCAGCTCTCGGCCGGAAAAACCATTGCGGAGATTGTCAAAGCTCTGGATGATGAGCGCCTGGAGACGGTGGAAAAACAGGCCAGCGTGCTTTTCACCGCCATGGCCGGTCAGCCGGTGACGGTATCCATTCAGAACCTTCACAGTGCCGCCAGACGTACGGCGAAGCTGGTAAAGAAATACTGGTCATTTGATGCCTATGCCGATGTCACGGTAACCATGGGCGAAAACAAGGCTGTGATGGAGGGCTTTGTCCATGACGTGATTCCAAGAGTATGTAAGGGAGAATGCCAGGATGTCGCCTGGGCAGTGCCTTTTGGTGCGGCCGTGATGGATGATCTGTCTCTGTCCGGATGCAACATTCTGAATGTGGTTGTTCCTGCGGCGGTAGCTTCTGCGATGGGAATCGACGAACCGGCGGTGATTGCTGAGCAGGCGGAGAGAGCGGCATACGTGACAGTCGGCATCCCCGGTGCCAAGGCGCATGCCACAGAGGTTGGCAATATGGCCAGAGATATTGCGGAAGCCATGATGTAAACGGAACGGATCGATTCTCTGATCCTTGCGGGAGAAAGAGTTAAATTTTATCTGCAGTGATTTTGAAGGGGCAGGGCCGTATATATGCGGCCCTGCCCCAAATGTTTTTGCTCCGACATCTTTACTTTAAGGGCCGGGAAGACGAAGGTTCCTGCTGACTTTTTTATTTTTTTGTAGTAGAATAGGGACGAGAATTCTGGAGAGGAGTCGAAAGCTTGTATACAGAGAACAGATCAGACAGGGAAGGCCTTAACGAGAAATATGCGTTTCGCTGTATCCGGCCGGAGGAGGCGGAGCAGGCGGCGGAAATCGAGGAAATCTGTTTTCCTCCCAATGAGGCGTGTACGCGGGAGATGATGCTGGAGCGCGCGGCGCGCAGATCGGAAGAGTTTCTTGTCGCCGTGGATAAGGGCAGCGGGAGGCTGGCGGGTTTTTTAAACGGACTGGCCACCACAGAGACGGTTTTCCGGGACGCGTTTTTTATGGACGCCGGTTTGCAGGATCCGAAAGGGAATGTGGTGATGCTGCTGGGGCTGGACGTTTTGCCAGAGCATCGCGGCCAGGGGCTGGCCAGAGAGCTGATGCGCCGGTATGCACAGATGGAGCGGGAGCGGGGCCGGGAATGCCTGGTCCTCACCTGCCTTCCGGATAAAGTTGAAATGTACAGGAAAATGGGATTCACAGACCGGGGTATTTCAAATTCCACATGGGGAGGAGAGGCCTGGCATGAGATGACTTTATGTCTCGGAAAGGAAGACAGGCAGGCGGATATATGAGAGGATCGGGAACCATTGTAAATGTGCTGGCGGTGCTGGCCGGGGGATCCTTAGGCCTGTGTCTGAAAAAAGGCCTGAAGGAGCGGTATCAGGAAATTGTCATGCAGGCGCTGGGACTGTGTACAATCTTTATCGGAATCTCCGGAGCCCTGAAGGAAATGTTTACCATAGAAAATGGAGTGATCAGCACCTCCGGCACCATGCTGGCCATTTTTTCCCTGGTGGCCGGATCGCTGGTGGGCGAGTGGGCGAACCTGGAGCACCGGATGGAGACCTTTGGGGAATGGCTGAAGGAGAAGTGCGGCGGGAAGGACGACAACCGGTTTGTGGAGGGGTTTGTGGCTGCGTCTCTGACCATCTGTATCGGTGCAATGGCCATTGTGGGATCTCTGCAGGACGGCATGACAGGGGACGCCTCCATGCTGTACGCGAAGGCGGTGCTGGACGGGGTGATTCTGGTGGTGTTTGCCTCCGCATATGGGAAGGGGGCGCTTTTTTCCGCCATACCGGTGGGAATCCTTCAGGGAACCATCACACTTTTTGCCAATGCCCTCGCGCCGCTTCTGACGGATCAGATCATCGGAGACCTGACGCTGGTGGGCAGCATGCTGATCTTCTGTGTAGGTGTGAACCTGATTTCCGAGAAAAAATTCCGGGTGGCAAATATGCTTCCGGCATTGATTTTTGTTGTGGTATATGATGGAATAATGTCATGGCTGTGATTTTTGACGGCGGAGAATTATCAGAAAGGAAGAAGACAATGAAGGGAGATACAGAAGCTTTTGAACAGCGTCTGAAAGTGTATGGAGAAGAGATGCGGTCTGTTTATACGGGACTTTACCATGACGAGGAGGCCTTTGCTTATTTCTGTTCCATGCTGAGACGAATGTTTCAGGAGAGGAAGGAAGCGTTAAGAGAAATTGACGGAAAACGGTGTGAGAACCGGTTCTGGTATAAGGATCAGGGACGGCTGGGAATGCAGTTTTATACACAGTGCTTTGCCGGAACGATTCGGGGGATGGAGGAGAAACTGGATTATATTCAGGAGAGCGGGGTGAATTATATTCATCTGATGCCGCTGCTGGAAAGCCCCAGGGAGAGAAGTGACGGAGGGTATTCGGTAGCGGATTTCCGTACAGTGCAGCCTGAACTGGGAACGATGGAGGATCTTAGGGAGCTGGCGGATCAGTGCCACGACAGGGATATGGTGGTCTGTATTGATTTTGTTATGAATCACACCAGCAGTGACCATGAATGGGCCCAAAAAGCGAAGGCCGGGGATGCGTCCTTTCAGCAGAGATATTTTTTCTTTGACGACTGGGAGATTCCCATGCAGTATGAGAAAACGGTGCCTCAGGTGTTTCCCACTACGGCTCCGGGGAATTTTTCCTGGTGTGAGGAGGCGGGGAAGGTTGTAATGACCTGTTTTTACCCTTATCAGTGGGACCTGAATTATAAGAATCCGGTGGTGCTCAATGATATGACGGAAAATATGCTTTTTCTGTGTAATCAGGGAATTGATGTGATTCGTCTGGACGCGGTTCCCTACATATGGAAGGAGCTGGGGACAAACTGTCGGAATCTTCCCCAGGTGCATGATCTGGTGCGGCTTTTGAATCTGGCGGTCTGTGTGGTCTGCCCGGGAGTGCTGCTTCTTGGAGAGGTGGTCATGGAGCCGGATAAGCTTGCCCCGTACTTTGGAACCGTGGAGCGGCCGGAATGCCATATGCTTTACAATGCCACCACCATGTGCACTACCTGGCATACGGTGGCCACCCAGGACGTACGTCTGCTTCGCAGACAGATGGACACCATTTTTGCCCTGCCGAAGGAGCAGATGTTCCTGAATTATCTTCGCTGCCATGACGATATTGGGTGGGGCCTGGATTATGGGTTCCTGAGGCAGTTTGGCATGGAGGAAGTGGCGCATAAGAAGTTTCTCGGGGAGTATTTTCAGGGGCGTATCTATGACAGTGAGGCCAGGGGAGAGCTGTATAACGACGATCCCACGCTTGGAGATTCCAGGCTTTGCGGAACGACGGCGTCTCTTTGCGGGATGGAGTCCGGATCGGAGCAGAGCCTGCGCCTGGATATTATGCTCCATACCTTTTTGCTGACGCAGCCGGGGCTTCCCATTATTTACAGCGGAGATGAGCTGGGGCAGCAAAATGATTACGGATACCATATGGACCCGGTGAAGGCTGCGGACAGCCGTTATGTTCACCGTGGGAATTTTAACTGGGAAAAGGCCGGGGAGCGGCAGGACGCTTCCACCATGACCGGGAGGATTTACATGCAGCTTCGGGTCCTGGAGAGGCTGCGGGCGTCGGAAAAGGTCTTTCACGCAGATGCGGATATCTGGACGCTGGAGCCCTGGAATGACCATATACTTGGGATTGGCCGGTATTATCAGGGAGAAAAGCTGCTGGCGCTGTTTAATTTTGGAAGGGATTCCCAGGTCGCGTGGCTTAACGAGCCGGAGGATTACACAGATCTGCTTACCGGGGAATCCAGAAAGGCCCAGGGAATTTCCATGGATGGATATCAGTTCCTCTGGCTGAAAACGGTTTATCCGGATAAGGAAGCGGCAGAATGAAATTAAAGGAAATGTTGTTTATGATTTTTGTCGTTTCAGGCATCCTGTTTTTGAAGAAAGACAAATTTTCACTGTCAACAGATTCTTTCTACTTGAACAAACACATGGGAATATGTTATCATAACAATCAGAAAGAAACAATTTAACCACAGCATTTTGCACAATGGAGGGTTTTACGGATCATGGCAGATTATTATTTGGCAGTAGACATCGGGGCGTCCAGCGGACGTTTAATTCTGGGTCATATGGAAGACGGCAGGATGGAGCTGGAAGAAGTCCATCGTTTTGAGAACGGCATGGTGAAGAAGGATGGAGAGCTCTGCTGGGAGTTTGACCGTCTTTTTGACGCGATCAAGGAAGGCCTGAAGAAATGTAAGGCGATTGGGAAGATCCCGGTGAGCATGGGCGTGGACACCTGGGGCGTGGACTTTGTTCTGCTGGACAAGGACGGAAAGGTGCTGGGAAATACCGTGGGTTACCGTGATCATCGCACCGACGGGATCGACGAGGAAGTATATAAGATTATTTCTCTGGAAGATCTGTATGCGAGAACCGGGATTCAGAAGGCAATCTTTAACACCATCTATCAGCTGATGGCGGTAAAGAAGCAGCACCCGGAATATCTGGAGCAGGCGGAGACCATGCTTCTTGTGCCGGATTACTTCCATTATCTGCTCACCGGTGAAAAAACCTGCGAGTATACAGAGGCGACCACCGGGCAGCTTGTAAGCCCGGATACCAAGGACTGGGATTATGAGCTGATCGACATGCTGGGATATCCAAGGAAGATTTTCCAGAAGCTGATCATGCCGGGTACCAGTGTAGGACATTTTACAAAGGAGCTTCAGGAAGAAGTTGGCTTTGATGTGGAGGTTGTGGCGCCTGCGACCCACGACACCGGCTCCGCGGTGCTGGCGGTTCCGGCCAATGACGATGACTTTATCTATATCAGTTCCGGAACCTGGTCCCTTATGGGTCTGGAGCGTGAGAAGGCAGACTGCTCGAAGAGAAGCTGTGAGCTGAATCTGACCAATGAGGGCGGATACGCGGGACGTTTCCGCTATCTGAAGAACATTATGGGACTTTGGATGATCCAGTCTGTGCGCCATGAGACCAATGATCAGTACAGTTTTGCACAGCTCTGCGACATGGCGGAGGAGGCCAGAGACTTTCCGTCCAGAGTGGACGCCAATGACGAGTGCTTCCTTTCCCCGGACAATATGACGGAGGAGATCAGGGATTACTGCCGCAGAACCGGCCAGCAGGTTCCGGAGACCCTGGGAGAGCTGTCTACGGTAATTTACGCCAGCCTTGCGGACTGCTATGCGAAGACCGCCGGAGAGCTGGAGGAAATGACCGGCCGGACCTACAGCCGCATTCACGTGGTCGGCGGTGGTTCCAATGCCGGATACTTAAACGAGCTGACTGCGAGAGCCACCGGCAAGGAGGTTCACGCCGGCCCCGGTGAGGCTACCGCGATCGGGAATATTACCGCGCAGATGCTGAAGGATGGCGTATTTGCCTCCATCGAAGAGGCCAGAACCACTATTCATGAGTCCTTCGGAATCAAGGTTTACAAGGCCTGAGAGTAAGACCCCTACTATCCATTTTGATACACACACATACGCAAAGACGCCTGTTTTTCCAGGAGAGATCCTAAGGGAAAGACAGGCGCCTTTGTTTTATGTGGATCGGCTGAGCCGGGCAGAGGCCAGCCGGGAACGCCGGATTACCAGAACTGATTTCGGTATTCCGAAGGGGAAACATGGAATTTTTTCTGAAAATCCCGGGTGAATTCCTCCACGTCTTTAAAACCACAGCTTTCCGAAATCTGATAGATGCTTATATTGTGGCTGGCCAGAAGCGCGGCCGCATGCTCCAGCCGTTCCTCATTTATGAGATCGGCGGCGCTTCTTCCCGTATGCTCTTTCAGATGAGCGTCAAACTGTTCTTTCGTCATGTTAAATTTCGCTGCGATTTTATCCACATTTAATTTCAGACAGTTTTCTTCCAGATATTTTACCACCTGCCAGGTCTGGCTGTCGATTCCGCGGTAGCTGAATTCGTTGGAGGCAGCCAGATAGTTAAAAAGAAGAAGGAAGAGACCTTCCAGCGCAAAGGACTGGGAAAATCCGTTGTTTGCGTATTCTTCAATGATGGATGCCAGATATGTCTGCGCCTGGAGACTGTGCCCGAGAGGGAAGAAGATGAAATTCTGTTTTTCCCTGCCTTCTCCTCGGATGAAATCGGAGATCAGGTTCCGGCTTTCCGTAAAAGAACGCAGGGTTCTTTCAAAGGATTCCGGTTTCAGGCAGAAATTTACCAGAAGAGCCTCCGGCTTCACACATTCCAGAGAGTGGACCGCCTCCCGGTTCAGAAATATAAGGTCTCCGGCGGACATGTAAACCGGGTTGCCGTCAATGGTATTTATAATGGTTCCGCTGCAGAGATAATTCAGCTCATAATAATCATGGCTGTGGGCCGGGTATTTTTCGTTTACCTCATGAGATAAAATATAAAGAGTTTCTCTTGGGGAAAGCTTTGGGGAAATCTGATGGAGATTGCCCAGCTTATAGCGGTTCGCGGCAACCTGACGGCTGTAGCTTACCATTTGCTGCGGAGTGATCAGTTCTCCCTCCCGTCCCTCTGTTATGCGGTTGGTGACGGTTACCAGGGGAAGAGGATTTCCGGAGGAGCCGATTCGCCCGGCCGCCAGATGATTCTGGTATTCTCTCTGTGCGGGAATCCGGATCTCCACATCCGTTCCCTTTCCGGGAGTGCTGGAGTAGGAGAGTCCATAATTTGTTCCATACAGAATCTGCAGACGGCGGTGTGTGTTGAAAACACCGATATTTGTTCCGCCGGAGCTGCTGTTTCCGGTTCCGGTCAGTATATTTGCAAGCTTTTCCGGGGGAATTCCGATTCCATCGTCGGAGACCAGAAGGACGATATCGTCCATTTCCATCCATCCGGTGAGGACAATGGTTCCGGCCTTTGAATCCTTTTCCAGAATTCCGTGAAGAATCGCGTTTTCCACAACGGGCTGAAGAGTGAGCTTGGGCATCTGGAACCGGGTCAGCTCATCCGGGATATCCGTGATCAGAGTAATGGTGTCGTGGAAACGCATATTCTGCAGATCCGCGTAGATGGAGACATGTTCAATTTCGCTGGCGATGGAGACAATGCTGCTTTTCTGGCTTAATGTAAGCTTATAAAACCGGGAGAGCTTCTGTATCGCGTCGCTGACCTCAGAGGTCCGGCCCTGGAGTGCCATCCAGTTAATCATGTCCATGGTGTTGTAGAGAAAATGGGGATTGATCTGTGCCTGCAGGGAATTAAATTCCGCGATGCGAAGCTCTTCAGCGTTTCTGGACTGCTGGCGCAGCAGGTGATTCATTCTTCGGGTCATAAAGTTGTAGGTATCGATCAGGTCGCCCACCTCGTCGTGAACTACAGGGCTTTCCATGGGAACGGGAGGCCCCTGGCGGACCGTCTGCATCTGATTTACCACGGAGGAAAGGCGGCCGGTGATAGAGCGGGAAAGAGAGACCGCCAGGATAAAGGCCAGAAGCGCGGTGATCAGATAGATTCCCAGGAACATGAGCGTCAGCCGGTTGCCTCTGGCGATCAGGGGCTGGGAGGGAAGGATGGTTACCATAAACCAGCCGGGCTGGGAAATGTTATAATAGCCTGCGTATACGGTCTCATCCAGAATATTTCTTTCGATAAAGTTGTTGGAGGACATAAAGGATGCCTCGATCGTATCGTAGCTCAGCCAGTAAATTCCGGAGAGCGCGGAGTCAGAGGAAGCTACCAGGGCGTCCCGTTCATTGATTATATAGGAAACGCTGCCGTCCATGGAAAGATTGTCGGAAAGAATTTCAATCAGTTCGCTGCTGGAAAAGTATACCGCCAGGTAAACGCTGCAGGTTTTTCCGTGATAATAGAGAGAACCCTTCTGAATGTAGGCTATGTCTCCGCATTCCTCCCGTTCTGTGGGCCCCAGGTAAATGGAAGGGCAGAACAGTTCGGTGAGTGTGCTGTCTCCGTCAAAAATTCCATGCCAGTAGGTTCCGCTTGCGGCGCTTCCCGGAAAAAAATCCCTTCTGTATTTTCATGGGAAAATAATTCTGAATTTTCATTGGCCCACTCCACGTAGATTCGAATTCCCGTGGCACGGCCGGAGTCAAGCAGGGCGTCCACGGTCTGCCGGAATTCCGCCGCCTTTCCGGAGGAGGCGTAAACGCTCAGAGGTTTGTTAACCGGCTGATGGAACAGCGCGGCATAAAAAGAGGAGGAAGAAATTTCGGACGCCGTGTCCATGACGTCCTGAATTCTTTCCTCTATGAGGGGAGCGGTCTGTGCGGAGGAATCCTGTTCCTGCTGAATCGTATAGGAAACCACCATATTGTATATATTTCCCAGAAGAAGGTAGGCGATCAGAATCGCGGGCAGAAGAACCAGAAGCAGCATCACAAGGGTAAACTTGCTCTGCAGCTTCAGATCCATGTAATACTGCCGTATTCTGCGAAAGGGTCCATTCATTGTGCGTTCCTTTCCCCCTGTGCGGTTCAGGACATTTTCTCCCGGTAATCGGAGGGAGACAGCCCGGAATATTTCCGGAAGCTCTTGCCGAAATAGCTTCCGTCTGCGTAGCCGACTCTGGCGGAAATGTCTGAAATTTTGTATCTGGGATCGGAGAGAAGCTGCTTGGCCTTCTCCATCCGGTATTCGGTGAGATACTGGTTCAGAGTCTGTCCGGTTTCGTTTTTAAAAAAAGTGCATACATAGGAGGTGGATAAAAACACATGGCTGCTGATATCCTTTACAGACAGACTCACGTTCATGTAATTTTTGCTGATATAATCCTTGATCTGGTAGATCGTGGAATTCTCCGCCACGGCATTTTCCAGATCTGAAAAATATTTTTCCGTTTTTTCCTTCAGAAGGCTGTGAAGCTCCTGAAAGGTAAAAGCGCCGTCCAGAGCTTCCATAATGCTTCCCTGGCTTTCCTCCTTATCCGCGGAGAGCTGTTTCTGTTTTCTGGCTTCCCGGACGGAGATAAACAGGCGGTAATACAGATCCCGCACCTGATTGACCATCTGCGTATGGTTCCGGTCCAGGTATTGAGACAATACACCGAGAAACGAAATACACTCAGAATGATTGCCTTCAAGGAGGAGATTCAGCAGGAAGGTCTCCGGCGCCTCGGGAAGAGGAGAAAGGGACGGCTTTTCGGGGACTTCTCTGAGAAGGTCTGCCGTCAGGAAGGTTCCCGCCGGGAAAAAGAATCCGCTCTGAAGCAATACGACTGCAGAGGCGTAGGACTCATAGGCCCTGGAAATGCCTGTGACGGTATCTCCAGAGGCGAGGTAATATTTTCCATAGGGGGCGAACTGGTTCCCAAGAAAATCTCCTATGGAAGCCAGGTCGGTTCTGTCCGGTTTCCGGGAGCCGAAAATAAAATAAACCAGATATTCGACCCGCTTCTCCACATAGATACTGTTCAGGTGCCTGGGCTCCAGAAAATGGAGGAAGGCGTTCTGAATTTCGTCAAAGGGAGGACGGGGAGCCTCTGCGTATGTATTCAGCCGCAGGATGACCGCCGTAAAGGCAACGGGTGGTTCCACCGCCAGGGATAATTCAGCCGCAAGGCTGTAGATCTCCTCATTATCAGAAGAAAAGGGGACAGTCAGCCGGGCGGCCAGGGAAGAAGCGGCGGCCCGGGAGTGGATGGCGTCCCCTCTGTGCGTCCGAAGTCTCTGCTCATAAACTGCCCTGGCATCCTGGACGGCTTCCCGAACTTCCGAAGGATTCAGGGGCTTTTCAATATAGGAAACGGCTTTCAGCCGGATGGCGGCCTTCAGGTATTCCTTGTCAGAGTAACCGCTCATAAAAATCGGGACACAGTCCGGAAGGGTATCCTCCAGCTGCTTCAGCATGGTGATTCCGTCCAGACGGGGCATGCGTACATCACACAGAATGATTTCCGGCCTGTGAAGCCGGGCCATCTCCAGCCCCCTGATTCCATCGTCGGCCTGAAGAACCTTCTGAATTCCCAGGGAAGGCCAGTCGATGGAGGAGAGAAGGCCGTTTCGGGTAAGCTCTTCATCATCAACAATTAACAGCGTCATATGTATTCTCCATAAAACTACTATAACGATACTCTTTTTTATTTTAATTGAAAATCCATGTAATTACAAGGAGAATTCTTAAGGCTCTGCCTTTTTCTCCCGTCCGGACCGGAAAACAATCTGACAGATGGAAAAAAATATTTTACCCGGATTCCAAAAATTTTCCCGTTTCGAAAAAAAAACCAGGGTGTTATACTGTTATTATCTTAAGAAAATATTAATAAAGGAGGGAGAAAGAGCCGTGTCTGAATATGTTCTTGAATTAAAAGGCATTACTAAGATTTTCCCGGGTGTTAAGGCGCTGAATAATGTACAGTTTCAGCTGCTTCCCGGTGAAGTCCATGCTCTTATGGGCGAGAACGGTGCCGGTAAATCCACATTTATCAAGGTTATTACCGGCGTACATAAGGCAGAGGAAGGCGAAATGTTCCTGAATGGACAGAAGGTCGACTTCAAAGGTCCAAAGGATGCACAGGAGGCGGGAATCGCAGCCGTATATCAGCATCCCACATCTTATCCCCACCTGTCGGTGGCGGAGAATATTTTCATGGGTCATGAGATTGTGAAAAATCATATGATCCAGTGGAATGCCATGTATGCGGAAGCCAACAAGATGCTGGAGAATCTGGACGCAGATTTTGATTCCAGAGCCGAGATGGGAACCCTCAGTGTGGCGCAGCAGCAGATGGTGGAGATCGCCAAGGCCATGTCTACCAACGCGAAGATCATCATTCTGGATGAGCCGACGGCATCTCTGACCAAATCCGAATCAGAGAAGCTGTATACACTGGTAGATCAGATGAGAGAAAATGGAGTTTCCATTATCTTTATCTCTCATCGTTTTGAGGATATGTACCGTCTGGCCACCCGTGTTACCGTTTTCCGTGATTCCCAGTATATCGGAACTTATCCGGTGGATGGAATTACAAACGCGGATCTGATCAAGGCTATGGTTGGACGTGAGATCACCACCATGTATCCGAAGCCCGAGGTGAAGATCGGTGAGGAAATGCTCCGCATTGAGGGATTTTCCAGAACCGGATATTTCAAGGACGTTTCCTTTAATGTACATGCCGGAGAGATCCTGGGACTGACCGGTCTGGTTGGCGCGGGACGTACAGAGGTTGTGGAAGCCCTGTGCGGTATCACACAGCCGGATTCCGGGAAGGCTTATCTGGAAGGCAAGGAGCTTCATATTCATCAGCCGTCAGACGCTATGGAGCAGGGAATTATTCTGCTCCCGGAGGACCGCCAGAAGGAAGGCCTGATCATGAGCTGGGGTCTGGGAAGGAATGTAACCCTTCCGGTTATGAGCAAATACGCGAAGAACGGACTGAATGACAACAAGAAGGAGAGAGAGATCTCCAAGGATCTGCTGGAAGAGGTGGATACCAAGGCTGTGGATATTTTCCAGCCCGCAAGCTCTCTTTCCGGTGGAAATCAGCAGAAGGTAGTGGTTGCCAAGGCTCTTGCCCAGGAAATGAAGGTCGTAATCATGGATGAGCCGACCAAGGGTGTTGACGTTGGCGCGAAGGCGGAGATTTATTCCATCATGGGAGACCTGGCTCTGAAGGGCTATGCGATTATCCTGATTTCTTCTGAAATGCCGGAGATTCTGGGCATGTCAGACCGTATCGTGGTAATGTGCAACGGCCGCAAGACCGGCGAGCTTTCCATTGAAGAGGCGTCTCAGGAGGTAATTCTTGAGTTGTCCATGGAAAAGGGATCATCCGGAAAGGGGGCCAATTAAATGGAAAAGAAATCTTTATGGAAGAAAATTACAGGCTCTCGTGAAGCACTGCTTTTTGTGATTCTGATTTTGCTTTTTATTGTTGTAACGGCGTTTAACTCGTCGTTCCTGACACCGAATTCTCTTCAGAACCTTCTGAAGAACAACGCGGTTACCATGGTAATGTCTCTTGGTATGCTGTGTGTTATGCTGGTGGGCGGCATTGACATTTCCATTATGTCAACGCTTGCGCTGTCCGGTATGGCGATCGGTATGCTTCTGAAATATGATCATGTATCCGGCACAGTTATTCCCTTTATCATTGCTCTGGCTATTGGCGCAGCCTGCGGGTTTGTGGTTGGACTGGTTATTTCCAGAGCGGATGTGCCTCCGATTATCGCGACGATGGGCTTTATGTACATTTACCGCGCCATGGGCTATCTGATTTCCAATGGAGGTGAGTGGGCAAGTGCTACAGCTCTCGGTTCCTTCAGTGATTTCGCCACGACAAAGATCCTGGGTCTTAACTGCGTTATCTGGATCATTGTGATCTGCTATGTATTCTTTTACTGGTTTATGAAATGGACCAGAACCGGCCGCAAGATTTACGCGGTGGGAAGTAACCCGGAGGCGGCTGAGGTTTCCGGTATTAATGTAAAGAACATTAAGCTTCTCGTGTATACCATAATGGGTATCCTGGGCGGCCTGGGCGGCGCTCTTCAGGTAGGCATTTACGCTTCGGCCATGCCGGATATGCAGAAGGGCGGAGAGATGGACGTTATTGCGGCCTGTGTAATCGGCGGCGTGAGCATGAGCGGCGGGCGCGGTTCTGTAATCGGTGCGCTTCTTGGTTCTCTGATCCTGGCGACCATCGCAAAGGCACTGCCTCTGATCGGCATTGATTCCCTTGCCCAGAATACGTTCAAGGGTGTTCTGATCCTGGTGGTTATCGTAGTGAATGTTATTCTGCAGCGTGCTGCAGACAAGAACGCGCTGAGCAGAAGGGAGATGTAATCATGGCTGGAAAATCTGGAAGAACGATTAACAATGTGCCGGAAAGTCCGGTCAAAAAAATGATATTCAGCTGGGAAGGTATCCTGGTGCTTGTTCTGATCGGCATTAATATCTTCTGCGCAATATTTTCAGAATTTTATAATTTAAGCTCTCTGCTGCGTCAGATGCCTACTTATCTGGCGGAAGTATTCCTGATGCTTGGTATGGCTTATATTCTGGTTCTCGGTGAGATTGATATCTCTGTGGGCTCCACGGTCTGCCTGTCCGCCACGCTGGCCTGCCTGGCAAGCAACGCGGGACTTCCCTTTGTGCTTGTGTTTGTGGTGGCGCTTCTGGTAGGAACCGCCTGCGGAATCGTAAACGCGATTATCCTGACACAGTTTCCGGAACTGCCCCCCATGATTGTTACGCTGTCCACGCAGATTATTTTCCGTGGAATTGCGGAGATCGTTCTGGGCTCCGGCGGTTCTGTATCCGTTACCAATACCGACGGCTTCCGTGCCATCGGCGGCAAGGTGGGACAGGTTCCCTATATTCTGTTCCTGGTGCTTATCCTGGCGGTGATTTTTGCGGTGATTCTTGGAAAATCCACTTTTGGACGCCGTGTGTATGCCATCGGCACCAATCGCCTGGCAGCTTATTATTCCGGAATTCATGTGCAGAAAATCCGTTTCCTGATCTATTCCGTTATGGGAACCATGTCCGGACTGTGCGCCATGTTCCTGATTTCCAGTTCCTACGGCGCGAATACAACCACCGGTCAGAATTTTGAGATGGATGCGATTGCAATGGCTGTTTTCGGCGGCATTTCTTCTACCGGAGGAAAAGGAAATATTGCAGGAGGCATTATCTCCGCTTTCTGTATCGTTTGCCTTCGTGTTGGCCTTGGACAGAGAAATGTTCACGCGCAGGTGATCCTGCTGATCATCGGTCTTCTTCTGATCGGTGCGGTAGGTCTTCCCAATATTGTGGGCAATATTCGTAAATCTGCGAAGAAAAGCTGAGAACTAACGGAAGTATTTGTGCAAAACCGCAAAAATATTCTGTACATACTTTCTGATTATGTGGTATAATGATCAGAGAATCTGAGGAGCCAGACTGTTCCTCAGTAAGGCGTTGTCAACTGCTTTCTTTGCGTAACAATCCGGAAGGCAGTTACAAATAAACTATAATCTATTTTTCAAGGAGGAATAATTCATGAAGAAAAAACTGATCAGTGTCCTGCTTTGTGCAACCATGGTATTTGGAGTTGTGACACCTGTACTTGCGGAGGATTCCGGAAGCTACGGCGAAGGACAGAAGATTGCTCTGGTTGGAAAATCAGCCGGAAACGCGTTCTTTGAGATCGCGGCTGCTTCTTTTGTAGAAACCGCTGAGGCAGAGGGAGCTACCGTGGATATCGTATATCCGGAAGAAGCGACCGCAGATGCGCAGATCAAGGTTCTGGACAACCTGATTTCTCAGGATTATGACGCGATCTGCCTGTCCGCCAATGATACCAACGCACTTCAGGCGAAGCTGGAAGAGGCTATGGACGCTGGAATCGCCGTATCGTCCTTTGACTCCGCTCCCAATGCCGCCAGCCGTCAGGTATTTGTAAACCAGGCTGGTACCACCGCAGTTGCCCAGGCTCTGGTAGATGCGGTTTATGACATCGCCGGAGGAGAAGGCCAGTGGGCAATCCTTTCCGCTACATCTCAGGCGACCAACCAGAATGCCTGGATTGACGCCATGCAGGAGATTATTGAGAATGATGACACATATGCGGATCTTGAGCTTGTAGAGATCGCTTATGGTGATGATGAGGCTCAGAAATCCACAGACCAGACCGAGGCTCTTCTTCAGAACTATCCGGATCTGAAGGTTATCTGCGCACCGACTACAGTTGGTATTGCGGCTGCCGCGAAATATCTGCAGGACAATGGATCCAGCTGCAAGCTGACCGGTCTTGGACTTCCGTCTGAGATGGAAGCCTACACAGGCGACGACGATGAGCATTCCTGCCCGTACTTCTATCTGTGGGATATGGAAGGTCTTGGAGAGCTTTCCGCATATGCCACTATGGCTCTGATCAACGGCGATATCACCGGCGCTCTGGATGAGACCTTCACCGCAGGCGACCTTGGCGAATACACCATCACAGAGGCTGATGACGGCGGTACAGAGATCGTTCTTGGCGAGCCGCTGGAGTTCACACCGGAGAACGTTTCCGAGTATGCGGAGCTGTACTAAAAGAATTGCATCAGAAAGAATAATTCCTTACAGAACGAGAACGGGACGGGGCTTTCGGCCCCGTCCCGTATCTGTTTAAGCAGGAGGTAAAACATGATTAAGGGATTTAAAATGAAATTATATGAGGGCCAGGAAGCGGAATACGAGAGAAGACATAATCTTCTCTGGCCGGAGATGAAGGATATGATTCATGAGCACGGCGGAAAGAACTACAGTATTTTCCTGGATAAGGAAACGCTGACCCTTTTCGGTTATATTGAGATTGAAAACGAGGAGCTCTGGGCACAGAGTGCGGATACCGCCATTAACCGCAAATGGTGGGATTACATGGCGGATATCATGGAGACCAATCCGGACAACAGCCCGGTGAGCATTGATCTGGTGCCTCTGTTCCATCTGGATTAAAACGGGGACTGTCCGAAAACGGAGAAATGTTATTACTGTGAAATGGGTTGACATTTCAAAAAGATTGTGTTAACGTATTAAAAGATGAAAACCGATGAAGCGGAAGTAAAGACAGTCAGGTACGCACAGAGAGTCCGGGAGGGTGAGAGCCGGGCCGGGAGCCGGTTGTCAAATGGGCCGCTGAGGGCATGGGGAAAGGCCGTGGGGGCAAGTATCCGTGACGTGAGGGCATACGTCAGTTGCCGGGAATATGAAGGTATTCCGCAAAGTGCACGGGTCATACCGTGAAGCAGGGTGGTACCGCGGGTGAATGATACGCTCGTCCCTGGCAGATAAGAACTGCCGGGGATGGGCGTTTTTGTTTCCCGGCGGAAGAACAGGAGGAGCTTATTTATGTATCCTACATTAGAAACTGTGAGAGAACTGGCCGCGGACGGCGTATACCGCCGGGTTCCCGTATGCCGGGAGCTTTACGCGGACGGCTATACGCCGGTGGAGGTGATGCGGACGCTCCGAACCGCCAGCCGGCACTGTTACCTTCTGGAAAGTGCCAGTCAGGATGAAAACTGGGGACGTTTTACCTTCCTGGGGTACGATCCCACCATGGAGATCACCTGCACCGACGGCACACTCCGGATCCGCAGAACCGGGGAGGGAGAAGATCAGGTGGAGGTCCGGCAGGTAGCCCATCCGGGAGATGCTCTCCGTGA
Organism: Clostridiales bacterium; assembly: GCA_021203365.1. Taxonomy (GTDB): domain Bacteria; phylum Bacillota; class Clostridia; order Lachnospirales; family Lachnospiraceae; genus Blautia_A. Next base: position 75,485 of record JAJQBI010000058.1, read on the forward strand.
GATTCTGAAAGAATACAAAAGTCCGATGCTGGAGAAGATGCCTCCTTTTACCGGCGGACTGGTTGGGTATTTTTCCTATGATTATATTAAATACAGCGAGCCGGGACTGAAGCTGGAGGATCGGGAGCAGCAGGATTTCCGGGACATGGATCTGATGCTTTTTGACCAGGTGATTGCCTTTGACCATTACCGGCAGAAAATTCAGCTGATCACCGGAGTGATGACGGAGGATGTGGAGAATTCCTACAAAAAGGCCGGGCAGAAGCTGGAAGAGATGGCCGCTCTTCTGAAGAGCAAAAAACAGAGAGAAATGCCGCCTCTTAAGCTTCTCACGGAAATTAAACCCCAGTTTCCCCGGGAAAAATACTGCGAGATGGTGGAGAAGGCCAGGCATTATATCCGGGAGGGAGATATTTTCCAGGTGGTGCTCTCCAATCCCATGCGTGCGAAGGCGGAGGGAAGTCTGTTTGACACCTACCGGGTGCTTCGGGCCACCAATCCGTCCCCCTATATGTTTTATTTTTCCAGTGACGACATTGAGATTGCCGGCGCTTCTCCGGAGACCCTGGTAAAGCTGGAAGGGGAAACCCTGCGCACCTTCCCTCTGGCAGGAACCCGTCCCAGGGGAAAAAATCAGGAGGAGGACCTGGAGCTGGAGCGCGGTCTGCTTGCAGATGAGAAGGAGTGCTCTGAGCACAACATGCTGGTGGACCTTGGGAGAAATGATATTGGAAAAATCAGCGAGATCGGCTCGGTTGAGGTGGAAAAATATATGTCCATCGAGCGGTTTTCCCATGTAATGCACATCGGCTCTACGGTTACCGGCCGGATTCTGCCGGAAAAGGACGCAGTGGACGCGGTGGATGCCATTCTTCCCGCGGGAACCCTGTCGGGGGCTCCAAAATTCCGGGCCTGCCAGATTATCGAGGAGCTGGAGCAGAGCAAGCGGGGAATTTACGGCGGGGCCATCGGTTATCTGGATTTCGCGGGAAATCTGGATACCTGCATCGCCATTCGCCTGGTATACAGGAAAAACGGGGAAATCTGTATTCGCTCCGGCGCCGGAATTGTGGCGGACAGCGCCCCCGATAAGGAATTCGACGAATGCTGCAACAAGGCCAGAGCCGTGGTGCAGGCCATTGAGATGGCACAGGAGGGTCTGGAATGATTGTTCTGATTGATAATTACGACAGCTTTTCATACAATTTATATCAGCTGGCGGGTTCCGTCTGCCCGGAAATCCGGGTTATTCGAAACGATGCGTTTACGATAGAGGAGGTGGCCGCCATGAGACCGGAGGCACTGATTCTGTCGCCCGGACCAGGCCGTCCGGAATCCGCAGGAATCTGTGTTCCGGGAGTGCAGTATTTCGCAGGGAAAATTCCCATTCTGGGCATATGTCTGGGCCATCAGTCCATCTGTCAGGCTTTTGGCGGAACTGTGTCCTACGCGAAGGAGCTGATGCATGGAAAAAAGAGTGAGGTCTGCCGGATCGGGGAGAGCCGGATCCTGGAGGGACTTCCGCCTGTTTTCTCCGCGGCCCGTTACCATTCTCTGGCGGCCATACGGGAAACCCTTCCGGAGGAGCTTGTGGTTACGGCAGAATCCGCAGACGGCGAGGTTATGGCGGTGGAGCACAGGGCATATCCCATATTCGGACTTCAGTTCCATCCGGAATCCGTGATGACACCGGTTGGGAAAGAGATTATAGAGAACTTTATAAGGATCACCGAGAAAGAGAGGAAATCAAAATGATCAAGGAAGCAATTCTTAAAGTGGTAAACAAAGAAAATCTGACCTTTGAGGAGGCCAAAACCGTAATGGACGAAATCATGAAGGGGGAAACCTCTCAGATTCAGACCTCCGCCTACCTGACCGCCATGGTTATGAAGGGAGAGACCATAGATGAGATCACCGGATCTGCGGTGGGAATCCGGGCGCATGGAGTAAAGCTTCCGCACTCGACAGAGGTGCTGGAGATTGTGGGCACAGGAGGCGACAACGCCAGCTCCTTTAATATTTCCACCACCTCCTCTCTGGTGATTGCCGCGGCAGGTATTCCGGTGGCCAAGCACGGAAACCGGGCCGCCTCCTCCAGGTCCGGCGCTGCCGATGTACTGGAGGCCCTTGGGGTGAAAATTACCATTTCCCCGGAACGCAGCGGCGAAATCCTGGAAAAGACCAATATGAGCTTCCTTTTTGCCCAGGCCTATAACTCTGCAATGAAATATGTGGCGCCGGTTCGCAGAGAGCTTGGTTTCCGCACCATGTTTAATATTCTGGGACCCCTTACCAACCCGGCGGAAGCCAGCATGCAGCTGATGGGCGTTTATGAGGAGAAGCTTGTGGAGCCGCTGGCGCATGTTCTCTCCAATCTGGGCGTAAAACGGGGAATGGTGGTTTACGGAATGGATAAGCTGGATGAGATATCCGCCAGTGCGCCTACCGCGGTGTGTGAAATTGATAACGGCACCTTCCGCACTTATGAGATTACGCCGGAGCAGTTCGGATACGCCAGAGGCACCAAGGAAGAGCTGGTGGGCGGAACTCCGGAGGAAAACGCGGCCATTACCCTGGAAATCCTTGACGGCAGGGATCGGGGAACCCGGAGAAATGCCGTGTGTATGAATGCCGGCTGTTCCATTTATCTGGCGGGAAAGGCGGAAACGCCCGAGGCCGGTGTGCGGATGGCGGAAGAGCTGATTGACAGCGGCGCCGCGAAGAGAAAGCTGGAGGAATTCATTCAGGAGACCAATCAATGAGTATTTTAAGCGAGATTGCTGCGAAGACAAAAGAGCGGATTGATTTTGAAAAAACCAGGGTATCCACAGAGGAGCTGCGGGAAAGAATCCGGGAGGAGGACAGGGGAACTCCCCGTCCTTCCTTTCTGGAGGCGCTGAAAAAGGATGGGATGTCTTATATCTGCGAGGTGAAGAAGGCCTCTCCCTCCAAAGGCCTGATTGCTCCATATTTCCCTTATCTGGAGATTGCCAGGGAATACGAGGCGGCCGGGGCGTCGGCCATCTCCTGCCTGACGGAGCCCTTTTATTTTCAGGGGAAGGATTCCTACCTTCAGGAAATTGCCGCGAATGTGGGGATTCCCGTTCTCCGGAAGGATTTTACAGTGGATGAGTATATGATCTACCAGGCAAAGGCCCTGGGCGCTTCGGCTGTGCTGCTGATCTGCGCTATTCTGGACGACGCCCGGCTTGTGGCTTACCGGGAGCTGGCGGAGGATCTGGGGCTGGACGCTCTGGTGGAAGCCCACGATGAGGAAGAGGTGGAGCGGGCTTTAAGGGCCGGGGGAAAGATCATCGGTGTGAACAACCGGGATCTGCGCACTTTCCAGGTGGATACCGGGAACAGCATCCGTCTGCGGGCTCTTGCTCCTGCGGAGACCGTCTTTGTGTCAGAAAGCGGAATTAAAACCAGTGAGGATATCCGTGCACTTCGGGAAAATCAGGTGGATGCCGTGCTGATCGGGGAGACTCTGATGCGAAGCAGGGATAAAAAGGCTGCCCTGGAGGCGCTGAATGGGGGAAGCCTGGGAAAATGACGAAAATAAAGATCTGTGGTCTGAAAAGACCGGAGGACATTTGGGCCGTAAATGAGGCGAAGCCGGATTTTGCCGGCTTTATCATAGATTTTCCCAGAAGCCACCGCAGTATTTCGCCGGAACGGGCGGCAGAGCTGGCCGCGGGTCTGGATCCGGAGATCGTGCCGGTGGGAGTTTTTGTGGACGCGGATCCCGCGCTTCCCGCCCGGCTTTTAAACGAGGGGCTCATCCGTGTGGCACAGCTGCACGGTCACGAATCGGAGGACTATATCCGGAAACTGCGGGGGCGGACCGACGGACTTCTGGCCAGAGCCTTTGTCGTTCACTCTGCGGAGGATGTGCGGCGGGCGGCGGAAAGCTCTGCAGATTACATTTTACTGGATCAGGGGCAGGGGACGGGGAAAACCTTTGACTGGTCTCTGGTGCAGGAGATGGAGCGCCCCTTTATTCTGGCGGGAGGACTGGGAGCGGAAAACCTGGCGGAGGCCATCCGCCGTCTTCATCCCTGGGCGGTGGACGTAAGCAGCGGTGTGGAGACGGACCGGCAAAAGGATCCGGAAAAAATCCGCCGGGCGGTAAAAATTGTGCGGGAGCTCTCCGCTACAGGGAAAGACATGGCTGATTGAAATTTGCAGAAGGAGGTTTGGCAGTATGGCAGGCAGAGGAAGGTTTGGCATACACGGCGGACAGTATATTCCGGAAACGCTGATGAACGCGGTTCTGGAGCTGGAGGAAGCCTATAATCACTATAAAGACGATCCGGAGTTTAACGCGGAGCTGACCACGCTTTTTAATGAGTACGCGGGAAGACCGTCCAGACTCTATTACGCGGCCCACATGACCCAGGATCTGGGCGGAGCGAAGGTGTATCTGAAGCGGGAGGATCTGAATCATACCGGAGCGCATAAGATCAACAATGTGCTGGGGCAGGTTCTCCTGGCGAAAAAAATGGGAAAAACCCGTGTGATCGCCGAGACCGGCGCCGGACAGCACGGGGTGGCCACCGCCACGGCAGCCGCCCTGATGGGCATGGAATGTGAGGTTTTCATGGGAAAGGAGGACACGGAGCGTCAGGCGCTGAATGTGTATAAGATGCGTCTTCTGGGTGCGAAGGTTCACGCGGTGACCACCGGGACGGCGACGCTCAAGGACGCAGTTTCCGAGACCATGCGGGAATGGACCAACCGGATTGCGGATACGCATTATGTGCTGGGTTCGGTTATGGGTCCCCATCCGTTTCCCACCATTGTGCGGGACTTCCAGTCTGTGATTTCCAGAGAGATTAAGGAACAGCTGATGGAAAAGGAAGGAAGGCTTCCGGACGCGGTGCTGGCCTGTGTAGGCGGAGGTTCCAACGCCATTGGATCCTTCTATCATTTCATCGGGGACGAGAGTGTACAGCTGATCGGATGTGAGGCGGCCGGGCGCGGGGTGGATACGGCGGAGACTGCGGCTACCCTTGCCACCGGAAAGCTGGGGATCTTCCACGGGATGAAATCCTATTTCTGCCAGGATGAGTATGGACAGATCGCCCCGGTATATTCCATTTCCGCAGGGCTGGATTATCCGGGTGTGGGACCGGAGCACGCCTGGCTGTACGACACCGGCCGGGCGCAGTATGTGCCGGTAACGGATGAGGAGGCTGTGGAGGCCTTTGAGTATCTTTCCAGGGTGGAGGGAATTATTCCCGCCATTGAAAGTGCCCACGCGGTGGCCTACGCGAAGAAGCTGATTCCCACGCTGGACCGGGACAAAATTGTGGTGATCACCATTTCCGGACGGGGGGACAAGGACTGTGCCGCCATTGCCCGCTACAGAGGGGAGGATATTCATGAATAAGAGAATTGCACAGGCTTTTGCCGGAAGGAAGGCGTTCATTCCCTTTATTACCTGTGGAGATCCGGCGCTGGAGGTGACAGAGCAGCTGGTGTACGCGCTGGAGGAGGCCGGCGCGGATCTGATCGAGCTGGGAATTCCTTTTTCAGATCCCACGGCGGAAGGCCCGGTGATCCAGGCGGCCAACGTCCGGGCTTTGTCCGGAGGCGTGACCACAGATAAAATATTTGACCTGGTAAAAAGAATCCGGGAAAAAACTTCGATTCCCATGGTGTTTATGACTTATGCCAACGTGGTGTTTTCCTATGGAACAGAGAGGTTTGTGAAAACAGCGGCGGAGATCGGCATGGACGGTCTGATCCTTCCGGACGTTCCGGTGGAGGAAAAGGGAGAGTTTGATACAGTCTGCAGACAGTATGGCCTGGATCTGATTTCTCTGATTGCGCCCACTTCCCATGAGAGGATCCGGGATATCGCCAGGCAGGCTGAGGGCTTCGTGTACTGTGTCTCTTCCCTGGGAGTTACGGGAATGCGCTCTGTAATCACAACTGACATCGGAGCCATGGTAAAGCTGGTAAAGGAAGAGCGGGACATCCCCTGTGCGGTGGGCTTCGGAATTTCCAGCCCGCAGCAGGCCCGGAAGATGGCGGATCAGTCCGACGGCGTGATTGTGGGCTCCGCCATTGTGAAGCTGTGTGAGAAATATGGCCGTGACTGCGTGCCCTATGTGAAAGATTATGTAAAAGAGATGAAGGACGCCATTCGATGAGGCGTTTTGAGGAAACCGGCGGCGCGGCAAAAGGCTGCGCTGCCGGTGTTTTTTCATTTTCTGTTTTGGGTGGAAGGATTGTGCTTGCAGTTCAGTGTAATTCCGTGTAAAATCAAAGAAAAGGTGACCGCGGAGCGGCGCCTTCGCTGAATGGAGGTTGAATATGGATAAAAAAGCCATGTATCGATTAAGCTACGGTCTTTTTATTCTGACGGCGAAAGCTGGCGGCCGGGATAATGGCTGTGTGGTTAATACAGTCACCCAGGTTACGTCGGAGCCCAACCGGATCACGGTTGCGGTCAATAAGAATAATCTGACCCATGACATGATTCTGCGCTCCGGAGAGTTTAACGTCTCTGTCCTGACGCAGAAGGCACCTTTTGAGACTTACAGACACTGGGGCTTTCAGAGCGGCAGAGATGTGGACAAGATGGAGGCGATCACGGTCAGCAGAAGCGCCAACGGCCTGGTCTATCTTCCGGAAGGGGCCAATGCCTATCTTTCTGCAAAGGTAGTGGAGAGCCGGGACCTGGGGACACACACTCTTTTCCTGGCGGATGTGACAGATGGCGGGGTACTTTCGGATGAGGAGTCTGTGACCTACAGCTATTATCAGAAATACGTAAAGCCGGCGCCCGCCGCAAAGAAAAAGGGATTTGTGTGTACCGTGTGCGGATATATCTACGAGGGAGATGTATTGCCGGAGGATTTTATCTGTCCTCTGTGTAAGCATCCCGCATCTGATTTTGTACCCATTGTGCTGGATGAGAAGAAAGAAAATGTTGAAAAAGCTGAGACAAAAAAGGAGGAAACAGCTATGAGCAGTAAGTATGCAGGAACGCAGACCGAAAAGAATCTGGAGACCGCTTTTTCAGGGGAATCTCAGGCGAGGAATAAGTATACGTTTTTCTCTTCCGTGGCGAAGAAGCAGGGCTTTGAGCAGATCGCCGCTTTATTCCTGAAGACCGCGGACAACGAGAAAGAGCACGCGAAGATGTGGTTTAAGGAGCTGAACGGAATCGGAGATACCGCTCAGAATCTGGAAGCCGCAGCGGAGGGCGAGAACTATGAGTGGACGGATATGTATGCCGGATTCGCGAAGACCGCGGAGGAGGAAGGATTTCCGGAGCTGGCTGCGAAGTTCCGCATGGTGGGCGAGATTGAGAAGCATCATGAGGAGAGATACCGTGCGCTGCTTAAGAATGTAGAGACTGCCGCCGTATTTGCCAAGAGCGAGGTTAAGGTCTGGGAGTGCAGAAACTGCGGACATATCGTGGTAGGAATGGAAGCCCCGGAGGTTTGTCCTGTGTGCAGTCATCCCCAGAGCTATTTTGAGGTACACGCGGAGAATTATTAAGACAGATCTTCGGTCAGAAAACCGGCCGGAAACGTGTGGATTCATACGGAAAGAAGGCTTGAAATGAAAAAGGAGTACAGGTTCCTGTGGGGACCTGTACTCCTTTTTTGCGGGTATGAAAATCTTTATCCCGGTTCCTTTCCCGCTTTGAAAAGAAGCATCATTTCATTTGTCAGACTGGCACTGTTTCCCTGCCCGATGATCTGGTCTCTGGGAAACCAGCCGGCCATGGACAGCTCCCGGTGGTCCACCCGCAGGGTATCGTCCCCGTCCACGTCGCAGAAGAAGCCGAAGAGCAGTGTTCCGGAAAAAGACCAGGGCTGGCTTTTGTAGTAGCGCAGGTTTTTCACCCGGATTCCCACCTCTTCCATGACCTCCCGGTGGACGGTTTCCTCGATGGTTTCCCCGATCTCGGCGAAGCCGGCGATCATGGCATACTGAGTGAAGCTTCGGCCTTCATATTTGGAGAGAAGGAGCCGGTCGCCGTTCGTAACCCCTACGATCACCGCCGGGGAGAGAATGGGGTAGATCTGGTTTCCGCAGGAGGGACAGTACATCTGACGCTCGGTGCGGCTGTGGCGCATGGATTTTCCGCAGCGTCCGCAGTAGCGCTGGCTGTTGTACCAGCGGTACAGCTGGAGACCTGTGACGGCGCCAAAGGCCAGATGCTTCGGGCTGGCGGCGCGCAGCTCCCGGACATTGTGAAAGGTATAGCCGGAGAGCAGAGCGGGATCCAGGCCGGGGATCAGATAATAATGATCCTGGTCGATGGTGAAGAGATAAATGTATTGCCCGAAATAGCGCCCATAGGGGTCCGGGATTTTGCTTTCCAGATCCCGGAAGCGGGGAAGACGGATTTCCGTCTCCGGATTTTCTCCTCCCAGAAGGACCTTATCGTCCTCATAGACAAGGAGATAGCTGTCTGCGACGGGGGGAACGGGGGTATATTCGTTGTGATAGATATGGGGAGCGATGTCCTGAATCATGGGTATGAGTCCTTCCTGTGTAGATATCAGCCTGCGGCCTGGGCAGGTATGGTCTTTTCGTTTAAAAATTATTTTAGTGCAAATCCCCAAAAGAGTCAATCCTCGTGAGGAACTTACCTATGCAATTTCCCGGAAAGCGTGGTACAATTAGACATCAGCTTTATGTGAAAGAGGAAAAGGAGATTGTTATGAAAGGAAAAAGATTTTTCTGGATGGCGCTTCTGGTACTGCTGCTGGCGGCCGCAGTTCCTGTGCAGGCGGATACTTATGCGAACGCCGCACCGGTACTCTCTTCCGTGGTGAACGCGCCCACGGGAGTCCGGGTGAAATGGGAAAAGGTAACCGGGGCGGAGAATTACCGGGTATTTCGGAAAACCTCCGGGGGAAGCTGGAAAGGGGTGGGGAACACCACGGGGACCAGTTTTACGGATACCACCGCGGTCAGCGGGAAGACGTATTTTTATACAGTGCGCTGTATAAATTCCGAGGGGACGGATTACACCAGCAGCTATGATAAGACCGGTCTGCAGATCCGGTATATCGCGGCGCCGGTTCTCCTGGGCGTGTCCAATATTTCCAGCGGTGTGAAGGTGCAGTGGAATCCGGTAACCGGTGCGGAGAAATACCGGGTGTACCGGAAAACCTCCGGGGATTCTGTCTGGAAAAAAGTCGGAGTGACCACAGGCACCGCCTTTACAGATACCACCGCGGTCAGCGGAACCACCTATACCTATACGGTGCGCTGTACCAACGCTGCGGGAACCGCTTTTACCAGCAGCTTTGACAGCACGGGAAAAACCATTCTGCGTCTCTGTGTGCCGGCTCTTTCCGGAGTCGCCAATGTGACAGCGGGGGTAAGGATCCAGTGGAGCGAGGTAACCGGCGCGGTGAAGTACCGCGTTTTCCGGAAGGTATCCGGAGGCAGCACCTGGAAAAGGCTGGGGGATACCACTGCGGTCCGCTTTACGGATACCACGGCAGTCAGCGGAAAAACCTATCTCTATACAGTGCGGTGCATCAACGCCGCGGGAACCGCCTATACCAGCAGCTTTGACAGTGCAGGACTTTCCATCCGGTGTCTGTCCTGCGGAACG
>JAJQBI010000058.1:85182-109073 GCA_021203365.1 Clostridiales bacterium
TACCAGCAGCTTTGACAGTGCAGGACTTTCCATCCGGTGTCTGTCCTGCGGAACGATTTCCGGACTGAGCAATACGGCCTCCGGTGTGAAGGTGACCTGGGGAGCGGTGACCGGCGCCTCCGGATATTATATTTACCGGAAAACCGGTTCCGGAAGCTACAGCCGGATTGCCGCGGTCAGTGGCAGCTCTACGGTTTCCTATACGGATACCGCGGTAAAAAGCAAAAATGCAACTGCATATACCTACGCAGTCCGCGCGTATTACGGAAGCACGAAGGGCTACTATGCGGCAAAGACCATTGTCCGACTGTCCACCCCCACCCTCACCGGCGTTTCCAATTCCTCCTCTGCGCAGATGACGGTTTCCTGGACGAAGGTCAGCGGTGTCGCCGGATACCAGATCCGGTATTCCACCAGCAGCAGCTTTTCCAGCTATGACAGTGTGACGGTGACCGGCGCTTCCAGTACAGAGAAGGTGATCACCGGACTGACAAAGGGAAAGACTTATTATGTGCTGATTCGCACTTATTATTCCGCTTCCGGGACAAAGTATTATTCCGGGTGGAGCGGCAGTAAAAGTGTGGAGATCGGAAAATCCCTCAGTACTCTTCTGACGCAGGTGAAGGGACTTCTTCCCACGGGAAACGGAAGCTGGTCGTTTTATGTGTGCAATCTGGCGTCGGGGGAGGACGGGGCTGTCAATAATGGCTCCATGCAGGCGGCTAGCCTGATTAAACTCTATATTATGGGAGCGGTTTATGAGAATTATTCGTCTCTTTGCAGCCGATATGGAACCTCTGCGGTAGATTCATATCTGAATGCCATGATCACGGTCAGCGACAACAGTGCGGCCAATACCCTGGTCAGTTATCTCGGCAGCGGAAGCTCCTCTGCGGGAATGTCTGTGGTGAACGCGTTCTGCAGGAATCACGGATATACGGATACCTCCATGGGGCGGCTTCTGCTGGCCAGCAGCGCAAACGGGGACAACTATACCTCCGTGAGAGACTGTGGTAATTTTCTGAAGGAGATCTATCAGATCAACGCGGGAACCGCCGTGGGCGCCACTCTTTTCCACGCGGATAAGATGTACGCTCTTCTGAAGCAGCAGACCCGGCGAAACAAAATTCCGGCTCAGATGCCCTCCGGTGTGGGAGTGGCAAACAAGACCGGAGAGCTTTCCACTGTGGAAAACGACGCAGGAATTGTCTATAATACGGCGAAGGGGGTTGACCTTGTCATTGTCTTTATGTCGGAAAATCTGACGGCCGTGGGCAGCGCACAGACCGAAATCGCAGCGGACAGCCGGTATATTTATGCATATTATAACGAATAGGAAACAAATGGCAGGGAGGAAATTATTATAATTTTGCTAAAAAACTTGACACATTTCGATATAATTTGTAAAATGGGATTCAACAGTTTAACACGTTATAGTCATAATGCATTGCATCAACGAACAGGAAACGGAAAATACGCGGAATGACAATGTGGAAATATCAGATTTCATAGACAAAGGTGTCAAATCTGTACCCTGCCGTGCCGGAGGTCGGTTTCAGTGAGGGCAGGGGAAAGCGGAAAAATCGTCCGAAAATGGGAGCTGATAGCGTGGAACTATCAGCTCTTTTTGTATTTGGAATATTCAGAAAATCCAAAAGCCCGCCCGGGCAGGCTTTTTCGATTTCGACGGAAGCGTCGAAACCGAAGGAAAGTAGTTAAAACAGATTGTCTGACTCTGTTTTACAAATAAAAAAGGAAAGAGGTGCTTTTATGGATTTGTTTCTCTATACCCTGAAACGAATCGGCGTAGCGATCCTGACAATTTTCCTGGTGGCAACCATTACATTTTTCCTGATGAATGCCATACCGGGAAGCCCGTTTATGACGGAGAAATCGACAGAAGCCCAGATTGCCCTGGCCAACGCCAAATATGGCCTGGACAAGCCGCTGATCGTACAGTATTTTAATTATCTGAAAAATCTGCTTCATGGCGATATGGGCGTTTCCCTGAAGATGCAGCAGGACACCGCTGTGACGAAGCTGCTGTTTGGTCAGGGAAAATTCCAGCTCTCTCTGAAGCTGGGCTTTGCGGCTCTGTGTGTGGCGATTATCCTGGGGATTCCGCTGGGGTGTCTCGCCGCCTATAACCGGGGAAAATGGATCGACAGCCTGCTCCGCGTTCTGACGACAGTGGGCATCGCCCTGCCAAGCTTTGTGACGGCGACTCTGCTCCTTTTTACCTTTGGTGTAAATCTGGGGATCCTGCCGGTACAGTCCGGAACGCTGGACACTCCGGCCAGTTATGTGATGCCGGTGCTGACGCTGGCCTTTTACCCTACCTGTTATGTGTCGAAGCTGACCCGTACCAGTATGCTGGATGCCATCGGTCAGGATTATATCCGTACCGCCCGGGCGAAGGGTCTGAAGACGAGAGCCGTTCTGTTCAAGCACGCCCTGCGGAACTCCCTGATTCCGGTTATCACCTATCTGGGGCCGCTGACGGCGAGCATTATCACAGGATCCCTGGTCGTGGAACAGATTTTCAACATTCCGGGCCTTGGGAGGTATTTCACCTCCAGCATCCTGAACCGTGACTATCCCATTATCATGGGAACGACGATTGTGCTGGCGGCGCTGATCGTGGTTATGAACCTGATTGTGGATATCGCCTATAAGATTGTGGATCCGCGGATTAACCTGACGCAGAAGGGAGATTGATCATGGAAAGAGAACATAAGACATTTCAGCTTTTCCAGACGGATCCCGGAAGGATACCGGATATTGACAGCCTGGGACCGGAGGATTTTGAGTCCGCCAGCGGCAGTGAAAAGGAATCCATGGTGCAGATGCACAAGAGTGTCACCTACTGGCAGGCGGCCTGGCGGAAATTCAGACGGAACTATGTATCCATGGGCGCTCTGATCGTTTTTGTCATTATTCTTCTGTTTGCCTTTGCGGGGCCTTACTTTATTCCCTACAGCTACGAGGCACAGTACCGGAATTCCCAGAAGCTGGGACCCTTTGAGTATTCGGAGGCAGAGCAGATGGCCAGAGAACTTCTGGCCGGGGATGTGGACGGGATTTACTGTACCAGTATCCAGTCCGGCTCTATGACCGCGATCTCAAGAGGCGACTGGTATATTGAACATGACGGGGAGATTTACGCCTTTACCCTGGAATCCGGAATTGAAAAGGCAACCCTGATTTTAGATACAGACGGGGAAAACCCGGTTTATGTGGGGTATGACAGCGACTACGCCGACGGAGAGTATTCCGAAATCACCGTGATTGAGGTCACGGATACCGCCGCGGAGGATGCCCAGGAGCTGGAGCTTTCCACCAGTGTATTCCCCCATGTGTTTGGCACGGATTCCCAGGGACGGGATCTGATGTCCCGCTGTATGTATGGCTCCCGGGTTTCTATCATCATCGGTGTGGTGGCGGCTCTGATCGTTCTGGTAATCGGGTCTCTGTATGGGTCCATCTCCGGATTCCTGGGAGGCCGGGTGGATTTTGTCATGATGCGTATTGTGGATCTGATCTACTCCATCCCGGACGTGCTGATTGTACTGCTTTTGCAGGTGGTTCTGAAGGATCCGCTGCAGAGCTGGTTTGACTCCTCCAATTTCCCCCTGGTCAATGCGCTTAGCAGCCTGGGCGTGGGAATTGTCAGCATCTTCATTACCTTTGCCCTCCTGTACTGGGTTGGCATGGCCCGGATTATCCGCGGGCAGGTGCTGTCTCTGAAGGAGCAGGAATATGTGCTGGCGGCTACGGTGCTGGGAGCTTCCTCCGGCCGGATTATCCGCAAGCATCTGCTTCCCAACTGTGTGGGGCAGATTATTATCTCCACCTGTCTGCAGATACCGTCGGCGATTTTCCTGGAATCTTTCCTGTCCTACCTGGGCATGGGTGTTTCCGCTCCCATGGCGTCCCTGGGCTCGCTCTGCTCGGATGCCCAGGATTCGTTTCTGCTGTATCCCTACCGGCTTCTCTGTCCCGCCATTCTTCTTGGCCTGATCGTACTGACGCTGAATCTGGTAGGCGACGGCCTGCGCGACGCTCTTGACCCGCGTGTGAAGAATTAAGGAGGAAAGGACCATGGGAGAAAAAGGAAAGCTTTTACTGGATGTAAATGATCTGAAGGTCACCTTCTTTACACCGGCCGGACAGGTGAAGGCGGTGGACGGAATCTCCTATCAGATCTATGAAAACGAGGTTATGGGAATTGTGGGCGAGTCCGGCTCCGGAAAATCGGTGGAGGCCTATTCCATCATGGGTCTGCTCCAGTCGCCCGGAAAAATCGTGGGCGGCTCCGTTACCTTTGACGGCCGGGATCTGCTGGCCTATACCGAGGAAGAGCGGAGAGATTTCCGGGGGAAGGACGCGGGAATGATTTTTCAGAATCCCATGACCTGCCTGAACCCGGTATATACCATTGGAAATCAGCTGATGGAGGCGCTGACCTGCCACGATAAGTCCATAACCAAGGCGGAAGCCAGGAAAAAGGCCATTGAGATGCTGGAGCTGGTGGGGATCAACAACGCGGACAAGCGTGTGGATCAGTATCCCCATGAGTTTTCCGGAGGGATGCGTCAGCGGGCCATGATCGCCATGGCCATGATCTGTCAGCCGCGGCTTTTGATCGCGGATGAACCTACGACGGCGCTGGATGTGACCATTCAGGCGCAGATCCTGGATCTGATGCGTGATCTGCAGAAAAAAACCGGAATGGCGATTATTTTTATCACACATAACCTTGGGGTCGTGGCGGAGATCTGCGACCGTGTCAGCGTAATGTACGCGGGACATATCCTGGAACAGGGAAAGGTGGACGATATTTTTTACCGGCCGGCCCATCCCTACACCAAGGGTCTGCTCCGTTCCATGCCGAACTTAAGCGATGATAAACACACCCGTCTGATTCCCATTGACGGAACACCGGTGGATCTTCTGGATCCGCCGAAGGGATGCAGCTTTGGTCCCCGTTGTGAGCACTGTATGAAGGTCTGCCTGAACAACAAGCCTCCGATGGTGGAGGTAGGCGACCGGCATATTTCGTCCTGCTGGCTTCATGTGAAGGAAATGCAGGAACAGAAAAAGGAGGGAAAGGCATGAGCGAGGAACGGAAAAAACTGATCGAGGTTGAGAAGCTTCGCAAATACTTTCCCACAAAAATCAGTTTTACAAAGAAAGGGAATGTGCAGGCTGTACAGGATGTGTCTCTGTTCATCTATGAGGGAGAGACGCTGGGGCTGGTGGGGGAATCCGGCTGCGGGAAAACCACTTTTGGACGGACGCTGCTTCAGCTTTATAATCCCACCTCCGGGAAAATCGTATATGACGGGAAAACCATCTATGACAGTGAGGCCGGAATTAAGGAGGATATGCTTCCTTACCGGCGGAAGATGCAGATGATTTTCCAGGATCCTTCCGCTTCCCTGGATCCCCGTATGACGGTGGGGGAGATTGTGGGGGAGGCGCTGGATATTCACAAGCTGTACCAGGGCAAGGAAAAACGGCGGGACCGGATCAATGAGCTTCTGGAGAAGGTGGGTCTGAACTCAGAGCACGCCAACCGTTTTGCCCATGAGTTTTCCGGCGGGCAGCAGCAGCGGATCGGAATTGCCCGGGCGCTGGCTGTGGAGCCTCAGTTTATTGTGTGTGACGAACCGATTTCCGCGCTGGACGTTTCCATTCAGTCTCAGGTAGTGAATATGCTGGAGGATCTGCAGGAGGAGATCGGTCTGACCTATCTGTTTATCGCCCATGATCTGTCGGTGGTGCGGCATATTTCCAGCCGGATCGGTGTGATGTACCTGGGCTGTCTGGTGGAGCTGGCGGAGAGCTATGAGCTCTGCGATCATCCCATCCACCCATATGCTCAGACCCTGCTGTCGGCGGTACCGCTGACCGATCCGGAGAAAAACCGGCACAGGAAGAGGATCCTTCTGGAAGGGGATATTCCTTCCCCCCTGAATCCGCCCTCCGGCTGCCGATTCCATACCCGGTGTCCCTACGCCACGGAAAAATGCTCCCGGGAGATGCCGGAGCTGAAGGAATATGGCCCCGGACATTACGCGGCCTGTCATATGCTGGACAGATAATGGCCCGGGTGAAGTTTTTGGGTATACAATCCTGCCGGTCTGAAAGGCGGGTTTGTAAATATAATTTTTTTCAAAGGAGGAAATTTTACATGAAGAGAGCTTTATCATTCGTGCTGGCCTTCGGTCTTGTCCTTACAAGCTTCAGCACCACCGCGTTTGCGGAGGAGAGTGACAGCGAAGGCTTTGAGGTCACCGCATGTATCGCTTCCGAGCCGGAAACTCTGGATCCCAATCTGGAGAGCTCTGTGGATGGAGCTACTTACGCGCAGCATATGTTCGAAGGTCTGATGAAATATGTTCTGACGGACGAGGACGCTGCGGAAGGCGACAGCGATGTGAAGGTTCTGGGGGTTGACTATGGCCAGGCGGAATCCTATGAGGTGTCAGAGGACGGACTGACCTATACCTTCACACTTCGCGACGACATTTACTGGAGCGACGGAGAGCCGGTTACCGCGGCGGATTTTGAGTATTCCTGGAAGAGAATCGTAAATCCGGACAACGCGGCGGACTATGGCTACATTCTGGACGGCGTGGTTCTCAACGCCAGCGCGATTCAGGCCGGTGAGATGGATGCCGATGAGCTTGGAATCGAAGCGACAGACGACAAGACGCTTGTAATTACCCTGGAGCAGGATTGCCCCTACTTCCTGGGCCTTTGCAGCTTTGCGGCGCTGATGCCTCTGCGCCAGGACGTGATTGAGGAGTATGGCACAGAGTGGACCGAGGTTGGAAACCTGGTATCCAACGGTGCGTTTGTTCTTTCCGACTGGGTACATGAGAGCTACATTGAGATGACCGCCAATGAGTATTATTACGACGCGGAGAGCGTTGGTCCCACTACCATCAAATGGTACTTAAGCGACAGCTCCACCTCTCAGCTGGCCTCCTATCAGGCTGGAGAGTATGACTTCTTCAACACCGTTCCCACCGACCAGCTGGCTTCTCTGCTGGATTCCGGCGACGCTTATGTAGCAGACTATGTGGGAACCTATTATCTGTATCTGAACTGCGACAACATTGCGGACTGGAGAGTACGGGCCGCCATCACTCTGTGTATTGACCGTGACAACCTGGTTGAGAATGTAACCCAGGGAGGACAGGCAGTGGCCACCGGCCTTGTAGCCGCAGGTATCACCACCAATGACGGCACAGAGTGGACTTCCGTAGTGGGAGAGCCCATGTACAACGCACTTAGCGAGCTGTATCCGGATTATGATCTGACCACTTATACCGGACGCTGCGAGCTGGCGCAGGTTCTGCTTGAGGAAGCAGTGGCGGACGGCTATGATACTTCCACCACCATCACCTACAACTACAATACGGATGAAAATCATCAGGCCATCGCGGAGGCGGTTCAGGCGGACGTTTCCAGCGTTCTGGGACTGAATATCACTCTTTCCAACCTTGAGTGGCAGACCTACACCAACACTCTTGGCGAGGGCGATTTCGGAATGGCCCGTCTTGGCTGGATCGCGG
This sequence comes from Clostridiales bacterium, assembly GCA_021203365.1. Classification (GTDB taxonomy): domain Bacteria; phylum Bacillota; class Clostridia; order Lachnospirales; family Lachnospiraceae; genus Blautia_A. The sequence continues at coordinate 92,769 of JAJQBI010000058.1, forward strand.
ACTATGACGACGCCAGCACCTACCTGGAGCTGTTCTCCAACGGAAACAGCTACAACTACAGCAACTGGGTAAGCGATGAGTATACCGAGCTTGTAAATGAATTTAAGGCTCTGGCCGGCGGCGAGGAGCGGGACGCTCTGATGCAGGAGGCGGAGAACCTTCTCTTTGACGAGGAAGGCTTTGCGGTTTGCCCGCTGTACTTCTATACGCAGCCTTACTGCCTGGCGGAAGGTATCAGCAATGTGGGCTGGACAACCCTTGGATACTTTATCTTCACCTATGCTCAGGCGGAGTAATCCGAGCATCACAGTGACAGAATACCTTTTGTCGCTTCAGGCATAATTTGAAAAACAGCAGACTTATTGTCTGCTGTTTTTCTTTACGGAAAATGGGGCCGTGAGACAGAAAATTTTTTCAGAGAAAGTCTGCCTTTAGATGAAAGGTCTGGTTACAGAAAACAGGGTGGATTTTTCACGCCGGGTCGGCTATAATAGAGGTCTGTAGAAAGATAAGACAGAAAGGAATATACAGTCAATGAGCAATGGGATTCAGGATCGTCTTTGCGCGCTGCGGGCCGTGATGGAGCGCAGAGGGGTGGACGTGTATCTTATACCCACCGACGATTTTCACGGGTCGGAATATGTGGGAGATTTTTTTAAATGCAGGAAATTTATCACAGGCTTTACCGGGTCGGCGGGGACCGCTGTGGTCACCCGGGATATGGCAGGCCTGTGGACCGACGGAAGGTATTTTCTTCAGGCGGAGCAGCAGCTTTTTGGAAGCGGCGTGGAGCTTTTTAAGTCCGGGGAGCCGGGCGTTCCCACGGTGCATGAATTCCTTCGGGAAAATATGAGGGACGGCCAGTGTCTGGGCTTTGACGGCCGCACGGTCAACGCCGGGGAAGCCAGGAGGCTTCAGGAGGAGCTGAGGGATAAAAAGATCCGTTTCCAGGTGGAGGAGGATCTGGTGGGCGAGATCTGGACGGATCGGCCGCCCATGTCCTGTGAACCGGCGGAGGAGATGGATCTTTGCCGGGCAGGCCGTTCCCGGAGAGATAAGCTGGAGGAGATCCGGAAGGCCATGAGAGAGAAGGAGGCGGACCTCTTTCTTCTGGCCACACTGGACGACATTGCCTGGCTTTTAAATATCCGGGGAAACGATATTCACTGCTGCCCGGTGGTGCTTTCCTTCCTGGCTCTGACCCGGGAAAATGTATGGCTTTTTGCCGGTGAAAAGGCTTTTTCCCCGGAGCTTGCCTCGTCTCTTGGAAAGGATGGTGTGAAGCTCTGTCCCTACGACTCGGTTTATGATTTTGTGTCCTCTCTGAAAAAGGAAACCGTGATTCTGCTGAATTCCGAAAAGGTGAATCACCGCCTTTACAGTTGTATTCCTGAGGGAGCGGAAATTCTGGATGAGGAAAACCTGACGCTTTTGCCCAAGGCAGTCAAAAATCCCACGGAGGTGGAAAATGAGCGGATTGCCCATATAAAGGACGGAGTGGCGCTGACAAAGTTTATTTACTGGCTGAAGACCCATGTGGGGAAGGTGCCCATGACAGAGCTGAGTCTCGGGGAAAAGCTGTATGAGCTCCGCTCCATGGAGGAAAGTTTCCGGGGAAACAGCTTTGATCCCATTATTTCCTATGGAGCCCACGGGGCGATCGTCCATTATTCGGCAACCCCGGAGACAGACGTGCCCATTCAGCCGCAGGGCATGGTGCTGGCGGACACCGGCGGACACTACCTGGAAGGGAGTACGGATGTGACCCGGACCATCGTGGTGGGACCGGTCACGGAGGAAGAAAAAAAATATTTTACTCTGGTGCTGAGAGGCCACCTGAATCTGGCGGCCGCGAAATTTCGCTATGGATGCACCGGAATGAACCTGGATTATCTGGCCCGGGCGCCTCTTTGGGAGATCGGGGAGGACTATAATCACGGAACGGGTCATGGCGTTGGATATTACCTGAATGTCCATGAATCTCCCAACGGTTTTCGCTGGAAAAAGGCGCCGGACCGCAGTGAATCCGCCGTTCTGGAGGAAGGGATGATTACCTCCGATGAGCCGGGATATTACGCCGCCGGCAGGTTCGGGATCCGCCACGAAAGCCTGCTTCTGTGCAAAAAGGCGGAGAAAACCCCTGCGGGCCAGTTTATGTGCTTTGAGTATCTGACGATGGCCCCCATAGATCTGGATGGAGTGGCCCCGGAGCGGATGAGCCGGAAAGAGCGGGAGCTTCTGAACGCATACCACCGGCAGGTTTGTGAAACCCTTTCCCCCTTCCTGGAACCAGAGGAACGGGAATGGCTTCGGGGAGCGACGCGCCCTGTCTGAAAAATCGCTCTGAAAGGAGTACGTCTGCCTATGACAGAAAAAGAAAGGAAGCGCAGGGATCATACCTTTTCTCAGCCGATGAAAAATCTTCTTCACGCGCTCTCTTACGGGGGAATTGAGGTGGAGGCCTCCCGGCGGCTGGCAGATCTGAAACGGCTGGATCCCATGAAAATATTTTACCGGAAGCTGGACGCCCAGGTATATAACGAGGGATACCAGGTTCCCATCCGTCTTTATTTTCCTTCTGAAGAGGTTATGAAAAAGGAGACGGAAGGAGGCACCCGCCCGCCGGTTCTCCTGTTTTTTCACGGGGGAGGATGGGTGACCAACAGCGTGGAGAGCTATGACCGGGTGTGTGCCCGGATGGCGCAGTCCACGGGGCAGATGGTGGTCGCGGTGGAATATCGCCTGGCGCCGGAGCATCCTTTTCCAACGGGGCTTATGGATTGTTATATGGCTGCAAGAGCGCTTTATACCAATCAGTTTTTCCTGAACCTGGATCCGGACAGGATTACCATCCTGGGGGACAGCGCCGGAGGAAATCTGACCGCGGCAGTGTGCCTGAAGGCCAGGGATACCGGGGATTTTAATCCCAGAAGGCAGATCCTGATTTATCCGGCGCTGAACAACTGTTATACAGAAAAATCACCCTATAAATCTGTGCGCACAAACGGGACAGATTATCTCCTGACTGCGAAAAAAATGGAAGATTATCTGGAGCTGTACCAGAGTGATCCAAAGGACCGGGAGAATCCCTATTTCGCGCCCCTTCTGGCGGAGAACCTTTCCGGGCTGCCGGATACGTTGATTCTGACCGCGGAGTTTGATCCTCTTCGGGATGAGGGGGAGGATTATGGCCGGCGCCTGAGAAAGGCGGGGAATTACGCGGAGATTCACCGTATTCCCGGGGCTCTTCACGGCTTTCTGGCGCTGGGAAACCTGTCTGTGCATGTGCGGGAGAGCTTTGAATTTATCAATGAATTCTTGAAAAGGGAGAGGGAGGCGTCGTGAAAACAGGACATTCACAGTGGAGAAGACTGGACAACGCGGCCATTGCCTTTCCGGCGGTGACGGACGAGATGGATACCCGTGTGTTTCGTTTTTACTGCCTTTTGCGGGAGAATGTGGACGGAGCGGTTCTTCAGAAGGCTCTGGATCGAGCCATGGAAAAATACCCCCTTTTTCAGGCCGTGATGCGCAAGGGGCTGTTCTGGTATTATCTGGAGCACCGGGAAATTCAGGCGGATGCGCAGCCGGAGAGCCGGCCGCCCTGCAGCGCTCTTTACATACGGGATAAAAAGTCGCTGTTATTTCAGGTGACCTGGTATGAAAACCGGATCAATTTTGAGGTGTTTCACGGGCTTACAGACGGGACAGGCGCCCTGTATTTTCTCCGGGAGCTGGTGAAAAATTATCTGATTCTGGCTCATCCGGATGAGACATTTCCGGAGCTTTCCGGAGAGGAAGACGTAACGGGAAAGGATATGGAGGAGGACAGCTTTTCCCAGTATTATTCCAGGGACATCCGGGGGAAAAAGGAGAGGGCTCCGAGGGCGTATCAGCTTCACGGGGAAAAGGTCCTCCAGAAGGATATGCGTGTCACGGAGGTGATTCTCCCGGTATCGGAGGTGCTGACAAGGGCGCGGGAATATGGGGTTTCCATTACGGTTTATCTGACAGCGGTTCTTCTGACGGCCATTCACCGGGAGGTTCCGAAGAATCAGTGGAAAAAGCCCGTCGGGCTGATGATTCCGGTGAATCTGCGCAATTATTTTCCTTCCAGGTCCATGGCAAATTTCTTTGGCTGGATTGAGGTCCGTTATGTCTTTTCCGGGGAGACGATACTGGCGGATGTGGTGGGATCGGTGAAGGCGCAGTTTGAGAGAGAGCTGGACCGTGAGAATATTGCAAGGCGCATGAGCGGACTGGTCCGCCTGGAAAAACACCCGGTTCTCCGGGCGGTCCCCCTGGAACTTAAAAAGCCCTTCCTCATGGCAGGAACCCGGGTTGGACACCGGGGGATCACGGCGGTTTACTCTAATGTAGGTGTGGTCCGGATGCCGCCGGAGTATGAGGCGTATATTGAGCGGTTTGGCCTGTTCTGCTGTGCACAGAGCCTGCATCTTTGTTCCTGTTCTTTTGGAAATGATCTGGCGCTGGGATTTACCACCCAGTTTGTCAGCGGAAATGTAGAGCGGAATTTCCTGGGGATCTTAAAAGAGGAAGGTCTTTCGGTCCGGGAGGAGGAAAACCGTTTTCCAGGGCGAAAGGAAGGGGAGGCGAAAACCAGCGCAAGGGTTTTTGAGTGGTTTACCTTCCTGTGTATACTGACCGCGGTACTGTGCGCCATGGTGGATTTTATTCCGGATCGGCACATGGGATGGTCCTGGTTTGTGGCGGCGGGGGCGTTCTGCAGCTGGCTGCTGGTTTCGGTGGCCTGGGGAAAGCGGAGGAATATTCTCAAGGATATTACCTGGGAGCTTCTGATTGTCTGCGCGGCGGGGATCCTGTGGGATGTTTTTACCGGCTGGCGGGGCTGGTCTGTGGATATTCTTCTCCCGGTGGCCATTCTGGCGGCCATAAGTGCAATGATCGGGATTGCGGCCACGCAGCGGATGGAGAGGGAGGAATATATGTATTATCTTCTTCAGACCGGAGGGCTGGGGATTGTGCCGCTGCTCCTGGTTCTGCTGGATGTGGTGCGGATTGACTGGCCCTCGGTTCTGTGCGTGGGCGTCAGTTTCATGCTTCTGGTATGGCTGTTTTTGTTCCGCAGGAGAGATGCCCTGCGGGAGATGCACAAGAAGCTGCGGATGTAAGAAAAAGGCGGGAGGATCTTTGATCCTTCCGCCTTTTTGTATAGATCGTAATTCTGTTTTGTCTTTCTTCGTTTCAGAGGCCGGCCTTGCGGCATATGTCTTCCAGGCAGCAGCGCTCACAGTGGGGCTTTGTGCGGGCGGTACAGACCTCCCGGCCGTGGTATACCAGGCGGTGACAGAGATCATTGCCTTCCTGGGGCGGGACAATTTTCCAGAGAGCCATCTCTACCTTTTTGGGGTCTTTGGTGTTTTCCACAAGTCCTATGCGGTTGCAAAGGCGAATGCAGTGTGTGTCGGTCACAATGGCCGGTGCTCCGAACACATCGCCCATAATCAGGTTGGCGCTTTTGCGGCCCACACCTGGAAGGGCGAGGAGGGCGTTGAAGTCCTCCGGAACCCGGTCCTGATACTTTTCATGAAGGATGCGCATGCAGGCGCTGATATCTCGGGCTTTGCTTTTTCCAAGACCGCAGGGGCGGACAATGGCCTCAATATCCTCCGGCTCTGCGGCGGCCAGGGCGGCTACATCCGGATATTTCTGATAAAGCTTCTGCACAACAATATTTACCCGGGCATCGGTACACTGAGCCGCCAGCCGGACGCTGACCAGCAGCTTCCAGGCATCGTCATAATCCAGACTGCAGCCCGCGTCCGGATACTCTTTTTTCAGTCGCTCTATAACCGCAAGAGCCAGCTGTTCTTTTGTCATTTCTTCCTGTTCTCCGTTTTGTGAGCGCAGCCGGACGGCGTATGCTGTATGTGCGTGATCGGCTGCGGTTATGGTTATTATTCTCGATGGCATGATTGAAGCGACAAAAGGTATTTTGTCGCTATGATACACGGATTTCCTCACAGGGCGCCTGCGGTGACATGCTGTTCATGACCTTTGGTCCCTTGTATCATAGCATTATAGCATATGTGATTTTGGGGTTCAATATTGTTTTTGAAGCGGATGTTTTTTCGCCGCGCCGGTCCGGAGACGTTCATTTTTATCCCCGGGGGAGGGTTGCGGGGAACTCTGATTTTTTTTATAATCATTCAGACGGATGAGAAAACGAAAGGAAATGGACGCAGAGAGAACGGAGGAAGCCTATGAGTCAGATCATGAACGAGACAGTGGAAAGCCTGGCCGGTCCGGTTCCGGAATATTTTGAATGTGGTTCCAGGAAGGATTTTATAATCATGAAGCAAAACGGTACAGGGAAAGAGGATTCTTCTTTGATTCAGGAACCGGATGACCGCAAAAACCGCATTGTCCGATACTGGGGCCGGCGAAGTGAAAGCTTTCTTGCGCAGAAGCGGGCAGAGCTTCACAGTCCCATGGCACAGCGTTGGATGGATGAGATAAACCGCCAGCTGTTTTTTACCAGAAACCGCTGGGAAGAGGGCTTTGGGGAGACGGAGGATCCAAAGGGCGGTCCGGTCTGTCCGCGAATCCGGGACAGTCTTCGGATTCTGGACGTGGGCTGCGGTTCCGGTTTCTTTACCATTCTTTTAGCCAGGGAAGGCCATCAGGTGACAGGGGTGGATCTGACGCCGGAGATGGTCAGCACTGCGATCCGGCTGGCCGGGGAGGAAGGCGTGGAGGCCCGGTTCCTTCAGATGGACGCGGAAAATCTGGACTTCCCCGATGAGACTTTTGACGCGGTGATTTCCCGGAACCTCACTTGGACTTTGCCCCACGCGGAGAAGGCCTACCGGGAGTGGATCCGTGTGCTGAAAAAGGGCGGGACTCTGCTGAATTTTGACGCCAACTACGGCCTGGAGAACAGTGCGGATGTATCCCGGCTTCCAAAGAAGCACGCACACCATCAGCTGGGGATGGATCTTCTTCTGGAGAATGAGGCCATCAAACGCCAGCTTCCTATCAGTGCCTGCAGCCGCCCGGCCTGGGATCTGGAGACTTTAAGCGCCATGAAGCTTCAGGAATTTACCATTGATCTTGGCATCAGCAGCCGGATTTATCTTGAAAAAGACGAGTTTTATAACCCGACGCTCATGTTCATGCTGTGTACAAGAAAGGGATGAAGGACAGCGGCCTGCATTATAGTAAATGATAAATTGTTTTGCCCTTGCCATAAATTCCCTGCGTACAATACGTGGGGAATTTTAGTATGGAAGACTGCTTCTGCCTTGCTATTTCAGAATACGCATGGTAAAATTGCTGAAACAGGGGTTAATGGAGGACGGACGGGAAAGGAGATTCTGGCTGGTGGTGAGAAGATTTAATGTAAATGGTGCCTGTATTTATAAGTGCGTTTGCGAATGAACTGCTGTATAATATCGAATGTTTTCCGGATGGGATTGAAGAGAAGGTGAGAGAGCTTGGAAAGAAAACGGAAAACGTTTATTTTTTACAGGATCTTTTCAGAGTTTTAAGTACATGGTGCCGGAAGGCAGACAGGAGGATTGTTCTGATTATCGATGAGGTGGATACAGCGGCGGATAATCAGATCTTTTTAGACTTTCTGGCGCAGCTGCGTGCATATTATCTGAAAAGGCCGGAAAGCGCTACATTTCAGTCGGTTATCCTTGCGGGAGTTTATGATGTTCGCAATATTGCGAGAAAAATTCGCCCGGAAGGAGATCATAAATCGAATAGTCCATGGAATATTGCCGCGGATTTTGATGTGCGTATGAGCTTCTCGGTGACGGATATCATAAGCATGCTGACCCAGTATGAAGAGGATTATAATACTGGCATGGATATCAGCGGTATTTCGGAATTAATATATAATTACACATCCGGATATCCGGTGCTGGTTTCCCGTATCTGTAAGCTTTTAGATGAAAAAATAGCGGGAAGCAGTATGTTTCCGGGAAAAAGTAAGGCCTGGACAAAGGAAGGGTTTTATGAAGCGGAGAAACGAATCGTGAAAGAAGATAATCCTCTTTATGAATCTCTTATGGGAAAACTGGAGTATTATCCGGAGCTTCGAACAGTGATTTATGAGTTGTTGTTTAACGGAAAGCCCATTCCATATGTAGCGACGAGTCCTTATATTAAAGATGCTGCCATGTTTGGGTTTATACGGAATGAAAATGATCAGGCAGTGATTTCAAACCGCATTTTTGAGACTGTGCTTTATAATAACTTTATAGCGGAAGAATTTATGACAAGTAAAATGTATGATGCCGGTGCGAAGGAAAAAAATCAGTTTATAACAGGCGGTCATCTGGATATCCGGCGGATTCTGGAGAAGTTTATTCAAACATTTGATGAACTGTATAATCAGGAAGATGAAACTTTTCTGGAAAACACAGGAAGAAAATATTTTCTCCTTTTTTTAAAACCAATCATTAACGGAATTGGAAATTACAGCATAGAGCCGCAGACCAGAAACCGTGAACGGATGGATCTTGTTATTTTTTATCAGGGAGAGCAGAATATTCTTGAGCTGAAGCTGTGGCGGGGCAACGCGTACAATGAGCGGGGAGAGAAACAGCTTTCCGGTTACCTTGACTATTTTCATATGAAGAAAGGATATATGCTCAGTTTTAACTTTAACAAAAATAAAAAGCCGGGAATAAAAGAGATTGTGCTTGGGGACAGGCTGCTGATTGAGGCTGTGGTTTAGAAAAAGCGGAAATGCTGCGAAAGGGGGATATCTTCTCTTCCTGTGGCATTTCCGCTTTTATTTCGGGGATGCGAAACAGACGTTTTTTTTAATATATTTTATGAAATCGGACCTTTGGAAGCAATTCTTTTATGATTTTATAATCCGCGGCCTGTGTTCCGCTGCACATGACACTGGATGCTCCGGCGGCCGTGGAGAGGCGGACGGTCTCCTCCAGGGGAAGCCCCTTTTCCTCTGCCACGGCGAGGGCGGCGACCATGCTGTCCCCCGCGCCCACTGTACTGCCTGTGGGTATTTTCAGCCCTTCCGCGAAAAGGCTTTCTTTCTCGGTTATGTACAGAGCACCCTCCCTGCCCATGGAGACCACGACTTTTCGGATTTTATATTTTTCCCTCAGAGAACGCGCGGCGGCGGTCAGTGCTTCGGGTGTGGAGAGGGGCTGGCCTATCAGCTCAAAGAGCTCGCGGCGGTTGGGTTTGATCAGGAAGGGAGAGGCCTGCAGTCCGGTGCGCAGGAGTTCGCCGTCCGCGTCCAGAAAAACCCTGGCGCCTTTTTGGGCGGCGGCTCTGGTCCAGATATAATAGGTATCTCCCGGGCAGCCCTTGGGGGCGCTTCCGGAGATCACTACGATGTCATCCGGTTTCAGACGGTCCAGAAGCCGGGTCAGCATCTGGCGCAGGATTTCTCCGGATACGGTGACGCCGGGCTCATTGATATCTGTATTGGTGTGGTGAACCGGGTCGATAATTTTCAGGTTGGTGCGGGTTTCCCCATTTACGAAGATAAAATCTGTGGCCAGTCCCATTTGAGTCAGAGCGTTCTGGACGGACAATCCGGTATGGCCGCCCAGGATGCCCAGGGCGATGCTCTGACCACCAAGACTTTGAATGACCTTGGAGACGTTGATTCCCTTGCCGCCGGGGTCTGTCCGCATCTGTGTGATACGGTTTACGGTGTCCACGGTCAGGGAAGGGATTTCCACTGTTTTATCCAGAGCGGGATTTAAAGTTACCGTATAAATCATGGAGATCTCCTGCTTTTTTCAAATAACAGTTTTTGGGTTTTAATTCAGGAAGCCTGAATATAAGGTAATACATTGATTCTTAAAATGCAAGGTGTTTTTGAAGAGTGGAATGTTGGAACAATAATGGGATGTATTCACATAGTATGTTTTACTGCAGAGGTTAGTGATTGCTTTCCCTTAGATATCCGTTAATTTCAACGATGTTCAGCATAGGCTTTGAACCGGGGCTGCGTAAATGGAAGATTTAAAGATACATTTATGAGGTCCTTTGAGGCGGAGTTATACGTTTTGCCCCTTGGTAATTGGCAATGGCAGGATGGGGGAACAGATAACAGATGGGAGAAAATGTTTTTGACACTTTATGTTGGGTTTAAAAAACGGAAGATGTATGATTATTGTAGATGCAAATTGCTGAAAATGATAACTAAAAACGGAATTGGCAAATTGAAATTATCTGATAGATAAAAGATAATAGATATAACAATATTGAAAAGGAAGGATCATGGTTTTCCAAAGGTTGTATTCCACAGTCTCCGCCACTCCAGCATCACCTATAAGCTGAAACTGAACGGCGGCGATATTAAGGCAGTACAGGGTGATTCCGGCCACGTGCAGGCGAAAATGGTCACAGACCAGTATTCGCATATCATCGATGAGGACAGGAAGCATAACGCCGAGTTGTTCGAACAGGCCTTTTATGAAAAGAAAGGGATCGAGGATGAAAAACCGCAGAAACCGGAACCCGCGGCGGCAAACGAATCTCCTGCCGGGGCAGGCACGGGCAGCACTATTGATGTTGAGACACTTATGAAACTGGCGAGCTCTCCGGAACTTGCATCCATCCTGAAAATGTTGGCAAAGAATATCTGAAATACATAGTGGGCAGAATCAACCGAAAAATGGTTGGTGCGGCCCACTTTCTCTTTTTTGCGGAGAAGCAGATTTTGATGATATTTGTTTTAGTTGCCATCTTCTCAACAAAGAGAAAAAAGGTTATAATATGCTAAAGGTGTGCAAAGGAACAGAAAGAACAGGGTGAGGTAGATGGGTATTTATTTAAATCCGGGGAAAAAAGGATTTGAGACGATATTGAACGGCCTGTATGTTGATAAGACTGGACTGATCGACTATGTGAATAGTACGCTGGATACACCGCTGAAGCTGACAAGTTTCAGCCGCCCAAGGCGGTTTGGCAAGTCCTTTGCGGCCAAAATGCTGTGTGCCTACTATGATAGGAGCTGTGACTCACGTGCGCTGTTTGATGGTCTGGAGATTTCAAAAAAGCCATCTTTTGAAGAACATCTGAACCGGTATGATGTGATATATATGGATATTACATGGTTTATATCCCGGTCAAGGACCAGAAAGACCAATATTCTGGCAGATATGCAGACGGCGGTCATTCATGAGCTGAAAGAAGCATTTCCCGCTTATGTGAAAGAGGATGAAGTGTATCTTCCGGATGCGTTGACAGGTATCAGCCAGAAGACAGATAGAAAATTCTTTGTGATTATTGATGAATGGGATGCTCTGTTTCGGGAAGCGAAAGATGATGAGAAATTGCAGGAAGAATATGTCCAGCTGCTGAGAGGCTTGTTTAAGGGCGGCACGGCTACAGATGAAACAATCGTTGGAGCCTATATGACAGGAATTCTTCCAATCAAAAAGTATGGTACCGAGTCTGCACTGACTGATTTTCAGGAGTATACCATGGTAAATCCGGACGAGCTGCTGCCTTACGTGGGATTTTCAGAGAGGGAAGTACAAGAGCTTTGTGAACAGACAGGAGCCGATTATGAGAAAATGAGATGCTGGTACGACGGTTACTCTTTTGAAGGATCGGAATCCGTATATAACCCCAATTCCGTTATGCTGGCAATCCGTAAGAAGAAGTTCAGAAATTACTGGAGGGCATCTGAAACATTTGAATCATTGAAAAGCTATATTACAAGCGGCTTCGATGGCTTGAAGGATGCGATAATCCTGATGTTGGGAGGCCAGCGCATTAAAGTGGACACCAGCACATTCCAGAACGACATCATTTCCCTTGAAAGCCGGGATGATGTGCTGACGTTATTGATACATCTGGGGTATCTGGCATATGATGTGAACGAAGAAGAAGAAGTATATATTCCGAACCTTGAGGTTGCGGATGCCTTTAAAACGGCGGTGAAAAGTACAAAGTGGAATAAAGTAAACAAGGCTCTGTCACAGTCGGATCATCTGTTGAATGCAACGATTCAGGGCGATGCACAGACCGTTGCAGAAGCATTGGAACTCGCACATGAGACCTGCACATCCAGTCTGGAATATAATGATGAGAATTCATTGAGCTGCGCAATTCTTCTGGCATATTACACAGCACAGAATTATTACGAGATATTCCGCGAATTGCCCGCAGGAAAAGGGTTCGCTGATTATGCTTTCATTCCGCGAAAGGAAACTGACAAACCCGCGCTGCTTATAGAACTCAAGTATAACAAATCTGCGGATACCGCGATTCAGCAGATACACGACAACCGCTATGATGGAAAGCTGAAAGGCTTCGGCGGCAGGGTAATGCTTGTCGGGGTGAACTATGATAAGGATGCGAAAGGCGAAAGCCGAAAGCATCATGCGTGCATTATTGAAGAAGTGTAAAAATAAAGAACACGAGCCAGATAAATCGTGCTTTCTGATTGTTGAAAATCAGTGATGAGAGCAATTAATACATAGTGGGCAGAATCAGCCGGAAACGGTTGGTGCTGCCCGCTTTTCGATTCCATGGAGTGAATGTGGCTCATTCGGAAAACAGGGAAAATATCTGCAGGGTGAAAATTTTTCTTGCGGAACGAGAATTAATCGCTATAATTAACTGTAAGGAAGACAGGGAAGGGGGATGTGCTATGCCAATGGTTAATGTGAACGTTCAGCCAGAGATTATCCGCTGGGCGTTAAATCAGACGCAGGAAGAAAAGCTCGGAGAAAAGCTGTTGGGCAATATAGCGAATTGGCTTAATGGCACAAAAACTCCTACTTTTCATCAAATAGAAGAATTCAGCAGGAAATCCAATATTCCTTTGGGATATTTTTTCCTTCAGACACCACCGGCAGAGGAGATTAAGCTGCTGGAATACCGCACTGTTGACAGCATCCAGCTTGCCAATCCCAGCCGCAATCTGATAGATACCATGAACGAAATGGAAAAGGTTCAGGATTGGATGCGGGAATACAGGCAGGATCTCGGATTTGATATATTGCCGGTTGTTGGATGCATGAAAGGGCAGAAGGAAACAGATGCCATCGTCAGCAGGATACGAGAGGATTTAGAGATTCCAGAAAGCTGGTATGAAAACTGCCGGAATTCCAGAGATGCTTTCATGTATATTCGTGAAAGGCTGGAGGAATGCGGAGTCCTTGTGATGATGAGCGGCGTTGTCGGGAAGAATACGCACCGTGTTCTTGACGTAAATGAATTCAGAGCCTTTGTTATGGTGGATGATTGGGCACCGCTTATCTTTATTAATACAGGTGATTCCAACGGAGCAAAGCTGTTTTCACTGCTTCATGAAGCTGCGCACATTTGGATTGGTGAGAATGATCTCTATAATGCCAGGCACAGCAGGGCAGACGGGGTGAGTGACCTGGAAAGAATCTGTAATGCTGTTGCTGGTGAACTGCTGGTTCCCAAACGCGTTTTTCTGGAAAAATGGAATGACGCAGAGGAAGATGTGCCAAAAGCAGTTGCAGAGCTGGCAAAACAGCTTCGATGTGGTGAGATTGTGGTAGCCAGAAAAGCAATGGACTGCGGTAAAATAGGCAAAGATGTTTACAATCAGATAGTCCAAACCGCCATTGATAATTTCCGAAAAATGAAAGAAATCAGGGAAAGCAGTGGGGGTAATTATTATAATACGCAGGGTGCGCGTCTTGACAAATGTTTTGTAAAGGCGTTGTGCGAAAGCATCCATATGGGCAGGACATCTTATACAGAAGCGTACCGTTTGACCAATACCAGCAGAAAGACGTTTTCAGAAGTGGCCCGGAATCTGGGAGGTGTGGGATGGTAGAAAAAGAGAAGTTTCTGATCGACACAAACTCCTTTGTGGCACCGTACAGGCTGTATTATGCTTTTGATCAGGATTGATTTACAAGTACCATTTTCGGGACTCGCTCCTAAGCGGTAGGTCGGGTGTTCGAATCACCTCGGGAACGCTTTAAAAATGCGGAATTATCTGATTTTTCGTTAGAAAATGAAAAAAGGTTTTCCGTATTTTTTATTTCTGAAACATCTTCATCAATTTAGAACTACATGGGCCATCTAAAAATATCAGAAAACAGGCTCTTTTTTCTAACGAAAACAGCCGTTTTTTAATAAATTCTACGCTTTGCAGGCGTTTTTATTTTTCAAATGTACCTCCGTGCAGCAACAGCTTCACAGCCTGAATGTTCGCGGTCATATATTCTTCCGGAATGCGTGTTTTAGAAGTAATCCACTTGCCATTATGATGATATTTCCCGTTCAAAAATGCAGATCCATATCCGTGACACCAAAAACCGGATGGACCGCTATACGATCCTTTCTAAACGTTGCCTGGATCTTCTTACCCGTTACTGGTTTGAGAAGGGCCGCGCCCCGCGGCATTCTGTTCCCCAATAAATTCACTGGCGGGTATCTGACTGTCAGCACTCTGGAACAGGGGGCGAACGTCAGAACATCCAGGCACTGCTTGGACATCGTGATCCGAAATCCACGGAAGTATATCTCCACGTCAGCAACAAGTCTCTCATGGACATCCAGAGCCCGTTTGACCGGGAAGATTCCTGTTACAATACCGAATGGGTTCTTTACTGCAAAAAAGCCTTTAATGGCGGGCAGCCAGTGATCAGCTATCTTGGAAAATATACCCACCGGATTGCCATCAGTAACCACCGCATTGTCCGTATGGACGAAGACACGGTCACCTTTTCCGTAAAAGATTACCGAAATGAAGGGCAATGGAAAGAGAAAACAATATCCGGCGTCGAATTCATATGGTGTTTCCTGATGCATGTGCATCCGAAACGTTATGTGAGGATCCGCCATTATGGGTTTCTTTGTTCTTGGAGCAAAGGGAAAACGCTTATCTTATACAGGAATCTTCTTGGATGCCAGAAATATCTGTCAAAACTCCGGGGAAAGGAAATGCCCGAAATACTGAACCTGCTTTATGGTCTACAGGTATGCGTGTGTAAATCATGCGGAGGAAAGCTTGGGAAACCACAGCTTCTGATGCCACAAAGATGCTGAAGCTCCTGCTCCTTAATAATTCGCAAAAACCTCTCGCTGAGGTTCAGTTGTTGTACCCATTTCTCTGAAAAGCCTATAAATTCATGTGGTATTTGCAGGAGAAATCCGATATAATCTCAAGCAGAAGAAAAGATTGAAAATCCATAGGTATAACCTACCAGGACGCTCACTTTGTTCAATTAGGTTAAATCGAAAATGATGTAAACGAAGGAGAAGAATACAAAAAATGAGAGTGGCTCGATTAAAGGAAATTGGAAAAATCGAAATAGAAATTGAAGATCAGCTTCCTTCTATTGGAGAGAATGAAGCATTGGTTCAGGTGAAAGCAGTTGGAATATGTGGTACGGATTTACATATTTTCAAAGAAGGGCGTACAGATGTACAATTGCCAAGAGTCCTTGGTCATGAAGTATCTGGCCTTGTTGTAAGAACAGGAGAACAGGTAGTACATGTTATGGAAGGTGATTGTGTAGTAATGGATCCAGTGATCGCCTGTGGTAGATGCCGTACATGTATAAAAGGACATCCCAATGTGTGTGAGAAGGTTAGATGTTTTGGAGTTCAGATGGATGGAGCATTTCAGGATTTTATTGTTGTGAATGCGGATTTATTGTATCGATATCCATCGACTGTCAGTTTTGAGGAGGCTGCACTAGTAGAACCATTTTCAATTGCTTCGAACGTATTAGTTAAAGCAAGAGCTTCTGCAGAAGATCGTATTGTTATTATAGGAGCAGGGACAATTGGACTTTGCATTTTGCAGGCAGCCAAAGGCTTAGGGGCTCAGATTTTAATTAGTGATATTGATGATAGAAAATTGAGACGGGCGCAAATATTTGGAGCGGATAGAACAGTGAATTCCCAAAAAGAGAGCTTGGCAGAGTCAGTCGAATTGTTTTATCCTGGAGGAGCAGATATTATAATAGATGCAGTAGGAACAACTGAAACAATCCAATCCGGAATTACTTTGGCTGCACCTCTTGCCAGGATTGTGGTGCTGGCGTTTGATACAAAACCTATGGAAATTCCCCCGGTTTGGGTAACCAAAAAAGAATTGGAATTTATTGGTTCTAGAATGAATTGTGGACGTTTTCCCGAGGTGATTCAATGGATGGATGAAGGAATAATTCATCCTGAACAAATGATTACAGCAGTATATCCATTGGAGAAAATTCAAAGTGCATTTGAAGAACTGATAAGCGGAAAGAGTGATTCAGTGAAGACAATTATTCAATTTTAAATAATGTTGACTAATATTTATTTGAAGTTCTTAAACATATC
>JAJQBI010000055.1 GCA_021203365.1 Clostridiales bacterium
TTGACCGAATCAGGGAGCTTGTGACCGAATCCATGCAGAAATGGGGACGAAAATATCCCTATGCCGGATATGGCGGCCGGTTCCGTGTCTGGCTGACGCAGAAAAATCCTGCGCCGTATGGAAGTTACGGAAATGGTTCCGCAATGCGTGTGTCGGCCGCGGGATGGCTGTATGGTACGCTGGAGCGGACCAGAAAAGTTGCCAGGGCAACCGCTGACGTAACGCACAACCATCCGGAGGGAATCAAAGGTGCTGAATCTGTTGCTGCTGTTATTTTCCTGGCACGGACAGGAAACAGCAAGGAACAGATCAGAAAATATGTGACAGAGGAATTCGGATACGATTTGAGCAGGACCTGCGACGAGATACGTCCTCACTATCATCATGTGGAAAGCTGCCAGGAGACAGTACCGGAGGCAATTACCGCTTTCCTGGAAGGAAATAATTTTGAGGATGTCATCCGCACAGCGGTTTCTCTTGGCGGCGACTGCGATACCCTGACTGCTATTGCCGGGAGCATGGCGGAAGCTTTTTACGGAATACCGGCGTTGCTTATGGCAGAGTGCAGAGCGCGTATCCCGGAAGATATGCTGCGTATATTAGACTGGTTTGATGAATTATGTAGAGCTCTACATAATTCATCTCCATTACCGGTTTTTGAAGCCTTTTTCCCAAACTGTTAGAAAGGTTTTGGTTGTGAAGAAAGTTTTAGAAAACTCAGGTTGATAATCCTGACAGTTTATGCTATTCTTCTGACAACTCAGAAATGATACTGCCGGTTCCCGACTAGAATTGCAGAACGATTTGAAGACCGTCTGGGAACGTGCAAATGATCTGGAGCTTGAATATGAAATGTAAGCTTTTCTTTTGCTGCTGGGAGATTTACTTGCACACTCGGCTTTTCCTCCTCTGTTCCCGCGAAGCCAATGTCCCTGCTCAAAGGTAACGAATTAGATCCTGGAAAATCGCAGTATTTGGATCTGGTATTACGTCGTCCGGCTGGAGAATCACAATTCGATGAAATTATTGTCGGAAACAATGAAATGCTTTCGGAATATCTGGAACAGGTACGCACTCTTTTGTCAGGTAGCCTCTTAGCTTCCCTGACTCCAACGAGTGAAGACGAATCGAGTTTCACATGAGAAATCTCGCAAAATGAAGATTTTTCAAATTATAAGCAGCTCTGTATCGGCATGGAGATTTCGTTACATGCCTTAAATATACTTTATTAGTGACGCCTTACTGTCCCATTTTTTACTGTTAATGATGCGGTCAAATTTAAAAAAAATAAATGCGATATAAGAAGGAGCGGCACGGGATTAAACTTGTGCTGTTTTTGCGTCAGAACAAGAATCTCTTAAAGCGTACTTTTCGATCGTGTATAAAACTTGCCGATTTGGAAATGATATATAATGGCCTTACTTAAGATGATACCGATGGAATGGGAATACAGCATTCCCTATGGAATTCTGCATTTCCCGACTCCTTCAAAGACAGTGGAACCGTTTTTGGCTGCTGCGAAGCAGGCGGCAGATGAAACGTGATAAGACATAATCTTTCTGTTTCTTCCTTCATCGCTGTAACCTCCCCTTATAATTTACACGCAGCAATTTTTCTGTACTGCTCAGCTTCGTTCCCGCGTGATTGCCCTATTATAAATCATTGTTCAGATGAAAGCTACACGGCAGCGTCCCGATATTTTCCCGATTTCTGACTAATTATCATCCGGAGATCATCTGGGAAAAGCCCGGGAAACTCCCGGTGAGCGCCTGAAAACGATCCGGTAAACGCCCGGAAATCACCCGGCAGCTGTTTGGAATAACAGTAACTGGTTTTCGAATTTTCTCCAATCATCGAATCAAAAATGCGTATATACGCAAAAACATTTTATGTGCTGTTTGACTAGTACACAAAAGTTAAATGTTACCGTTAAAAGTCCTTTGAAAAAGTTTTCACTTTATATAAAAAGTCGCTTTGGAAAATTTGCACTTTCATTTAAAAGTCCCTTGAAAAAATCAACGTCTGTGAGTATACTATATGACAGATGACAGGGAGGTGGCTATCAATGCTGAAAAGAAAAATTGAACAGACTCTTTTGGAGTGGAAAAACACTGCGAATCGTAAGCCTCTGATTGTGAAGGGCTGCAGACAATGCGGAAAAACTTTTTCCGTGCTGGATTTTGCCCATAAGAATTATAAAAATGTGATTTACCTGAATTTCTTTGAAAATCCGGATTATGCTTCTGTATTTGCCGGATCTCTGGAGATTGATAATATCGTTATGATGCTTACTGCTTTGTTGGGAAGTTCCGCTGTATTTGAAGCCGGAAAAACCGTGCTGGTGCTGGATGAAATTCAGGATTGTCCGGAAGCGAGAACGGCCTTGAAATTTTTCCGAATCGACGGACGATATGATGTGATTGGAACAGGCTCTCTGCTGGGAGTTAAGGGATACGGCAAAGAACCGAAGTCTATTCCGGTAGGGTTTGAAACGATAGCAGATATGTATCCTTTGGATTTTGAAGAGTTTTTGTGGGCCAATGGCATTACTGATGGCATCATAGATATGCTTATAAAAAGTATGGACACAGAATCTCCCGTGCCGGAAGCGCTTCATAATCGTATGCGTCAGCTCCTGCTGCAGTATACGGTTGTTGGCGGTATGCCGGATGCCGTGCAAACCTTTGTCGATACCCGGCAGATGAATGAGGTATTGCAAATACAGCGGGATATTGTACGATCCTATGAAGATGATATGGTTAAATATGCCGAGAGGAAAGATAAATCCAGGATCAAAGAGTGTTTTCAATCAATTCCCAGGCAGCTTGGCAAGGAAAATAAGAAGTTCCAATACTCTGTAGTAAAGAAGGGTTCTACCGCTGCCAAGTATGCCGGCAGTTTGCAGTGGATCGAGGATGCAGGTATTATTTCCCGGTGCTACAATCTCTCCATTACTGAATTGCCCCTGGACGGTAATGCAGAAGAAGACTGCTTCAAAGTCTATATGCGTGACTGCGGTTTATTTGTCAGTATGCTGGAGGATGGCACACAATACGACATTCTGCAGGGCAATCTCTATGGATACAAGGGTGCTATATTTGAAAATCTGGTTGCAGATATCTTTGCCAAAATGGGCAGAAAGCTATATTATTTCCATAAGGATAGCGGTTTGGAGGTGGATTTTGTGATTCGCTATCATGGCGAATGTGTGCTTGTAGAAGTCAAGGCCAATACCGGCAATACCAAAAGCACAAAAACCATCCTGCGGCATCCTGAAAAATATCATGTACAGCAGGCCATTAAACTGGGAGATTACAATGTAGGTCGTAACGGACAAATCCTGATCCTGCCACTATATATGGCTTTCCTGCTGAGAAGTCTTTGATTTAGCATAATCGATGTTTATATGCCACAAATCAAGAATTTTTTTGAATTTGTGGCACATAAACGCAATACTGAAGAAACGATGGGGCTGCTGGAAACGGCAGTGTCTACATTTTCTGAATCATAGCAACCAATTCTTCCTTCTGGGTTGCCGATAAGATAGAATCATTCTCTTCCAGGAGCCTGAAAACCATGTCCAGGCGCTTCATCCCGATAACTGCTTTTATATCCCAGTAGGCCAGGGAACGGGTCAGCGTCCTGCCGAGGGAAATATTACAGATAAAGTCATGCATCCTGACATATAATCCGAGATCGTACATGAAAGAAATACATTCAAGCTGCGCAATCATAACTATATGAAAAAAACAGAGTTGTGAATTTTACAGCATGAATGCTCTTTTTAACTATGACTTGACAGGTGATTCCTTGTAAATCCTGCAGGCAGGAACTCCAGGGCGGCACAGTATTTATCCGCGACGCAGACAATCCAGGCCTCTTTGTATTTAGAATGAAGAATATCCCCCCTCTTTATATAGGAGTTCTGCAGAAGATCAGCTATGTGGAATATATTCTCGATGAAGTGTTTCTGAATGGTAGCGTAGAGGAAAAGACAGACTTTGTTCGGGCGAATGAGAACAAAATAGCAGAACTCGAAAACAGAATTCAGAGGCTCGATCCAGAAGAAGAGAAACTATCAGATCTGAGTATTGCAATATAAATGTGCAGGCGATTTACAGTCCAGGGCTGTCGGTTAATTCTGGGGGTGTGGACTGTATTTTATGCCAGTCTCTGCGACTTTATATTTAAAGTTTTGGATAACATCTTTTCAATCCGAAAAGAAAGAACTATAATATTGCCGTAAAGCAAATGAAAAGCTTACAAATGGGAGGTAATATTGTATGTGGATGTTATTTGCACTACTGTCTGCCATTTTCGCAGCACTTACTTCTATTTTGGCTAAAATCGGTATTGAGGGTATTAACTCAAACCTGGCAACAGCAATCAGAACAGTAGTTGTTGTGATTATGGCCTGGGGAATGGTATTTCTGACTCATGCCCAGAATGGACTGGCCGATATCAGCAGAAAAAGCTGGATATTTCTGATTTTATCCGGTCTCGCAACAGGAGCATCCTGGTTGTGTTATTATCGTGCACTGCAGATGGGCGACGCGTCAAAGGTAGTTCCGATTGACAAATTGAGCGTTGTTATTACTCTGGTACTGGCGTTTGTGTTTCTGCATGAAGAATTTACTCCAAAATCACTGATCGGATGTATTTTAATTGGGGCAGGAACTCTTCTTATGGTAATCTGAGAGCCAATACATAACAAAAAGATTGGTCTTTCTGTATTGAAAGACATACCCAGACAGGATATAAAAATGTGAAAGGTAAAAGGAATGTAAGCTATCTGCCGATTGAAAAAGCCCGCGTTGAAGGCTAATGACCACACTGCAAACGAAAGGGGAACGACAATATGACACATGAAGAATATAAAGCAGCGGCAAATCACTGGATTGAGAAAGACGCTGCTTCCAAAAAGATGCCTGCGGCTCAGCTGTGGGTAGCTATTGAGAATTATATCCAGACCAACAACACCTGCGCTCTCGCGACTGGGAGCGGCAGCTTCATTCGCTGCACGCCCATCGAATATGCCTGGCATGACGGTGCATTCTGGATGTTCTCGGAAGGCGGGCGGAAATTTGTTGGCCTGGAGGAGAATAAATCCGTTTGTCTTGCCATTTATGACCGATACGATGGATTTGGTAAATTAAAGGGACTGCAGGTTTCCGGCACAGCGGAAATCGTAGAGCCGTTTTCTGCAGAATACATCCATGCGGCTGAGTGGAAGAAAATCCCGGCAGATGCGCTGAAAAAGCTGCCATTCATCATGAACCTGATCAAAATCACACCGGCAGAGATCGATTTTCTGAATTCTGATTTCAAAGAGAACGGTTATGACAGTCGTCAGCACTATGACTGCGGCAGGGAGGAATCCTGATGTTTTCAGATTTTGATGCGCAGACCCGTCAGATGCTGACGGGGAATCTGCTGATGATTGGCTGCTGTGTCTTTTACCTGGCATGGTGGCTGATCGCGTTTAAGCCGCAAGGCGCAGTTAAGGGTCTGCGGAGCGGTTGGCTTCTGATCCCGGCTCTGCTGTTTGGCGTGGCTGCGGTGATTCAGATTGTTCAGGGCAGCGGCGCTGTGGAGAGCAGTGCGTTGTTGTTTCCGCGAAATATGGTGCTGATCGGCGGCGTAGTCGTTTATATTGTCCTGCTGGTGGGAACCAGTGTCCTTTTAAAGCGGCAGGTGACGACGGAACTGTTCCTCATTGTCGGCTGGACGGCTCTGATGTTTCTGGAGCTGAATGCTTTGTTTGCGCAGGGACAGTTTCCGAAATCAACAGTGATCGTACTTCTGGTCATAACACTGATCTTCGCCGTTGTCAGTATGATCTGTTATCTGCTCTATTATGGCCTGGATAAGGTGAAAGGCTATGCAGACGGCATGATACCGCTTCTTCTGGTAGCTGTCATGATGGCTGTGGTCACGGCCGGGGCAGTGCTCTCCCACAACTGACTTTTACTAAAAAGTACTTCGAAATGAAGGGAATGATGAGGGGCGTTATATGACTGTCAGAAGAGTAAAAACGACAATGAGCAAGGTGCAGAAAGCAATCTCCCCGTATGTACATAAACATATATTTGGCCGGGATACAGTTGATGCAAATGATATCGAGCGGATTGCTGTCCGGCTATTGGGGCAATATAATAACGTTTCGATTTCCCAGGGACTGGATCGACCACATAGAGGAATTTGAGGCTTTTATGGATGATTAACCATCTTTTCAGAATTTGACGGGAGGAAAATCAGAATGAACGAAATGCTGCAGACAATCATGGAACGCCGTTCCACACGAAAATACAATGACAAACCGGTCACGGAGGAACAGCTTACTGATATCCTGGAAGCCGGGCGCTATGCCCCGACCGGCGGCAACTGCCAGACAGTTCACTTTGTTGTGCTTATGAATGCGGAAATCAGGGAGAACCTGCGGGGGCTGGTTCAGGAAGCTTTTTTACAGATGGAGCTTTCCGATGATCAATACGCCAGCATCCAGAATTCCATTAAACTGTCCAGGCGCGGGAATTATGCGTTTGATTACCATGCACCGATCCTGGTCGTGGTCGCAAACCGGAAGGGATACCCGAATGCGGTCGCGGACTCGGCCTGCGCATTGCAGAATATGATGCTGGAAGCGGAAAGCCTGGGCGTCGGCTCCTGCTGGATCAATCAGCTGCACTGGCTGGATGAAAATCCGTCTATTCGTGAGTTCCTGGAGCCGTTGGGAATTACCGCAGACGAAACGATATGCGGCGCGCTGGCACTGGGAAATTATGATGAGAAGCAGCCTGTAAAGCCAAGAACCGGAATGCAGGTGGACTATATCAGATAATTTGCGGCCGATAACGGAGTAATCTCCGAAAAGGATTCCGCAGCTGCATAGGAAAAGGTAATGCTGTGAAACAGATAAAAGAACTGCAACTGGATGAACTGAAGCAGATTTACAAAGCGCATGTCAGGGAAGATTTCCCCCGCAGTGAGCGCCGCCCTTATTCGTCCATGAAGAAAATGACAAACGCTGGAAAATACATAAGCTTTGGCTATTATGACAATGACAGCCTGCTGGCTTATGCCTGTTATATTCTGACTGAGAATGGAATGTATGCGTTATTGGATTATTTCGCTGTCGTGCCTGAACTGCGCGGCCGCGGAACCGGCAGCGAATTCCTGCAGAAACTGGAAGGTACACTTCCGGCAAAAAACGGCGCGTTTATTGAGGCGGAAAGCCCCGATTCGGCAAAGACCGAAGGGGAAGTAGCACTCCGCCGGAGGAGAATACACTTTTATCTTTCAAACGGCGCTGTGCTGACAAATACAAAGTGCCTGCTGTTTGGCGTGGATTATAATATTCTGTATATCGACAGGGCGGACAACACGGATCCTGCACCGGAACAGCTGCACTGCGTGATAGAAGATTTGTATCGGGAAATCTATCGACCGGTTTATGGCCGGCTGTGCAAGCCTTATGTGCAGGAAGCAAACCAGTGACCTGGACTTCAGTGGCCTTCTGGCCCGATTTTGGATGGCCACGAAGCTCAAATACAAAGGGTGACGCGGATGAAAAATCACGAAATGATAGACGGGAAGCTACTGCAGACGAATAAAAAGTATTCCCAGCTGAAGAAGAAGCAAAAGGACAAAATAGCGGTCTGGATGTACGAAGAGACCAGAAAATACTATGAGCGAACCGGCAAATACCCGATGGAACATCATGACGATGAGGTTGTGGATGCGGTCTATGAGCGGATCACGGAGGCGGATATCTGGGTTCCTTATGGAGAAGTAGCCAAACACTACCATGGTGTGAGAACCAAAATCACACGCCGTATCCGCCGCGAGGAGGCTGAGAAACAGCATCCACCGGAAAAGGTAATCTTTATGAATATGTGTATGCTCTGTGATGGCGATCAGGTGCTTGCTCTGGATAAGACAGGAAGCAGCTACAACGGCACCACCTTCCCCGGTGGGCATGTGGAAGCTGGCGAGACATTCTCAGAAGCGGTTGTCCGTGAAATGAAAGAAGAAACCGGACTGACCATTCACCATCCGGTACTGAAAGGAATCTATCACTGGTACCGCGATGGTTTGCATAATGTTGGACTGCTTTATCGTGCTGACACTTATGAAGGGGAATTGAAAAGCTCCGAAGAAGGGCGGGTTTACTGGATCTCGCGGGAGGAATACGAGGCAAAAGAACTGGCCGCCGGGATGCCGCGTGTCCTGCAGATCATGGATGATGACAACCTGACAGAATGTTTCGAGGAACTGCAGCCGGATGGCAGCTTTCTGGAGCACCTGTTCTGAGGGGAGATGGTCATCATGGGACAAAAGTCTACAAGCAAATGGAAAGAACGGACGAGAAGGCTCAAATCGGATGTCCCCGCGGTTTTTCTGGCACTGAAGGATGAAAAAACTCCTGTACTCGCCAGACTGTTTGCCGGGCTTATTGTGGTTTATGCACTTTCTCCGGTCGATCTTATCCCCGAGTAAAATACGGGAGTGATTATGTGATATGAAGCCAAAATCGAAAGTCAGTCAGGAACTGTACAAAATAATGCTGGACAGAGGATATCAGGAGCGATTCTGTGATCTGGTCACGCAGAATCTGAATACAGACTTTACCGCGCAGAGGATGATTTACTATCTCTCTCACTACAGTGAACTGCCGGAAGGAGAAATTGTGGATGAGATGCTTGCAATCCTCAGTGACAGGAACCAGATCATGCAGAAGAAAGAACTGGAGTATAACAACGCGAAATATAACGAGTATCTGAATCGGAAAAGAACGGAAGAAGAATGACAGGAGGCTGATTTTCATGGATCATCTCCGCTGTGTCGTGGAACGAATTACATATCAGAATACGGAAAACGGTTTCTCTGTAATCAAGTGCCGTGCCAAAGGATTTCAAGACCTGGTAACGGTGGTCGGGAATATGCCGGATGTGCATGTCGGCTCTGTCCTGACCATGCAGGGGCAATGCAGAATGGAATTATTCCGCACCCCATGGTGCAGGACGTCTGATGTCGCGCAGGAAAGCGAAAGAAACCCTTTCCATGGAGGACTACTGTCATCTGATGGAAGGAGTATACACCACTTCTGTCAATGAATCGACACTGGATGAAGCGCCGATGGCATACAAGTGGCAGTATGGAATAGCACTGCCAACGATTGATAATATGGTAGTGCTGGCCGCTGTGTTTGGCGTAAAGGTGGATGATATTCTGGTAATTGCAGGCGATAATGTTGTTGCCAGTGCATAAGAGAAACGGAGCGGATGAAATTTATCCGCTCCAGATATGGCTCCGTGGTCTAAATGGTCAGGACGTCGATCTACGCTTCCAGTGGGACATCTCTGTTTAGCGTCGACCGAAGCGGAGCGTAGACTAAATCCCGCCAATCACCTTTCTCCTGCAGAGGTCTTCTTTCAAAATATCATTTCACAGTTTTCTGTGTTTTCCAGCGGATCAGTCAGTCCTACACTTCATCCGCTCCACTGCCACAGCAGTTTTTCTTCCCACCGCAACAGCATTTCTTCATCACCTTCCATAACCCGGCAGCAATACCGACAATAATAAGTGTCGTGCCCACTGCGATAAATGTACTGTGTTCCTTCTTGAACTTTCTGAGTTCCTCTTTGTCCATCTTACAAATCTTACACATGCTGTTTCGCCTTCTTTCTTTCATACATGGTTCATCCATATGGAATTCTGATTGCATCATATCATCCAGAGTGACGTTCGGATTTTGATAGCGTCTGCGCTTCTCAGGGACATTAGGATGACGAATGGCCTTGTTTGGACACCACATGATGCAGGCCATGCATTGCTGGCAGTCGTGGCCCCAGACCGGACCGTCTTCCGTCAAATGGATGTTACCGTTTTTACAGAGTTTCTCACAGACGCCGCACTTTGTGCAGGCATCGGAGGTGTAAAAACCGCCCTCAACAGAGTCCCGGTCAACCCCCAGTAATTTTTTATTGCCAGTTGCTGATACCCACGAAAGAAACTTGCGGTTGACGCCCTTTCGGTTTTTAGTGGGCGTATCCGATTGGATTTTCTCCGCTATTTTAACAGAAGCTTTGGCTTCATGATTCAGGTAGATACGATTGATCCAGTCCGGCATGGGAGAAAACCCCACAATGTGATTGGGCGGCATGGGCAGCATAAAGGTCTGAACAGCAAAGTCCGTTTTCGGCTGCAAAATAGCTTTCAGGTCAATGCAGACATGACCGTCATAGCCGCCGCAGGTGGCAAGAATAAAGATCTTCTGCTGTCTGGAGCAGCAGAGTTTTTCACAGACCTCCTTCACCACTCTCGGCGGGCGGACAAACCAGGTAGCGGTCACAATACCGATTCTGGCGTAATCTGCCGGAACCTCCGGGTCATCCCGCAGGGTGTAGATGGACAAAAGCGTTGTATTTCCCAGCGCCCCGCCTATGTGTTTTGCCACAGAGAGGCTGTTTCCGGAACCAGAGTAATAATAAATGACTGTTTTTTCCGCCATTTGACACCTCCATTTGCGTTGTTATTTCATTGTTGTTATTTCAGTTCAGCTTTTTGCAACAAAGAGTCTGCAAATAGTTTTACTGTTTTTTATTTTACCACTTAAACCGTGGCAATCACAACCACACTTTAGCACAGAGTGTAGGATTATTTTCTGAAATTTTGGTTAAATGAACTGCAGCCAGCGGCAGACTTTGTTCATCGACAAGGCGGTGCTGCCTTTACTCCTTCTTGCTATCCGCATTATCCGTCTCAACTGCTCTTTTAATCCGACATAACCATCTGCTGAACCTGCTATGACGCATTTGAACGATATGGATTTAGTATCCCGTATAGAAGAACTGATGCATGAACGCGGGTGGACAAACTGTACGAGGAGAAACGTAAGATTACACAGCTTGAACGTATTTCTTTCATGTATGATCTCGGGTTATATGTCAGGATGCATGACTTTATCTATAATATTTGTGGCATATAAACCTCGATTATGTGGACACAAGAGCGACTATGGATTTGGATACGACCATTAAAGGGTTTACGTTAACCCATGAAACAATTCATACAATATTTTCGGAGATATGTGCAGTGGAGGTGGCTGACGATGTAACATTTGAAATAGCAGGAATTTCTGATATCCGTGAAGGGGATGATTATCCAGGGATTCTGGAGGAGATATCAAAGAGATTTTGACTATGCAGGAGATATCTCGTTTGAAGATGTATGCGGCACAATTCAGCAGCTTATGGAGCAAATTATGGTTAGCTGAAGATATAAACAACTGAAATATTTTATTCTGAACGTTCTGATTTATGGAGATGGCAATATGACTAACGCAAGTCTATTGCAGAGAATGAAAACATTTCGTAAAAGGATTTGCCATTTCGCCTGTCTCGATATAAAATAGGAAAATAGAGACGTATCTGCAAAAAATGATGACTGCAGGTAATCGGAAAACATAAGCCAAAAAGATACGGGTGGACGAAATGAATGATCAGGAATATTTGTTCAGGCATCTGGCAGGCATTTTTCATACGGGTGTTTTTTACCTTTGTGAGAATCAACTGATATCTTATGAAGAAAACCCGGAATATAATCCTCTCTACAATAATGAAGTGCTTCGTCTTAAAATAGCGGATTCTTCCGATTCTCAGAGAGAACCGCTCATTGTGAGAGATAATTTCCATATGTTTTATATCTGCGTGAAGGGGATGCCGGAAGCAGAAACTGCCGCTGCTTCACATCCCGAAAAGTCTGTGCCGCTGGAAGAACAGCTGCCTTTCAGGTCTTACTACATAATGGGACCGCTGTGCACAAGGGTTATGACCAGAACGGAACGGCACCGTTTCTATCGTTTTTATGGCATTGCTGAGGAATGGGAAAAAGGCCTGCATTACCATACTCTGATGGAGATTTTGCAGATTACAGGTGTGTTTGCAAAGATGATTACCGGGGAGGAATATACGGATCAGCAGCTGGTGGATGCGAACTATCATGCTGTCACAGGTGAAAAGGAGCATCAGGAGCAGATCCGCTTTGACATTATCTCTGAGAATGAAGATATATACCGGCACACCTATCAGGAAGAACGCCAGATTATGGATGCGGTAAGGCTGGGCGATCCGGATGAGGCTGTGCGCCTGTCCAAGGAGATGGACGCGAGTGTAGGGCGGCTGGGAGAAAGTGAGATTGAACACTGGCGGAATCTGGCGATCGTGGCGGCGACATTATGTGCCAGAGCCGCGATTGAGGGGGGCGTCCTGCCTTCCGTTGCGTACCGGCTCAGTGGTTTTTATATCAACAAAAGCACCGCGTGCAGGGATATTACACAGATTCTGATTTATCGGAATCATGCGGTGGAAGAGCTGGCAAAGCGGGTGCGGGAGCAGAAGGAAAAGGTACATACATCCAGCTATACGGAACAGTGCAGGGATTATATTTACGGACATTACAGGGAAAAGATTTATCTTGGTGATATGGCTGAAACAATTGGAATCAGCGAAGGATATCTCTCTCGTTTGTTTAAAAAGGAGACGGGGATCAGCATTCAGGATTTTATCAGTGATGTCCGGGTGGAGAAGGCTGCAAATCTGCTGCGTTATTCGGAGGAAAGTCTTTCCAAGATTGCGGAATATGTGAATTTTCCTACACAGAGTTATTTTGGAAAGATTTTTAAGAAAAAAATGCAGATGACGCCCAAACAGTACAGGGAATTGTACAAACCGGCGGAATTCCAGGGCTTGTCATGATTTATTGCAATTTTGGTCAAAATAAAGACAAATTTATCAAAATAATAATATACAAAAAAGCTCTCTGGTGGTAGTTTATAGACACAAGAGAGCTCTTTTACATTTAACGGAGAAGGAGGAACAATGATTTGCTGTCGGAACGGTTTTATGGAATGGGGGAACCTTTAATTCAGAGAGAGAATGACACTGGTGTGATGGCGGCGGAATATCTGGATTTGGTGAAAGCCCTGGGGTGTACGTCATACCGCTCCTGGATGCATCTGACTGAAACGCTGAAGGATCCGGTGACACCGAATGAGGAGATTGTGGCCGCGCACAGACGGCTGCTGGAGAGGGCAGCTGAGTTGGACCTGGAAGTGACTGGGATGAGCCATGAATGGTTTCTTCCGGAAGGATGCAAACAGAAAATGGGACATGCCATGCCAAAGCGCGATCTTACGGAAGGCAGCCTGTATATGGAAGCACTTCATATGCTGGAGGAATCCTGGTGCACGCAGGCGAAGCTTTTCCCGCAGGTAGGAAACTGGGAGGTCGGAAACGAGTGGAATCTGAATGCCTTTTTGCATCCGGACGGATTCCTGGATGAAGAAGGCGCAGAACCCTTTACGGCGGATGAGAAGATGGATATCGCGATCGACCTGATGTATTTTTCCGCAAAAGGAATCCGCAAAGGAAACCCGAACGCGAAGGTCACCTGCTTTTCACCGGCGCTGTCCACACCGTGGCTGGGCGGAGACCTGCCGGATTATCTTCCGCCGATGTACGGCATTGCCTGGACGCTGGATAAGATGTACTGCCGGATTAAATCCGGGGAATTCTGGTCGGACAATACCGATGACTATTTTGATCTGTTGTCCTGGCATCCTTATCAGATGAGCGTGGATCAGAGCAAGGTCGGGATGGATCTGTTCCTGGATATCTTCGAACCAGACCATCTTTGGAAGGATTACAATGATGCGGCTTACCGGGTGATGTGTAAATACGGGGACGGACATAAACAGGTGATTCTGACGGAGACCGGATTTACAGACTGTGGAGATGAAAAGGAAGAGGAAAAGCGGGCGGAATATACGCGGAAAATCCTGACGATGGCAGCCGAGCTTCCCTATGTGCGGACGATTTACAATTTCCGTCTGCTGAACGAGGAAGGAATGCTGAAAAAAGCCGGGATCGAGGACAATCAGATCGGTGGACTTGCGGAAGTATACTTTGGATTTTTCGAGGAGCCGTGGCATGAGTGCCGCCCGAGAAAGAAAGCTTATGTCATGCAGCAACTGACCGGGAGTACGGCGGATCTGGTCGTAGTCGGCAGGAAGGTTGCGGCGACACGCACGGAATGAGGTTTCCGGACAGGAAACGCAATGGTAAACAGAATTCGCATAGCGGATTCGTAAACAGGATTTGCAGTTTAGATTTGCAATTGGAATTCGTACATAGAATTACGGAGGAAAAGAAATGTTTAGTTTTGCTTCAAAGACAAATGACCCGAACACGAAGCTTGGGTGGAACGACCGGATTGGTTACGGAATTGGCAACTTTGGTATGGCCTGGGTAAATGGCATGATGTCGGCCTTCCTTATGAAGTATCTGACCGACGTGTCGCTGGTAGATGCGGGAGTGGTGAGTATGATCATTGCCGTTTCCAAGCTGTTTGACGGTGTGTCCGACCTGTTTATGGGAAGAATTGTAGATGGAACGCATTCAAAGATGGGAAAAGCCAGAGTATGGCTGGTGCGAATGTGTATTCCGATGGCACTGTCCACAATTTTACTGTTCAGTATTCCATCGTCGATGCAGGGAATGATCAAATATGTATATGTATTTATTCTTTATAATCTTGTAAACGCTGTGTTCTACACGGCAATGTTTGTTCCGTACAATTCGCTGATCTCACTGAGTACAACGGACAGTTACGAGCACGGTATGCTCGGAAATATCAGCATGATTTTCCAGACGATTGCGAATATTTGCATGAATACATTCTTTATGGCAATGGTGGTGAAATTCTCCGGCGCGGCAGAGCCGTATGTGACAGAGGCACAGAAAGGCTGGACGATGGCGACGATCGTTGTGGGTATTATCATTGTGATTTCCGCATTGATCTGTGTATTTGGTACAAAAGAGCGGACGGCTGCACAGGTGGAAAACGGGGAGCAGCCGAAGGATGAGGTTTCGACCGGAAAGGCTCTGAAATCTTTGTTTACGAACCGGTACTGGCTGACTATGATTTTTGCGATGTTCGTAATTTTCTTCATTATTGTTATGTATTCAGCTGGGGCGATTTATTACTGCGCAGATGTTCTTGGAGATTACGCACTCTATACACCGGTCAATAACGCCCTGTCGATCGCGCAGTTTGCCACCATGTTCTTCACCCCGTTCTTTATGAAGAAATTCGGCAAGCACATGACCTACATGGTCGGACTGGTTGGTATGGGGATCGGATTCCTGGGTACTGGATTTGCAGGTACCAGCGTAGCACTCCTGATTGTGTTCAACGCCCTGAAGGGCATCGGTCTCGGTGCTGCAGGTGGCATGGCGTTCGGTATGGTTGCAGATACGCTGGAGTATGGTGAATGGAAAGACGGATTTAAGGTGGTTGGTATGGGCAACGCAGCCATTTCAGCGGCACAGAAGCTGGGTCTTGGCATCGGGCAGGTTGTGCTCGGATGGATTCTGGCGTTTGGCGGATATGACGGATCAGCGGCGGTGCAGAGTGCTTCTGCGAAGGCTGCGATTTCCTTCCTTTATAACTGGCTGCCGGTGGCTATGATTGTGGTTACGTTCATCATCATGCTGAGCTATAAGCTGGATAAGGAGCTTCCGGGAATTCAGAAGGATCTGGAAGAGCCTAATAAAAGATAATTAGAATCCTTTTCATGAATCAGTTTTGAAGGAAAGTAACGATTCAGAAAGGTACCTCGCATTCGCTGCGAGGTACGGAGGAATTCTCAGGTATCATAGGGGTCAGATACTTTTGACCCCAACATCTTAAGATACATGGAACAGGAGTCGAAAATGGCATTTATAGAAATGAATTTTATGTCTGAAGCTCTGATGCGGACGGTCCCTGTAAATGTGATTCTCCCGGCGGACAAGCTGGTGCCGCCGGGGGCTCCAAAGCCAGAATGCAGGCCATTTCAGACCCTGTATCTGTTGAATGGGGTCATGGGGAATCATACGGACTGGATGAACGCGACGGCGATTCAGGCTCTGGCTGAAGAGAGAGACCTGGCGGTGATAATGCCGGGCGGAGAAAACATGTTTTACCTCGATCATGAGCCGACCCATGCGCTTTATGGGGAATTTGTCGGAAAAGAGCTGGTGGAATTCACGAGAAAGATTTTCCCTCTTTCACAGAAACGAGAGGATACTTTTATTGGCGGGCTTTCTATGGGAGGCTACGGGGCATTGCGGAACGGACTGAAATACAGTGATCACTTTGGGAAAATCGTCAGCCTGTCCGCTGCGATGATGCTTTATACGCTGGAAGAGAGGACGGATGACCATCCAATGTTTATGGAGCGCCGGAGCTTTGCCATGGAGATTTTTGGAGACTTTGACAAAGTGATGGAAAGCGACAGAAATCCGGTATGGCTGCTGCGTCAGCTAAAGGAGCAGGGAAGGGAGATTCCTGAGATTTATCAGGCAGTCGGAACAGAGGATTTTCTTCTTTCGGCAAACCGCCAGCTTCATCAGGAACTTGTGGAAGCTGGTGCAGACGTTACATACGCAGAGATGCCGGGCGGACATGACTGGAGCTTCTGGAGAAGCCAGCTGCCCAAATTGCTGGATTGGCTTCCTCTTGATGATGTCAGTCCTGGTATCAACAGTGGAAATATAGGGGTGAATGAATCATGAGCGAATACATTGTAAATACGAAAAGCGGAAAGGTGAGAGGGTATCTTCGGGAAGAACGGATTGAGTATCTTGGAATCCCATACGCAAAGCCGCCGGTAGGTCCTCTTCGCTTTAAGCGGGCGCAGGAAATGGAACCCTGGGACGGTGTGTTTGACGCAAAAGAATACGGCCCGGAGGCCATTCAGAATGACGAGGGCGTCAATAAGGGTTCTGAGGATTGCCTGACAATTAATATCCAGCGGCCGGTATACGGAGAAAACCTGCCGGTGTTTGTCTATATCCACGGCGGCGGCTATACCACAGGAGCGGCGAATGTACCGCTTTATAATGGAAAGCATTTTGCGGATGATGGTCTGGTGTTTGTTTCTTTCCAGTATCGGATGAGTGTGCTTGGCTTTTATGATTTTACGACCTATCCGGGGTGTGAAGAATTTGAGAGTAACTGTGGGATTTCTGACCAGATTCTGGCGATGCGCTGGATTCATGAGAATATCAGTGCCTTCGGCGGCGATCCGGATAATGTGACGATTAATGGTGAATCCGCCGGCGGGGCGACGGTTGTGAACATGCTGGCGATGCCGGCTGTAAAAGGGTATTTTCAGAAGGCCATCGCACAGAGCAGCCTGTCAAACTGTGTATGCACACACGAGATGGCCAGACAGAATATAGATCTGTATCTGGAAGCGATGGGAATGACAGAAAAGGATATTCCAAAGCTGAAAGAAATGGATCCGTTTGAGATGCTGAAAGGACACGCTTATGTCTCGGAAGTCCATCAGTACAAAAATCCGGGAATCTTCCTGCCGGGTCCGGTGATTGATGACCTGCTTCCTGAGCGCCCGATTGACGCGATCCGCAAGGGCAGCGCGGAGGGAGTCAAGCTCATCATCGGTACGAATCTGCAGGAAGGGACGATGTTTGTGCATCCGGAGAAGACCGGATTCCCGAATTCCTGGGCGATGGTCGCGGAAATGCTGGAAAAGAATGATCATGCCGATGCAATCCCGCGGGTGATTGACTATTATCATCCGTCGGTAAATGACCGATTTACAAAATTTAAGGCACAGACGGAGTTTTCTATGAGTGCAGTACCGCCGGTGGAGGAGCATTTTGAGCAGGAGGGTGCCTACCCATTCATAGCGTTTGCAACAGATTATGCATTTCAGATGCCATCCATCAAGGTTGCAGAGGCGCAGAGAAAATACACAAAAGATGTCTGGATGTACCGCTATGAATGCATCACCAAATCCGGCTGGGAAACCGGATGGCTGGCATCTCACGCATTTGAGCTTCCGCTTTCCTTCGGAAACATGGATTTTCATTTCAGCCAGTTTGTGTTTAAGGACGAGTCCCAGGAGATGATCCAGAAGTTAATCGACGAGATCCACGGCTCCTGGGTGCAGTTTGCAAAGACTGGAGATCCCAATCCCGAGTGGCTGCGGTTTGCCGGATACGATTCACCGGTGCGCATTTTTGACAGAGAGAGCAGGACCACACGCCTGGACCGGACGGAGCTGATGCGTGTGTGGGATGATATGAGATTTTATGAGGATTAGAAGCTGACGGACAAATGACACGGGATCTTACGGGCTGAAAAGTTGGCTGTGAAATCTTTTTCCATTTTGCGCTGGACTGATACGTAATCATTGGACTCGGGCCGTAATGACCTGTGTGTCATCTGTGCTTCGTCTTCCTGGCGGAGACAGGTGACATGTGCGGGACAATCGGAAACTGGCAAGAAATCTTTAATCTTGATTTTTAGAACAGGGAGGCATTTTCGTATGATTATGAAAATGCGGCTTGATACTATTTATAAGGTGAAAGAGTTTGTGGGACTTGCGGACCGTTATGACGGAAAAGTAGAAGTGTCTTCAGGAAGATGCACAGTGAACGGAAAATCAATTCTGGGTATTCTTTCGCTCGATCTCTCAGGCGACCTGTTCGTGAAGATGGAGGAAAAAGAAGATTCGTATTGTTTTGTAAAGGAATTACAGATTTGGGGCCTGTGCATGGAGGGAATGCAGAGATGATGTTTAAAAGCCATTACGGGGAAACAACAGCGGTGGTGTTCTCGATTGTGATGCTGCAAACATTTTTTCCATATGTAAAGAAATATCCGCTGAACCCGTGGGAATCCGTAGATTTATCATATGAATAAAACGAACTGGCTCAGCGTCCTGTTTGATGGGACGGTATCGGACGATCAGATTCTGGATTTACTGGATATGAGCTATCAGCTGACGGCAAAGAAAAAGAAACAGCGGGTGGAATAAATTATGTCACCGCAGAGTACGAGCAGTGTTTTAATCTCCACTCATACAATGTAAATAACGATGATATATAGCTCACATGATTTTGCGCATGTGGGCTTTTTTCTTTTATGGAGGTGATGAAGAAAGTGGATCAGGGTTCACGATATTCTGTGACAGCGAGGCAGGCTGCGGAAGCTTCAGGACGGTTTTTGGGGACTTCCGATGATATTTCGTACTGACTGCAGAAACCTGTCTGCCGCCCTTGTAAGCACCTGATATTTTTTCCAGACAATATGCATAGGAAGATCATGTGAACCTGCCAGTGGTCGGTAACACAGACGGCTGTCACCGGAAACATTGACAATATGGTCAAAGCAGATGGCGTAACCCATTCCCTCCTCTACCATAACAGAACCGTTGAACAGCAGATTATAGGTTGCTACGACATTGACCTTCTCTTCACAGCAATGAAGAAGGCTCAGCAGATTATTGTCATGAACGGACTGACGAGAGACAATTAATGGCTTCTCCCATAGATCCTGCGGCTGGACCAGATCCTTTTGGGCCAGCGGATCGTCACGGCACATAAGGACTCCAAAGCTGTCCGTGGATGGAACCTCAAGACTGTTGTATTTCGATGAATCGATATCGCCGAAAAGCAAGCCAAAATCAAGGAGTCCGCGTTCCAGATTTTCCGTCACGCTTACCCTGTCTCCGCTGACAATATGGAAATGGACGAGGGGATATTCTGCCCGTAAAGACTGCGCCGCTTTTGCAAGAAAACGAATCCCTTCTGTTTCACCGGCTCCGATATGGATGTCTCCGGCAATGATCTGGTCCGACATGGCAATCTCGTCTTCTGTTTTCCTTACTAGTTCCATGATTTCCTCTGCTCGTTTGCGGAGGATCATCCCTTCTTCTGTCAGAGTGATTTTTCGATTGCTGCGGATGAACAGCTGTTTTCCCAGTTCTTCCTCCAGGTCTTTGAGCTGCCGAGAGAGCGTCGGCTGGGAAAGATGCAGAGATTCTGCGGCACCGAGAATACTCTGTTCCCGTGTAACTGCCAGAAAGTATTGCAATACTCTTAATTCCACTTCAGGTTCCTCCTCGTCTGTTACCATCTATAATCTGCTGATCCTCAGCAGGCTATCAATCTGTTTATCAGTAGGTTTCAGTGGTTTCAGTAGGTTTCAGTATATAACAATCCTTTATAACTTTCAAGCATATCTGACAATTCAAACTAAGTATTTGCTATAAGCATTGCAGGAAACTATAATGTGAACTGAAGGGATATTCGCTGCTCGCAGCAGAAAATCACGAGGCCGGGCGAGCAGCTATGCTGCGAGTAAGCAGTGTGCCTGAAGCTATGCGCGGACAGACAAACATGGTATGCTATGATACCAGGGTCAAAAGGTTATGAATGGAACATTTATGTTCCAATTCATAACCTCTTGACCCGCCCAAAACATGAGGAAGTAGCCATTTGGGCTAATATATTAGCCCAAATGAGCGGATTCCGAATGCTTTTGAGAATTCCGGGAGTGCGAAGCACGGAAGAATTCTCAGGTATCATAGGGGTCAAATGCTTTTGACCCCAACATCATGCTATTTGAAATCAGGAAACAGATCGCAGCAATGAAGAGAGGAGCTGCTTACATGAAACACAAAAAAAATACCTGTCTTTTTGTCAACCTGGGTGCTGACACTTCTGCTCATGGGAGGCCAGGGGATAAATACAGCGTCTTATGATGAGAAGACAGAGAAAAAAGGAATGGCTATTATGGAATACAGTGAGAAAGAAATGATTCAGAATATGAAAGATGCCGGATGTGACGCTGCCTGTATCCAGGAATTTCTTGAGGAATACAGGCAGGGGGCTCAAAAGAAATGTGATATGGTTTTAAGCCGTCACCGGCGGGAACTGCTGGAGCAGCTGCACCAGGAGCAGAAAAAAATCGACTGTCTGGATTATCTCAGTTATCAGATACAGCGAAACAGGAAAGGAAATGGATGATGAAGAGCACACAGAAAAACAGTAAGGAAATCAGGAACCAGTATCTGACAGGCGAACGGGCTCTTTTTCAGGGGCATGATCTGCAGATCATTGATACCATCTTCGCAGACGGGGAATCCCCGCTTAAGGAGAGCCATGATATCGAATTACTTGGCTGCATGTTTAAGTGGAAGTATCCACTTTGGTATGCACAGAATATTACCGTAACAAAAAGCACCTGGTTTGAAATGGGACGTGCGGGCGTCTGGTATACCGATCATATCAGCGTAACAGATTCTGCGATTGAAGCGCCGAAGAACTTCCGCCGCTGCCGCGATGTGACTTTGTGTAATGTATCATTTTCAAATGCCGCAGAGACTCTCTGGAGCTGCGACAGGGTAAAGATGGACCGGGTGACAGCAAAGGGTGATTATTTCGCCATGAACAGCCAGAATATGGAAATCACCGGACTGACTTTGTATGGCAATTATTCCTTCGACGGAGCAAAAAATGTGGTAATCCGCAACTCTCACCTGCTCTCCAAGGATGCTTTCTGGAACAGTGAAAATATAACGGTATACGATTCCTTTATTTCCGGAGAATACCTGGGATGGAACGCAAAAAATCTGACCCTTGTAAACTGCACCATTGAAAGCCTGCAGGGGATGTGCTACATTGATAATCTGGTCATGAAAAACTGCAAACTGCTGAATACAACGCTCGCTTTCGAGTATTCCACCGTAGATGCACAGATTGACAGTTCCATCGACAGTGTGATGAATCCGACAGGCGGGGTGATCCGGGCAGAGTCCATCGGAGAACTGATTATGGATCGGGATAAAATTGATCCTGCAAAAACAACGATCATCTGCAATCAGGAAGCGCGTTCCGCACAACCCTGTGTATTTAGATCAGTGGCTGTGTGAATTTCAGAACAAATCTGAAAACGGCCTGATATACAGGAATGTAAGGAGAGTGAAAAATGGCCAGGAAAATCTTATCGTCCGTTTTGATTGTTGCCATGATGTTTGTCCTGGTTGCCTGTGGAAATGAACAGGCAGCGGAAAAAACTTCTGCCATGTCTTTGACAGAAACGGACAATATGGAAAAAACAACAGAGGAAATGGAAGAAAACGGAACGGAAAGGGATACGAATCATTCTGAAGAAAACGAAGAAGCACTCGTATCGGAATCCGAAACAGATGATTTAACACAGGAGGAAGAAACTATGAAGATGAATGTTCAGGTTGAAACCAGCACGTTTACCGCGACATTGGAAAGCAATGAGGCTGTAAATGCACTGATAGAGATGATGGAGAGCGGTTCAGTTACGATCCGTATGAGTGATTATGCCGGATTTGAGAAAGTGGGGGCTTTGGGAACCAGCCTGCCGGCGAACGACCGTCAGACGACAACGCAGGCAGGTGACATTGTCCTTTATAACAGTAATCAGATCGTTATCTTTTATGGCTCTAATTCCTGGGCCCATACCCGTCTGGGGCATATCGATGATCTGACCGGATGGGAAGATGCTCTGGGAAGCAGCGATGTGGAAGTTACATTTTCACTGGACTAAATGAAAGACCCTGGCGAAGAAACCTGGAGTCAGGATAAACTGTCCGGATTCAACCATTGCTCGATGGATCGTTTTGATAAATGGAGACAGACAGATGACATATAATTTTGACAGGCCGGTCAACAGAAGGAATACTTATTCTCTGAAATGGGATGTGGGAGAAAATGAACTTCCCATGTGGGTGGCGGATATGGATTTTGAAACTGCGCCTGAAATTAAAAAGGCAATTCTGGAAAGAGCAGCGCATGGCGTGTTTGGTTATACGAATGTACCGGATGCGTGGTATGAAGCGTATATCCACTGGTGGAAAGAGCGTCATGATTTTGCGATTCAAAGAGAATGGATGCTGTTCTGCACGGGAGTTGTCCCCGCTATTTCCAGTATCGTGCGGAAGCTTACGACTTCTGCTGAAAAAGTGCTGATTCAGACGCCGGTGTATAACATTTTTTTCAACTCCATCGTGAACAATGGAAGGCAGGTGCTGGAAAGCCCGTTACATTATGATGGGAAGAATTATCATATTGATTTCACGGATTTAGAGCAAAAGCTGGCGGATCCACAGACGACACTGATGATCCTGTGTAATCCGCATAATCCGATCGGGAAGATCTGGGATCAGGAATCCCTTGCCCGTATCGGACATCTGTGCCGGAAACATCATGTGATCGTTGTTTCTGATGAGATCCACTGTGATCTGACGGCTCCCGGACGCAGCTATGTTCCTTTCGCTTCGGTTTCTGAGGAGTGCCGGGAAAACAGCATCACCTGTATCGCGCCGACGAAAACCTTCAATCTTGCAGGATTGCAGACGGCTGCCGTGATGATACCGAATGAGTTACTGCGCCATAAAGTCTGGCGCGGACTGAATACAGATGAGGCGGCGGAACCGAATGTATTTGCCATAGATTCTGCCATCGCTGCCTATGAGCATGGAGGAGAATGGCTGTATGCGCTCCGCTCCTATATTCACGAAAATAAAGAAACGGCATCTCAGTATATTGAGGCAAATATCCCGCAGACCAGGATGATTTCGTCGGAGGCTACTTATCTGCTGTGGCTGGATATCAGCAACATGGTCTCTTTCAGTATTGAAGCTGCCGGATTTATCCGGGAGAAAACAGGGCTTTATTTATCTGAAGGCAGTCAGTATGGTAAGGCTGGAGATGGCTTCTTGCGCATGAATGTTGCCTGCCCCAGAAGCACTCTTATGGATGGCCTGGCAAGATTGAAGGATGGTCTTTCTGCCTATGAAAAATATTTGGAAACTATGTGTTGACAGTAATCATTAAAGTAAATGTTTCTGGGAGGAATTGAAGATGCAGTATAAGAAATATAAGGAAATTCAAAATTTATCACGTCTTGGTATGGGGCTGATGCGTCTTCCTGTGCTGGATGGAGATTATGGCAGAATTGATTACGAAAAGGCAAAGGCCATCGTTGACTGTTGCATGAAAAACGGGATTAATTACTATGATACTGCCTATATTTATCACAATGGAAAGTCAGAGGAATTCGTGGGAAAAGCACTGGCAGAGTATCCGCGGGGGGACTATTATATTGCAGATAAGTTTAATTTCCAGGCAGAACCGGATTATGAAAAGCAGTTTGAAGAGCAGCTTCGTCGCCTGCAGATGGATTACATAGACTTTTATCTGCTCCATGGCATTCAGGATAACTTCCAGGATGATATTCTGGCAGGCGGCTGTATCGACTATTTTGATGAGCAAAAGAAAAATGGCAGGATTCATTATCTGGGCTTCTCCTTTCACGGAAATACCGAAAATCTCCGGAAAATGCTGGAACAGTATCCCTGGGATTTTGTCCAGATACAGCTGAACTATTACGACTGGTATTTTGGGGATGCAAAAGAACTGTATGAGATTCTGGAAACGGCTCAGATTCCGGTCATGGTCATGGAGCCGGTTCATGGCGGGCTTCTGGCGAACCTTACGGACGAGGCTGCTGCTGTTTTAAAGGAATACTCCCCGGATGCTTCGCAGGCTTCCTGGGCGATGCGCTGGGTTATGGGACTTCCAGGAGTACAGGTGGTATTAAGCGGGATGTCGGATACTGCTCAGGCGGAGGATAATCTGACTACATTTGATCAGGCTGTCGCCTTGTCTGACGAAGAACAGCATCTGCTTCATCAGGCGGCAAATATCCAGCGGAAAGCGGTGGCGGTTCCCTGCACTTCCTGCCGATACTGCTGTGCGGACTGTCCGGCAGGTCTGGATATCCCGGAACTGCTGAAGTATTATAACGACTATAAACTTGGCGGGGCGTGGAGGCTGGCTGGTATTTCAGCCATGCCGGAAGAGAAAAGGCCGACCGCCTGTATCGGATGCGGGTCATGTACCCGGCATTGTCCGCAGGGACTGGAAACACCGAAGTACATGGAAGAACTGAAAAAGGTATTGAATGAGATGGCACATTAAATGAACGAAATGTCAGGAGGAACATATGGAATATCGTATTTTACCTCATGGAGGCGAAAAAATCAGCATCATCGGGATGGGCTCTTCCGTGATCGGGGAGCGGCCGGAGAAAGAAATCATTGCAACCGTTCAGTCTGCGATGGAAAACGGCATCAACTATTTTGATATGGCTGGCGGCCATGCGACTATTTTTGATGCCTATGGAAAAGCTTTGGAGGGAAAACGGGATCAGGTCTATCTGCAGGTACACTTCGGGGCGGATTACACATCCGGAGAATATGGCTGGACGATCAGTCTTAAGAAAATCCGGAATTCTGTTCAGTGGCAGCTGGAAAAACTGCGGACGGACTATATTGACTTTGGTTTTATCCATTGCATGGATGAGGAAAAGGATCTGGACACTTACATCAAAAATGGTGTCCTTGATTACATTCTGGATTTGAAAAAGAAAGGGATCATCCATCATATCGGGATGTCCTCACACACACCGGCGGTTGTTCATAAAGTCCTGGATATGGGCATTCTTGATATGCTGATGTTCAGCATCAATCCGGTATATGACTACGGGAAGGGTGACTACGCCATCGGAAGCAGCAGCGAGCGTTATGAAATGTACCGCCGCTGTGAAAAGGAGGGCGTCGGCATTGTTGTCATGAAGCCTTTCTGCGGCGGCCAGCTTCTGGATGCGGAAAAGTCTCCGTTCGGCGCGGCGCTTGGAAAGCATCAGTGCATCCAGTATGCGCTGGATAAACCGGGGGTATTGACCGTTGTTCCCGGATACGGCAGCGAGGCTGAACTGATGGAAGTTCTGGACTATTTCCATGTTTCTGACGAACAGAAGGATTATTCCGTAATAGCAGGGTACACGCCCAAAGAAACTGAAGGTGTCTGTGTTTACTGCAAGCACTGCCACCCCTGCCCTGCAGGCCTTGATATTGCGTTGATCAATAAGTATTACGATCTGGCCATGTTGGGAGACAATCTGGCACGGGAACATTACCTGACGCTGGAGAAAACAGCCGGGGACTGCATTGGCTGTGGCCATTGCGATAAGCGCTGTCCATTCCATGTCCGCCAGAGTCAGCGGATGAAAATGATCTGCGAGGCATTTGGAAAATAATACGAGTAAATGCATAAGAAATTGCGGCAATTGTTACTCATGTTTCCTTTTACGCAGGCTGGCCGAAGGGTTGGGCAGTATGCAATATGGAAGGATCTCTTGATTACAGCTGCAAAATGGCAATAAAAATCTAAAACGCAGCCCTCATGGATTGCTCCACTCCTGGGTTGCAGCTTGCCTTATCCAGTAGGCAGCTGATTTTATTCCGTTGTTTCAACAAACCGCACTGGATCATTCGTGGCCAGCGAATGTACGGAATGTTGGGTTAAGCGGCTGAAAAATCACTATCAAGCGATGGCTCATTTGCAGCAAATCTTCTGCTTGCTTAAAAATTGCTTTGGACAAATGTTTTTCTCTTTTCGCAAATATCAAATTGCGCTGAGAGAATTCTTGTGCTATAGTGTCGACATAATGT
Organism: Clostridiales bacterium; assembly: GCA_021203365.1. Classification (GTDB taxonomy): domain Bacteria; phylum Bacillota; class Clostridia; order Lachnospirales; family Lachnospiraceae; genus Blautia_A. The sequence continues at coordinate 26,411 of JAJQBI010000055.1, forward strand.
GTACGTAGGAGACATTTACTGGTTGAATTGGCTAAACACTGTTTAGCCAATTCGGAGGAGACTTTATGATCAGTCAATTCAAAAATCTGCCTGCATGATTTATTGACAGGAACTCCAATGCGGCACAGTATTATCCGTGATACAGACAATCCACGCCTCTCTGTATTCAGGCGGAATGGGTGGCAGTGGAAACATTGTGCCGCGGTCATATCCAGGCACTTCACAGAAACAGTTCGCACCCTTTTCTGTTCGTACAGAGTATTCCAAGCGCCATGCCGCCTAAGCTGGTGATAGCTCTCCCCAGCTTTTTTGCGCCGACGTGACAGACTGAAATGCACCGCATACAGCTGATGCATTTTTTTGAATCCGGATTCATGGATACCGGATCAATCGCACCAACCGGACATTTCGCTGCGCAGAGACCACATTTCACACAGGCGTCTGAAGCACCCGGCCCCATACCGGGAGTCCGGAGACCCGGTTTTTCCGGAACTTTTCCCGGCACGTCAGGAGACGAAACATCTTCTCCGGCAATCTTTTTGTGAATTTGTGCGGCCATCTTCTTTAAGACCTTTTCATCCTCTGCATCCGGTCGGCCTGCCGCAACCTTTCTCGCGATCGAGTGTTCGGCCAGAGCGGCAACGGCCGCAACCGGTCTGAAACCGGCTTTGCAGGAGACATCCAGCAGCTCAGCCAGTGTATTGTCATAAGCACGGTTTCCATACACACAGACAAGAACCGCCCTTGCCTGTTTTCCGGATAAATCGTTTAATTTTTCAACAGCCGTCCGCGGAATACGTCCGCCATAGGACGGAACCGCGATCAGCGCGATATCATCTTCTTCCAGGCCAATTTCTGCAAAATCAGTATTCCGGTCGCACAGATCGATTTCCGAAAGCTGCTCTGACAGTTCATGACTTAAAATGTCAGCAGCCTTCTTAGTTCCTCCGGTCGGACTGAAAGTAATTTCATAGAATTTCATCGTTCGACTCCCTTCCTTTGGTAAGATAAAGTTAATCCGGGTTTCTTTTGATTGAATATTATTTTAAATTCACTGCGTTCAAAAATCAATAGCCGGGTCTCTTTGTCTTCCTGAGATCCCTTTTTCAAATGGCGATCCTGCAATTCCTCTTCAATGATTATATCAAGAATATAGAATATATGTCACTCCTATTCGTATCTTCTGTTTTCATTTCCCCAATCGCACAGTTTATCCAATACGCGAACCAGCGAATGCCCTCTTTCCGTGAGTGAATACTCTACCTTTGGAGGAATTTGCTGTTTCTATATTATTCATTTCACTTACCTCCGGGCAAGTACCTTACGTTCATGTTGGTACTTGTTTTTAAACTGACACTATGATAGCATGATACCAGGGTCAAAAGGTCATGAATGGAACATTTATGTTCCAATTCATGACATCTTGACCCGCCCAAAACATGAGGAAGTAGCCATTTTGGCTAATATATTAGCCAAAATGAGCGGATTCCGAATGTTTTTGAGAATTCCGGGAGTGCGAAGCACGGAGGAATTCTCAGGTATCATAGGGGTCAAATACTTTTGACCCCAACATCATAGCATTAGTACAGCCCAAGGGCAATCAAAAAAACAGGAGGTTTATCACAATGAGAAAAGATATAAAAACTACGGAAGCTATTTTTCCGATGCCGGTGCTGATGATTGCAACCTATAATGAGGATGGAAGTGTCAACGTCATGAACGCCGCATGGGGGACTATGCTCGAAAGGGATCAGGTAATTTTGAACCTGACGGAATCACATAAGACGGTAAAGAACATCAAATCAAGAAAGGCTTTTACGGTAAGTATTGCGGATGCAGTGCACGTAGTGGAAGCAGATTATTTTGGTGTCGTATCCGGGAACAATACGGCGGATAAATTTGAAAAAAGTGGTTTGACCACCACAAGGTCTGAGCATGTGGATGCCCCGATTATCAACGAATTTCCCCTGTGCATGGAATGCGAATTTATCGAATACCAGGACGGAGAATACGGGTGCGGGGTGATAGGTAAAGTAGTCAACACGACTGCGGATGAATCCGTTATGGATGGTGACAGGGTGAACATCACAAAAGTTTCGGCAATCGCCTTTGACCCGTATACGCATGGATATTATAAGGTTACGGAGCGAGTCGGCGAAGCGTTCAGAGATGGTTTGAAACTGAAATAACTGCGGAGGCGTTGTATGGAAATAACTGCGCTGCAGTTTATGATTATATGCCCGCTGGTGTTTCTGGCGGGTTTTGTGGATGCCGTTGCCGGCGGGGGCGGATTAATCTCTTTGCCTGCATATATGATTGCCGGGCTTCCAGTGCATATGGCGATTGGGACAAACAAACTCAGTTCAGGCATGGGAACCTCGCTGGCAACCTGGCGATTCGCCAGAAAGGGATATATCATCTGGAAACAGGCCGCCCTGTGCGTTTTATGTGCTTTGCTGGGATCCAGTTCCGGGGCAAATCTGGCATTGCTCATCAGCGATGAATATTTCAAAATCATCATGCTTGTCATCCTTCCGGTTACTGCGTTTTATGTGATGCGCTGTCATTCGCTTGAGGTACAGAAGGCCTCTTATAGCGAGAGGAAAACCACCGTTTTAAGTATGATGGTAGCCGCAGTGATTGGCGTTTACGATGGCTTTTATGGTCCGGGAACGGGTACATTTCTGTTGCTGCTGTTGACTGCGATTGCTCATATGCCGCTTACATCAGCAAATGGAGTTGCAAAGGTAATTAATCTGACAACGAATCTAACTGCGCTTGCTGTCTATCTTTTGAATGGAAAAGTGATTTTAATTCTGGGGTTGACAGCAGGGTGCTTCAGCGTAGCGGGAAACTATGCAGGCACATGGTTCTTTGCGCGGTGGGGTGCAAGATCTGTGAAGCCGCTGATGCTGGTTGTTCTGGTTATATTCTTCATAAAAATATGTCTGGATTTGATCGCCTGAATTATTAGAAGGTTTCTGTTTTTCTAAAACGGATTTGAAGGAAAAAGCTGTTTGAATTTAATAGATAGAGAAACCGCCTGCTTTGCAAAAAATGTGTAGTTGACATGGGTATTTCTCATGATTATAATTAAAAGGTAGCAATTTAAGAGTAACAGTTTTTTATGGGGCAGAGATGGTTATTTCACCTGTCAGGCATTGCAGTGAATGACTGCTTTCCAGGATGAAAATGATTGTGGGCAAACTGAGTGGTTCTATAGCGATTCTACTGGATGCTGTCAACAACCTGTCGGATGAAAGGGAAGGAGAAAAACTATGGATCGAAAATATGTATTGAGCTGTTGTTCGACGGTTGATCTGACGAAGGAGCATCTGGATGGGCGGGGGATTCATTATGTCTGTATGCACTATTCGCTGGATGGGAAGGAATATTTCGATGATCTGGGACAGTCGATGCCGTTTGATGTGTTCTATCGTAAGATGCAGGAAGGAGCCGAGACAAAGACGTCCCAGGTGAATGTAGAGGAGTTTATGAAGTATTTTCGCCCTTTTCTGGAGAAGGGGCTGGATGTTCTGCACGTCAGCCTTTCCAGCGGCATTTCGGGCACATGTAATTCGGCTTTTATCGCGCGGGATATGCTTCTGGAGGAGTTCCCGGACCGAAAACTTCTGGTGGTGGATTCCCTCGCTGCATCTTCGGGCTACGGGCTGCTCATGGAACTGCTCGCGGATCGCTGCGATGCCGGGGCGTCGCTGGAGGAGCTGTATGACTGGGCGCTGGCAAATCGTCTGACTATCCATCACTGGTTCTTCTCAACGGATCTGACCTTTTATATCAAGGGAGGGCGCGTTTCAAAGACTTCCGGTTTCATAGGAAATCTGTTGAATATCTGCCCGCTTTTGAATGTGGACGATGAGGGAAAGCTGATCCCTCGCAGCAAGATCCGGGGGAAGCGGGCGGTCATCCGCCAGATTGTGGAGCGAATGAAGGAGCATGCCGAGGGCGGAATGAACTACAGCGGAAAATGTTATATGTGTCATTCTGCATGCTACGAAGACGCCCGGGCGGTCGCGGACCTGGTAGAGGCGGCATTCCCGAATCTGGCGGAGCCTGTCCAGATCAATGACATCGGCACGACCATCGGAAGCCATACCGGCCCGGGGACAGTGGCGCTGTTTTTTGTGGGAGATGAGAGGGTGCATTAACTTTGTCATAGCGCAGCCGCTGGACAATATTACCGTGATGGAAAAGCAGATTCTTTCATTCCTGGAAAATGAAATCCGAAGTCTCTCGGATGTGTACAGGGATTTGTTCCGCCTTCACTAAACAGATGGATAAAATGATTCAGATCTATAATCATACCTCACAGATTTATTTAACTGCCTGAGCCGCATGGCATTGAAAATAATACTGTAAATCAACAGCGCCCGTTGAAAGAACTCAGCGGACGTTTTGATTATTTTATGGAGAAGCGAATCGTAAAAAAATTAAAAATGAAAATAGCGAAGCACTCGAATTTCCATAAAATACCTCGTTTCAGTCAGATCCCCTGGTTTTCAGAAAAACGTGTTTTCAGCAGATCCACCAGTCTCTCTGCAATCGGCGTAAAGACCTGATACTTCTTCCAGATGATATACATTTTTGTTTCCAGTTTCGGAGACAGCGGCCGGAAGCACAGGCCACTCTCCGGACTGACATCGGCCAGACGGTCAAAGACCAGCAGACACCCTAACCCTTCCCGGACAAACACCGAACCATTGTAAAACAGATTGATGGTTCCAATCATGTTTAACTGATCGACAGCTTCCCCACACCATCGCGGAAGATCGACGCGGAGAGACTGGGGAGAACTGATGAGAGGGACACCCTGTAAATCCTCCGGGTGTATGGCGGCTTTCTGTGCCAGCGGGTTATCTTCCCGCATCAGGAGTCCCCAGGTATCGCTGCCCGGCAGGGAGAGATAGTTGTATTTTGAAAGGTCAGGCGGTTCTACGATGACCGCAAAATCAGACAGCCCCTGTTCCAGATCATTCACTACCACACGGGTATCCCCACTGGTGATATGAAACCGCAGCCCCGGATATTGCAGGCGAAATTCCTTAATGACATCGGCCAGATAATGAATCAGCCAGGATTCTGCACAGCCAATCCGCACGTCCCCGCCAGTAACGTCATTCAGGGAATGGAACTCATCTATGGTTTTGTCTGTCATATTCAAAATGTCCTCTGCTCTTTTGCGCAGCAAAATCCCTTCTTCGGTCAAATGCACATTGTAATTTCCCCGGACAAATAACTTGCACCCAAGCTCTGCTTCCAGCTCCTTAAGTTGTTTCGATAAGGTTGGCTGGGAAATGTGCAGCGTTCTGGCTGCACCCGTGATGCTGCCTTCTCTGGCCACTTCGATAAAATATCGTAACACTCTCAGTTCCATAGGATTTCCCCTCCTTTCCGGACTTTGAAAAGATCCCGCCCGATACCAACTTGTTAACTTCGCTTTTGCCATGCCGGTCTATAAGAAAATTTTACCCGGATTAGATAAAAAGTGCAATCAAAACGTGGAAAAAACAAATGTAGCTCTTGACATTACTTTTATATCGCAATATAATGTAGCTACTTAAATTACATTAAGGAGGGTAATAATGATGCAAACTTTAGAAGCGATTGCCAAAAGAAAATCAACACGGGATTTTGACCCGGATAAGGCAGTTCCAGAGGAGATTATTGATACAATTGTAAAGGCAGGCTGCCAGGCTCCCATCGGTGCGAATAAAAGAGACTCTCTTCATCTGACCGTATGCCGGAATAAAGAAATTCTGAACGAGATTAATCAGTCCACCGCCGCGGCCATGAAAATGGAGACGCCCAGAGATTTCTTCTATGGCGCGCCTGCTGTGATCATTGTTTCCGCTTCAGAGAAACAGATGGCGCCGGGGATTGAATATGCGAACGCCGCGTGTGTGATCGAAAATATGCTGATTGCTGCGACGGACGCCGGTGTTGACAATATTTATCTCTGGGGTGGCATACAGGCTCTGGCAAAGAACGCAGACATGTGTGGGAAGCTGGGAATTCCGGAAGGGTTCAGACCGGTTTCCGCTGCAGCAATCGGATACAGCAAGAGCGGCAGCGCCGAGCCGAGAGAATTATCAGTCTCACTTGCAGTGAATTACATCGATTAAATCATTGACGAAACAAGGGCACCCATTGAAGATATCACCTCTCTTTGATGGGTGTTGCCGTTTTATGCGTGACGCGGAGAAAGGAGGGCATCATGAAAACACTGATTGCTTATTATTCAAGAGCAGGCGCAACGAGAAAAGCTGCGGAGGGACTGCAAAAGATTACGAACGGAGAACTGTTTGAGATCAGGGGCGAGAAAAACTATGGAAATTATTTCACCGCGCTTGGAATTTCCAGAAAGGAATTTTCTGAAAATGAGCTTCCCAAAGTTGTGGACCAGGTAAAGGACTTTGATTCTTATGACCGCATTCTGATCGGTTTTCCAATCTGGTACAGTAAATGTCCTCAGCTGGTTCTGTCATTTATATCGCAGTATGATTTCAGAGGAAAAGAAGTTTATCCTTTCTGCACCAGCGGGATGAGCGGGCCTGAAACTGCGGCAGAGCAGCTGACGAAGGCCTGTGTCGGCGCGGCCGTTCATTCCGGTCTTCGTTTAAATAAAATCAATGAAGAGACAGTCCGGAAATGGCTTGATGGAGGCGGTAAATAATGAAGAGTGAATACAGTCAGTTAAAAGAATATATGGATCAGAGTAAGAAGACGGTCGCCGTAACAGGCGCGGGAATTTCTTATCTCTATGGCGTGAGCAGACTGAAACAAAGCGTCGGCAGGCTGAATGCCGGACGAATTTTTTCGGCTTCCTATGTCCGCAAAAAGCCGGAGGAGTTTTACAGGGTTATGAAGAATGCTTTTCTGGACGCAACTTTTGTCAAGGGGCCGAGTCCTGTTCATAAGCAGCTGGCGGAGCTGGAAAAGCAGGGGAAGCTCTATGGCATCGTCACTCAGAACCTGGATTGTCTGCATACCATCGCCGGTTCTCAGAATGTGATAGAATTCCAGGGGAGTTTTCGGGACAATATCTGCACAGATTGTGGAAGCCGTTATTACGATTATCAGATATGGAATGAAGGACAGGAGCCGCGTTGTGAAAAATGTGGAGCGCCGCTTATGCCAACAGGCTTCTGCAGGGATTTCAAAACCGGGGAAGAGGTATCGCGGGAGAGCATGAACAAAGCGGCCACTATGATATCTGAGGCGGATTTGGTGATTGTGATCGGCACGACCGGATTTCGCAGCAATGAATACTTAAGCCGCATGAAGGCCGGGACAAAGCTTGTGCAGATCAACCCGTCTGAGACGCTGTTCGACCGGATGGCAGACCTGAATATCCGGGCAGATGCGGCGGAAGTCCTGGATGCTGTCATGAATGGATAAGGGGTTGGTGTTTATGCGATTTGCCAGGGGAAACCGGAACGTGGATAAAATACAGCAGCTGGCAGACTATATTGATCAGAGTCACAGCATGGTCGCCATTACCGGGGCCGGCATTTCTCTTGCCGGCGGAGGCATTACATATGGCCAGCTTTCTAAAACGGTTCGTTCGGGTGGCTTTGGGAGTGACGATTTTCTGCGCTCTTATGTCAAGGCCATGCATAACTATAAACCCAGTTTCAGCCATTACGCGCTGCGAGATCTGGAGACAGCCGGAAAGCTGACGGGGATTATTACGACAAATGAAGATTGTATGCATACCATGGCGGGGTCCAGAAACGTAGCGGAAATCCAGGGAGGATTTCAGATCAACCGCTGCTCGAAATGCGGCCGTCACTATGACGGATATGAAATCTGGGAGCAGGAGGAACTGCCAAAGTGTGAATCATGCGGAGGCAGAATCCTGCCATGGGAGCTTTACAGTCATATCAGCCTCTGGGAGGAAGGCGTCCGGAAAGCACAGGAATGGATCTCCGGGGCAGATCTGATCCTTGTGATCGGAACCAACGGCTATTACAGCAGCGCGTACTGGAATTACAGGAGAAATGATGCGGTCATTGTCCAGATCAATCCGGGACATACCGGTTTTGACCGTGCCGCAGATTTGAATATCCGGGAAGGCTCTGATGATGTATTTCATAAGCTGATAGAAAGGTGGAACGGGAATGTCTGATGAGCAGACAAACAGAGAATTATCCGAAGAAGAGCGCATGAAGCAGATGGCGGCGCAGATGCGTGCTTCGGAATACAAAGGACTTTCCGAAGAAGAAATTCAGGAAAGAGAGCGGCTAATAGAAATGCGCAGAAAAAAGAATATCGGGATACTGGAGGACACTCTGGGGATTCTGGAGAAGGGAAGTTTTGAAAAAGACGGGCAGGAGGTAAAACTGCGGTGTTCTTCAGAACAGATGCAGGAAATCCAGGTGTTTTTGCCGGAGGACATTGATGCTCTGCGGACAGAGGCAGCTTCTGCTTCTGAAATTGTCCTTGCCGCAGACGATGCGGGAAGTGATGAAAACCGGACGCGGACGACAGCAGGCTGCGCGTTTAGCTGTGAAAACGTGGATGCTCTGGTTCTCGCACAGAAGAGATATCACAAATTAAAAGAAAACAAAGAATCAGACCCCAGGGTTCTGGTACTGAATCTGGCAAGCTCCACGCATCCGGGGGGTCAGACCCGCAAAGGTGCCAGCGCACAGGAAGAGGATCTCTGCCGCAGGACTTCTCTTCTGGTTTCTCTGGAAAGTGACGAAGCAAAAAAATATTATGATTATAACAATGCCCGGAAGACACACATGGGTTCTGACGGTGTGATGATTTCACCCTGTGTGGAAGTCATCAAGGATGCTTCCTCAGAGACGCTTTCTGATCCATTCCCGATTTCTGTCATGAGCTGTGCGGCTCCAATGATCCGTCTGGGACTGGAAGGAATGTCGCAGCAGGAATACGAAATAATGCTGTATCGACGCATTCAGGGAATGCTTCTGGTGGCGGCATCTCAGAATTATCGCCACCTGATTCTGGGGGCGTTCGGCTGCGGCGTATTCGGCAACGATGCCGCAGTTGTCTCAGATCTGTTTTATCATGTGATACAGAAACTGACCTTCTGCGGCAAAGGGAGCGGCCAGCTGTTTGACTCCATTGATTTTGCTGTGCTCTGCCGCCCGGGAAAGGATTACAACTACAGAGAATTCTGCAGAAATTTCGCACAGAAGGAAGACTCCTGCGTGGCCGGGAGTGTTGAATAATAAAGAAAAGCAATTGCTCACAAGCCTGTAACTGCCCTTTTTCAGCAGCTGCGGGCTTCAGTTTTTTATGGTAAAATCTAACAGCCTGTCCTGTTATTTCTTTGGATGTTGTGTTAAAAACCGGATTCAGACTGAATTCAATACGAGATTGATTTCGGGTGCTATGATTGCTATAATAAAAATGATCGTCAGAGGCGGAATGCAGTTGTATAGAAAGGAGATTTTTATTATGGCAAAGAAAACATTGGTGGCATATTTTTCGGCAAGTGGGGTGACTGCATCCCTTGCAAAGGAATTGGCGGATGGGATTGGAGCGGACCTGCATGAAATACGGCCGGAGATTCCTTACACGAAAGCTGATCTGGACTGGACAAACAAAAACAGTCGCAGCAGCGTGGAAATGAAGGATAAGTCTTTCCGCCCGCCGATTGCAAATAGTGTGGAAAATATGGATGAGTATGAAAAAATCTATCTCGGCTTTCCGATTTGGTGGTATGTAGCTCCAACCATCATCAACACGTTTTTAGAGCAGTATAATCTGACTGGAAAAGAGATTATCCCTTTTGCAACGTCAGGCAGCAGTGGAATGGGGCGGACAAACGAAGAATTGAAGGCCTCCTGTAAGGGTGCGGTTTTAAAAGAGGGCAGACGTTTTGCTGCCAATGCCAGTGCAGCAGAGCTGAAGGCCTGGGCAAATAAAAACTGACAATATGGAAACGGACGATATAAGTATGAAGATTTATGATATGAAAGTCAATCATCTGACAAAACCACTTGGGTTTCGTATGCCGCGCACGGTGTTTTCATGGAAGGTGGCGGATGCAGATGGAAAAAAACAGACAGAGGCCAGAATACAGGTGGCTGCAGATGCGCAGATGCGTGAGACGGTATTTGACTCCGGATTTGATCCAAAGGCAGACAGCCTTGGCTATCGGGCGGATTTTGAGCTGCTGCCTTACACACGCTATTACTGGACGGTAACGGTGCGCACAGATAAAGGAGAAGAAGCGACTGGCGGGACGCAGTGGTTTGAGACAGCAAAACGGGAGGCACCGTGGGTTGGAAAATGGATTACCTGTAATAGTGAAGAGAAACGCCATCCGGTTTTTGAAAAGAAGATTTGCCCGGCAAAACCCGTTAAACAGGCACGGCTTTATATCTGCGGCCTGGGGCTGTATGAGGCTTATTTTGACGGAGTGCGTGTGGGAGACGAATATCTGACACCCTACAGCAATGATTATAAAGAATGGATACAGTATCAGACCTTTGATGTGACGGAGCAGATAAAACGACCCTGCTGCCTTTTCTCGGTTTTGCTTGGAAATGGCTGGTATAAGGGCAGATTTGGGTTTTCCACAAAGGAGGATATCGGTTTTTACGGAAATTCGTGGAAGCTGATCGCGGAGCTGCGCCTGACCTATGAGGATGGGAGCGCAGATACGATCGGTACGGATGAGAACTGGACGGTGCGCCGCAGCAACATTACGTTTTCGAATCTGTATGATGGGGAGTATGTGGATGATACTCTGCTGGAGCTGCCGGTGGAGAGCGCTGTGCTCTGCGGGGAATCGATGGAAGGACTCCTGACGGAGCGAATGAGCCTTCCGGTTACGATTCACGAAGTGTTTACGCCTGCAGAACTGCTCCATACTCCTGCGGGGGAAGAGGTTTTTGATATGGGGCAGGAATTTACGGGAATCTTCTCGCTTAATGTCCATGAGCCTGCAGGAACGGTTATTCACATACAGACCGGCGAGATTCTGCAAAACGGTAATTTCTATAACGAGAATCTGCGATCCGCGAAGTCTGAATATTATTATGTTTCAGACGGGACCAGGAAGACGATTGTCCCGCATTTTACCTTTTTTGGATATCGCTATGTAAAGGTGGAGGGTGTGACGGGCCTGAAGACGGAGGATTTCAAGGGCCTTACGCTGTATAGTGACCTGGAATTTACCGGTCAGATGGAAACCGGACATGCGCTGGTCAACCGTTTTATCAAAAATGTTCAGTGGGGACTGAAAAGTAATTTTGTGGATGTGCCCACCGATTGCCCGCAGCGGGACGAGCGGATGGGCTGGACCGGAGACGCGCAGGTGTTTTCTCCGACGGCTACCTATCTGTCAGACACCTATGCTTTTTACGCAAAATATCTTTATGATATGGCGAAAGAGCAGAGCGTGCTGGATGGCAAGGTACCGGATGTGATTCCGTCCTGCGGCGTGGAGAGTACGGCCTGTGTCTGGGGAGACGCGTCCTGTATCATCCCGTGGAATCTGTACCTGTTTTATGGGGACAGGAGCATTCTGGAAGACCAGTTCGAAAGTATGAGGAGCTGGGTGGACTATATTCACAGGGTCGATAACGGAGCGGTTCCTCATAACTGGCGTAATGTGTTCCATTATGGGGACTGGCTGGCACTGGATAATCCGGCTGGCGGTGCGGAGCAGGTGATGGGAGGTACGGACGAGGAATTTATCGCCAACCTGTATTACGCGGTCAGCGCCGGACTGGTGGCCAATGCCGCCCATGTGCTTGGAAAAGAAGCGGAGGAAGCAAAGTATCGTGCGCTTTCCGACGAACAGTTCTCTGTGGTAAAGAACGAATACTACAGCGCGACGGGCCGATGCTGCATCAAGACACAGACCGCGCTGATCCTGACGCTGAAATATCACCTGTCTGAGAATGAGGAGCTGACCAAAAAGCAGCTGCAGAAGCTGTTTGAACTCAGCAACGGCAAACTGCGGACCGGCTTTGTCGGTACTCCGCTTTTAAATAATGTGCTGACCGAAAATGGATTTGAGAAGCTGGCTTACGAGCTGCTGCTTAACGAGGACTATCCGGGATGGCTTCATGAGGTGAAGCTTGGCGCGACCACCGTCTGGGAACGCTGGAACAGCCTGCTTGACGACGGGACGATCTCCGGCATCAGCATGAACAGCA
>JAJQBI010000016.1 GCA_021203365.1 Clostridiales bacterium
AGGGGGATTTTGTACCCTTTTTCCCCCTTGCAAGCCCTATTAAGTTTTCATACTTACTATTTTCATAATCTTCCGCATCTAACTTCTCCGATTGTCAACAATCTAAATCCTTTTTCTTTTGTTTTGAGCCAATGCTAATTACCACCACCATAATTATGATTGCAAATATAAACCACAGGAGCAAAAGCAAGACTGCCGGTACATCCTGTGCGTTTACACCCAGAAATGTAAATATAATGCACATCGCCACCAACCCACCAATCATATACAGAATCGCTTCCAGAGTGGAACATTCCGAACTCTACTTTATATTCGATGTAGTCCGTGTTTCTATATCTTTCTGAAGAAAATGGTATGTCATCAACATATCCCATTCATCCGGATGACTGTTTTGTTTATTATCCCTGTCTTTTCCTGCCATTGGTTTTCTCACTCTCCTGTCTTCCATGGTTTCCCTCACTTTGGAGAACCTTACAGATCACTGCGGACGATGTGATGAACATGACCGTAGTAGTATTTCATTCCTGTGACTGTGATGTACTTCTCTTTCATTTCGCACCTCCGTTATGCGTTGTCGTTTCTGGAGGTTTCATAATATTCGCACAGGAGACAGCAGCTGCTGCAGTGGCGGTCTCCCCGGAATTTTCCCCGAATCCAGAATATCCGTCTCGACATAATTTCCTCCTGTTCGCCTGAATCATTTCTTCTTTTGCACCTCTGCAAATCAAAAAAAGAATCAGGAAAGAACTTTTTTCTTTAACCTGATTCCATTATCCCACTTAATATGTCCAATAAAAAGGTCTTGCTATTCGAACTGCAGTTCCCTTCTCAGCTTATTTGTACTGTTTTTCCAGGCGGGCAATCTCCTCTTTCACTTCTGCCACCACTGATTCCGGACCGACAATTTTCGCTCCGGCTCCCAATGCCATTACCCAATGGATAAACTGATTGCTCACTGCGACTTTTACGTTAACGGAAAAATGCTGCTCGTCCTCTTTCATGATACTGACTTCTTTTCCAAAGCGGTCAATGATTGCTCCGACAAGCTTGTTCTCACAGCAAAGCTTTACATTTTCTTCTCTGCCACCATACATCCCGAACATTTTCCGAGCATAGACAGCCATATCAAATTCTTTGAACTGCTCCCGTCCCTCACGCCTGTCCTTTACGCTTTCGATCCGGAGCATCTTGTCCACGCGAAAGTGTTTGATTTTTCCTTCCGCGCTATCGAATGCAATCAGATAATAATTCTCATCGTCCCAGCTGAGCGCCCAGGGGCTGATCTGATAATATGCGCCGTCGCGCCGCAGCTTCATCTCCTTTTTCACATTCCACTGAAAATATTGAAAACGGATCTGCCTGTTGGCAGCAATCGCCCCATGGATTTCGTCTACATTATAATAAATGCTTCCGTTCATGGTTTTGATTCGGTTTGCCACATACACCTGACGCTGGAGCTGCGATGCTTCGTGCCTGCTCGCAAGGCTCTCAATCTTTTTGATCAGCTCGTTGGATTTTTTCACCGTGATGAATTTTGCAGACTGCACGGAATCCACCAGCAGCTTCAGCTCGGCCAGCTCAAACTGACGTTTCCCGACATGATAGTAATACATCCGGTCGCGATGCTCCCCGATGATGTCCATGCCAAACTGACGCAGGCTCTCCAGGTCGTTGTAAATACTTTTCCGCTCAGCGGTAATTCCATACTGATTCAGAGCGGAAAGGATTTCCGACATACTGATGGAGTGATCCTCGTCCGTCTGCTCCAGTAAAATCTTCATCAGATACATAATCTTCAATTTCTGGTTTGCTCCCTTTGCCATTTCGACGCCCCTCATATTTCCCAGGAATTTTTCTGCACTTCGTTATAACTCCTGATTATATGCCAGTGCTGAAATGTATGCAAGAAAATTCGGTATAACACTTGCCTGCTCTCTCATTTTTTTCAACTAATCCCTCTGCGTTCTCTCTCGCTTCATGCCAAAGAATGCTGTATTTTAACGGCCTTTTGGTGTTACGTTTTCGCTCCTTTCAGTAAATCTGCTGCGAGCCGTACCTCTCGTGTAATTAAGGTGTACCAATCAGATGCTGTCTATATTAACTTTCCGCCGCCGGTACAGCCTCCGGTTTCTCACGGTTCATTATTGTATCTACAATAACATCAAAACGCATTTTGGAATATCATGGGAATATCATGCGGCCATAAAATTCATGAAAAATCCATATAAAGAACTGAAAGCAGAAGCCATTACCTCTGTTTTTTCAAAAAGAGAAATGATATACTTTTACAGATTGCTGAGAATAAAGAAGGAGAATCCGACAGCTTAACATCGGATGTAAAAGAATATGAATAACACGATGCCTGGAACCGGCAACGCAATAGCGACCGAATGCTACAATACCTGTTTTGTACTAAACGAGAATAACAACTATTTTGTGGTGGACGGTGGCGGTGGAAATACCGTCATTCGCCAGCTGACTCATGTGGGACTTGACTGGATGGCTATGCGGGAAATCTTTATCACACAGCATATACCACACGAGTGACAGGAAGAATGCCGGATACCACGCAAAATAAAATACGATAAAATATTCGCAGAACGGAATCTGGTCGTCGAGCGCACAGTGCAGAACTTATTTCGGCTCCATCGTAAAAGCAGGCCTTGTGCAGGTGAAAACGTCTGCAAAAAGCTGGGCGCCATGAACTGGGAGCAGATGCAGGACACGTTTTACAACTGTCTGGACTTCTGCGCTATTGCCAGCTTCATTACTCCTATCCTCTGCCAATCTTACAACTCCAGCATTTATTGAAAATTAATTTACTGTTCTTCCCATCCCTTGCATATATCGCACCAACCAGCAGCATCTACTGCCTGTTCAAGTTCACAAATAGTAAGGGCTACTGATACGAATTCATTTCCACCGGCAGGATGTACAACTTCAAACCTCTTCATAGAAACATCCAGCCAAATTGGTACGCCTTCCTTCACAGCAAACGGGCAAACGCCTCCTGGCTCGTGGCCAATTAAATCATTAACTTGATCTCTTGGCAGCATATGAGGCTTTGTATGAAATACTGCCTTAAATTTAAAACTATTTACTCTGGCATCGCCTGCCATAACAACTATTACAGGCTTCTCGTCTACCATAAATGATAAGGTCTTTGCAATTTCTGCTTCCGTGCATCCTATTTGCTGAGCTGCATGCTCTACGGTATCAATTGTTTCACTGTGAACTGTAATTTTATCCTCTAATCCACGTTCTTTTAAATACGACCTCACTTGTTCCGCTGCCATAATTATCCCTCAACTTTCTTAATTTTATAAATTCCGATGTCGGTCTGCTTTTTCACCCGACTGCTTCAAAGTATATCCGATGTCATTCCTTAAAGCAATCGGAAAACACATAAGATTTCACAAAATATCAGAATCTGTCAAAAATCCACATCTTTTGAAAAGCCCAGGATCTGGGTTCACAGGCAGCATTCCCGCAAAGCGCGGCGGAATCTCAATCATCGCATTATTGATATCACCGCAACCGGATTCAGATCATGTGCGTGAGCCTCCAGCCCCAACCTCTGCGCCTCCTCAGTCGGAAACTTTTCCGAATGAGAAGAGGGATCATCCACCAGGCTTCTGATTCCGCAATCAAATCCTGTATATCATAATTTACGCTCGTCCTTTTACTTCGATAAACCGCAGGTATTCGTATTTACAGGAACTGCAGCATATAAATTGGAATGCAGAAAATATCCTTATCTTTCCTATAATCCTTTGTGTAAACAAGATATTTTTGCAGAATTCTCTCAAAATATTTTTCCGAAAAAGCATCCAGCGAAGCATGCGTTCTGTAACCAGAGGATATTACTTCAATCGGACATATTTTATTTCTTCTGGTCAATACAAAATCAATTTCATAATTTCGATGCGTCGCCTCATTGGGAAATGTATAGTAAAAAAGTTCGTTCCCACTGGCCGCCAACGTCTGCACCGCTATATTTTCGTATAGATAACCCAGATTGACGCCCAGCTTGTCATTCAATAATTTGTCATAAATGACATTTTCCGTAAAATCCCTGTCCTGAAACATAAGCGTTGTAAATAATCCCGTATCTGCCAGAAACAGCTTAAAACGCCTCAGATCCTTATTCCCGGCCAGACCTGCGTTCGGATCATTTACGTGATAGGATACAAGAACTGTCCGGGATTCCCGCATCTGAGAGATCAGCTCCAGAACACGCTCCGCCCTATCATTTTCCAACACGGCTGACACCTGGTAGCGGGAGGCATTCGTATTCAGCTGCGCCGGAATAGATTGAAACAGCAGCGATATTCTTCCCGTAGGGTCTATTTTCATGAAATCATCCTGATATAGTTTCAGGATGTCTCGCTTTACCATATCCACCTTTCTGAAATTATTCGTCTCCAGGAATTCCACAACCGCCTGAGGCATCCCTCCGATGAGCATGTACAGACGAAAACTGCACATAAGTTTCCGGTTCATCTCATCTCCCAGCGATTTCCCTGATTCAAACACCTTCTTTATGAGAGGAACAGTGGTATGGTCCCCCTGCGCCCAGAGAAACTCCTCATAATCCATCGGATACATGCTGATCCGGCGTTCCTCACTCGGAATCAGGGTATCTGTCACATTCCGTTTGATGGATATCAGTGAGCCCGTCTCCATATAGTCATAACGGTGATCCTTAACCAGCGCCTTGATAGCCTGTCTGGCCTTCGGGCACAGCTGAACCTTGTCAAAAATAATCAGTGATTTTCGTTCATGCAAATCCACATGGTATTGCAGCTGGAGCTGTAAAAAATATAATCCAGATCCGAAATATCGTCGAAAAGTCCCCTCACTGCCTCCGAAGCTGTCGAAAAATCAATCAGTATATAGCTGTCATATTCCTCCTTTGCGAAGCGTTCTGCAATCGTAGACTTTCCCACACGCCGGGCACCCTCGATGAGCAGGGCTGTCCTTCCCTCGGATTCATCCTTCCATTCTTTCAATTTTTATATATTTTTCTTTGGAATATACGCTCACTCATATTGCAAAACCCGCCTCTCCCAGAATCGCTGTTTTTCAATCTGCCTGTATTTTCAAATTCGCTGTTTTTATACGGCCATTATACCACAAATCCGCTATTTTTTAGTCCCTTTATTCACTTTTGATACAGAATTTCCGATTTCGCAATCAAATCCTGTATATCATAATTCACACTGGTCGCCGTAAAGTCCGGTGCATTCTTAAACGACTGCTTCAAATAAATCGTATGTGTATCACTTCCGTCCACTTCCACAATCGCCAGGATGAATTCATCCGGTTTGGGACCATTCGCAAAAAAGAGGACCTGCGGGAGCTTCTCCCCTGGTCGGCCAGCCTTCCGGCTGATTGTCACGGCAAACTTCATGAAGAAAAAAGATTTTCCTCCGGTAAATACTGGAGTAATTCTTATTATTTTTTGGGGGATACGGATGATTACCTACTTACAACCTTTGCGAATAAAAAACCTGTGTTTCATCATACGTGCGCACACTGTTATCCGCCGCATCCTCCCCGTCCATCAATTCCGCAACCGTAATCCCCAGTTCACTGCAGAGCGGTTCAATCACGCTGTAATCCGGCATACACTTTCCGTTTTCCCAGTTGTAAAATATCTTCTCTGCTACATCAACACCGTAATCATCATGCATCGCGACTCATATTCATGTTATCCATTTTTTGGATAAAAATATGATTCAAGGTTCTTCCGTTAAATGGAAATTACTATCCTAACGCTATTTCCAGCAGCTCCGCTGCTGCCTGATAATCCCTGGTTCGCATAAGGTTATCCCAGACATCCGCCTTGCCAAGCAGGTTCATCCCGCCATGCCATACCAGCTCATCATCCAGTACGGCGAAATGTTCTTCCACTTCCGTCTTGGCTACAACCTCAATTCCAGCCTTTCGCATCCGGTCAACCAGCTCATAGCAGATATTTGCACTTCCATATGCAACCTCTTCCGGATCCGTTGTGATGACTGTAATGCGAACGCCTGATTCCAGTCGGGCTTTTGCCAGTGACAACAGCCTGTCTATCCGATTCTGTCTTATGTCCGGGCTGGATATCACGATCGATTTTTCTGCCTCAATGATGTCCTGGTCGAATTGCTCCATGTAATCCCCGGAATCAAAAATGGCATGCGTAACCTGCTTTTCTTTCTTGTCACCTTCCCATATGGAAAATCCCAGCTTTTTATATGTCCGGAGCCTTTTCGCGTACATCCTGTCAAAGTAATGCATATGGGAATCTATATAATCGTATACATAAACGGCTTCTTTCCCTTCATAATCACGGTTCAGGCGCCCGACATACTGTTCGAGCCGCCCTTCATAAGACACGGGTGCGGCAAGCATAAGAACGTCCAGCCTCGGGAAATCAAACCCTTCCCCAATTTTCTGCCCAGTCGCCACAAGTATCAGACTCTCATTTCCGGGGATTTCTTTCATGCGGTTTCTGATTTCCGCATTCTCCTTATCAGTGTTATCATCATAAAGTAAAAAGACATGATCCGCAGAAAAGACCAGATTATCGTGCAGGAGCTTTGCCTGTTCCTTAAAACGGATCAGGATAACAGGGGTACGGTTCTTTGCAATGCATTCTTTCACATCATTGATGATCATCTCATTACGAACCTTACTTTCACTTATCAGGGAGTATGCCTTACTGATGTTTTCCCTGGTTTCTGATGTATCCACAGCTCTGGTATATCTCGGAATAAAATAATGCCCAATGCCCTGCTCCTCTGCCCTCTCAAGAGCCGTAAACTTATGCCGGATTGGTCCAAGCATCATACAGATTATTTTGTCCATTTTGTCTCCACGCTTCGGAGTCGCAGAAACACCATAGACGTATTTTGCATTTACCTTCTGCAGGAGTTCCATGGATGTGGCGCTTGCCACGTGATGACATTCATCAGAGTATGTCAAGATGGGTCTAACAATTTTTTTCTGTCTTTTTCGATAGCAGAATTTTCACTGTGTTCAGCTATGCCCTACTTGCAGAAATTTTCTTCTGTGAGTCAACAATAACAAGCTCCGGTGTTCTCTTGGATGCTGCAATATTATCATCATGTAATTTTCTAATTTTGGATACCTTACGTGGATGACTTAAATTAACTAACACATATATCATCTTATCTGTTTGTTCTGCTTTAGCATACTCTTCAATCTGTACTTCATATCCATGCAGATACTGAGAATTTGACGATAACTTTACTTCAATAATAGTAATATCCTGTCCTCTACTTACTTTGAAGTCGACTGGTCCACGTCCTTCATCTGGCTCGCAACTGAGTGATAAGTTGTTCGCTTTAATATAACTCATCCCTGCCAAGTGTATTACTCTTTGAACAATCTTTTCTCTGTTAATGCTATTGGCATCTTGTATCACTTCCCAACCTTTATTATATTCAACCCAGCTTTTGAAATAATCCAAAATTTCTTTTGCGGCTTCAAGGCTTCCAACTTTACTCAAATCTAATTTGGACTTCCAATCTATGTCCAATTTTAAAATTTTCTGGCATAACTTTTCCAGAAAATAATCTATTCTATCACCTAAATCATACTGATCCAATTCAGCTTTACAGTAATCATCCAAAACTGTTTTAAATGCTTCCGTATCCTTAAAAATATTTTCTCTAATGTAGTATTTCTTTGTTGATGCTGAATACTTTTTCCATTCTTCAGCAACTTCATGATTCATCAGTGCCCTAATCGTTTCATTTTCACTGACAACGGACTCTATATCCTCCCATGATTCTGCAACTGGTAATTTATGTAATATTTCAATTGGTAACAACAGGATTTGATATTTCTTGTACGGATTAATCAAATACCCCTCTGAGAACTCATACTCAGGATAATGCTCAGGGTCTATTTCTAATTCACTCATAATACGTTCTGTATATTGTCGAATATCAGGCAATATAATAGTTGCAATCATATCGCTGAGTCGATCTGGCCCCACATTATCTTGAAACAGAGGCAATAATTCAAAAAATTCCGGATCAGTAATTCCTGCTTTTACGATGTCATATGCAGTGTCAATCACTTTTTTTGACAATTGTTTTCCAAAGCCAGACCCTGTCTTTTCCTCTGCAAATCCTAATCCAATTCCATTTACTTCTGAAAAATCAAATAACTGTAATGCCTGTTTATAAAAAATATCTGCTCCATTTTTCTCAGAAGCCTTATCTAACAATTTAATGATTTTTCTAAACAAGTCATTTATTCGAAAATAGGAATTTTGAAATTCAGGAGTTTCTGCTTTCTTTAAGCGCTGTATGTTAATAAAGAAATTGCTATCTGTTTCCATTATTGGATCGAAAATGTCTCGATCATCAAGCTGAGTATCCAATTTCAAATAATCTGACAAGAACATTATCCATTTCCCCTCTCCACATATCTCAACTCTATATCATACCCCAGCGCTTCCATCATCTTCACAAAGGTATGATTCACTACACCGTCCTGCTTCTTGATCACGCGATTCACATAAGCCTTAGTGGTTTCAATCTCCTCTGCCAGATTTACCTGAGTCTTACCTTGCTCTATACACTTTGTTTTAACATCCAATTCAATATTGTTTTTAATCATATATGATACCCTCAATGAAATTCAAAAGTTATCTTTTTCGTACAATTCATTGTACACCTAATCCTGTTATTTTTCAATCCGTAACCGCACGAAAAAACCGGCCAGGCATCTCACCCGACCGGCTCCATCTTCATTCCCTGATCACCCGCATCACCTCATCCGAAAACTTCCAGACAATCTCCATATGCTCCGGATCATACACCACCACTTTCTCAATCAGCGCCTCAGCCATCTCCCGGCTCAATCCGTCCGCGCCTTCAAACCGCTTCATCTGCGTCAGTGCTTCCCCAAGCGCGTCGTCCCTGACGGTTTCCGCCTCATGCAGCTTCCCCTCAGTTTTTCGGATTCTTCCTTCCAGATCCTCCACCAGTCTCGTCAGCTCCGTCCGTCTGCTCTGGTACACATCCTGCTCCAGATTTCCAGCCATAAACAGATCCACATTTGCGAACCGGTCCGCGTTACACTTTTCAAGCTGCCTCTGCAGCTCTGCCAGTTCTTTCGCAAGACCGGTCTGATTTATTCCCGCATCCGCTTTCCTCCGCGCCACCTTCTCCGCAACAGTATCCGTCAGATCCAGAAGCTTCTTCACCGACTCCCACACCGCCTCGTTCAATTTTTCTTCTTTTGTATATCTCTTACAGCATCCGGCCTCCACCTGATACGATGCATGCAGGCACATAAAATACCGGTACTCTTTCCCCTTAATCTGATAACTCCGATGGTTCATCGCCCTGCCGCAGGTTCCGCAGCGTACCTTTCCATACAACGGATAAGAACTTTCCTGTGCCTTCGGTTTCCAGTAATTCTTCCCAAACGCCCTCTGTGCCGCCAGAAATTCTTCTTTCGTGACAATCCCCTTATGTTTGCCTTCCACAATGACCTGCTCTTCTTTTGGCACTTTCACCGTATGCTTTCCGCCCACATCCAGAGCCTCCCGTCTGTGGCCGACCACCGCCCCATAATACATTTCCTGCTTCAGGATAACGCGAACATTGTCTATGCTCCAACACTTCAGGGCAGACACATTGGCAAACTTCTTTGTCCCCGGATGATTCCGCCTGTAATAAGCTCCCGGCGTTTCATGCCCTTCCTCATTCAGCCGTCTGGCAATGTCCGTCATCCGCATTCCGTCAATGGCACACTGGAAAACCTCCCGTACCACCTCTGTGGCCTCCGGATCCGGCTCAACCCTGTAGCGTTCTCCTTCCACACGCTTCAATCCATAAGGCACATGCCCTCCGATATACTCCCCGCGCTTCATTTTCTGCCGCTTCGCCGTCTTCACCTTCACTGACAGATCCTTACTGTAAAAATCATACACAATATTCTTCATTACTACATCCAGACCGCCCGTGGTTCCCTTATAATTCTCGCTGTCATACCCGTCATTCACCGATATGAACCGCACGCCCAGGAAAGGAAAAATCCGTTCCAGGTAATCCCCCAGCTCAATATAATCCCTGCCGAACCTTGAAAAATCCTTCACGATGACCAGATTGATCTCGCCCTTTTTGATCCGCTCCATCATCCGCTCAAAAGATGGTCTGGAAAAGCTGGCACCGGAAAAACCGTCGTCAAAAAACTCAAACTGGCCGCAGTCCCTCAATTCCGCTGAAGAATCAATATAATTCTGGATCAATGCCCTCTGATGGGAAATGCTCTCGCTTTCCGTTTTTCCTTCACGGTCCATCACATCCCGGTCCGCCTGTGACAGCCGGATATACTTCCCGATTACCCATTTACTCATCGACCGCATCTCCCTTCTCCAGTTCCGCAAGAATCCGTTCCATCAGCGCTTTTTCTTCCCCATAATTCAGTTCGACTTCTACCCGGTTATCCTCATAAACACACACCTTCCGGATCAGATCCTTCACCAGGCTTTCTGAAAGCAGATTTTCATTCTCCACCGCCCGGTGCATGGCCGCGATCCATTTGTTATCCAGGGAAAGAACGGCATCCAGCTCCGCCTTTGCCTTCCTTGCCGCCGATGTCTGGAGCAACGACGCTGCCCGCTGTCCAGAAAACCTCCGCAGACAAAAGTTGCATGATCTTCATCCAGCGGATACCGCTTATCCGTAGGCTTAATAAACCGCATCCGCTTTCCGCAGTCGCCGCAGTAGATCCGTCCCTGAAATACATTTACAATCTTTTCCCGTATCTCTCTGCTTGCATCCATCTTCGCGCCAAATTTTTCCGCACGCTCTGCAAACATTTCCTGCACACGGTCAAACAGTTCGCGGCTGATGATCGGCTCATGTGCATCCGGGACATAACGCCATTCTTCCGGATCCGCACGGTGCATCCTGATCTCGTCACACAGAGATTTCGGAATTCTTCCATATACAATGCATCCCGTATAGGTTGGATTTTTCATGATGTCAATGATCGTCCGCCCGTGCCAGATGGTATGCTTATATTTTTCCGCCCGCCAGATGCCAAGCTCCACCTTCCCCCTCGCTGGAGTGACGGCTCCCTTCTCGTTCAGACGCCTGCAGATTTCATTGTGACTGACACCCTCCGCCTTCCATTCAAAAATCAGTTTCACATAAGGTGCGGTTTCCGGATCCACCTCGTACCGGTACTGCACGGTCATTGACTTGACATACCCATACGGCGCGAAAGCAGGGAGAAACTCCCCCTTTTCCTGCCGTGCTCGGAAACTGGTGATGATCTTTCTGGAAATGTCCTTTGCGTAGACATCATTGATCATATTTTTCAGCGGGATCATCAGCGCTCCCTCCGCGTCGTCCGCAGTCAGGCTGTCATACCCGTCCGTGATGGAAATGAACCGCACACCCAAAAATGGAAAAATCTTTTCCAGATACTGCCCGGCCTCAATATAATCACGCCCGAAACGCGACAGATCCTTCACCAGAATACACTTCACCTTCCCGCTCCAGACATCATCCATCAGCCGCTGGAACTCCGGCCGTTCAAAGTTCGTTCCTTTTTTCCCGTTATCTTCATAGATATCATACAGTTTCAGATCTCTCTGCCCTTCCAGATACTCCCGGCAGAAACTGATCTGGTTCGCAATGGAATCCCCATCGTCATCCTTGCCGCTGTTCTCTATGGAGAGCCGGGCGTAGATGCCCGTCTCATAACGAACGGAAGTTTCCGAAACAGGCTCCGTCGTCTGGCATACATTTTTTCTGCTCTTTCTCGCCATAGCCGCCTCCTATTCCGCCATCCGCAATTCCGTCCCGGCCGGAATCCTGCTCATCAGCTTCTCATATTCCGCGCCATACCGGAACCGGACCTCAATCCTCTTATCCTCAAACACCAGAATCTCCTCAATCAGATTCACCACGGCTTTCCGGTCAAGCGCCTCCAGGTTCTGATATTTCCGGAAAGCATCCATCCACTTAAGGTTCTCCCGGTTCCGCTCCACTGCCTGCTTGCGTTCTTCCTCGACCGCACGGATCGCCGCCTCCGCAGACTGAATTTTATCCATATAACTTTTCTTAAACAGGAAATACTCATCCTGCCCAATCAGACCCTCCTGCAGGTTCTCATACAGCTTCAGTCGGAAATTCTCATTCCGTTCAATTTCCTCTTTCAGCTTAACAACCTGTGCGTCATAATTGAAAACATTTCGTTTGCACTCCGGCAGTGAATCCAGAATCTCCGTCATCCGCTGCAAATCCGCAACCGCCTCCACCTGCCGGCGGACGGTTTCCAGCACCGCGCACTCAAGGAAATCCGCCCGGATACAGTGCGTAGAACATTCCTTCCCGGCCTTCCTTGTGGAACAGATAAAATAGGCGTATTCCTTTCCGCCGGAACGATACTTTTTACGGACCATGTTCTGTCCGCAGTCCGCACATTTCACATATCCGGAAAACGGATACACGGTTTCCTCATCCGGTGCGGAGCGAATGTCTTTTTTCAAAAGCTCCTGCACATCGTCAAATTCCGCCCTGCTGACGACTGCTTCATGGGAGCCTTCCACCCGGATCCACTCAGATTCATCCTTCTGAAACATCTTTTTAATCTTATAATTCGGCGTGCTGCACTTTCCCTGAACCAGCACACCCGTATAAATCTCATTCGTCAAAATCCGCGTAACGGCCACCGGCGTCCACAGGGCCTTCCCATGCACCCGGAAATTCGTCTGCACCTTCATCCCTAGCGACAGCTTATACTCCATCGGACAGAGGACGCCCTGCAAATTCAGCCGGTCCGCAATCCGTCCCTGGCTCATCCCCTGCAGCTTCCACTTATAAATAGCCCGTACAATCTCTGACGCATAAACGTCCGGGACCAGCCTGTTATGATCCTCCGGATCCTTCAGGTATCCATACACGGCAAACGCGCCGATGAACTGTCCGTTTTTCCGTTTGATCTCCAGCTGGCTGCGGATCTTCACCGAGATATCCTTACAGTAGGCGTCATTGATCAGGTTCTTAAAAGGAATGATCAAAGAATCCGACTGGTTCCGGTCAATGCTGTCATAACTGTCATTGATGGCAATGAACCGCACACCAAGAAACGGGAACACACGCTCAATATAATTTCCCGCCTCTATGTAATTTCGCCCGAACCTGGACAGATCCTTGACCACCACGCAGTTGACCTTCCCGGAGCGGATCTCATCCATCATCTCCCGGAAGGCGGGACGTTCAAAATTGACACCTGAAAATCCATCGTCTGTCTTTTCAGAAACCACCCGGATCTCCGGATGCTTCGCAATAAAATCCCGGATCAGCGCTCTCTGGTTCGTAATACTGTCGCTTTCCACCTTGTCGCCGTCGTCCCGTGACAGCCTTGCATAAATACACGCGTTATAAATTTTTCCTGCACTCATAGCCTGGTAACCTCCATTCTGCTGATACTGCTCAGTCAGAAAGGCGCTTATCAGGCTTTTCGGCTTAGTTCATTTTTCTCGACCTGAGCAACATTATATCGTGTCTCTGCCCTGTTTGCATGACCATAAAAAATATGGTCATCTATCTCGTCCGCAGATAATGTTCCAGACGATCCTCCAGCGTGGCCTCCGTATTAGCGAACACCGTTCTGACCACAACCTCACCGCATTTAAAAACATACGGATTCCGGATCTGCTGCACAAAACTCCTGATCCGCTCCTCCTTCGGCAGCGACCGATCAATCTTCACATCCCGGATATCTGCCAGAGCATTCCTGTCAACCGTCCTTACATCCACATTCTTCATTTCTTCCACCGTCACAGTCAGGCACCTCCATATTCTTTGGCACCTTCTAAAGTTCCCTGGACACAGATTTTTCCGGCGATTCCAGAAAATTCTCAAAAAAATCGGCCTGCCAGCCATCTCAAACGAGACAGCCGACAGGCCGATTTCCACCCTTATATCAGGACTGCATTACACAGCCCCACACTCTTACACTCTCACCGCATGCTCCAGACTGATCCAGCCGTCCCGTCCACTCTGGTACGCTTTCAGCAGTCCCCATCCGGCAGCCGATCCAGTCCCCTCAGAAGTCTCCACAATCGTGAATACACCTTTCCCGATATACTTCCCGGTCTTCGCAAACCCAGTTCCAGGACCCGTGCGGATATTCAGGTTGCTGATGCTCACCTTCACCTGGAAGCTTTCCGTCTCCGCGCTTCCGGAAGCATCCACCGCCGTCAAAGCGCCGACATACACCACATTCCCGGCCGCATCAAATACGGAATAGCCCTCATACTTATCCGCACATTTTTTCGCGTTCGCCAGAATCTTATAGGCGCCCTTCTGGCTCGTGCTGTCCGCCCAGGTCTTCCGCACCCGGTACAGCACCGTCCCGGATGTTGCAGTGTCCGCTGTCCCGGACGCAAGCGCCTCCTGGAACGCTTTCCACTGGCTCTCATCCCCGGAATCCGCATTCCATCCGATAATCCCCGGACACAGCTTCCCGGTCACGTCGTAATGACGGATCACATGGTCCGCGTCAATGGAATACTTCTCCATCAGATACCGCGTCAGCTCCACAGCCTTCGCCACAACCGCATCCGTAAAACTCCATGTCTTATCATTCGCGGACGGAACCTTCCCCGTGCTGTTCGTCGAACAGATTTCAATCCCGATGGAATTGGCAT
Source organism: Clostridiales bacterium (assembly GCA_021203365.1). Classification (GTDB taxonomy): domain Bacteria; phylum Bacillota; class Clostridia; order Lachnospirales; family Lachnospiraceae; genus Blautia_A. The sequence continues at coordinate 14,699 of JAJQBI010000016.1, forward strand.
TCTTCGCCACGCCATGCAGGGATCCGCCCTTTGTGGAAAGTTTTCTCCCGCCGCAGTGCCAACAGTACCGGTTTTCCAGATCCGGATTGTGCTGCACGATGGTCTCATCATCCACAATAAAATCCGCGGACGCCTGGTTCGTCGTGCCGGCAAAATATTCCGCCGTGTTCGCCGCCTTCCCCTTCGCAGAGGAAACACCTGCCGTATAGTGGATCACGATATACCTGATCGCCCTCCCGGCTGATGCTGTCGTATTATGCGTGCTTGTCTTTTTTGTAATCTTCACAGCCATCTTAACCTTCTCCTTCCACATCTTAAAAGTAATCATGATACCACGGATTGCTCCGTGCTTCGCACTCCCGCAATCCTGAAAACACTCGGAATCCGCTCATTTTTCTCCGAAAAATGACTACTTCCTCGTGTTTTGCGGGTCCCAAGTTCATGAATTGGAACGCAAGCGTCCCATTCATGAGCTTTCGACCCTGGTATCATCATATGCATCCGCATACTCCGTGTCCTCGCAGATTACATCCAGGCTGGCAAGGCTCGTCAAAACCGATACCAGCCCGGCCACCGCCGCAATGCTCAATGCCCGCAGCCAGTCCACCTCGCTCACCGCGGCTCCCACACCGATCGCCGCCACCAGCGACTGCGCCACCGTCTTGACCGCCCGGATCCCCGCATTCTTCCACCATTTCTTACTCATTTCGCATCCTCCTTCTCATTGATGGCCGCAAGCGCGACCTCTTCCAGAAACCTTGTGTACTTGTCCCTCGCAGACTCTGCGGATTTCAGCCCGCTGTCCACCTCGTCGTTCGTGTGACCATGCTTCAATGCAAGCGCCACACCCACCGTCAGCTCATTGTTCGCCGCAATCATTTCCAGCTGCAGCCGCGCCTCCTCCGCCCGCATCTTCGCGTGCGCCTCACTTCTTTTCTGTGCCTTCAGAAGCCGGTTCCCCTGCTCCGCACAGACAGCACAGATAATCAAAGCCACCGCCGTGATCAGAGCGCAGATAATATTCACCATACCGCATTCCCCCTTCCTGTTTCTTCTATATAAAAAGCGGTCCTTTCAGACCGCATTGTTTTTAAGATATCCATCAGACCGTCTCCGTCAGCGTGTACGTGATCTTCATCGTCATATCCGATGTCTTCACCACCGCTGTGTCCAGGTTATTGATGGTCGCCAGGTATGGCGTCAGCAGCGCCAGGTACCGCTTCGTGATGGAATACTCACCGCCCCAGAACAGCAGGAAGTTTTTATACCGGAACATCGGCGTCCCGGAATACTCAAACCGCTTGCTCCCCACCGTCTGGATCACCGTGTCGTCCGCCCTGATCTGGAAATCATACCCGATGATCAGATCCTCAATCCGGTCAAGGAACAGGCCGTAGCTGCCGCCGCTCAGGCTGTACCCGGCAGAAGTAAATCCCAGGCTGATCAGCGTCACATCCGCAGAATTCTCCAGGTTGATCTTATACACGCCCGCTGCGTCGTAAGACGGGATATAAACATACCCGTCCCTGACAACGCACTTATTCCGGTAACTCGAATAACCGGAATAACTCCGATACCCGGCATAGGTCATCGCGGCATTGCTCAGGGTAAAGCTCGCTTCCGTGTAGGTGTAATCCGTTTTGGAAATCCTGATCCACAGAAGCGTCGCGCTCCCGGAAGAATTCGCGCTGTTCCCGAATCCGTACCAGTACCCGTCATGCCCGTCCACAAACGTATGGTAAGTGGATGACGGCAGGAACGTCGTGCAGGTGATGGCATGCGTCTCAATGATATCCGCTGTAGAATCATCGATCTTTTCTTTCAGCCCGATGGACAGGATCGGAATCCGGAACTTCGTAATGACAACCGACGAGGAAGAAAACGCGATGGAAACCACCGTGTCATTCTCAAAATCCACCTCCACCGCATTAAACAAAAGCTGCGTGATGTCGTCGTCCAGGGACTGATTCAGGGCGCTCATCAGCAGGAAGGCGGAGCTGTCGTCCGCAATGCTGCCATAGCCTCCCACACCACCCAGCGCGCTGGTCAGCGCCACCGCCGCAATCGTGCCGTTCCCCTGCATGTTCGTAAATTCCCAGACAAACTGGTACCCATCGTCCGTCGCGCCGCCCTCCGTCTGGCTTAAGCTGCCCCGCTGCAGATCCGTAGATGAATTCACGTCATTGGACGCATAGGCCACCGGAAGGTTTTCCGATGTCGGATAGATGTTCCCGGAATCCTCCGTCAGCGTATTGGGGAACAGCAGGATCCCACCGATCAAGTTCGGGCAGATTGGCAGCAGGTTGGTCATCCACCCGTTCAGTGTATTGTAATAGCTGTCGCCCATATTGTAGAGCGTCCCCAGCAGGTTCAGCGCAGGGTTCCCGATCGTGTCCGAATCAAACGGTACATAATTCACCGCCTGCAGGTCATTCAGGATATTCGTGCAAAGCTGCGCCCGCGTCTCATCCAGCCCGAACTGCAGCAGTGGGTTCACGCCCAGGTTCATCGTCAGCCCGTCGTCCGGATCCACACTGTAATACTCCGCCGTCTCCGTCCGCATATTCGTGGAACTCACCGCTGTATAACGTGTAATAAAATCCGAAAAGGAACTGGAAAACCGATGCTTCTGCGCGATATCCAGAACCGGCTCGCTGCCATATTTCCGCAGTTCCAGCTTCCCTTCCCGGTTGATAATGAAAAAACCTCCCAGAACCTGCCCCACATAATAGAGCACGTCCCGGTAGGTCTCAATGTCCTCCTCGGAATAGATGGAAAGCGTCTCGGACCCGTTCGCCATCGCCTCAATCTCATCCTGCGTCTGCGCCATCGCCACCGAGCAGGCAAGGCAGCACAAATTGATGAAATCATACGCCGTGCCGGTACTCTGGAAGCCGTTGAAGCTTTTCTCAAACCGCATCCTCCAGCGTGTACCTGTCCACCTCGGACAAAAGCGTAATCCCCAGTTCCGAAGAATACACCGTCCCCAGCTCAATCTCCGTACTCCCGCAGCACTGGGAAGAAATATACCCGGATCCCTTCAGAATATCGCTGTATCCAAACTCATACACCTTCCCGGCAGTCGTCGTGATCGTACCGGCCCAGTAATAGTTCCGGGTATTCGCCGCCACCGCCGTAAGGAAAGCATCACTGACCGCATACATCCGTCACCGCCTCCTCCATGCGTGAAAAAAGCACCAGCCGCTGTGACTGATGCTTCTTCAATAAACAATCTGTATCTAAATCAACTGTTTTTCTTGTACCTTTATTCCTTACGTGTAATTGGAAAAAAGATAATGAAACTCTCCTTCTCTTAAATAAAGGATGGTATTCTTTACCTCCCGATTATTGAATATTCTTTTTATTTTTGTATGTGTTTCTATCATCTTATATAAATCCTTAACCATTTCCTTTGATGTAACTATAAGCTGATAATAATTATATTTCTTTCCAAACTTAGAATAACTATCCAAGAAAAACATTTTCATTATGCCACGCTAATAATTTTTTAGCAGGTCTTTCTTCTTCCCGTTCAGACAATATTAGCAATTTTTGTCCATGATATTTATAATAATCTCTTCCATTACCATAATCTTCATGCAGGCGCTTACTAACATCTAATCGATAATCTGTATCTATTGTTATATTTCAACAAAACAATTATGAAAAGACACAGTAAACCCTCACATCTATTTGTTTTCAATCGAGCAGGAAGCAGCTGGCCGACTCCTGCTCGCCTGCGCGGAGTGCGTGTGGTGCAAGCCACAATACTCCTTACGCGCCCCTGTGCATCAAAAAAAGCTGCTGACACGTAATCTTCTTACGCATCAACAGCTTCCGCTTTGATTCAGTGTACCATTTTCAACATTTATTCAGGTTTTTCTTTATTTTCTGCGTTATCCCTGATCCGATAATAATCTTTCATATCAATCCCGATCTTCACCGTAGCGTCAGGTTTCGGCAGACGGTGGTTGCCCAAGAGACACACAGTCTCGACATGGCACGAGAAAACGATATTGATGTCACATGTAGAGCGGTTGTCTGCGCAAACATGTCGAAGGGCATTTTTTGCCGTTTGACTGTGTGGCATAACATATCAAGCCGTTTTTTGCCCATTTTGGGGCATTTTGGCGCATATGGGTGTATGCGCGAACATATCCATCAGACCAATATCAATCTCTATTTCAGAATTTTCCAATAACCTGACTTATTAGAACCCACTCGCTCAATATAGCCGAATTTTTTCAATGCTGAAATCCCGGTATCGACTGTTGTTTTACCAACTTCAAGCTTCTCCATAATTCGTGCTTTCGTAATATTGGGATTGTTCCTTATCTCTGCAAGAATTCGCACTTGCGTTTTAGTCAGTGCCGCTTCCTTTGATTCTGCAACGGCGTTTTTATTACCCACTTTATTACCCGTTTTATTACCCGTTTTGTCGCCCATAACATTGATCCAATTGAACGGAATTGTTACAACGATGGAATTCTCTCTGAACTCATATGCCTCTCTCCCATACCTCTGAGTAATTCTTGGCACACCTCTGCCTGTCTTCTCACTTATATGAAGCTGAAGAAGAATCTCCGACAGCTTCTTATTCACGGGCACCGATTCGCCTGCAAAAAAGCCTTCCATCGTCTGTTCTGGAGCAAGAGAACCTCGCGAAAGGATTTCAATTCTGTCAGAATATACTGTTATCATTGGTTCATTACCGCTAACCCATTTATTGTGAACAAACGCGTTAATCACAGCCTCGTGAAAGGCCTCATTCTCAAACAGAGGGACATCCTTTCTCTCCACCACTCTGTCTCTCTCATCTGCCTGAATAATATTCAGAACATCTCCGTAACGAAGCACTTCATCCAGCGAATACAGCAAGCACTGATTTCCAAACTCTCTGACAGAATACATATTGTCTGCCTTTGTCTTGCCGGAAAAAATTGCCACTCTTATCTGCATGTGCGAATTATCCGACAAAAGTTGCGCTAATATATTGTACTTTCCATCCTCAGTGTAAAACGACAGATTCTTCTTGAAGGTGTCTGGATTCAGCTTTAATCCCTTTGCTCCATAATATATGAGCAGTTTTTCAAAAGTCAGATCCTGATACTCTGATGGTGTGTTCTCTATCGTCGGAAAGCCGTGCCTTAAGACCTCGAACAAGAACGACTCTTTTTCAGGATACTTCCTCAAGTTTTCCTTGCTTGAGCCGATTCTGATATAACGCTCTCGTGCAAAAGAAACAGGCACCGTCTTTGCTGCTGGAATAGTCAAAAGTGTCAGTTTTTTATCTTCGATAATCACATCTTCGAAAACGAAATTGATATCCGGACTCAACTGCCTTGCCAGATAATGCTTGAGCGGCTCGTTTCTTACATCCTGATTACAGTTAAAGCTTGTTCCTACGATTTCATGTGTTTTATCATCTATACCCCACACAAAATAAGCATACTTTCTTCCAGCTATGGCCGCACTGTTTGACAAAGCCGATATATACTCGCCAAGTTCATCTGCCACAAACCAGTTTTCTTTGAATTCAAACCATTCTCTCTCGGAATCGTATTCTCGGAGTTCTTTTATAATATCCATCGCCATATCCATAGTATTACCCACCTTTACAATTTAATACCCGCTTTTATTACCCACCTATTATAACACAGGTGGGTAATAAAAGTGGGTATTAAATTTGATTTTTTTCAGTTTTTTTATGCTCTTACATCGCCACTTCCGTCTCCAGCCCCGATTTAAACTCCACCACGAAATGGTCGTCATAAACCGTAATCTTCTCAATCAGCTTCCGGACGAGGCTCTCGTCATATTCCGTAACCGCCGTCCCCATTTCATCGAGCATTTTCTCCATCTCCTCTACCCGCTGGCGGCTTCCCTCGTTGTTGGCATCTTCTAAAAGAAGCTCCTACTTTTTCTGCGAAGCTCCTCGATTCTGTCAGCGATGTCATCATAAGCCTGTCTTGCATTGGCCTTTTTCAGAAGTTCCTTCTGCAAATTGGCAAGTTCCGCCTCAACCTCTTCGACTTTGCTGGTGTTGCCGCTGCCGATTACTTTTTCGATATTCTCTTTCAGAATCGGGATAATTGTATCCCTGCCGGAGAAAACATCGTTGATAGCTTTCACCACCGCCGCCTGAAGGTCTTCCTCCCGGACCGTCCTGGCCGGGCAGTCAATTCCGCTCGTTTTCTTCGTCACGCGGCTGACGCACCTCCACACAACGGATTTCTTCCCACGGTTATTCCTGCTGATTCTCCGGAACAAATCTCCGCAGTGTGCGCAGAAGATGATACTCGATAATGCATAGTGGCCGCTGTATACCCTGCGCTTTCCAGTCCCCGTTGTAATATTGGCGCGTCTTACCATCTCCTCCTTGACCCGCATAAAAATGTCTCTTGGAATGATGGCTTCGTGGCTGTTCTCCACATAATACTGCGGCACGATGCCCTTGTTCACCACCCGCTTCTTCGTCAGGAAATCTGTTGTCACTGTTTTCTGCAAAAGGGCATCGCCGATGTATTTTTCATTCGTCAGGATTTTGTGCAGTGTGCTGGCAAGCCAGTAGTCGTTTCCTGCCGCCGTCTTGATTCCGTCTGCAGTAAGTCCTTTTCCGATATCGTAATAGCTTTTCCCTTCCATGAATTCCCTGTATATCCGTTTTACAACCTCGGCTTCTTCCGGATTGATGACGAGGTTCCCGTCCTCATCCTTATCGTAACCGAGGAAGCGGTTTGCGCAGACCTGAACCTTGCCCTGCTGATAGCGGTACTGAAGTCCAAGCTTCACATTCTGCGAAAGCGACTGGCTCTCCTGCTGCGCAAGCGATGCCATAATGGTAAGCAGCACCTCTCCTTTGGCGTCAATTGTGTTTATGTTTTCTTTCTCGAAAAATACGGGAATGTTCTTCTCCTTCAGCTGGCGGATGTACTTCAGACAATCTAAGGTGTTTCTCGCGAATCTGCTGATAGACTTCGTTACCACCATGTCGATTTTGCCATCCATACTGATTAACAATATCGACTATTTTTGTATATATATCAGCTAATTTTTCCCTTTTTACTTCATACTTTTTTGTTGAGTTTCCAGTTGACTCTTATTTTTCTCAATCAATGAATTTATAAGCAAAGTGACTATTGTCGTGATCAAGGTCACACCCGAACCAATAAGGGGTGCTATCATTGTTTCTGACATTGATATTCCTCCACTGCACTTTTATTAATCTTTTTTTATGACGGGCAATGAGCACTACCCTTACCAGATTTCAAAAACCAAACACCGTCAGTATACTTAATTACTACGAATAGCATCAATTGTTCTTTTACACTATTTCTCTTTATCAGCTTTCATCTCACTTTATGCATGGTTCATTGCTAACGTGCGACATCAATACCACCGTCTCGACATGCACCCCCTGGCAAAACTGATCCACGCAGCATCCCCGCACCAGCTGATAGCCCGCTGCCAGAAACGCCGGCAGGTCCCGGGCAAGACTTGTAGCCTTACAGGAAATGTACACTATATCTTCCACTCCATAGGAAAGAATTTTCGGAAGAGCCTTCGGGTGAATTCCATCCCGGGGCGGGTCCAGAATAATCACATCCGGCTTTTCCTCCAGCTCATCCAGAACCTTCAGCACATCCCCGGCAATAAAACGGCAGTTGTTCAGGCCGTTGCCCGCGGCGTTTTCCCGCGCCGCCTTCACAGCCTCTTCCACAATCTCCACCCCGATCACCTCACGGGCCACAGGCGCCACCAGCTGGGCAATGGTACCGGTTCCGCTGTAGAGATCAAAGACGACCTTATCCCGGGTATCTCCCACATACTCTCTCACCCGGGAATACAGGATTTCCGCCGCCTGAGAGTTCGGCTGAAAAAAAGAAAAAGTGCTGATCTTAAAAGTAAGACCCAGAAGACTCTCATAGAAATAATCCTGTCCGTACAGAATCCGCGTCTCATCACTGCGCACCACATCCGAGAGAGAATCATTAAGGATGTGCAGAACCCCCACAATCCTCCCCTCAAGGGGCAGAGCCAGAAGCTCTTCCACAAGCTCCGTAAGGTCATGGTTTTCCTGAGAAGTGGTGACCACATGCACCAGGATTTCCCCTGTAGCTGCGCCCCGGCGCAGAAGAAGATGCCGAAGGTACCCTGTGTGCCGCATTTTATGATAAAAAGAGGTAATCCCCCGGCTGCGGAAAAAATCCAGCACACAGTTTAAAATCACGGTAAAATCCTCATGCACCAGCTTACAGTCTCCTGCGGTGAGGATATCATAGGTGCTTCCTTTCCTGTGCAGCCCAAGAGTCAGCGGACCATCCTTACAGGCATCCCCAAAAGAAAATTCCATCTTGTTCCGGTACCGGAATTCCTTCGGGCTTCCGTAAATCCCGTCCCAGATGTATTCCCCCTTTCCCACAGCGCCGTCCAGCAGCTCACGGACCTGCCCTTCCTTCATATCCAGCTGTGCCTGATATCCCATGGTCTGGTACATGCACCCGCCGCATGCCGGGAAAATACTGCACACCGGCTCTCTTATTTCCAGCGGTGATTTTTCCGTCACCTCCAGCAGAATCCCTTCCGCTCTCTTTTCCCTCTTCTTAAAAATCCGAAACCGAACCCGCTGTCCTGGAATCCCGTTCTTTACCACAACCTTCCACTCTCCCACCCGGACGATTCCCCGGTTGGGAAAAACAACCTTCTCAATCACCCCTTCATAAATCTCGCCTTTTTTCATTCACGCATCCTTTCTTTCCACAACAAAAGCCCCGGAAATTCCAGGGCTCTTATACCTACACACGTTCCAAAAACAGCTGACGGACTCTTGCGTCCGCTCATTCCTTCTCGTCGTCTTCTTCGTCATCCTCAAAATAATCATCAAAGTCGTCGTCAAAATCGTCCTCAAAATCCTCCAGATAGTCCGGAGCAAGGAACTTATACACTGCAAAAGCAATCGCCACAACCGCAGCAACCGCTCCGATCACTGCCAGCACCCAGAGGACCGTATTCCGGTTCTCGTCGTCTTCCTTCTTCTTCATCACCGCGATCAGCTCATCCATCTTATTTGAGTTCATAACGCTGCACCATCCTCTCTTTAATCTGCCGGCAATAACCGGCTGCTTCGCCGGAAATCCCCGCCGCGCCGTCAGTCCGCACATATCCGGAAACTTTCATTCTCCGGACAGGTTTCGCCGGATTTCCCGCTATTTGTATTATTATAACACCGCGCATCAAAATTTACCATATAAATTCCCAAAATTTCAGATTTTCTTTAATTTTGCGAATCCGGCAAACATCTTCTTTACTCCCACCCGGTCAAATTCCACCGTCACCTCATAGTCCCGGCCGCCTTCCACGATTTTCTTTACAATGCCCACTCCAAATTTCGTATGCAGTACCCGGTCGCCTTCCCCGTACTCCAGCGAATCCGCTTTTTTCACCTTAAACTCCTGCCGCGGAAGGGCATTCTCACGAAACGCCTGCCGCATCTGGGCATAAGGGCTGTTTTGCGGTATCAGGTTCTCCACCTTTGGCTTCTTTTCCTGAATGGTGTGTCCAAGATCCACCATCTCCCTGGGGATTTCACGGACAAAGCGGGACACACGGTTTACCTGGACCTCTCCCCGGATCATCCTCTGTCTGGCACAGGTCAGTGTCAGCTCCCTCATGGCCCGGGTTATGCCCACATAGCAGAGCCGCCGCTCCTCCTCCAGATCCTCCTCATTGTAGGTGCTGGCATATCCCGGAAAAATCCCGTCTTCCATTCCCGCCATAAACACCTGTGGGAACTCCAGTCCCTTGGCGCTGTGGAGAGTCATCAACAGCACGTAATCCTGATCCGGATCCACGGTATCCACGTCTGCCACCAGCGCAATCTCTTCCAGAAAGTCAGAGAGGTTTGCCGCTCGGCCTTCCTTCTCCATTGTCTCTCCAAAAGCCTGCGTTTTCGAGATCAGCTCGTTGATGTTCTCAATTCTGGCCCTGGATTCCTCCGTATTTTCCAGCTCCAGTTCCCGCACATAGCCGGTGTCCTCAATAATTTCCTCCAGAAGCTCCCGAACGGACAGAGCCTCTGCCTTACTTTTCAGCATCTGGATAAAGGATACAAAATCTTCGATCTTCGCCGTGGCGCGGCCGAGGGAAGGAACCTCCTCCGCCACACGGAGGGCATCATAAAAACTGACCTCCATACGGTCCGCGTAATCCTGCACCTTCTTTACGCTGGCTGCACCGATCCCCCTTTTGGGCACATTCAGAATCCTCTGCACAGACAGATCATCCCGGGCATTGTCCACGATCTTCAGATAGCTGAGCAGGTCTTTGATCTCCTTCCGGCTGTAGAAATTCACACCTCCCACAATCTTATAGGGGATGTTAGCCATGAGAAATTTCTCCTCAAAAATACGGGACTGGGCATTGGTGCGGTAAAGAACCGCACAGTCCCTGTAAGCGTACAGACCTTCTCTTTTTCCCCGGGAAATCTCCCCGGCTATATATTCTGCCTCCTCATATCCGCTGTAAAACTGACGGAAATGGACCTTTTCCCCTTCCTCATTTTCTGTCCAGAGTGTTTTCTCCTTACGCTCCGAATTGTTGGAGATCACCTCATTGGCAGCCTTCAGAATATTCTGCGTGGAACGGTAATTCTGTTCCAGCCGGATGGTTCTGGCCTCCGGAAAAAAGGCCTCAAAGCTGAGGATGTTCTGGATATTGGCGCCCCGGAATTTATAAATCGACTGATCGTCGTCTCCCACTACACACAGGTTTCCATATTTTTCCGCCAGGAGGCTTACCAGCTTAAACTGCGCCGTATTGGTGTCCTGATATTCATCCACCATAATATAGCGGAACCGCTCCTGATAGTAGTCCAGCACCTCTTTATGTGACTGAAAAAGCTCCACCGTTTTTACGATCAGATCATCAAAATCCAGGGCGTTGTTCCGGCGAAGCACCTCCTGATATTCCCGGTATACCTGGGCGATTACCTTCTGATTATAGTCGCCGGCCGCGTTCATTTCCATCTCGTCCGGCGTGATCAGTTCATCCTTCGCGTGGGAAATCTGGGCCAGTATAGCCCTCTCCTTAAAGACTTTCGTATCCACATTCTGACGGCGGCACACCGCCTTCATCACCGTCTTCTGATCCTCCGAATCATAAATCACAAAGTGATTGTCATACCCGAGAAAGTCAATGTGTCTTCGCAGAATCCGCACACAGGCCGAGTGAAAGGTGGATACCCATACGCTCCCGGCACCTGCCTCCACAATCCGGTTGACCCGTTCCCGCATCTCCCCGGCCGCCTTATTGGTGAAGGTAATCGCCAGAATGTTCCATGGATTCACTCCCTGCTGGGAGATCAGAAAGGCGATGCGATGGGTCAGCACTCTGGTTTTCCCGGAACCGGCGCCTGCCAGAATCAGAAGAGGCCCTTCCGTATAAAAAACTGCCTCTCTCTGCATGGGATTTAATGTGTCGTAAATGTTCACGGCAATACCTCTTTTCTCTTACTGATAAACTGCAAAATCACGAAACGCGGAACCATCGCCTTTCGCCCCGGCATCGCATCCCGGAAAAAGCCGCCTGCACAGCAGGACGGCTTTTTATATTCCTGGTTACTATTCACAGCCGACTTTGAGCAGGCAGATGGAATCGTAACTATTCCTGTTCAGATCAGACGGAATGCTGCTGTTTTACAGCAGATAAACCGGAAGCTCCTCCTTAATCTGGATGGAGCTGTTTCCCTTCTTCGAGGAATCCTTTGCCTCCTGGGAGACAAACTTCGCCTGGATCTCCTCCGAAGCTTCAGGAACAACCACGCTCTCCTTTACCTCCGCCTCCAGGGTTTCCGTCTTTGGCTTTGCCTTTGCCCTTGTTCTCTTTCTGGTTTCTGCGCCTGCGGCGCGTTTAATGCTTTCACTTCCTACCGGCACGATTCATAACCTCCTTTGCCAATTCTGTGTACTCCTTCGCACTTCTGCTGCTCTTCTTAAATTCAACCACCGGGGTACTGGCGTCCTGGGCCCACTCAATGGAGCTGTCCACACGGATACAGGTCTCAAAGAGATGAATATCCGTCATCTCCCGCAGAGTATCCAGCGTCTGACGAAAATAGTTCTTCCGGGTATCCACCTTGGTGATCACAACCCCCAGGACAGACAGCTCCGGAGAAATATCGTTCATCTCGTTGAGAAACTCAAACATATTCGCCAGTCCGAACATTCCCCACGGGCTGGCCTCCACCGGAACCAGAACATAATCTGAGGCGCACAGAATGTTCATCACCCAGCCGCCAAGGGTCGGCGGCGCATCAATAAGAATAAAATCATATACACCGGAATCCTTCACTCCCTGCAGACATTTCCTCAGAATGAATTCCCTCTGCCATTTGGTAAAAAGCTCATATTCAATGGAACTCATCAGCGTGGAGGATGGAATCAGATCCAGGCCGTCATAAGGCGTTGGTACAATGTATTCCTTCAGATCCTTCTGCCCCTGAATGGCACGATAAAGGTTCCTTTCCCCTGCCGCCATCTCCAGAACCTTATCCTCAGAGAAAAAGGAGAGCGACAGATTCAGCTGCATATCTCCGTCAACAAGGAGTACCCGCTTTCCTTCCCGGGCAAGGGCCGCACCCACATTGGAGCAGGTGGTGGACTTCCCGCTGCCGCCCTTATTGTTTGCAAAACATATGGTTACCGTTTTACCCATGGGCACCTCCTGATGTCGATTTTTCACTGCTACTGTCAATTATAAGAGATTTCCCGCAAATTGTAAATAAGAAGAGTTAAAATATCTTCTCTCCTGGTAACAGGTGGAATCGAGACATACATGTATACATGATCCGGCTGCGCTGCTGCCTTTATAATGTTTTACTGATGGCTTCGTCTATATCTTTACGCAGGTCACCAGGCATAACTTTTCTACGATATTTCGGAATAAATAGGTACGTGCAATTATAATAACTATGTGATAAACTTTGATTGTTCATGAATTTACCCCTGTTGTGTTTTATGCGGTTTACCAGACCTGCACCTGTTATGCAACGGGGGAAATATTCTGGTACTCTGTTTATTGCCTCCAGTATCTGGGAGATTTATACTGATTGATTAATTGCGCGTATACTCAGGTTATATTAAAAAGGATGATATGAAAATGAACAAACGATTTTCAAAACTATGTGCTGTAACCGCAGGTACTGCTTTGCTTGTCAGCAGTTTCAGCTGCTCCGTAGTCCTGGCTGAGGAAACAACAGAGACTGTGACAGAAGCCTCAACTGAGTCTGATGCAGAGGCTGTAGTTGGTACGGTAACTGAACTCGAAAAATACGGGCATGCTGTGCTGAATATTACCATTGAGGATTTTGAAGCGCTGGGTTTTGAGCTGGGCGATATCGTCACTGTTTCTACGGGCGATTACGCTGAGGACATGCCTTATCTTGATGGCTATTATGTTGATACCGGCGAAGCCATGCTGCGTGCTTATCCGGGAATGGAATATATAGCTGTATGTATCAACTATGGGAAATTCTGCGAAGTGGCTGGCGTCGATGTCGGTTCCGAAATAACGATCGAGCTTAAGGAGGCCGGTGGTGCCGCTGCCATGCAGGCAACCTATTCCCTCGTCTACACGAACGAACGGGATGACTATGATTCCGACGAGATTTTTGCCAACTTCCGTATGGTTTCCACCACAGGTATGGGGGAAGGAAAGCTTTACCGCAGCGCGTCACCTGTCAGCAGCGAAATCGGACGTGCTTCTATCGCGGATGACCTATGTGAAGCAGCCGGAATCAGGACAGTCATGAACATGGCGGATACAGAAGAAGAACTGGAAGAATATCTTGCTTCCGAAGATTTCGATTCAGACTACTACAAAACACTCTGTGAAGAAGGAAATGTAATTTTTCTTGGCATGCCGCTTAACTATAGTTCGGATGAATTCGCCAGGGATATTGTCTCCGGATTGACATTCCTTGCTGAACACGAAACACCTTATCTGATTCATTGCACGGAAGGAAAGGACCGTGCCGGTTTTGCCTCTGCTTTACTGGAAGCTCTGATGGGCGCTGCACCAGATGAAATCGCAGACGACTACATGACCAGCTATGTTAATTATTATAGCCTGGACGCAACGGAAGATGCTGAAAAATATAACCTGATTGCAGAAGGAAATATTATGGAAATGCTGCGTGCTATAGCCGGACTGGAAGAGGATGCGGTTCTTACAGATATAGACCTTGCAGAAGCTGCTCAGAATTACCTGCTTGAGAATGGCATGTCAGAGGATTCTCTTTCTGCACTGATGGAAAATCTGAGATGACATTTGAAAAAATAGGAGAATCTGCGGGCATGTCTGCCGCATCTGCCAGAGTTGGTGTATTCCATATCATGACTGCCATACACACTGCTGTTACCATTGCGGCCACCTTATTTTTCTTCATATTCTTTTCTTCCCCTGTACTGAATAGTTGCCTCTCCTGTATCCTCCTCAATTCTCTCCCGGATTTTCCGCCATCCTTCCTCCATCTCCGCCGGGCTTTTCTCGATCCAGGCCGGTCTTTTTTTCTTTTTTTCAAGTTTTTTCTCATACCGCTCTACATAGTCCCGGGCATACTGGGGATATTTCAGAAGAAGCTCAAAAAATTCATCCTCTGTTCCCTCTCCGCCTTCTGCCATTCTCTCCATAATCCGGTTATACTCCTCCTGTGTCATAAAATTCCTCCCAAAATGTGCGCTTTTCTTTTTAAAGTATCGTTATATACACTCTGTCAGAAATCATCTGCAGTTTTCTTATCTGTTTTTCTATTGTATCTTTCAGACACTCCACATGTCAATCCGTTTTGAGATAAAATGACAAAATCAAAATATGCAACAAAAAGCTCCGGATACATGCTATAATGAGCGCAAGCGATGAAAATGCATGCCTGCATGCATTTGAGGAGCAGCGAATGTCGATCATGAGCGCAGCTCATGATATGATATCAGGAACTGAAAGGAGGATCCCATTCATGAACACTATTTTCCTGCAGACCACCCCTCGTTCTGCCCTGAAGGAAATCCGCCCCCAGGGGGCAAAGACTTTCCCCTGCGAAATCTACCAGACCCGCACGCTGGAGGAAAAAGGGATCCTGGTAAAGCATCACTGGCACGACGAGATCGAGATTCTGCATTTTTCCGGCGGGGAATTCACCGTTGAAATCAATATGGAAAAATTCCACGTCCGCGGAGAATGCCTTTATTTCATCAACCCGGGAGAGCTGCACAGCATTTACTGCGACCGCTCCGGGAAAGAAAAAACCTGCGGAGAGGACGCCATCGTCTTCCATCCCGGCCTTCTGAGCTTTGAGACCTGTGATTCCGCCCAACTGAACCTGATTCAGCCTCTGCAGAATGAAAAAATACTTTTTCCCAGATTTCTCACACCGGAGCATCCGGCCTTTTCCCCGGTTCTGGAAGCGTTCACGGAAATATTCCAGTCCTTCGGCGTGCCCTTAAGTGAGGAAAATCCCATAGAGAACGGAGCCTTTACCGATGACCTGACCAGCCAGCTCTATATCAAATCCTCCCTGCTGCGGATCCTGGCGGTTCTTTCCCGGTACCGCCTTCTGGTCGCCACGGATCCAAACCATAACAAAAAAATGGAGGGCATAAAAAAAGCCCTCACTTACATCTGGGAAAACTATGATCAGAAAATCTATATTTCAGATCTGGCTTCCCTGCTGAATATCAACGAACAGTATTTCTGCCGGTATTTCAAAAAAGCCATCGGCCGCTCGCCCATCGAATACCTGAACGAATACAGGATCAAACAGGCCATGCGGCTTCTGGAGACCACAGACCAGTCTGTGATGGACATCTGCCTGGAATGCGGCTACAACAACCTTGGAAACTTTTTCCGTGAATTCCGCAAGCACACCTCCACCACCCCACTGAAATACAGAAAAAGTCAAAATAACGGAATTTAAAATCAGGGAACCGTAGGACAGGACAAAGGAAGGCGTGTTATAGTATAGACACACAAAAAAATTTGGACATACGGAGGTTTTCACATGGAGAAAAAATGGTGGCATGACAAGGTAGCGTATCAGATTTATCCGAAGAGCTTTTATGACTCCAACGGAGATGGCATCGGAGATTTGCCGGGCATAATCCAGAAGCTGGATTATCTGAAGGATCTGGGAGTGGATATTCTCTGGCTGTCTCCCTGCTATCCATCCCCGCTTGCAGATCAGGGGTATGACATTTCCGATTATTACAACATTGATCCCCGCTTCGGCACCATGGAGGACATGGACCGGCTGATCGCCGAGGCCAGAAAGCGGGATATGTATATTCTGATGGACCTGGTGGTGAATCACTGCTCCGACGAACACGAATGGTTCAGGAAAGCCTGCCAGGACCCCGATGGAAAATATGGGAATTTCTTTTATCTCAGAGATAAAAAGGAAGGACTGCCCACCAACTGGCGCAGCTACTTTGGCGGCCCGGTGTGGGAAGACCTTCCCGGAACCGATAAGCAGTATCTCCACGTCTTCCACAAAAAACAGCCGGATCTGAACTGGGAAAATCCGGAGGTCCGTGAGGAGGTCTATAAAAACATTAACTGGTGGCTGGACCGGGGGCTGGCAGGCTTCCGCATCGACGCCATTATCAATATCAAAAAAGCTCTGCCCTTCCGCAGCTACGAGCCCGACCGGGCAGACGGCCTTTGCAGCATCAAAACCATGCTGAAGGAGGCCAGAGGAATAGGGGAATTTCTGGGAGAGATGCGGGACCGCACCTTCCGGAAATATGACGCCTTCTCCGTGGGGGAGGTTTTTGACGAAAAAGAAGAGGAAATACCGGATTTTATCGGGGAAAACGGCTATTTTTCCAGTATGTTTGACTTCAATGAGACGATCTTCGGCCAGAGTCCGGACGGCTGGTACGCCGCCGGGGAGGTTACCCCCGACGACTACAGAAACTGCTGCTTTGAAACCCAGCGGAAAATTGGGAAAACGGGTTTTGTGTCCAACATCATCGAAAACCATGACGAACCCAGGGGCGTAAGCCGTTACATTCCCCAGGGAGACTGCTGCCCGGAGAGCAAGAAAATGCTGGCCGCCCTGAGCTTTATGCTGCGCGGACTTCCCTTTATCTACCAGGGACAGGAGCTTGGCATGGAAAATGTTCCGATCACCTCCATAGAGCAGGTGGACGATATCAATTCCCTGGACGAGTACCAGGTAGCGTGAAACGCCGGATGCTCAGAAGAGGAGGCCCTCCGGGCCGTGGCCCGGTTCAGCCGGGACAATGCCCGCACCCCCATGCAGTGGACCGATGCCAAAAACGCCGGCTTCACCACCGGTACCCCCTGGCTGGCGGCCAACCCCAATTACACCTCCATCAACGCCGCCTCTCAGATGGAGGATCCGAACTCTGTCCGAAGCTTTTACAAGCAGCTGATCGCTCTGCGGAAAAATCCGGAATATAAGGAAACGATTGTATACGGCTCCCTGGAACCGCTGTGGGAGGACCGGCACAATCTGATGGCCTATTATCGCAGAGGGGACAAAACGCTTCTGGTTGTGGGAAATTACCAGAGGAAGGAACAGATGGTGGAGCTTCCCTCCCCGATTCGCGCCCTCCTCATCAACAACTATCCGGAGCTGACGCAGGAAGGCAGCACACTGACTCTGAAGGGTTACCAGGTGCTTGTGGCAGAGCTGTAACCCGGCCTGTCACTCTCTGTTTCGGGGATGCCAGGCTCTTCTTCCGTAAATGGATGTGACCTCCAGAATCCACTCCGCCAGCTCATCGGAGAATTCTCCCGGAAGGAGCCTCCATTTCCAGTTCACCCCAAGGGTGGATGGCTTATTGATTCTGGCCCGGTTGTCCAGTCCCATGTAATCCTGTATGGGAATTATACACATCCGGGCCGTGCTTCCCATCACCAGAGAAATAATTTTCCGGTAAATTTCTTCTCCGGGGGTGTGGAAATCTCCCAGATATCTGCGGAGCAGATACCTCTCCTCCGGCAGGATCCCCTGAAACCATCCGGTCAGGGTCTCATTGTCATGGGTCCCCGTGTAGACTACAGAGTTCACCGGATAGTTGTGGGGCAGGTAATCGCTGGCACTTCCGGTGTCTCTGGAATCAAAGGCAAACTCCAGCACCTTCATTCCCGGGAAGCCGCTGTCCTGCACCAGCTGCCGCACCGAATCCGTCACATAGCCCAGATCCTCCGCGATGAGCTCCTTTTCCCCCAGACGCTGTCTCATAACCTGAAAAAAGTCAAGCCCCGGTCCTTTTTCCCAGTGACCGTTTCTGGCTGTCTTCTCTCCGCAGGGTATGGAAAAATACTCGTCAAACCCCCGAAAATGGTCAATCCGCGCCACATCGTACATCTGAAAGCAGTGCTTCAGCCGCCGCATCCACCAGTCATAGCCTGTCTGCCTGTGGTAATCCCACAGGTACAGCGGATTCCCCCACAGCTGGCCGTCGGCGGCGAATCCGTCGGGCGGGCACCCGGCCACCGCCACAGGCACATTGTCCTCATCCAGCTGAAAAAGCTCCGGGTGGGCCCAGGTATCCGCGCTGTCAAAGGCTACGTAGATGGGGATATCCCCGATAATCCGGATCCCGTTTTCGTTGGCGTATTTTTTCAGCCGCCCCCACTGCTCCGCAAATTTAAACTGCAGGAATTTATAAAACTCTATGTCAAAATAAAGCTCCCTGCGGTAATAGTCCATGGAATATCCCCAGCGCCTGCGGATATCCTCCGGCCACTGCTCCCAGCTTGCCTCTTTCATGCGGCCTTTCACCGCCATAAACAGCGCATAATCGTCCAGCCACCAGGCATTTTCCTCCATAAAACGGATAAATTCCGGATTTTCCCCGATTTGGCTTCGCTGATAAGCTTTTCGAAGCAGCACATACCGTTCCTGATAAATCCTTCCGTAATCCACATATCTTTCATCCCTGCCAAAATCCGCCCCGTCGCATTCCTCCCGTGTCAGGAGTCCCTCCTCCGTCAATGTCTCCAGACAGATAAAATATGGATTTCCCGCGTAGGTGGAAAAGGACTGATAGGGAGAATCCCCATAACTGGTGGGGCCCAGGGGCAGAATCTGCCAGTATCTCTGTTCTGTCTGCACCAGCCGGTCCACAAATTCATAGGCTTCCCTGGAAAAACACCCGATTCCGTATTTCCCGGGCAGCGCGCTCACCGGCAGTAAAATTCCAGATTCTCTCATACTCTTCTCCTGTCAGAAAAAGAGGCTGTGTTTCCACAGCCCCCGTTCACTTTTTTTTACTTCACAGCACCTTCTACCATTCCCTGCATGATCTGCTTCTGAGCAATCAGGAAAATGATAACCATGGGAATCATTGCCAGGAATGCGGCCGTCAGGATCAGATCCCACTGCTTTACATAGGAACCGACAAAGGCCTGTACCGCCACGGGCAGGGTTTTCACCTTACCGCTCTGGCCCAGCATCAGAGAGGGCAGAAGGTAATCGTTCCAGATCCACATGCCGTTCAGTATGGTAACCGTCACAATAACCGGCTTCAGAAGGGGCAGAATAATACGGAAGAAAATTCCCTCCGGGGAACATCCGTCGATGGAGGCCGCCTCTTCCAGCTCATAGGGAATATTTTTGATAAACCCGGTGAGGATGAAAACTGTCATGGCACCGCCAAAGCCGCAGTACGCGAACACGATTCCGGGGATGGACTGGAGCAGTGAGATCCCCAGGAAATTTCCCACATCACGGAAGGTGGAGATCATGGGAAGCATAACCACCTGGAAGGGAATGGTCATGGACGCGATAAAAGTCATATAAATCGCAGTGGACCATTTCGTCTTATTCCGGCAGATCACCCACGCCGCCATCCCGCCAAACAGCGCCAGAAGCACCAGGGAGAGTACTGTAACCACTACAGAGGTTCCAAAGGCCGTCCAGAAACTGAAATTGGAGTTATTCACCACATTGGTCAGGTTCTGCAGAAACTGAGAAACACTGGCTCCCGCAAGGCTTATGGGATCCGCCACGATGGAATTGGCGTTCTTGAAAATATTGATCAGTACCAGATAAAAAGGAAAGAGCACATAAACCGCGATAATAATCGCAAGGATCATGGGAATGACTTTGGATGATTTTTTCTGTACCATTACATCTCTACCTCCCTCTTATTGGAAATGCTGACCTGCAAAATCGATACCGCGGCCAGCATAATGAAGAACACGATGGCCTTCGCCTGACCAAGAGCATAGTTATTCTTTGAGATTGCCGTATTGTAAATGTTCAGGGCCAGCATCTGCGTACCGTTGGACAGATAGCTTCCCAGGAAGTTTGTCACCGAGCCGCTTCCGTTTGTCAGAGCCATATTTACATCAAACTGCTTGAAGGCGGAAGTCAGGGTCAGGAAGGTACAGATCGTAATGGTAGATGCGATCATGGGGATTTTAATCCGGAACAGTGTTGCGATCCGGCCGGCTCCGTCGATCTGAGATGCTTCCAGCACATCCTTGGGAACCTGGGTAAGTCCGGTCACATAAATCAGCATGATATAACCGGCATACTGCCATATGTAAACCACAATGATCGCGGCCATCGCCGTTTTGGTTCTGGATAGCAGGGAAATATTATTGGTAAACTGGATCAGCACGTTGTTAAACACAAACTGCCAGATATAGCCCAGCACAATACCTCCGATCAGGTTTGGCAGGAAATACGCCGCCCGGAAAAAGCCGATGCCCCTGATATTGGTCGTACACAGCAGTGCAAGCAGAAACGCCACCACATTTACCAGAATCATGTTGAGCACAACGAAAAGAACAGTGATCAGAATAGACCAGATAAAGCTTGGATCCTTAAACATGCTGGCATAGTTGGAGAAGCCTACAAAGGATGTCATCTGAATTCCATTCCAGTCTGTAAAGGAGTAAAACACACCCAGACAGAGCGGAATGATCACGGTTACCGCAAAGGTAAACAGCAGGGGAAATACAAAGATAAAATTAATAATATTTCTGTGATGCTTCAGCGTGGGCAGAAGGTACAGCCCAAGGAAAAAGCAGACCGCCCCCAGAATCAGCATGGCGCCCCGGCCGCTCATCTCGCTTCCGGTAATATCCAATGCCAGTGCCGCCATCAGCAGAATGATTCCGGCTGCGAGACACACCACAGACAACATTTTTTTGTTCGTGTTCATTTTGCCCTCAATCCTTCCTAAATTTGAGCTGGTTATAAACGTAAGCCTTTTTCAGACAGAGAGCGGACGGCAAACGGTTCGCCGCCCGCTCTCGTAAGGAAAGCTCTTATTCTGCGTATGCCGCCGCGCACTGCTGCTGCATAACGGATACAAAGGTTTCTGTGTCAAGGCTTCCGGCCGCGAAGTCCGCGAACACCTGCCCGGTGTAGTTCTGGGCAAGGCCTTCCACCATGTTGATCCAGTGCCATGCGGAGGTCTTTCCGGCCGCAATGTACTCGGAAACAGTTTCTGCGAAGGGATCATCCGCCACATACGTGCAGGAGGTGAAGGGGCTGATGAATCCGGCCTCCTCTACAAGTACCTGCTGCGCGGTGTCCTCAGACATCCACTGAAGGAAAGCAAGAGCCGCGTCTGTATTCTCGCTTCCGGCATATACCGCCCACCAGGAGGGAGAGTTGGTAAGAATGGTATCGATTCCCTCTTCAAAGGCAAAGGGGATCATGCCCACTTCAAAGTTTCCGGCCGCCTCATAGGCTTCCGCGTCGTCCGCGGTCATGGTCGCGCCGATCCAGGATCCCTGGGTTACAAAAGCGTATTCGCCGGAGGCGAAGTTCAGAATCTGCTGATCATAGGTACCGGACACCAGAAGAGCCGGGTCAGAGTACTGATTCAGGAGAGCCACCATCTCTGCAAAAGCAGTGAAGCGCTCGGTATCCAGCTGTCCGCCGTCATTGAGCAGATCGATGTAGGTTGTGTCGTCCCGGTCAAGTCCGGAATCCAGATAATTGGCAAACAGATGATTTCCTGTGGACCAGTAAAGGTTCACTACCTCTGCGGAGTATCCCACAACCGCAGTGATTCCAAGGTCATCCTTCATGGAGTCGATGGTCTCAAAGGCCGCCGCGATCTCTTCCGGACCTGTCAGCGTAGTGGGATCAATCCCCGCCGCTTCCAGAATGTCCGCGTTGTAGGTAAGTCCGATCGCCTCGGTGGTGTAGGGGAAACCGATGGTTCCATATTCCTCATCCACATAGGCCGCGCCTGTATCGGAGACCCAGGCTTCCCCGCTCATATCCACCAGAAGGCCGTCCCAGTTGGAATAGTCTGCGGTACCGGAGCAGACAAAGATATCCGGCATGTTGTCCGCCTGATAATAGCCCTTCAGAGTACCCTGGATATCTACGCCACCGCCCAAAGATTCGATCTCAACGGCAACGCCTGTCTCCTCCTCATACATCTCCGCCAGCTTCTTCAGCTGGGAGTCTACTTCTATTTTGCCGTTTACAAGGCGAATCGTGGTTCCTTCCCCTTCTGCCTGTACGGTAAGTGCCGCTGCCGGGATAGACGCGGCGAGCATGGATACGGTCAAAAGTGATACAAACATTCTTTTTTTCATTTTCGTCACCTCGTATACTTTCTTCTTCATTTTTTTGCCTTTTGCGCATAAGGTTTTGATATCTGTACTATAGCACCCTTTATTCTAAAATGCAATACCT
>JAJQBI010000076.1 GCA_021203365.1 Clostridiales bacterium
AACATATCTTCCGTATCTGCATTCGACATGTCAAAGCCGCTCACATCCAGGCTTGCCAGACTATGACAGCAATAAAACATAGAACCCATATTGGTCACATTACTTGTATCAAAGCCGCTCACATCCAAGCTTGTCAGACTCCCACAGCCGTCAAACATAGAGCCCATATCGGTCACATTACTCGTATCAAAGCCACTTACATCCAAACTCGTAAGCGACATAAATTGCATATAATTACACCCAAACATGTCACTCATATCGATCACATTACTTGTATCAAAACCGCTTACATCCAAATCTGTTAGTCCAATACAATCAAAGAACATGTCCCCCATATCCGTTACATTTGCGGTATCAAAGCCGCTTACATCCAGATCTGACAATTCAAAACAATCCCGAAACATAAAACCCATATTTATCACACCGGATGTATCTGCACCTGACAGGTCAATCGCCGACGCATTCTTATAGTCACAGAAAAGAAAGCTGCAGTCCTCAGGCAGGCAGACTCCACCGTTAGAAGCAATATACAAAGCTTCCCCGTCTTCCACCCAGGCCTTTACCGTACCGTCCTGCGCTTCCGATACATCCCAGCTGCTTTCCGGTTCGTCATTCAGATTATTCAGAAATGTTATTGAGGTAATCTCGCTCCGTTTCCACTGAGAGCCAAACACGAAATATTTTGTACCATAATCATAATCCTCAATCGTATCCGACATAAGCGTTCCAGGCTCCTGCGCCGTTTCTGATTCCCGCGCAACCGCAACACCTGAAGGATTTGTATCTCCCGAATTTCTGAAGAGCGCAAACACAACGGCAAGTACAGCCACCACCGCAGCCGCCACCACCAGAAGCCGCCCTGTTTTTCCGGCACTTTTCCCGGTTGTCTGCGCCGCAGATTCCGTTCCGGGTTTATTCCCCGTCTCCGCAGTACTGGCAGCCTCCGCGGTCTTCTCTGTCCGAGCGGCTCCGGCTTCTGCCCCGGATCTGTGCTCCGGCTCTGTCTTTGCTTCAGGCAGAACAGCCGCCGTATTTCCGCTTCCTTCCAGCTGCCGTTTAAACTCCCGCATATCCCCGATGCGTTCCGCCTTCTTTAATTTCAGGCCCCGCTCAAGCGCCCGGGCCGCCCCTTCCGGAATCTCAAACTCAGGGGGAAAGGACAGCGGCATCCCTCCGTACAGCCGTTCCATCGCCTCCGGCACCAGCCGGCCGGTGAGACAGTAATAAATGGTGGCCGCCATCCCATAAACATCCGTACAGCTTTCCAGGGTCTCTGAATCCAGATACTGCTCCGGAGCGCTGAAATTCCTCTTCGCCACCGCTGTAGAAGCCTGCCCAAGAGTCGCCTTTACATCCACAGCCGCTCCCATATCCAGAAGCCTGGCGGTCCCGTCCGGCTGCACCATAATATTGTCCGGAGAGATATCCCGATGAATAAAACCCTTATCATGAATCACGGCAAGACTGTCCATAACAGGGCCCAGCAGATCCAGACACTGTTTCCAGTTCAGAACACCGTGATCCAGAAGGTATTTTTTCAGCGTAACCCCTTCCACATAATCCATCACTATGTACGCCGTACCGTTTTCCTGAAAGACCTCCCGAACCCGCACAATCGAGGGAACCGCATCCAGCCGGGCCATCCGCCGGGCTTCCTTCACAAACCGATCAATACCGTCCGCGCAGGAACCGGCCTCCGCATAATCCCACTGCACCTGATTGGACACGCTGCTGCTGCGGGCCGCGGAGGCTGTTGGAAAATATTCCTTAATGGCCACACGCATCTCCAGAGCCAGGTCAAAACCCACATAGGTGATCCCAAAACCACCTTGTCCAATCACATTTCCCACCAGATACTTTCCATGCAGGATGGTGTTCCTCCGAAGCGCGTTCACCGGCTGGCTTTCCTCCTGCTGATCATAGCCGCAATGGGGGCAGATCCGGACACCGTCCGCCAGCTTTTCCATACACCTCGCACATCTTATGACTTCCATAATCGAGTGAGCCTCCCTCCTTCGCTCCTGAACCTCCGCTCTTACATTCTTTTCCGGTCAATCAAAAACTCTTCCTTCGAGGAGCCCAGCCATATCTTATCTCCCGGCTGCACCTCAAAAACCTGCTCAGGATTCAGCTTCTGACCATTGACAAAGGTTCCGTAAGTGGAATCCAGATCCTTTACATAGATATGGCCGTTCCGGAACATCATCTCGCAGTGGTTCCGGCTGATTCCGGCACAGTTGGCCGGAAATACCAGATTATTGCCGGATGTGGCACGGCCAAGCCGCACACAGTCTTCCAGAGGAAAACGCCGCCCGGCAAAATATCCGGAGGTTCCCTGAATCCGGATATCCCCCACCGCAGCCGGCGCACCGGATTTCCAGCCGTCCTGTACCGGAGCCGGTATTTCTTCCTCCGGCTCCAGTGCCTTCGTCAGGCTTCCGTAATTGTCCACCACGGCCACACTGACCACCTGATTCAGGCCTTTCCTCAGCATATAAAACCCGGCAATCACTGCCAGAATACAGAGCAGAACCGCGATGGGCACACTCCCCATTACATCCCAGCAGGCGTGCAGAGCGATCACCAGGAGAAAACCGCCCAGAAACCGGGGTGACAGATAGTGGCGGAAGGAAAGCTCTTCCTCTCCTTTGGCCCACACAAGGGCCCCACAGGAAATCATCGCCCAGGAAACATGAGCTCCGATGGCCAGGGCCGCTCTCATTAATATGTTCTCATAACTCCAGCCGGTATTGACAATCGAATAGCCAAGGCTTTCAATTCCGGCAAACCCTGCGCCTACAGCCGCACCTACCAGCATTCCGGTCAGAATATATTTTTTATCCTTACCTCTCAGCCAGATGGAGCCCGCCAGAACCTTCGCCAGTTCCTCCACCACACCGACTCCTATATAATACAGTACGGGAGATGTCATAGCGACCAGAAATGAATCAAACATGAAGGTAAAAACCAGCGAAAGAAATCCCCCTGCCAGAAAAATCAGAAGGACAGAGGAAAAGGAAATATTTCGAGGGATATTCATTTCCCAGCAGAAAAACATAACCGTAACCGGGACCAGAAAGCTTCCAAGAACAAAGGTGATGGGCAGGGTCACGCTCAGACCACTCACTGTCAGAAATGTACTTCCCAGAAAAAGGGCAAGACCCACCAGAAAAATTCTGGCAAACATATAGGGTTTCGTCCACTGGGAAAGCATCTTCTTCTCATCCGGGGTGGTCAGCGCAGTGCCGGCCATAAACAGCCGGGCATTCTCCTCCGGAGTGTGGTGCCGGAAGACCTCCGAAAAAATCTCCCCCACTCCCACGGAATTTCTCGTGGCTTTTTTAAAAAAGCTTTTCTCTTCACTCATATGTATCTTCTCTCCTTCGTTGATGCCTCTGTGATTCCTCTAAAAATCCAGGATCAGACAGGTAAAGTTATCCTGCTTCGGATTCTCCGCCTCCAGCACCTGTCGTTCCATCTGCTCCGCGGCCTTCTCCGCGCTCGGTGCGGCCTCCAGAATCTCAAGAATCTGTTCCTCCGAAATCGTGTTAAAAACCCCGTCTGACATCAGAAGCAGCCGATCCCCTTTCTGAACGAAAACCGGGCGCAGACTTCCGTCAATCTCCTCCAGATCTCCCATTCCCAGAAAGCTTGCCAGGCGGTCCCTCTGAGGATCCGTCTTCACCATGGAAAGGCTTATTTTCCCATTCACGGCTCTTTTCAGCAGCTGCTGCTTATAAATATGTTCCCGGTTCAGCTGAAGCAGGTGATGGCCGCAGAAGAGATACATGCGGCTGTCCCCCACTGCGATCCACTGAAACTGCCTCCCGTCGGTCCACGCGGTCAGAAGAGTTGCACCGCTTTTATAAATCTTCTCCGGACCGAGCATGGCAAGGACCTTTTCATTCGTAATCCGCAGCATCTCATAAAGGGGGTTTTCATCCACGGAAGGCTTCACGCTTTCGGCCGCTTCAAACATCCCGCGGACAGCCTGCTGGCTGACCTTTTCTCCGTCGGAAAGGCCTCCCATCCCGTCAGAAACCACTGCCAGAAGGAAATTCCCTACCTGCAGGCAGCCGAAGGTATCCTGCTGATTCCTCCTGCGGCCTGCATTGTGAACCTTTCCGATGGTCACCTCCGGGATGCCTGACGGGGAAACGACCGCCGAATCATCCTCCGGAGGAATCTTCTCCGTAGCGGAAAAAACAGGCGCCGCTTCCCCGGGATCAGACTCCCCGACTTCCGGCCCCGGGAAATCCGCCTCTGAAACCGTACTTTTTTTCTTCCCGGAGCGCCAGAGGGCGGACAGGATCAGCGTCAGCACAATGCCCGCCGCAAAGCCTGCCAGTACATCCGCCAGATGTTTCCGAACCGACAGCCCCATGCCCTCATCTGAAAGATCACCGCTGCCGTCCTCTGACGATCCGTCTGCTTCCGCAGCTTCCGTCTCTGCCGCCGTTATAGTCGGATCCGGAGTGGCTTCTGGTTCTTCATCCCCGATTCCGGCTTCTGAGCCAGCCGACGTTTCCCCGTCCATTCCCCCCGAACTCACCGTCTCTTTCTCAGGGCTCTCCCCCATAACCGGATAAGCCGTCCCCACGGGAAATACAGCCGCCGCCAGTATGCACAGAAGCACCGCGCCTTTCCTCCACTTAGATCTCATTTTTCACTCCTCCCGGCCTGGCCCGGCAAAAGCGAAGCCAGGCCTGTTCTTACGCGTTCCAGTCAAAATGTTCCCCGCACAGCGGCACAAAAATCAGTCTTGAGCTTCCCACGGTCAGATAGTCAAAGGGCTTGATTTCCGTCGGCACCATAATCATCCGGTCGTTGACACGAACAATATTTTTCCCATCGGACGGACCGAAGAAAAAAGTCTTCTCCAGGTCATCGTAGGCGATAAGCGCATGTTTTTCCCGGCTGACACTGTTATCGCCGCGGAGGCAGATATCCATGTGCTCCGCCCGTCCGATATGGTTATAACCGGTGCGAATACGGTAATCCTTTCCCCGGTTCGGTCCCTGGGTGCACACCAGCCAGCCCACAACCGGCGTAAAACCTTTCTGATCAACGGGAGCCGTCTCCCCACTGTAATCCTCCACACCATTTCCTCCGGAAACAGACGAACGGCCAAACTCAGACCAGGGCATGGAAGGCCGCTCCGGCGGCACGGTTCTGCTCTCACCGCTCTCATACCCGGAAGGATGGCCAATCGGCTCTGTCACCCCGATTTCCCTGTCCCCTCCCATGCGGGAATCCCCGGCCTTCAGAGCCTCTGTGGCGCCGATTTCTTCAAAACGACTGCCGATAATCCCAAAGGCGCCGCTGTTCCTTTTCTCCGCCTCACACACCGGACAGGCAGCGTTTACCTCTCCGTCATAAAAGTGGCCCTTTTCACATTTTCTCATATCCATTTCTTTATCCTTCCTTTCCAGCCGCAGGGCTTAATACCCATTCCCTGCGGATTCAGTTTTTACATTTTTATTCCAGGTAAAATCTCTGTCCCGGAATCTCTATGATGCTCCCCCGCTTCAGCCGATACCACTGTCCCCGGACAAGGGGCTGCCCGGAGACAGAAGTCCCCCAGGAGGAATTTTCATCCATAATAAATAAATTCCCGGCAGAATCGCACCGAAGGATAAAATGTCTCCGGCTGATCCCTTTCGTGTCGGGCGGATATCCGATGTCACAGCGGGGATCCCGGCCCAAGGACAGCTCCTGTCCCGGAAAAACCGGGAAATTCCTTCCCTGATGACAGCCGGATACACCACACAGGGTGTAATCGCCCTTCATGGTTTCCCTTTTACTGTCCGCGGAAAAAATGGTTTCCCCGGGGAAAAGATCCCCGGCCAGTTCCTCCACATTTAAATATCGATCCTCGATCCGCACCGACATTCCCTTCATGATCGCCCTGGCTACATGAGAGGGCAATTCCGGGCAGAGCCTGGCAATCGGAATCACCTCGTCCCTTCTCACGCGATTCGGCGCCTTTGGAGGGCACCTGCCACTCATGGAATAATAAAGAGTAACACAAAGAGAATAAATATCCGTCCAGGGTCCCTGATTTCCATTGGTATAAAACTGCTCCACAGGAGCAAATTCCGCTTTTACAAAGGAGGTAAGCCCTCTCCCGTCGTTAAAGCAGCGCACTGAGCCGAAATCGATCAGTCTGGCCGTGGAATCTCCTGTTAGAAAAATATTGTCCGGGGTAATGTCCCGATGAATCAGACCGCGTTTATGAACCACCCGCAGGGTACGGAGAATGTCCCGGGTATACCTGGAAAGCTGAGGCCAGTCTGTTTTTCCCCGGGCCGTCAGCCAGGTTTTCAGGTCAAAACCGGACAGATATTCCATGGCGTAATATACTGTGTTATTCTCCTCTGCAAGTCCGTAGACGTCAACGATGGTTGGCTCATTCTGAAAGCTGTAAAGGATCCGGGCCTCTTCCCGGAATCTCTGCCTGCATTTCCGGAAATAATCCTCCTGGCCCTTTTTGGCCAGGACACGGCCGGTTCCCGGCTCTCTCTCCACATCCTGGTTAGGATACAGTTCTTTGACGATAACTCTTTTCTGCTGCAGGCAGTCCCAGGCCATATAGGTAATGCCAAAACCGCCCTTCCCGATAATCTTCCCCAGATAATACCGGGAACTGAGCATATAACGATCCGGAAGAGCGTTTACCCTGCGGGGTGATTTATCCCTTTCACTTTTGTGACAGGAGGAACAGATTCCGTTTATCAGCGTACCGTTGAGACAGTTTGTACATAAATATTGAAGCTCCATCTTTCGTCATCCTTCTTCCGGCCATCCACTGAGGATCCTGAAATTCATGTATACAGCATACCGGTATTCCGGAAGAAAAATCCACCTGGAATATACAACTCTTCCGTTCCCTTCTGTACTTTTTCAGAATTTTCATTCATTTTTCACTTATTATACCCCCCCCTCCACACAAATTTGCAACTATTTTTGACATAAAAAATACAGATCATCCGAAGTTTTTCAGAGGTTTTCCATCCATCTCCTCTCAGACAGGTATTGACAACGCGCCGGTCCGTTGCTATACTGAAAAAAATTAAAAATCTTCAGGGCAGGGTGTAATTCCCTACCGGCGGTAAAGCCCGCGAGCCGAAATGGCATGATCCGGTGTGATTCCGGAGCCGACCGTATAGTCTGGATGGAAGAAGATTAGCGAGACGATCCACATCGTCATTTGTATTCACTGCTCTGAAATGGTTTCCCCCGTTTCAGAGTTTTTTTTCTGCAAAATTCCCGTTTTAAACAGGCATGGAAAAGAATACAAACGCAAATTTGAAACCGGCGGCCAATGCCCTGCAGACAACTCTGCAGGGCATTTCTTATATTGCAGATGCCTGAAAAACGAATGGGCAAAGAGCCTTTCCCCACCACACACCATTCCGGCGTATATTCAGGCTTTGCAGAAAGGATATCAATGAATGACCAGGATTATATGAAGCTTGCCATCCGCCTGGCCCAAAAGGGCGAGGGCTGGACGAACCCAAACCCCATGGTCGGCGCCGTGATCGTTAAAGACGGCCGCATCATCGGCCAGGGATACCACGCCCGATGGGGCGGGCCCCACGCAGAGCGAAACGCCATTGCCTCCCTGACAGAATCCGCCGAAGGCGCGACCCTCTATGTAACTCTGGAGCCCTGCTGCCATTACGGGCGCACACCGCCCTGTACAGAAGCTGTTCTGGAACAGAAAATCGCCCGGGTGGTCATCGGTTCCCGGGATCCAAATCCAAAGGTTGCCGGGAAGGGCGCCGCGCTCCTGCGGGCCGCGGGGGTTCAGGTAGAGGAGGATTTTCTGCGGGAAGAGTGCGACGCACTGAACCCTGTATTTTTCCACTACATCACCCAAAAGACTCCCTGGGTGACCATGAAATACGCCATGACGGCCGACGGAAAAATCGCCACCCGAACCGGTGCCTCCAAATGGATTACCGGGGAGGAAGCCCGGCAGGAGGTGCAGTTTATCCGCCACCGCCATATGGGGATCATGGTCGGAATCGGGACGGTGCTGGCAGATGACCCCATGCTGAACGTCCGCCTGGAGAACAGAAAAAGTCCGGTCCGGATCATCTGCGACAGCCATCTTCGACTCCCGCCGGACAGCAGAATCGCCCGAAGCGCCGACCGGTACCAGACCATCGTGGCCTGCGGAAACGCGGACACCTGGGAAGAACAGGAAAGGGCAGACCGGCTGGAAAAAGCCGGAATTCAGGTGCTGCGCTGTCCGGGAGCCGACAAAAGGGTGGATCTTAAAACACTGATGACCCGTCTGGGAGAAAAACAGATCGACAGTCTCCTGCTGGAGGGCGGAGGCGATCTCAACGACAGCGCACTGCGTGCCGGGATCGTTTCACAGGTTCTGGTCTTTGTCGCGCCGAAAATCTTCGGCGGAAGGACGGCCAGGACTCCGGTGGCCGGCCGCGGGACGGATCTCCCCTCCGGTGCCTTTCCCCTGGAATTAAAGAAGGTCCGGCAGATTGGGCCGGATCTGCTGCTGGAATATACCGCTTGTCCTGACGCACAGGAAAGAGCCCGGCATTCCGATACACCGCATAATGATACACAGGAGGATTCAGAATGTTTACAGGAATCGTAGAGGAAGTCGGCCATATCCGGCGGATGGCTCTGAGCGGAAATTCCGGACAGATTTCCATCCGGGCCAGGAAGGTTCTGGAGGGCACAAAAACCGGGGACAGCATTGCCGTAAACGGGATCTGCCTGACCGTAGTCTCTCTGGAAAAGGATGGTTTTACCGCAGATGTGATGGCCGAGACTGTGCGCAGAAGCAGTCTCCGGGAATGTCGGAGCGGGGATCCCGTACACCTGGAGCGGGCCATGGCCGCCGACGGAAGATTTGGCGGCCATATCGTCTCCGGCCATATTGACGGCACCGGCATTATCACATCCGCCAGAAGAGAGGAAAACGCGGTATGGATAACTATTGGAGCCTCCCCGGAAATCCTGACGCTGATTGTGGAAAAAGGCTCTGTCTGCGTCGACGGAATCAGTCTGACCGTAGCCGCGGTGACGCAGAAAGATTTTCAGGTATCCATCATCCCCCACACCGGCGCGGAAACCACCCTGCTCCGGAAAAAAACCGGAGATCTGGTGAATCTGGAAACAGACCTCATCGGAAAGTATGTACAGAAACTGCTGGGCCGGACCCTGCCGCCGGCAGGAAGTATGCAGAGCAAAGAAAATGAACCGTCCTCCTTAGGCATCACCCTGGAGTTTCTGGAGGAATACGGAATCTGACGACTGTTTTTTAAGAAAGGAAGACAACAATGGAACACGTTTACAATACGGTTGAGGAGGCGATTCAGGACCTCCGGGAAGGAAGGATTATCCTGGTAACCGACGATCCGGACCGGGAAAACGAGGGCGATATGATCTGCGCCGGAGAATTTGCCACAAGAGAAAACATCAATTTTATGGCCTGCCACGCCAGGGGACTGATCTGTACCCCCATGAGCCGGGAAATCGCCGGGAATCTGGGCCTGCCCCAGATGGTTTCCGAAAACACGGAAAGTCATGAGACAGCCTTTACCGTCTCCGTGGATCACATAGACACAACCACCGGCATATCTGCGGCGGAGCGGGCTTATACCATGATGAAATGTGCCTGCGAAGATACAAAACCCGAGGATCTGCGCCGGCCCGGCCATGTTTTTCCCCTCGTCGCCAGGAAGGGCGGCGTTCTGGTACGAAACGGCCACACCGAAGCCACCGTGGACCTTCTCCGTCTGGCCGGACTTCGCACCTGCGGCGTCTGCTGCGAGGTGATGGAGGAAGACGGAACCATGATGCGCACCCCAAACCTCTGGAAACTGGCGGAAAAATTTCACCTGACCTTTATCACCATCCGGGACCTGCAGAATTACTGCCGCATTCATGAAAAGCATGTGCTTCGGGAAGCCTGCGCAGACCTCCCCACCGCATACGGGGATTTCAAAATTTACGGCTATGTCAACGATATTACCGGAGAACACCATGTGGCGCTTGTAAAGGGAGAGATCGGAGACGGCGAAAACCTTCTCTGCCGCGTGCACTCCGAATGTCTCACCGGGGATGCCTTCGGGTCCGCACGGTGCGACTGCGGCGAACAGCTTCACCGGGCCATGCAGCAGGTGGAACAGGAAGGCCGGGGCATTGTGCTCTACATGCGCCAGGAAGGCCGGGGCATTGGACTTATCAACAAACTGAAGGCCTATGAGCTTCAGGAACAGGGGCTGGATACCGTAGAGGCCAACGTCCGGCTGGGCTTCGCGCCTGACCTGCGGGAATACTGGGTGGGGGCGCAGATTCTCTCCGACCTGGGCGCCCGGTCTCTCCGTCTGCTGACCAACAATCCGGATAAGGTATACGGCCTGCACGAGTTTGGCCTGGAAATCCGGGAACGGGTTCCCATCGAAATCAGCCCCCAGAAGCATGACGCTTTTTATCTGCGCACAAAACAGCAGAAAATGGGCCATATTTTTCAGGAAATCCATGTATCATAAAATCAAAAAGGAGAATAAAAATCATGAAACAGGTTCAGATCTTAGAGGGAAAAGTTGTCGCAGATGAGGCCATGCGTGTCGGGATTGTGGCCTCCCGGTTTAATGAAATCATTGTAAACAAGCTGCTGGGCGGCGCACTGGACGGCCTGGTCCGCCATGGCGTCCGGGAAGAAAACATCACCGCCGCCTGGGTGCCCGGTGCCTTCGAGATTCCGGTAGCCGCCTCCCGGATGGCTTCCTCCGGAAAATACGATGCCGTAATCTGTGTCGGCGCCGTCATCCGCGGAGACACCACCCATTATGAGACCGTGTGCAGTGAAATGGCAAAGGGAATCGCCCAGGTCAGCCTTTCCACCGGCGTTCCGGTCCTGTTCGGTGTCCTCACCACAGAAAATATTGAACAGGCCATCTCCCGCGCCGGCTGCAAATCCGGAAATAAAGGCTATGACTGTGCGCTGTCCGCCATCGAAATGGTAAATCTTCTTAAACAAATGTGAGCTGTTTTTCTTGACATATGCCATAAACAGGTGTAGGATACAAAAGAGGAATCGTCCCAAGGAAATGAGGTGAAGCCATGGCGAGACCTACCAAATGCAGAATGATCTGCCGTTTTCCCCAGACACTGGAATTTGTCCCGGCAGAGGAAGCGGAAGGGAAAGACCCTGTAATTCTTACCGTAGACGAATTCGAGACAATACGTCTGATCGACAGGGAGGGCCTGTCCCAGGAGCAGTGCAGCCAGAGAATGCAGGTCGCCCGGACCACCGCACAGAAAATCTATGATTCCGCCCGCCGGAAGCTGGCGGATGTACTGGTGGAAGGCCTTCCCCTCAGAATTGAAGGCGGCTCATACAGACTTTGCGGCGGCGCGAATCCATTCTGTGAAATGGAAACCTGTTATAAGCAGGGGATTTATCAGAAATATCAGAAAACGAAAGGGGATTCTATCATGAGAATTGCGGTTACCTATGAAAATGGCCAGATTTTTCAGCACTTCGGCCATACAGAACAGTTTAAAATCTACGATGTGGAGGAGGGGAAAATCATCTCCTCCCAGGTAGTCGGCACAAACGGCCAGGGCCATGGCGCGCTGGCGGAGGTACTGAATGCTTTGCAGGCAGATGTTCTCATCTGCGGAGGAATCGGCGGCGGCGCGAAGAACGCTCTGGCTTCCGTCGGGATCCGTCTGTACGGCGGCGTACAGGAGGATGCCGACGCTGCCGTGGAGGCGCTGCTGGCAGGAAAACTCGATTATAACCCGGATGTCCAGTGCAGCCACCATGGAAGCCATCACGAAGAAAACTGCGGCAGTCACGGCAGCGATCACGGATGCGGACATGGCCACTGTGGAAGCTGAGATCCGGAGAATTTCTTACCAGATCCGACCCGCGGAGGCCGGAATCCGCGTGGAGCAGTTTTTAAGCCGCAAATCCTATTCCAGACAAAATCTGGCACAGCTGAAAAGCTGTGCCGGCACGTGGATGAACGGAAAGAGCTGCCGCCTGAATCAGCGCCTTAACGCCGGGGATACCCTTGAAATTCACATTCCCGTCAATGAACGTTCAGAGGGGATCCCCGCCGCTGCCATCCCGCTTTCGGTTATTTATGAGGATGAGGATATCCTGGTGGTGAACAAACCGGCCGGACTTCCCGTACATCCCTCAAAGGACAATCTCTGTTATTCACTGGCCAACGCCGTCATGTACTACTACAGAGACAGGGGCGGAATTGTTTTTCGCTGTCCCAACCGGCTGGACCGGGATACCTCAGGGCTGATCATCATCGCAAAACACTCCGTCAGCGCGGCGGTTCTGGCTTCCATGACAAAAAAAGGCAAAACCAGGGGCGAAAAACCCACAGGACCCGGAATGGAGCGGGAATACCTTGCCATTGTCTGCGGAAGGCCTTCCCCCGGATCCGGCACACTTGAGGCTCCCCTTTCCCGCAGAAAAGCCCTTTCTGCCAGGGCTCCATTCCCGGAACGTTCCATCGAATACTGTGTTGACTTCGACCATGGCCGTCATGCCGTCACACATTACCGTGTCCTGGAAACCAGAAATGGGTACAGCCTGGTTTCCATTCTTCTGGAAACCGGCCGCACCCATCAGATTCGCGTTCATATGGCGCACCTTGGCTGTCCCCTTGCGGGAGATTATCTGTACAATCCATCCTGCAGACGCGCCTCCGTGCAGACATACACAGATTGGCCCGCCGCAGGAATCTCCAAATCCACAGACAGCCGGAAATCTGTAAAAATTTCCCGCATCACTGTCCCGACGGAAATCAATGGGATTTCCCGCCAGGCACTCCATGCCTGCCGGCTCAGATTCCCTCATCCGATCACCGGAAAGCCCATGGAATTCACAGCTCCGCTGCCTGAAGACATGCTTTCATTCGGGTTCGAATCCAGGCAGCTATACCCTCTGTAACTGCGCCGACGGACAGATAACACAGGCTTCCTGCCATCCAGCTCTATCACAACGACTATTTATTCGCTTTTTTTCTGAAAATCAGCTTAAAAACCGTTCTCACCAGTGGCTGAATGAAGAATAACTGGCTGAAAAACGCAAATGGGAAATTATAACACACCAGTCTCAGCCAGTTGGCAAAGAAAGTCAGAATATGGAATCCATTGTAATATGGATAGTAAAATATTGTAGCCAGAAAGCTCATCACCGGAACCATCAGGCCTACCGTGGCGCAGATTACAGCACTTTCAAAAATAACCGGATGGGTTTCTTTGGGATTAAAATTCATGCATGCAAGTTTAAAAGAGCATGGACTCCCCATCACGCACTCCAGCACATACGCAAAGCAGAATTCAATCAGAATCAGCGCCCAGATAGGGAGCATGCGGCCAAACATGTAAACTCCGCCCTGTGCTTGAATGGCATGGAGTACGGAATCCGCTCCGGTTACCTCCATAAGTGTCGAGCCATTGATCACATACAGACTGTAAAACACATAGCAATGTACTGTGATAATGACTGTAATCAGTGCAAAAATCATTCGCTGAAATTTGTTCTCAGGCATTTTCTTTTCCTCCTCGCGGCAACAAAAAACACAGGTGGCGCCCTGCGCGTAAACCTGCACTGGCCTACATAGTCCCGTGATCAGATTTACGCGCAGAGCGCCACTTGTGTCGTTCATGTATGAATTGGTTACTGTTCAAAGATTTTACAGATTTTCTCAGGAAAAATCAAAAGTAAAATTTCACAAATTTATGCGCATATACATTCATAATTTTATAAAATATTCCGTTTTTCCACTTACCCCTGCACTCTGTCTGCGCCGCTCTTTCCCATCCGGCCCTGCTGCATGCCCATATTGCCGCTTCCCGTCCAGCCTCCGCTGCCTTCTCCCTGCCGGGAATAACTGCCGGAGACAGAGGTAAGCGTGACCTCCTCCGTTTCACCGTCAACTGAAATCTGGTAAACCTCTCCCTCCTCCAGCTCCGATGAACTGAATACAACCGAAGAAAAGCTTCGCGCCGCAGTATGCTCAAACAGAATATTTCCATCCGCGTCGCTGACTGTGATGACACTGCCCGCTCCGTAATCTGTTGAAAAGCTGTATAAAAACGAACACTGTCCGGAACTGCTGTCAAAGGTCTCCGCCATGCCGGACGCCCCAATCGCAAGCAGAGTTCCGCCGTTTATGCTGCAGCTTCCTCCGTTCTCCAGGCCGGAATCGATGGCGCCGTTTGCGCTGTCAGAAGGGCCGTCCACTGTGATGGTCCCGCCCTCGACCGTGAGATCGCCATTGGAATCAAGTCCGTCTCCCTGCGCGTTTATATAAACCGTCCCTCCGGTAATCAGAAGCAGCGGTGTCTCCTCTGTGGTTTTTCCCGTTCCCCAGCTACCTGTACCTCCATAAGCGTTCACTCCGTCATCCGATGCGGTCGCCTGAATATCTCCGCCCTCTATGAGAATCTGATTTCCTTCCAGTCCTTCATAAGACTGGGAAATCTCTATAGTGCCTCCCGTAATCGTCAGCTCCGTATCCGCATGCATTCCATCATCGCCGGACGCAGCCACAATGCTGCCTCCGGAAACTGTAATTGTCCCATTGGAGTGAATCGAATCGTCATAGGAATCCACGGTAACCGTGCCGCCTGAAATAATCAGCTCCGCGCCGCTCTTAATTCCTTTCGTGCTTTGTGCATCCTCGTCTTCCATGTCCCAGTTCTCTGAAAAACCGCTCCGGCCAAAGCCAAAATCACTGGAAACCGTCTCCGCGTCGGCGCTTCCGCCTCCCGATGTGATTCGGATGCTTCCTCCGGAAATGGCAAGCACCGTCTCTGCCTGCACTCCATCTCCGCCGCTGGTAACCTGAATATCTCCATCTTCGATGGAAATCACCCCGTATCCTTCTCCGGTGGTATCATCGGATTTAATTCCGTCTCCACCGGATGTCACGGTAATTGTACCGCCCGTAATGCTCACAGAATCCTTTCCTTTAATTCCGTTATTTACGGCATCCACCGCAATGATTCCGCCTTCGATGACAAGGTTATTCGAGGTCTGGATTCCATTATTCATAAATCCTGTCACCTCAAGGCTCCCGGTTCCGGCCAGTGTAAGGTCATCTCTGGCATAAACGGTCCCGGCCTCCGCGTTCTCATCAATCTCTCCCTCGGCCGCCGGGCCTCCCGTATCCTCCCCGCTCTGAATCCGGTTCTGACTTCCCTGGGGAAGGTAAATCACTGTGTTGCCCGCATTTTCCACATAAATCGCCGGTTCACTCTCATTCGTAATGTCCACCCCGCCAAGCACCAGCACGACAGAGTCCGATCCATCCGCATCTACATAAATCTGCCCGTTCTCCAGGGTTCCGCTGAAACGGTAAGTACCTGCACTGCGGATGGTTATCGTATTTGCGGACACAGAAACGCCGCTGCCGGATACGCTCGTGGCGTCCTGTGCCAGATCAATCTGTACCGCTTCTTCCAGATTGTATATCTGTGTATTTTCATCTTCTGCCCCATCTTCCTCATTGCCGTCTGCCGGGCTTTCCCCGGCGCCCTGCACGTCAGAAGCCTCATACTGCATGGAATACAGCAGCCCGCTTCCAAGAAGAAGTGCCAGTAAGATCATTTGCATTCCCTTTCTGTGATTCCTCATATATTGTCACCCCCTGCGGCACATATTCATCCTGTGATGTTGAGTTCAAAAGTATTTGACCCCTATGTATCTTACAGCGTCTCCCGATCCGTATATACACCGATCACAATATTCAGATTTCCGTTTCTGGTTCTCAGTTCATCTATAAATGCCTTCGGAACCTCCGGCGCCGGAAATACCAAATGATAGGTCAGCTCATACAGTGTCCCCATATTTGTCGTCCGGATTTTTTCAAGCTGCGCTTTTACTTTGTATTCTTTAAAAATGTCATCAAAAAGCCCCTCATAATTAAAGTTCTCCGGAAGTGTGATTTTCAGCTCTTTCTCGGCTTTGGGAGGTTTACCAAACTCAATTTTTGTCAGCAGCAGTGTAAATGCCGCTGTCACGCCAAAAAACAGGACTGCCACTCCAATATACCCCATCCCAATGGCAAGCCCAAGTGCCATAGCGGTGAAAATGGCCGAGATTTCCCGCGCGGTTCCCGGCACACTGCGAAACCGGACAAGGGCGAACGCTCCTGCCACCGCAACGCCGGTTCCGATATTTCCGTTTACCATCATAATCACAATCGAGACCGTCATCGGCAGAAGAGCCAGGGTAAGCGCAAAGCTGGCGCTGTGGCGGCTTTTATATAAAAATACCATGGCGGTCAGCACACCGAGCACCATCGCAGTTCCCAGACACACAAGCAGCGGCTGCATCGTGATTGGATCCGTCATAATACTGTTTAACATCCGTTTCTCCTCCTCTTTGGAATGTAAAATCATCTTGCCAGGCCGCCTGGACAGAGCCACTGTTCATAAACGCTTTCCCCTGAATACGGTTCCTGAAATCCGCCGCCAGGTGCAGACGGTAGCAGACACCGTATTTTGAAAAAGAAGCATGGTAAATCCGGTTTTCACTGAGCAGAGCAGACAGCCACAGCGGCATCGCCTGCGCCATTTTGACCTCCATCACAATCCGCCCGTCCGGCAGAATCGGCTCCCCTTCATCCCCCTGCGTAAGTTCAAGCTTTTCCCTGCGCCAGCGAAGATTCCGGTCGAATGTGACCCTCAGATCCCTTTCCTTCCTGCCAAGAAAAGCATTCCTTTCATATCCGATAAAAACTTTGGGCATCGGCTGATAGCTATGTAAAAACCAGCGTATTTCCCGCTGGATCTGTCTGTCATGGGAAAAGAAATGTCTTCCCTCCAGAAATTCCCTGATTTCCCCGGGATGCCCTTCCACTCTGCGCTTGTACACAGTCCCCGCATATTTTTTCTTAATCTCCGCATAGATATAATCGCCATCCGTTGGCACCCCATAGCTCCGCAGCCGGAATTTTTCCTTATAGACCGGAGCCTCGATCGAGGTTCGGATCAGTTCATAGGAGGGTGTGTCATAATAAATATTGCAGACGGTATGAAGACCGTAGACTTCTTCCTCCATCCGCTCCATCAGAACCGGCCGAATGCTTTCATACTGAGCCGGCGTCAGAAGAAACTTTTTTTCATATCTCTGAAAAGAATGCTGAATTTCCGCCATAAACTTTCCTTTTCTCAGGAGCTGTCTGCCATGAAACCGTGAAACATTTTCTGATAACAACTCCGGCCTGGCAGGCGCGCGTACCGGCTCTGCCAGATTGGCCCCAGAATCGGCCGCGCGCCGCAGTTTTATGATTGTCAACGAAAAGTATACGTTATTTATGTCAGGAATTTGTAAAAAACAGGTGAAAAATATGTGAACAAAAAGGGGACTGCTCGTGTCATCCGGCAACGCAGGGCACGACTATATCCGGAAGCTGAATCTGTATGCAGACGCTGGTGTCCGCGAATACTGGATCGTCGACCCGGCGGAAGAAAGAGTGCTCGTGTACTCACTCGAGCAGGAGCACTTCAGCTGTATCTCATACACGTTCCAGGACAAAATCAATGTCGGAATATATGATGATTTCACAATCGACTTTGCAGAACTGATCGCAGATATCCCCGCGGACGAATAAACCTGTTCCAAATTCGATCCAATAAAAGAAGAGACTATTATGCCCAAAACACATTTTATGATTGAAGCGCCAAAAGGTATTTTGTCGCTATGATACCCTTTTTACAGGGCCGCCGTCATCGCCGCCTTTACAGCCGTATATTCCTCCAGAATATCATCGTATTCGTGCAGCTTCAGTGTTTCGTGCACCTGCCGGATTTGCCAGGGTTTTACCGTCAGAGTATGCAGCCATGGAAAAAAGCGAAAGCTGGTAGTGAAATGCTGGAAAACTGTATCTCTTCGAAGTTTGCGCTGCTCATTGTAAGCCCTGGGGCAAAGCTTTTTCTTAACAGCCAGCTTATTAATCGCGGACTGATCCGGCATGAACATTCTTTTTTCTTCGCACAGGACACGGCACCGCTCAAACAGACCCGTCTCACGGATACGGGCCAGATTCAAAAGCAGCACGCCGGAGTTAATATAGTCCATGTGAAACAGATTTTTTCGGAAAAACCATTTTCCATAATAATCCGGCACACCGGCCAGTTCGTATTCCTCCATATCCTGATTATAGAATCCGCTGCAATCCCTCCGGCACACCACATCATTATCCAGATACAGAATACGGTCTGGCAGCTCCGGTATCTGATCCGCAAAAAGCCGCAGCATGCAGCAGGGCGTAAAACGGGTCTCCATGTTGGCACGGGGAGGCTCCGCCTGGAACAGCTTTGCGGCGTTGATTCCGGTGATCGAATTCTCTGGATCCTGCCTTTTGATATAGTCTTCCAGATACCGGATCGTCTCCCCGGAAACAGGCTGAATGTGTTGATCACCCCAGGTCAGATCCATGGTCATAACAAAAATATGCAGGGGTTCTTTCACCTGCTTCATCAGCGACAAAATGGAAATAACCAGACCATCCTCTATGTTTTTATCCCCACAATATAAGACATTCATATGTCATCTCCTTCCTTCTGATACCGGACAGTCTCCATAAAATTCCTCATCTGTCCGCCTGTCCTTTCGCACGCCTCTGACACAGGGATCTGTTCATCCCACATCAACGGCAAATTGCGGCACCCAATTTCAGAATCCCTTACATTGGGTGCCGCTCCACTGTTCATTATGATGCCTGTTCAAACTGGCTGTTATACAATTCCGCGTAAAATCCGTTCTTCGCCAGCAGCTCTTCATGGTTCCCCTGCTCAACGATGTCCCCATCGCGCATCACCAGTATAATGTCCGCGTTTTTAATGGTGGACAGCCGGTGTGCGATCACAAAACTGGTCCGTTTACTGGTCAGCTTATCCATCGCCTGCTGGGTGATCATCTCGGTCCTGGTATCTACACTGGAAGTCGCCTCATCCAGAATCAGCATCGGACTGTTCTGAATCATAGCCCTGGCGATTGTCATCAGCTGTTTCTGACCGGCGGAGATCGCAGTGTTGTCTCTCAGGACTGAATCATAGCCCTTTGGCAGCGCCTGGATGAAGCTGTGGATGCCGCAGGCCTTGCAGGCCTCTATCATCTGCTCGTCCGTAACACCCTCTGTGTTATACAGAAGATTCTCCCGAACCGTACCCTCAAACAGCCAGGTATCCTGCAGTACCATGCCAAACTGACTGTGAACATTTTCTCTTGGAATGTCCTTTGTGGCAACGCCGTCGATGGTTATGGTTCCTCCCGTGGGCTCAAAGAACCGCATCAGCAGATTGACCAGCGTAGTCTTTCCGGCGCCGGTGGGTCCTACGATTGCGGCCTTCTGCCCGGGCTTTACCTTTACGCTGAAGTTGTGGATGATCTCCTTTTCCGGCGCATTGGGATACGCGAATTTCACGTTCTTAAATTCCACTTCCCCGCGCACCTTGTCGATGTGTTTCGTCTTTTCGGATTCATCCTCCATCTCTTCCTCGTCCAGGAACTCAAACACACGCTCGGACGCAGCGGCGCAGGACTGTACCTGTGTCATGGCCTGAGAAATCTGGCGCAGCGGTGACTCAAACAGGCGGGTATAAATAAGGAACGCCGTAATCACGCCGAATGTAATGTTGCCGTTAATGATCTGCGAGGCTCCCACCACACAGACCGCCACATAGCCCAGGTTTCCAATGAAAGCCATCAGCGGCTGCATCAGTCCGGAAAGGAACTGAGAACGGAAGTTTGCATTTTTCACAGCCTGGTTCAGTGAATTAAACGTATCCTTTACCTCATCCTCCGCATTCAGAATACGGATCACGTCGTGGCCGGTGTACATTTCCTCGATATACCCATTCAGATTGCCCAGGCTTTCCTGCCGGGCCATAAAGTATTTCTGCGAATGGCTCATAATCACCACCATCAGGGCGAGCCCGATGAGGGTCGCAAGAACCGTAGTGGTCGCCATGATCCAGTTGGTATAATACATCATGATCAGGCAGCCGATAAACTGCGCAACCGCAGTGACCAGATTCGACAGGCTGTTGGACATGGCCTGCCCGATCATATCCACATCGTTGGTCATACGGGAGAGCACATCTCCTGCTGCATTGCCGGAATAGTATTTCAGCGGCAGCCGGTTGATTTTGGTGCTGATATCTCCCCGCAGCCGTTTCGCGGTCCGCTGGGTAACCGTCTGCATGATATAGTGCTGAACAAAATTACAGATGGCGCTGGCCAGATAGATCCCCACCAGAAGAATCACCACACCCAGGATTCCGTCCATGTCGATGCCTTCATCCGCGTGTATTTCCTGGTATTCCTCGCTCAGCATAATATTGTCAAGGATCGCCTGGGTGAGCTCATCTTCTGTATCTGTAAGATCCAGACTGGTCAGGTCAAGCTCCGACATGTCCGTTCCTTCGGGCAGATAATCCATGATGTTGATCTCCCCATTTATAAGCTGTTCCTGAATATCCTCCGCCATCTCCTCTGAGGAGACGCCGCCGTAAAGTCCGTCATAAATATAATCCGTCAGACGTGAAAGCTGATCCGGACCTACAATGGTAAAAACCGCACCGGCTGCAGCAAGCACCATTGCCAGGACAATGATGCCCACCTGACTTCTGCAATAGGAAAGGAGGCTTATCAGGGCACCTCTCATGTTCTTCGCTTTTCCTCCGCCCATTCCGCCCATGGGGCCTCTTCCTCCCATAGGTCTTCTTCCTGTACTATTTGATTCTGGCATAATAAAACACCTCCTTAAGCGTTGGACGCCAGCTCATCTGCAGAGAGCTGTGACAGGGCGATCTGCTGGTAAACCGGACAGTTTTTCATAAGTTCCTCATGGGTACCGATCCCGGCTACCTCGCCGTTGTCCAGTACTACAATACG
Source organism: Clostridiales bacterium (assembly GCA_021203365.1). Taxonomy (GTDB): domain Bacteria; phylum Bacillota; class Clostridia; order Lachnospirales; family Lachnospiraceae; genus Blautia_A. The sequence continues at coordinate 20,924 of JAJQBI010000076.1, forward strand.
ATCCGCATGACGTATCGTCCCGATCCTCTGAGCCACAATCAGGCAGGTTGTGTCTTTCAGGTCTTTTTTAATTCTCTGGCGCAGAATGCGGTCGGTCTTATAGTCCAGAGCGGAGAATGAGTCGTCGAAGATCAGGATCTCCGGCTTCCTTGCGATGGCTCTGGCGATCGTCAGCCGCTGCTTCTGCCCGCCGGAGACATTGGAACCACTCTGAGAAATCCGGCTCTGCAGGCCATCATCCATGGCATGGACAAAATCCGAAGCCTGGGCAATGTCCAGCGCCTTCTCCACGCCATCAGTCGTTACCTTCTCTGTGCTCTTGCCAAAGGAGACATTCCCCTCCACCGTATCTGCGAACAGGGTCGCCTTCTGGGGAATATACCCGATCTTATTGTAAAGAGTTTCAAAGCTGTAGGATGACACATCCTTTCCATCCACCAGAACTGTTCCTGATGTGGCGTCGTAAAGCCTTGCGACCAGACCGCCCAGGGTCGATTTTCCGGATCCGGTAGCACCGATAAACGCAACGGTCTCACCTTTTTTCGCTGAGAAGGAAATGTGCTTCAGGCAGTCCTCAGAAGCGTCCGGATAGCGGAAGGATACATCCTTAAACTCAACGCTTCCGGTCTCACTGGCGGTCGTCTCCTTCCCTTCCCGCACGGCGATGTCACAGTCAATGACCTCGTTAATACGGGCCGCAGATACCTGCGCACGGGGCAGCAGCATAAAGATCATCAGCAGCATTACAAAGGACATAATCACATACAGTGCATAGGAACTGAAAGAAACTACCTCGCCAAGCATATTCGCCCGGTCAGACACCGCCAGCATCATCTCAGACACCGTGCCGCTTAAGGGAACATCAATCGCGTTAATCAGACGTGCCCCCACATAATAGATGCCCACGCTTACACAGCTCTGAACGAACATCATGATAGGGGAAAGGAAAGCCATTCCCCGGCCGGTAAAGAGCTGTGTCTTCATCAGGCTGGTATTCGCTGTATCAAATTTATCTTCCTGGTATTTTTCCGCGTTAAACGCACGTACCACACGGATGCCGCTCAGATTCTCCTCCGTAATCCGGTTCACATCATCAATCTGCTTCTGGACAATACGGAACTTCGGAATCATGACAGCCAGAAGCACAATCATGGATCCAACGACAATCACTACCGCAGCTGCCACCACCGCAGAGAGCTGCCAGCTCTTTCCTATAATCTTAATAATTGCCCAGATTGCCATGATCGGCGCACGGAGCATCATCTGCAGGCCCATGGCGATGATCATCTGAATCTGTGTGATATCGTTTGTGGTACGGGTGATCAGGCTGGCCGTGGAAAATTTCTTGATTTCGCCGGTCCCCAGCGCCGCAACCTTATTAAACAGCTTTGCCCGGACGTCGTAAGAAAAATCCGCCGCGATCATAGCCGCAAAATATCCAACCACCACAGTCAGAAGAGCACTGCACAGGGCGCAGCCAAGCATCCTCGCGCCGGCGGAATAGTATTGTGAAAGCTCCGTAACCTCGCTGCTGATCAGCACCGTGATCTCTGCCGTATAATCCGGCAGGCGCAGGTCAAAATAAACCTGTCCGCAGACCAGCAGCAGACATACAAGTGCCAGCCACCGGTCTTTGACTTTCATGTTTCTGAAAATATGAAGCATTAGTATTCCTCCTTCTTTATTTTTTTATCCATTGTTGGATCGAAAGCACTCTTCTGAATTCTATATTTTTTCCAACATCTGTCGCATGATGTATACTAACACTCCATGGGGAAAACTTCAAGCAACAATTTTCTACATCTGTCGCTTTTTTACATTCCCCTTATTGATTTTTTGCAACATATGTTGTAGGCTTTTCTCTGGGGTTCAAAGTACAGAACCGCAAATCTTTTAAAATCAGTATAATAATATGAGGAAATCATAATGAGTACAATGAAAAACCATTCGAAAACCACAGACGCGACACGGGAAGCCTTTCTGGACGCATTCTTCCAGCTGGCTCACAGAAAAAAAATCAGTCGGATCACAATCCACGAAATAACCGCCCTCGCCGGGTATAACCGCACCACTTTTTATCGGTATTTTGAGGATATCTATTCCCTCATCGAATACAGTGAAAACGAGTTTCTGCAGAATACCCGGCAAATGATCAGTGAACAGTGTGAAAAGAAACAGTTCGAGGAAGGACAGTTTTTCAGGACACTGATCCAGAGCTTTCGCGAAAACCAGTATCGTATATCCGTCCTGTTGTCCGAGGAAAACCGCTCCCACTTTCTGAGAAGGATCAGTGAGAATGTAGCAGGAAATCTTTATCAGCCGGAAAACGACACCCCCAAGAAAAAAGTAACAAGGGATATCTACTTTTTCGGAATTCTTCATGCCATATGCATCAATCTGGATGGGAAAATCGGTCTGTCTGATGACGATCTTCTGGACATCATCCAGAAAATGTTTGATAACTGGTACAAGCCTCAGATGCTGAGCAACGAATAGGGCTCTTCAGTGAGTGCGCATCTTATCAAACCTTTTTAAGACATTGCGCATATCCTCCGGGACGCGTTCCCTGCTGCTTCCCGTCCCTGCCGGAAAAACAGCTGCGGCAACGGACTCTGCTCCCTTGATCCCTTCCGGATGATTATGTGTCACATCGGCCGTCGTCCGGAAGGCGACAAATCCGCTTTTTCATTATTTTCTTCAAAATTATGACCCTTTATTTCATTTACAGCTGATCATACTTATTGCTCTTTCCCTTTGCTTTATCAATGGGATATTTTTCTTCATTCTGCGATAACTTCATATTCAGGATATCGTCTGCATCCAGACCCAGCTTATCCAGTAAATTCTGGCTATATATCATAACATCTGCCAGTTCCTCTTTTACGTGCTGCAGATCAAATTCTTCATCGGACCATTGAAAACATTCCAGCAATTCCGCAGCCTCTATCACTATTGATTTTGCAAGATTGGCCGGTGAATGAAACTGATCCCAGTCACGATCCTCCGTAAATTTTCTGATTCGATCCATTGTTTTCTTTTCCATTATGAATATTTTCCACCCTTTCGCTTCCAGTCAAAGTTATTCCGATGCGGAAAGTCCGGTCTTTTCCAGTACATCTGATATTCTGTGCACCGGAATGATTTCCAGGTTTTTCTTTACCTCTGAGGCAACCTCGTCAAGATCCTTTTCATTTTCCTTCGGAATAAGAACGGTTTTGATTCCGGCTCTCAGGGCCGCCATCAGTTTCTCCGGAAGTCCTCCGATTGGCATCACGCAGCCGCGCAGGGACACCTCTCCTGTCATCGCGAGTTCCGGAGAAACTGAGGTCCCGGTCACAAGGGAGACAATCGCAGTGGTAAGCGTAATTCCGGCTGACGGGCCGTCTTTCGGAACCGATCCGGCAGGAACATGGATATGCAGGTCATTTTTCTCAAACAGCTCCGCCTTCTCGGGATACATGCTTTTCACAAGGCTGACTGCAATCTGTACGGATTCCTTCATGACACCCCCAAGCTGTCCTGTGATAATGATGTTTCCCTTTCCTTTTGTAAAAAGTGCCTCAATAAACAGGATATCGCCGCCGGCCTGTGTCCACGCAAGTCCGGTCACCACTCCGGGCTGTTTCTGTTCCAGGATATGATCATGCAGGATCGGTTTCAGCCCCAGGAATTTCTCCAGCTGCCCCGCTGTCACGGAAATACTCCTGTTTTTCCCTTTTACCAGTCGCACCGCCGCCTCACGGCAAAGGGTATCCAGTCGCTTCTTTAAGCCGCGCACGCCGGCTTCCATTGTATAATCAGAAATGATTGTCTGCAGCGTTGCGTCGGAGATTTTCAGATTTTCTTTTTTCAGTCCCATCTCCTCCATGGCTCTCGGAAGCAGATGTCTCTTTGCGATCTGAAGTTTTTCTGAGGCAGTGTACCCGGGGAACTGGATGACCTCCATCCGATTTAAAAGAGGCTCCTGAATGGTATCCGTCGTATTTGCCGTGCAGACAAACAACACATCCGAAAGGTCATAAGGTACATTCATATAATGATCTGTAAACGTACTGTTCTGCTCCGGATCAAGGACCTCCAGCAGCGCACTGGACGGATCGCCGTTATAATCCCTGCTGAGTTTATCCACCTCATCCAGAACGACTACCGGGTTTGATGCGCCGCTTCTCCGGATACCGTCCATAATCCGCCCCGGCATGGCTCCCACATAAGTACGGCGGTGTCCGCGGATCTCTGCCTCATCACGGATTCCGCCCAGGCTCACACGCACATAGGCCCTTCCCAGCGCCTTTGCGATGCTCTGTCCGATACTTGTCTTTCCGGTGCCCGGTGCTCCGACGAAGAGAAGGATGGAACCGGACTGCTTCTGATTCAGCGTCATCACTGCCAGCTGCTGGATGATTCTTTGCTTCACCTTATCCAGTCCGAAATGATCCGCACTGAGAATTTTTTCCGCCTCCGCAAGGTCGACCGCCGGCATTTCTTCCTTTTTCCAGGAAAGAGACGTCATGAAATCAAGATATTCATACAGCATCCCATATTCGTGGCTGTCCTGTCCCTCCTGCTTCATGCGGTTTAATACTTTCACAGCTTCCCCATGGGCCGTCTCATTCATCTGGGATTCTTCGATCTTTTTCTCAAACTTTCGCACGTCGGACACATTTTCCGGGTGCATCTCATCCAGCTGATTCTGCAGGATCTCTATCTGTTTGCGGATCGCCTGTTCACGGTAAGCCTTCTCATTCAGGCTCTGCTGTGCAGCTGCCGCTTCCTTCTGTACCCTGTCCGCCTCCAGATATTGATAAATAGCCTGTTCCATACGTTCCGTCCGCTCGGAGAGTGTGTCAGCAGCCAGAATCTGATATTTTTCTTCATTCGAATTAACCAGCTGATCAGACAATGCAGCAAGCATCTCCCCAAGAGAATCCCACTGCTTTATGTAATTGCGGGCAATCATCCCCATCGGCGAATTCTGTATGCTGTGGACAAAGGCAGCCCTGACCTGATCGAAATGCTTCGCAGCCTCTTCCTTCGTCAGATCCTCCAGATCCTGGCGGTCACTGAGAGTGACATCAAACGTTTCAGCTGTTACATCAATCGTTTCAATGTTGACACGTTTTTCGGTTCTGACTTTTACATTCCCTTCCTGGTCAACTGCCTCAATGGTGCCGGTAAGTCCGATCGGATAAAAATCCTCCGACCGCATTTGCTCCCGCGGCTTGTTTTCTCTCAGCATGAGAAGTGCGGCTGTTTTGCCCACTTCCGCAGTGGCCTGTGTAATTTCTTTAAAATACTCGCCCTGAAAATACAGATTGATTCCCGGGACAATCACAATATTGTAATAAGGGATAATAATCATGGCTGTTTTCCTCCTCTGTATCTCTGTGAAAGTTCTTTCGGCTTTCATTTGTTTTCGTTTTCGATTTTATGATACAAGGGACAAAAGGTCATGAATGCAGATGCTTGCATCTACATTCATGAGATTGGGTCCCGAACAACATGAGAAAGTAGCCATTTTTCGTAGAAAAATGAGCGGATTTCGAATGTTGTCAGGATTTCGGGAGCACGAAGTGCGGAGAAATCCGTGTATCATAGCGACAAAATACCTTTTGTCGCTTCAATCATTTTATGAATCGTAGCACAATTATCAGCACTCGTCAATGGTGAGTGCTGATAATTTACATATTTTTTACAACTTATGAGAAAAATTCACCAGGATTGTATACCAGCGGTCACGTTTTATCCCACAATCGGAATGTCCGTCTGTACGCACAGTCATTTGGCAGAGTGGGGCTAAATAATGCTGTGAACAGATTCACTTTTCCACAGTAATTACATTTGCGGAAACGATCTTCATAAACTCTGCACAGATGCGTTTCTTCATCCAGATTTTCACAGGGGCTGTCAAGATGAATCGACACACGGCCCTTTGCCCAGACTGAGCGGGCATAGCAGCACTTCCCACAGCGATTACACAGCGAATCCCAGTCCTTTCGCCATTTGAGCCAGGCTTTAAAAATACGAATCCACATTTCATATGCCTCCATATATATCAGACAATCAACCGCAAAACATTATCCGCGCCCGCGAGGATATCGACGCATAAGCTTTTGAAATACGTCATCGCTCGCCTCCCGGATATTCAGATCGGCGATCCGGTCAAAACCGGTATGTCCCGGATTGATCTGGACAATCACGGCATCCCTTCTGCGGTAATCCCAGTAAACATCTCCATAGTTGCCCCGTGTTCCAATGACAAGAATCAGATCCGCCATCTCAATCCATTTCCTGGCTTTTCTGACATCCGCATCCCACACGCTGATATGGCTGTAAAGCGGCCAGGGAAGAATCTCTCCGCCGCATGCTTCGCACTTTGGCAGTTCCTCCTGTTTCCAGATCTCATACCCGTCATAATGCCGGCCACATTTGGAACAGCAGTTGACCTGAAGGCTGCCCTGAATCTCTGCAACATTCCGGGAACCTGCAATCGTGTGCATGCAGTCCACATTCGTCGTGATGATCCCGGTCATTTTTCCCTCCGCTTCCAGATCCGCCAATGCATAGTGGGCAAAGCTCGGCTTGTAGGAGAACATGGTCTCCAGATAGGTGGGCAGAAAAGAACTGTATCCGTCTCCGGATCTGCGCATACCTCCGCGGCTGGAGAAACGCATCTGTCCATATGTAACACCTCCGCCGGCAACCGAAATACCGGCGCCCGTGGTCGCGACAATCCGGCTGCTGTGATCAATATAATCCGCTAACTGCTGTATACTGTCCTCTTTCCGGTCTCCAATAGAAAATCTCATAAGCGTCACCTCCTTATCCTTTCATGACTGCGTCAAAAACCTTCGCCGCATCCGCCCGGATATTCAGTTTGAAAATCCGTATTTTCATGAAACCTTCCATTTTCTTCATATACATGGCAAAAGACAGCACCCATCAAAGAGAAATGATATCTTTGGTGGGTGCCCATGTTCTGTCAGTCGATTTTCAGATATAATTCACTGCATAAGAGACAGACTGCTCTCTCGGCCGGGCACTGCCACTCTTACTGTAGTTCAAGTAGTTACATTATATTCCCATGGAAAAGTAATGTCAATAGTTACAATTGATTTTCTCATGAAAATCTGCTATACTTTTTTCAATATTCATGTCGAAGAAAGAAGGTCATTCTATGCGCGTCAGTAAACGATTCCCGTTAGCCGTTCATTCCCTGCTGTTCGTTGCGGTCCTGTCACCGAAAAAGCGCGTAACCAGTACACTTGTAGCGGAAAGTACCGGTTCCAACGCTGTCACAGTCAGAAATCTGTTCCTTGAATTGTCTGACAGCGGCCTGCTGATCGCAACCGCCGGAAAAAACGGCGGTGTGCATCTGGCCAAAGATCCAAAAGATATTACCTTATGGGACATATATCAGGCAGTGGAAACGCCGGATGTGGATGAAATTTTCAAAATGTACGAAGGAAGCGGTGACTGTCCTGTCGGGAAAAATTTTTATCAAATCCTGTATCCGCACATAGCTTCTGCTGTCAATGCCATGAAAACAGATCTGGAGCAGGTGACGCTGGAGACCCTGAAAGAGGAGCTGCATTCCCTGCTGAAGGAAAACAAAGACATACCTCTTGCAAATAAAATATTTTAATGTTATTCTTGGAAAATAACTGAAAACCATAGTTATGCTTCCAATCACTTTATCATTAAGGAGGAAAAACACATGAAACTGTCAGATAAGTCAGTTGTAGTTACAGGTGCATCTTCAGGTATGGGGAAGGCCATTGTAGAATTATTTGTAAAGGAAGGGGCCTCCGTCATTGCCGTTGCAAGAAGGAAGGAGCGGTTAGATGCTCTCGTTGAAAGCCTGAAAGATGCGCCTGGGAAAGTCATTGCGTTCGCAGGAGATGTATCCAAAAATGAAGATATCGAAGCTATGATTGATCTTGCCGTAAATGAATACGGAAAGCTCAGCGTTTTGATAAATAATGCCGGTGTAATGGATGATATGGCACCGATCGCCGAAGCTACAGATGAAAAGTATGAATATGTTATGGGAATCAATGTGTATGGTCCTATGGCAGCAATGCGAAAAGCCTGCAAAGTCTTTCTGGCTCAGGGGACAGGAGGAAGTATCATTAATGTTTCTTCTATAGGCGCTTCTCACCAGGCAGCCGGTCCTGTATATGGTGCGTCTAAGGCTGCGCTGAATGCTATGACCAGAAATGTCGCTTTTACGTATATGAAAGATGGCATACGCTGCAATGCAATTGCACCTGGCGGAATTGCAACTGAAATCGGCAAAGCAATGGGACAGCCGAATATGAACGGCTATCAGAAGATTCAGGGCGTACTCGCACTTGCACCTGCCCAGGGGCAGACTGCTGATATCGCAAATACAGCCCTCTTCCTCGCCAGCGATGAGGCGGCCTATATCAGCGGTGCCATATTGCCTGTAGACGGCGGCTGGACATCCTTCTGAATCATCGCCGGAAACATCCTGAAAACGGTTTCGAAACAAACTGCGCCTGACGGCTTTAGACTGGCCGTCAGGCCCTGGTCAGCGTCCGTTCTACGGCATTTTTCCATCCGGCCTTTTTCTTCTTTCTTATCTGTTCCGGCATCTTCGAGCCGTAGACCTTCCTTCTCATTCCGTCAAAAATTTCCGGCCCGTAAAGGCCACAGCCGATACCAGCTGCATAAGCCGCACCAATTCCGGACAGTTCTTCCGTCTCCGGCACCAGCACATCTGCATCCAGGATATCGCTGATAAACTGCATCAGATAGCGGTTTCTGGTTGGCCCCCCGTCTACACGCAGCTCTTTCACCGGCAGATGCGAATCCGAGCTCATAGCTTCTGTCACATCTGCGATCTGATAGGCAATGCACTCTACGCAGGCACGAACGATTTCCTTTTTTCCTGTTGTCCTTGTTATGCCGGACAGCGAACCAGTCGCTGCACTGTCCCAATATGGGGCTCCAAGCCCGGTAAAAGCGGGGACAAAATATAAAGAATCATCCTTAAAGGCCGCCTGGCTGATCCCTTCTGTTTCACCGGCAGAATCGATCAGACCGACCTCCTCTTTCAGCCAGGATATCACTGCTCCTGTATAATTGATGTTCCCTTCCAGACAATAGCTCACTTTTCCATCCATTCCCCATGCAATGGAGGTCACCACTCCATGGGTACTCAATACCGGCATTTCACCGATATTCATCATAACAGAAGACCCGGTCCCGCAGGTGGACTTGATCATTCCTTTCTCCAGACAGCCCTGCCCGAACAGTGCACCGTGGGAATCCCCCAGCACTGCGTAAATCGGAACCGGATGAGGAAAGGTTCCGTCCAGGTCCGTCTCTCCAAACCTGCTGTTGGAATCACACACTTCTGCAAGATCATTGGGATTCAGTCCAAACAGACTGCAGATTTCTTCATCCCATTTCAGATCAAAAATATTAAAGAGCTGTGTCCGGGACGCGTTGGAGTAGTCGGTCTTATAGGCGGCGCCTCCTGTCATTTTCCAGACAAGCCAGGTGTCAATTGTCCCCATGCACAGTTCATGACGGGTTGCTTTTTCCTTTGCGCCTTCTGTATTTTCCAGGATCCACGCCAGTTTTGCCGCCGGAAAATAAGGAGAAAGTGTCAGGCCGGTCTTCCTGTGAACCTGTTCACCGCCGGCCTTCACCCGCTCGCAGATTCCTGCTGCACGGGCGCACTGCCAGACAACCGCGTCCGCGACGGGCCGTCCGGTCGCCTTCTCCCACACCAGTGAAGTCTCCCGCTGGTTACTGATTCCAAGTGCCGCAACATGATCCGGAGCGATCCGGGTGGACTGCAGCAGACGGCGCACCACATGAACGGTATTTGAATAAATCTCTTCCGGATCATGAGAGACCCATCCCAGATCGCTGACAATCTGTCTGTGCGGCAGATCCTCCCGTCCCAGAAGCTTTCCCCCTTCATCGAACAGAAGCGCTTTGGTTCCCTGTGTGCTCTGATCGATACTGATGATGTATTTCTCTGACATTGCCTTCTTTCCCCCATAACAACTTAAATGCACCAATCCCGAAATCCTCTGTAACCGATCCTGATTTCAGGATTGTAAACCATCGTTTCAGTCTTCTTCCGTTTGTTTTACCTGCAGTCCGGTAAAATTTCCATCGCCTTTTGCGCGATTCCCTCCGCATTCAGCCCGTAATAGTCAAACACTTCCTTTGAATTTCCCGTGATGACCGGTGCATCCGGAAGGGCCAGATTTACCACTTTCTTCGGGCATTCGCTTCCAACCACCTGGGATACCATGGAGCCAAGGCCTCCAAAGGGCGCATGCTCTTCTGCAGTCAACACCGCCTTTGCGCTCCGGGCCGCCAAAACCACCGCCTTCGCGTCGAGAGGTTTCACACAGTACATATCCAGAACAACGGCCTGTACTCCCTGTTTTTTCAAAAGTATTGCCGCGTCACAGGCTGGTCTCACCATCTCACCGCAGGCGATGATCGCCAGGTCGGCGCCTTCAAAATCTGCATCCGCAGCGGTCCGGGCCTTTCCGTCCCGGATCACGGTCGCCCTGTCCATTTCAAACGGACAGATTTCTTCACTGTAAATATCTTCCACCGCATTTCTTCCCACGCGGACATATGCCGGTTTTTCATCTTTTAACAGCGCTTTGGTCAGTTTCGCGGTCTGGAAGCGGTCACTGGGCAGATAGACCCTCATATTCGGAATGGCTGACATCGCCGCGATGTCCTGTGCGGAATGGTGGCTCATGCCAAGCGCCCCGTAGCTGATGCCGCCGCTGATGCCGATCAGCGTTACATTTGTGTTTGAATAAGCCACATCCACTTTGGCCTGCTCATAGCTTCTGGTTGATAAGAAGCTTGCCGGGGATGCCGCAAACGTTTTTTTCCGCATTTCGCGAGACCGGCGGCAATGCCCACCAGATTCTGCTCTGCAATACCAACCTCCACAAACTGCTCCGGATATGCGTCCGCAAAGGGTGTCAGCGATGCGCTCCCTCTGGAATCACTGCACAACACTACTATATCCTTATCCGTTTCTGCCTCTTCCATCAACACATCACAGATGGCCTGGCGGTTCGGTATTTTATTCATGACTGTACTCCTTTCACACTGCGGGCAGCTTCTGCCCGTCTTCACTCCTGACATTCTGATTCTTTTGAAAGAATGGGACCAGAGCCCATTTTCCGTCAGGCCAGGTTTTTTATATGCGCATCCAGATCCCTCATAATCTGCTCATATTCTTCCTGAGTCGGCACCTTGTGATGCCAGTTCGCCCTGTTTTCCATCAGAGAGGAACCGCAGCCCTTTGTCGTGTTGGCAATAAGCACGGTCGGGCATCCCTTCACAGTCTTTGCCATTTCAAACGCCCCATACAGGGCATCTGTGTCATTCCCGTCCACGCAGATCACATTCCAGCCAAAGCTGGAAAAGCGGGCGCCAAGGTCGTCGTGGTGCATCACATCCTCTGTGCTTCCTGAAATCTGCAGACGGTTGCGGTCCACCACCGCACAGAGGTTGTCAAGCTTATAGTGACTTGCCGACATCACGCCCTCCCAGACGGAGCCTTCCGCCAGCTCCCCGTCTCCCATCACGGTATAGACACGGGAATCCTTTTTATTCATCCTGCCAGCAAGCGCCATACCCACACAAACGGGAAGCCCGTGTCCCAGAGAGCCGGAGTTCATCTCAATTCCGGGGAGCTTATTATTGGGATGGCCAATGAATTCTGAGCCGAATTTTGAAAACTCATGGATGACCTGATCGATGGGGAAAAAGCCTTTCGCTGCCAGCACTGCATACAGCGCTTCTACGGAATGCCCCTTGCTCATGACAAAGAGATCCCGATCCGGGCTGTCCATATTTTCCGGAGAGATATTCATCTCCTTAAAATACAGGGTTGTCAGAATTTCCATCACACTCATGTCGCCGCCGATATGTCCGCCTTTTCCGGCCATGATCATGTTGATGACGTCTTTTCTCAGCTCATATGCTTTTACCTTCAGATTTTCCATGGTCTCACTCTCCTCTTAAATAGGCCTTAACGTTCTCTTCAACCGGGTCATACAGGTCCAGTGTGACACCAATGTATTTACATGCCTCATACAGAACCGGCACCACATTTTTGTGAATGCCAACGCAGTGGTGGATGTAGGGTCCTTCCACAATCTTTGCCTCCAGGCGTTTAATGTTCTCTACCTCTACCCAGAGATAGGTTCCCATTCCTTTCGGCCCGTCCACGCCCTTCGCATTTCCCAGCAGCAGCGAGTATTCGCCGTTGTCTCCGTCAAAGCGGCACAGCGTCACATCCCCGTGCTTTGCCTCTGCCGTGATGCTGCCCGGATGGTCAAATGCCAGCGGATAGGTCAGCTTCGGTGTCTCACGGGCCACCGAGATCGGCCACGGGCCACAGTGCTGCAGAAGCTCGCCGTTCGGGTTATCCGGATGGCGGATGGTCCAGTCCGCGAAAAAGCTTCTCTGCTCGTTCATCCCTGCCGCTTCCACCATCAGAGCGGTGATCGCACCGTGGATATCCGTCTCACAGACAATCGGGATACCCTCTTCATTTAAAAGAGCGTTTGCCGCACAGGGCATGATTCCAAGCTCCGACTGCAACTGGTTCCAGCACTGGATGGCTCCGGCCTGACAGCCGTATTTTTCAATGAGCCTCTTCAGCGCCACCTTCAGCGCCGCCACATTCTCCAGCTCGTTTTCTTTGATACAGATTTCCATATGACTGCGGCAGTATTCCATGACCTCCGCCACCTCGGTGTGCTCCTCTTTTGCAAGCTTTACCTGATCCGTAAGCTCCGGCATCGGGATCGGGGAGAGCTGAATATTGAATTTCTCCAGCAGCTCGCCCTCATTGCACATCGTGGACCAGAACTCGAAGGGTCTGGTGGAAATCTGAAGGATGCGGATATTTCTGAAAGTTTTCACCACATTGCATACCGCCAGAAAATCACGGATTCCCCGCTCGAAGACCGGATCCTCCAACCGGCAGTTGGTCATATAGGTAAACGGAATACCAAAGCGGCGCAGCACCTTCCCGGTGGCAAACAGACCGCACTGCGTATCCCGCAGGCGGACGCCGTTCGGCTCGGGGCGCTCATCCAGCGGTCCCCAGAGAAGTACCGGTACGTTCAGATCCTTTGCCAGACGGGCGCACTCAAACTCGGTTCCGAAATTACAGTGGGGAAGAAACAGCCCGTCTATTTTTTCCGCCTTAAATTTTTCCGCGATCTTTACGCGGTCAGCGTCGTTATAAAGAAGCCCTTCCTCGTTGATATCTGTGATATCCACAAAATCAATTCCAAGCTCCGTAAGCCTTTTTGCTGTCAGTCCCCGATATTTCACCGCGTCCGGCGCGCTGAAAATACTGCGTCTTGTGGGGGCGAATCCAATTTTAATCGTTGTCATTTTCTGTTTCCTCCTTATCCTCTGCAATCTTTTCCGCAATGCGACTGGTTTTACAGTTCCTTTTTTATTTTGCTTTCTTATCCATCTGTCTTCATTTTATAAATCCATTCTTATTCTATTCAGGATGGAGATTTATTTCCATATTAAATAAAGTTATAATTACTTTATTTTTAACTTTATTCTTGTGTTTACTGGAATGATCGGCTATACTGTCAGAAATGACACAGATAAACTTTTATCGTAACTGCGAAGCCTCTGGCCGCTGCCATTTATTACAAGATATAGGGGCAAAAGTATTTAACCCCTATGATACCTGAGAATTGGGGGAAATCATATGGGAGTTACTGCAAAAGAACTGGCCCGCCGCCTGAATCTGTCCGAGACAGCCGTTTCAATGGCACTCAATAACAAAACCGGAGTCAGCCAGGAGACAAGAAAACGCGTAATCAGAGAAGCCGAGAACCTGGGCTATGATTTTTCCAGGCTTTCCATGAAAAAGAACCACGCGGGAATCATTTACTGTATCGTCTGGCGGGCACACAATGCCATTTTGAACTATACTCCGATTTTTTTAGAGCTGACAGACGGGATTACGGAAGAATGCCGAAAACATGAATACCGGCTTCAAACCATACAGATATATGAAAAAACAGGCGATTTTCAGCGGACAGTGGAAGACCTGCGCCTCTCCGACTGTGCCGGAATCATTTTACTGGGAACCGAAATCACCGCAGAAATCTGCCGGGAATTTCTCCGCTTATCGGTTCCTGTTGTGCTTCTGGATACCTATTTTGAATCACTGGAATGCAGCAGTGTACTGATCAACAATACACAGGGCGCTTATCTGGCCACCGGATATCTGATTGACCGCACGCAAAGTCAGCCCGGATATCTGAAATCTTCTTACCGTATAGAGAATTTTGAAGAACGCAACACAGGATTCACGAAAGCAGTCCGCGAACATGGGTTATCTGTGTCCAAAAGCATCCGGCATGAACTGGCGCCCTCCATCGACGGAGCGTTTTCAGATATGCTGGAAATCATCGATCGGGGAGACGAAATTGCAAGATGCTATTTTGCTGACAACGACCTGATTGCCATCGGGGCCATCCGCGCCCTTAAACTGCGCGGATATAAAATACCCGATGATGTAGCCATCATCGGGTTTGATAATATTTCGGAGGGTAAGATTGTCGAGCCCTCCCTGACCACCATCGACATTCCGCGCAGATTCATGGGACAGACAGCTGCCAAGCAGCTTCTGGCTCAGATTGCAAATCCGGTTTCACACACGGTAAAGATTGAGGTGTCCACTCGTCTCATAAAGCGGTTTTCTGCCTGATCCGTTGATTCCAAAGCCGTGCGAAAAGTGTTTCTCTTCCTGCATGGATGGCCAGCCTTGCTGATAAGCGTGGAATCTTACTTTATTGATAATATGTTTAACCGGGTAGCCGGGGGACGTGCTTTCATCCGACCTGAGCCTTACAGGGAGGGTGATGCTTATGAGTACATATGAAGAATTCATGATTATACTGACCACAGGCCTTTTGATCGTTGCAATTCTGAATCTGAAAAATAAGAAATAGCCGTCCTGTACCTGGAAAGTTTCGGACGACTATTTCTATAATCAGATGATTTGCCGGGTCGGGTGACTCGCACTCACCCTCCGACTGCCTTGTTAAGCATATTATAGCATTTGCACTGATGTGATGCAAACATTTTTTATTTTCAAAACTGAATAATATGTTTATCCAGGCAGCCGACAGGCGGCTCTCTACCCGTTCCGAATCTTGCGGAACGGATCGAAAGTTATCTTATCCGGTCACTTATCGGACAGCACCTCAACCGTTTCATACCTGACTGTATAAGTTCCCGCAGTCAGGTGACAGACCTCATCTTTCACCCATGCAAACATCGGGTTTTCTTTATCCCCGTAAGTCTCCGGCTTCGCCAGCGGCAGCCGCAGAACAGCGCTGCAGCCAAACGGAACTGTCACAGACAGTGTTACGTGAGAGGAATCAGTCATCTCCCAGCTGCTTTTGTATAATCCGGCCGGGGAATCATAGGACGCGGACACTTTCCGCAGGGTTCCGTTCAGAATCGGCATAAAGGCCACTTTTCGAAGACCGGGAGCCTCATCCACGGTGTTGATGCCCGCCACATGGCGGAACATCCATTCCAGGACAGATCCATATGCGTAGTGGTTCATGCTGTTCATGCTGATGCCGGAGATCGTCCCGTCGTCAAGCAGGCTGTTCCAGCG
>JAJQBI010000013.1 GCA_021203365.1 Clostridiales bacterium
GTGATAACAAAATGATAACATCAGTCTGGACAGACCATAGAGAGTGGACAGCTGAGAACAAATGAAATCAAATGACCGATACAAAAATGTTTGACACCAAAAGCCAAAATAGAAGATCTTGTGGGAGATTGTTCTTAGAAATGCTTAATGAAAATTTTACAGAATTCTCTCGTATGTATCACAGGAGATGTTCCATTAAATACAACTCAGCGGAATGACGGCTGGTAGGGTTTTCGTATTCAGGATGTTCTGTCAATGGAAGGCAGCGGCGCTGACATATATAATAAGAGCAGGGAGAAAGAATTCCCGATGGAAAATAAGCCAGGGGTTAATTCAATCTGTAAAATCGGGCATATTGTTATCTGCGTCTGATAAATACCTGTCAACAGACGTCAGAACACTCTTCAGGTTTGTTATATCCTGCTTCCAGTCACCGGTTTCCAGAGAATGATTTGCGCTTTTTATTATATGGAGTGGAAGATTTCGTACTTTGCACTCTGTAATGACAGTTTCCGTGTCTACCCATCCGTCAGCTGTACCATGAAACACGATGCCTGGCTGCTCCATAAACCGGAAAGATTCTCCTACCGGTGTAAAATAAACATTTTTTGTCTTCAGTCTATGCTTCTGACCATAGGCGGAGGCAATTGCCGTACCGATACTTTTTGACAGGAACAGAATTTCTGTATATTGAGAAAAATCCACATCCTGGAGAAGATCCTCGCACTGCCTTAATGCATCCAGGAAACATGCAGCCATTTTATCCTTGTTACCCTTGACTCCGGATGGAAAATTTCCATAGGGAACATCCTTAATTCTGTAGTCGTGGGAAAGCGCTATTTTTTTGCTGTAATAAAGCAGCGGTTTATCTGTATGATATCCGATTCCCGGGAATATAACTGCGATTTTCATTTTTTATTCTTCCTTTTTCATCTGTTTCACAGGAATTATTCTGAATCTGAGTCTTTCCCAATCCAGTGATTTGCCGTTGTTTTGTATTCCTGTGTGTCATATTGCTGTCGATTCAATCAGAATTTTAGATTACCGTAAAAATGCTTTTGATTATCTATGCTTCGTGAGGATTCAGAATTATGTGGCATCCGGTTAAAAAATACGGAAGATCTATTTTCCGTTTTCTAACAAAAAAGTAGATAATTCCGCATTTTTAAAGCGTTCCCGAGGTGATTCGAACACCCGACCTACCGCTTAGGAGTAGCCCCCGTGGCGTATTTCCCGATGACAGATTTTCCGTAAAGCCCTTGAAAATGCTGGATTTTTGTCGCATTCTGAAACTGCTTTGTACTGTCCTGTTACAGCTAATTTGAAGGGATTTCAGACCGTCCGATTAGCTGACTTTTGCCACAGACCTTGAAAATGTCGAATGATTGGCAGTTCAAATCGTATCAGCAGAGTCGTAATATTCCAGCGTCATTATGCTTAATGGCAATTTTTCCATAAAATGATATATAATTTACAGTTCCATTTGTGATGCGGACTGTTTACATTTTACACTAACAATTTTTCCCATTACTGTCAATACATAATTTTTGAGCGTGTATCTTCCTCAATTACAGGGATGAATACACGCTCCTTTTTTATGTGAAAAACAGATAGATCGGAGGTGAAAATAATGAGCGGTGACGCGATTGATGCCGGCGTGCGCTATTCCAGGGACAGACCGAAAAGCTGTGAGTTCTGTTACTACTGGAAAGGACAGACAGCAGGATGCTCTCTGGGTGAGCAGAATTGCTTTTACATCACACATGATGAAAAGGACATAAAAGATAAGACTGGCCGATGCGAGGGCTGTCCATATGGGAAACATGCGCCCTGTATCGGATGGTGCACCGTGGAAGTGATGGATACTGTTCTGGGCGGCAACAGAGCCGGACGGAACGGCCAGAAACAGGAGGTGGTATGATGCCGGTCTTCCGCGTTAAAAAAAATAAGGATTACACGACGATGTGCAATCATCATCTGAGGGATGAGAACCTGACGCTGAAAGCGAAGGGGCTGCTTTCCCTCTTTCTGAGTCTGCCGGAAACCTGGGATTACAGCATTGCCGGTCTGTCAAAGATCTGCAAGGAAGGCAGGAGCGGCATTTCTTCGACTCTGAAGGAACTGGAGAAATGCGGCTATCTGGTCCGGGAACGCAGGCGCGATGAAAAAGGACTGCTGCGGGATAATATCTATGTGATCTATGAAAGGCCGCAGAAAAAAGATCAGCATCCAGAAGCAGAAAATCCAGCATTGGATAATCCAGCGCTGGAAAATCCAATGCTGGAAAAACCTGCGCTGGATAAACCTGTGCTGGAAAATCAGGCGCAATTAAATACTGATCTAACAAATACTGATCTATTAAATACGGAATCAAATAAAAGAAAGAGGGAGAAAGAACCCCGCCATCAGTACGGGGAATACCGGAATGTTCTTTTATCGGATTCGGAGATGCAGACTCTACAGACGGAGTTTCCACAGGATTACAGGCAGAGAATTGAACGCTTGTCGGAATACATGGCTTCCACCGGAAAGTCCTATAAAAGCCACCTGGCAACAATCAGGTGCTGGGCGCGGCGCGACCGTGGCAAGCCAACTGCAAAGAGCTACAGTCATGACAATTACAGATGTAAGGAGGGAGAAAGCCTGTGAACGACTTATTATCTTCCCTCCTGGACAGAAACACGAAGGCCGTACCTTCCGAGGATGAGTATATCGGAGAGGACGGCCTTTTTTATTGCAGAAAATACCATACGCCTACACAGTGCCGTATCGAGATCGGCGGGAGGCAGCGCATTGTCTGCTGCGTGTGCAAGTGCCGCAGGGAGGAACAGGAAGAATATGACCGGAAAATGGCGGAAATGGACCGCCGCAGCTACATCCGCAGCCTGAAAGCCAGCGGACTTCAGGAACGCGCGCTGTATGACTGGAAATTTGAGAACGCGGCTGACAGCGCCAGCATTCAGATGGCGAAACGCTATGTGGCGAACTGGAAGGACGCAAAACAGAATAATCTCGGTCTTCTGCTCTGGGGCGATGTCGGCACCGGGAAATCCTTTACGGCTGCCTGTATCGCCAATGCTCTCCTGGAGACCGGCGTTCCGGTACTGATGACGAACTTTTCCAAAATTCTGAATCAGATGGGCGGCATGTACTCGGATGAGCGCTACAAATATATCGCTTCTTTCTCCGCGTTTGAACTGCTGATCATTGACGATCTGGGGATTGAGCGGAATACAGAGTACGCACTGGAACAGGTCTATGCGGTCATTGATGAACGGTATAAATCCGGGAAACCCCTGATTATCACTACTAACCTGACTATCGTACAGATCCGCGATGCGGATGATGTGGCTCATGCGCGGATTTACAGCCGGGTGCTGGAGCTGTGTACTCCCGTGCAGGTACGCGGGACAGACCGCCGCACCGAAATCGGACGCAACAAGCAGGCTCTTGTCAAAGAGATTCTGCTCGGCGGTTAAGGAGATGATGCCATTGTTCTCTTAAAGTTCGGCCATTCATTTTATGACGATTGGAGGTGTAAACGAAATGTCAAAACGCGCGACGGTCACAGCCGTCGTTAATCAGAAAGGCGGAACTGGCAAAACCACTACCTGTGAGAATCTGGGCGTCGGGCTTGCCAATGAAGGAAAAAAAGTCCTGATCGTTGATACTGATCCCCAGGGAAGTCTGACAATCGCGATGGGCTATCCCCGACCGGATGAGCTGTCAGATACGCTGTCTGACCTGATGGCGAAGGTGCTGCGCGATGAACAAATTCAGCCGGGTGAAGGGATTCGTCATCATGAAGAAGGCGTTGATCTCGTTCCTGCCAGTATTGAACTGGCCGGTATGGAGGTTTCACTGGTAAATGTCATGAGCCGGGAAACAACACTGCGGCAGTATCTGGATACAGTCCGATATCAGTATGACCATATTCTGCTGGACTGTATGCCCAGCCTCGGAATGCTGACGATCAACGCTCTCGCTGCTGCGGACAATGTGCTGATACCCGTCCAGGCTCAGTATCTCCCGGCCAAAGGTCTGGAACAGCTTTTACAGACTATCAGCAAGGTGCGCCGCCAGATCAATCCGAAGCTGAAAATTGACGGCATCCTGCTGACAATGGTGGACAGCCGGACAAATTTCAGCAGGGAAATCTCCGCTCTGATCCGGGAGACGTACGGGAGCAAGCTGAACGTCTTTCAGACGGAAATTCCCCGCTCGGTGTGCGCCGCAGAGATCAGTGCGGAAGGAAAAAGTATTTTTAAACACGATCCCAACGGAAAGGTCGCTGATGCCTACCGGGGACTGACAAAGGAGGTGCTGCAGAACGCCGAAAAAAGGCGCAAACATCAGCTTGAGCAGCTACGATGACATCTTCTCGACTGAGGAAAGCCGGAAAGAAGACGCGAAGGAACAGGTTCAGCAGGTACCAATCTCGGAACTGCATCCCTTTGAAGGGCATCCGTTCAGGGTGGTGGATGACGAGTCTATGACGCGGACGATGGAAAGCATTGCACAGTTCGGTGTAATTTCCCCTCTTCTGGCACGGCCTGATCCGGATGGCGGTTATGAGATTATTTCCGGACACAGGAGAATGCGCGCGGCGGAGCTTATCGGGCTTGAGACGCTGCCGGTGATTGTAAGGGAAATGGACGACGACGAGTCGATCATCGCGATGGTTGATTCGAATCTCCAGAGAGAAGCCATTCTTCCCAGTGAGCGGGCATGGGCGTACAAGATGAAGCTGGATGCCATGAAACACCAAGCTGGCAGGCCATCAAAAAATTATTCCCAAGTTGGGAATAATTTAGGTCGCACGTCAAGTGGGGAAATGGCCGAAGAATTAGGAACAAGCAAAAATACGATTTTTCGCTTCATCCGTCTGACAAACCTTCTCCCAGAACTGATGGATATGGTGGATGAGAAAAAAATTGCGATGAACCCGGCAGTCGAAATATCTTATTTGAACCGCTATGAACAGTCCAAACTCATGGAGGCGATGGACCTCACGCAGGCAACGCCCTCTCTCTCCCAGGCACAGCGCCTAAAAAAGCTGAGCCAGGAGAAGAAATGTACTCCGGAGGCTATGAACGAAATCATGAGCGAAGTCAAAAAGGGCGATCTCAGCCATGTGACGTTCAAAGCGGACGATCTGCGGAAGTATTTCCCGAAGTCCTATACCCCGGCACAGATGGAAAACACCATCATCAAGCTGCTGGAGCAGTGGCAGAAAAAGAGGCAGCGTGAGCAGAGCCTGTAAGACGTCCTTGTAATTAAAAAAACGAATGTGGAGGAACAGAGATTATGAAACTCAAAGTGAAAATTGGCGGAGACGTGAACATTTATCTGACCCCGGATGCAGAACCGGTCTCCCTGGACATCAGCGAAGACGATTTAGATGACGCTGATCAGGAAGACAGAAGCCACGAAGGACTCAGCTATTTTGAAAGCGCTGTGAACATTCTCAAAGATATGATAGAGACGATTGGACAAGAGCCTGATGAATCTGAGGATGCAGACGACAATAAAATTGTCATGATTCTCACACCGGGGCAGGAACCGAAAGTTGCAACCTTCGCGGAGGCCGATGAACTGATTCCCGGGTTCTGTGCAGATTATGAGTGTGTCGAGAATTTTCTGGATCTCGGACTGAACCTCTATCATCGCAAAAATCAGGTTCTCCGGATTGGAGGTAATGAGTTCCTGATCGGCACTGCTGTCGTATGCTTTGAGGATGCAAATGGGGATCTCTGGTCACTGGGTGGACAGGACATCTATCAGGTGTTCCGTCATATGGAGAAGAACCATGCTGTTCTCAGCGTAGACGGAAAACAGATTGTCGCATTGGAAATTACCGGCACGGAGCCGGAGGAAGAAGGTGAATAATGGATTATAACGAATTTCTCTTAAAAGCACAGTACGATCTGGCTACTGCGATGCCCGAAGCCGTAATCTCCCGGGAACAAATCAGCAAGCTTCAGGGCGAGTCCTATGAAGGTTTTACGGTTCGTTCTGAAGGCAGCATGACAGGTGTTGTACTGAATATGAAAGCCATGTATGAAAGACTGGAAGGCGGGACGGATTATAACCAGATTTTGTCCGATATGCTGGATATCGTGGATGATAATTCCACAAGTGTTCCGCATGGGATAGTGGATTTCCTTTCTGATTACAGTCAGGTAAAGGAAAATCTGACGGTCGATCTTGTCGGTCAGGCTCAGAACGAGGACAGGCTTTCCGATATCCCTCACTATGACATGGAAGATCTGTCTCTGATTTACCGTGTTGATGTCAGTGACCGCGTAGAAAATGATGGTGGACGCGCTACAGTACTGGTCACAAATCAGATGTTGGAACGGTATGGCGTCACGCCGGAACAGCTTCATCAGGATGCTTTGAAAAATGCATCCGATCGGGAACCTTTTATGATCAGCGGTATGGGAATGGTTCTGGGCGGCCTTATCGGAATGCCGCAATCGAAAGCTGACGAAGAGCCTTCCCTGTTTGTCGCATCCAATGCCAATATGATGTTCGGAGCCTCTGCCATTGCTTATCCTGGTTTTATGGATAAAGCTGCTGAAAAGGTACAGGGCGACTTCTATGTTCTCCCCTCTTCTGTGCATGAAGTTCTGCTTCTGAAAGATAACGGGAAGACAGATTATCGAGATCTGGAAGCAATGGTTTCTGATATCAATATGGCGCAGGTGGCTCCTGAAGAACGTCTCTCTGATCGCGTTTATCATTATGACAGCAGGGAAAAGGTATTTGAACTTGCTGAAAAATATGAAGCCAGGACGCAGGGACGCGAGGAACACAGGCATTCTGTTCTGGATGATTTGAAATCGTTTGGTGAAAAGGCAGATTGTCCGCGCCCGGAGAAAGCAAAGCCGGCACCGGCATATGGAATGTCCCTGTAGACATAATGCAAATGCAAAGATTGGAGGAAAGCTATGAACTCTGCAGATGAAAAAATCGGGATCAACGTAGAGTATGAAAAGAAGACAGAAAAAGAAAAGGGCCTCAACAGAATGGAGGCCTATTTTAATGCCCTGAACGAGAAAGGAGCAAATCACCATGCAGAAAATTGATGTAAAAGTTTCCGGAAATATTGATATCAATGTAAATCTGGGCGTACCGGCCAGACAGGATGACGGTCAGTCCTACTTCTCTCCGGAATTTATCGAAACGCTTCGCCAGTATGGAAAGTTTCTGCAGCAGGATAACCAGAAAGGAAATGTTCTTTTAGACTCGGAGGGAAATGGAGACTTTGAGTTTCCTCCCGTAAACGGTGTGCTTTTTGACCCCGATACCATTGTGATGGTGGTTAATCCGGAGTGCAGCGCATCGGCTATGACCGTGGAGGACAGCCGTGCGGTTCTGGATATTTTTGAGGGCGATGAAGTCGTCCTCCCGTTTCCTCTTCTGAATCTGAAGATGTCGTGCAAGCCGGATTCCATTGTTACTGTCGAAGACAGAAGCTATCTGGTAAGCACAGCGGTGGTCTTTTCAGAGGAAGAGGGATATGCGGAATCCCTGGACAGCGAAGACCTTCATCTGGTGCGCCGCATCATGGATATGCAGTGTGAAACCATTATCGGAGGTGGGAAGCGTGTAAAGGCACTGCGCCTTTAAGGAAGGAGGGCTTCCGTGAAAGAATATGATATCACCATCACGGAGACGCTGGAAAAAACGGTCTCCGTGACCGCTGCTTCCAGGGAGGATGCGGAGGAAAAGGTAAAGGGATATTACAACTCCGAATATGTACTGGACGCGGACAATTTTACTCAGGTAGATTTCAAATCCGGTGAAGGCCGTGATCTTATCCGTGATGAAGACAGAATAGACGCCCTTCTGATAAAACCCGGCAAGCTGCCGCAACCGGTCCGCATCAGCACAGAACTGGAGGATTTACAGGCAATCGTAGGCGGCGATATTGAGGAATTCGCCCTGGATGATACAGCGGGTCTTATCTTCAATGAAGAGGGAAGGCTCAATGGTCTGCCTCTGAACCGTGCACTTCGCGATGATAACGGGCGGATGTTTGATATCATCGTTGGTGATTTCCTAGTCGTGGGCTTTACGGAGGAAAGTTATAGCTTCCTGACACCGGAACAGATGGAAAAATTTGAAAAGCAGTTTCATACGCCGGAGACATTTGTAAAGATGGAGCGCGGTATTATCGCGCTCCCTATCGGTGAAGATACGGTTAAAAATACGGAAAAAGACCGGACTGCAGGTGCTGTGAAGCGGACGCAGCCCGGTCAGGAAGTTTTATGAGAGGTATGACATGGCAAATATTATTCAATATGGCGCTCAGTATATCAATCTGGATTATCTTGTAAGAGCTTACCCGAATGGAAAAGAGACGGTTCTGGAAATGGCGAACGGTAAAACCATTCATATGCCGAAAGACATCGACAAGCTGCTTTCCGGCAGAGAAAACGTAGTACAGGCTTTTCCGGTTGATGGGCTGTATGCAGTTTATAACGACGAGAATGGTCGCTATAAGGAAAAGGTTCTGTTTATGGGCGTCTGCGCAAATGGTGAGGTTCGTCCGTTGAGCGGTCTTCAGGATGAGTACGTTAATTTTTTGGACGAAGTACTGTACGAAGGTCTCTCCGACACGAAAGAAATCGCAGGCAGTGACGACGATGACGGCCAGACATGATTTCTCATACTGCCATGCTAAGGAAGGAGATGATGATTATTGCAGGAGGAGGTAACGAACAGGACGGTCAACCTGGCGATCTCTACTACCAAGTTGACCGGCCGGACAATTATGAAAGGGCTCCGGATGTACCTGAACCACCGCTCCAAGGTAAAGGCGAAAAAGGCAGCTGCAAAAAATGAAATTCCGCATGGAAAACAGACCGTTGAACAGCTGGTCGGGCAGAATCAGGGCGTTACTAGCATCCCGATTGCCAATACCGAGTTAAAAGGGTTTGAGCGCGTTGCTAAAAAGTATGGCGTTGATTTTGCCATCCGGAAAGATGCGTCTGTTGAGCCGCCCCGTTACACGGTCTTTTTCAAGGCCCGTGATGAGGCGGCTCTTTTAGCGGCCTATAAGGAGTATACGGCGCAAACGCTCAGCAAGCAGAAACGCCCCAGCGTCCGGAAGACTCTGAATAAGTTGATCAGCCGGACCGCTTCCACACCGAAGAAAACAAGGGAGAAACATCAGGAGCGTGATTTATGAGTAAGAAAACAAAACAGCTTCTGATTGCCTGTCTGCCCTATGTGATAATCGGTCTGGTGGCAACAAACCTGGGGGAAGCATGGCGGCTGGCATCCGGTGGGACGCTGGGTGAAAAAATCATCGGTCTGATGTATGCCATTCCGCAGGCTCTGGGGAACCCGCTGCCTAGCTTTCACCCGTTTGACCTTCTGATCGGATTGTTGTGCGGCGGCGCTCTCCGGCTGGCTGTGTATGTCAAAGGAAAAAACGCTAAGAAGTACCGGCACGGGATGGAATACGGTTCCGCACGCTGGGGAACCACAAAGGACATTGAGCCATTTATGGATCCGAAGTTCGAGAATAACGTGATCCTGACGCGGACGGAGCGCCTGATGATGTCGAACCGTCCGAAGAACCCGGCGAACGCGCGGAACAAGAACGTGCTGATCGTCGGCGGTTCCGGAAGCGGCAAGACAAGGTTCTGGCTTAAGCCCAATTTATTGCAGATGCACAGCTCATACGTCGTAACTGACCCAAAAGGCAGCATTGTAGTGGAATGTGGCCACGCTCTTTTGAAGTATGGCTACCGGATTAAGATCTTCAACACCATCAATTTTAAAAAGAGCCAACACTATAATCCCTTCGCATATATCCACTCAGAAAAAGACATTTTGAAACTTGTGACCACATTGATCACAAACACCAAAGGTGAAGGCAAGGCAGGCGATGATTTCTGGGTGAAGGCGGAGACGCTTCTCTATACTGCGCTGATCGGATATATCCATTATGAAGCGCCTATCGAGGAACAAAACTTCGCTACCCTGATCGAGTTTATCAATGCGATGGAGGTACGCGAGGACGATGAAGACTTTGAAAATCCGGTGGACCTGATGTTCAAGGAATTAAAGAAAAAGAAGCCGGATCATTTTGCTGTCCGCCAGTACGCCAAGTACAAGCTTGCGGCCGGAAAAACGGCAAAGTCGATCAATATTTCCGCAGGAGCCCGCTTAGCGCCCTTCGACATTGAAGAACTTCGTGAGATCACTGCCTATGATGAGCTGGAGCTGGATACTCTGGGAGATCAGAAGACGGCACTGTTCCTGATCATGTCGGATACAGACGGCACATTCAATTTCCTGATTTCCATGATTTACTCCCAGCTCTTCAACCTGCTCTGCGAAAAAGCGGATGATGTGTACGGCGGCAGGCTTCCGGTTCATGTGCGCTGCCTGATTGATGAGGCAGCAAATATCGGTCAGATCCCCAACCTGGAAAAGCTGATGGCAACGATTCGAAGCCGTGAGATTTCCGCATGTCTGGTGCTGCAGGCGAGAAGTCAGCTGAAAGCGATTTACAAGGATAATGCAGATACGATTATTGGTAACTGCGATTCCCAGATTTTTCTCGGCGGTTCCGAGCCAACTACGCTGAAAGAGCTGAATACGGCGCTCGGCAAGGAGACGATTGATATGTTCAACACTTCCGATACACGCGGGAACAGCCCTTCTTACGGAACCAACTACCAGAAAACCGGTCATGATCTGGCGAGCGTCGATGAGCTTGCCGTGATGGATGGCGGAAAATGCATCCTGCAGCTGCGCGGTGTCCGTCCGTTTATGTCGGATAAATATGATCTGACTCAGCATCCCAATTACAAGTACACGTCTGATTATGACCCGAAGAACGCTTTTGATATAGAAAAGTTTCTTCACCACAAGATGAAGCTGCGTCCCACCGATGAATTTGAAGTCATTGATGTGGATGCTGCACAGGAGGCTGAACCAGTCTCCGATAAAAATAAGGGTTGATGCCCGGAAAGGAGAAACACATGGCAGGAAATGAACGTGCTGCGGCAGAAACCGCAGGCGGCGAAGAACGTCAGCGGGTAACAATCAAATTCGGGAAAGGACTAGTGAGCGAACCGTTTGTATCGAAAGCCGGTAAAGAACTGGTTGAGGTCAAAATCCCCAATCAGGACGAGAACGACAAAAGACCCTGGGCGTCCTTTGTCGTTTCGCCAAATATGATCCACGACAACAAATTTGGCAAAGGCGTCTGGATGAAGCTGCCGGAGGATGGCGAGACCAAAGTCTCCCGCCCTGTCCTGCAGGGACAGGATGAGAACGGGAAAAATATCTGGAAAAATGAAAGCCAGATGGTTCCTAACACCGAATTAAAATCCATGGTGGAAGCCTACAAGGAAAAGAGCCGGGATTCCGTACTCTCTGATCTCTCCACTAAAAAGACGGATGCCGCAAAAACAGAGCGCAGAGCGCCGAAGCAGGCATCCAGACCCAGAGAAGCCGCCCGCTAGGATGGCAGATCAACAAACTAGTAAGAAGACCTCTCCGCCCGAAGATGATCGGGATTAACGGAGAGGTCTTTTTTTGTGTCCAAAAGGACGTTTGGAAGGAGGCGGTCAGCATGAATCGAATCCGCAGTCCCACTGACATGAACTCTCAGATAAAGAAAGCGTATGCGAAAAAGGAAAGGAGAAGGAACCGGATGATGGGTCCCGTAAAAAAAATAAAAATGCAGGCGGGATTTGCTTCCTTTTCTGAGAGAAATTATAAAACGACAAAATAACGACAAAACAAAATTTCCGGTTTCCGATTCAAATTTTATGGATTTCTTCAACAGTGCTATTGACGTATTGCAGACCCTTGTTGTCGCCCTTGGCGCCGGTCTTGGAGTATGGGGCGCGATCAACCTCCTGGAAGGTTACGGCAACGACAACCCTGGCGCGAAGAGCCAGGGAATGAAACAGTTGATGGCGGGCGGCGGTGTTGCCCTGATCGGTATCTCTTTGATTCCGCTGCTTTCCGGCCTGTTTTGAGCCGCCTGTTTCATTGTCACCGGGCAGTCACAATCGCAATTCCATGCGGTTGTTGCCGCTCCCCGAAAGGAGGTAGCCCTTATTGAATACAATCCTTGATCAGATCACCGAGTGGCTGAAGGAAATGCTGGTCGCCGGTATCATGGATAACCTGACGGGGCTGTTTGATTCGGTGAACACACAGGTCGGCTCGATTGCCACAGAAGTAGGGACAACCCCGGCGAATTTTTCGCCGGGTGTTTTCTCCCTGATACAGAACATTTCGGAATCGGTCATCATGCCGATTGCGGGCATTATCCTCACATTTATCTGCTGCTGGGAGCTGATCCAGCTGCTGATTGAACACAATAACCTGGCGAATTTCGATACCTGGCTGATCTTCAAATGGATATTCAAGACCTTTGTCGCGGTGATGCTGATTACAAACCGCTTCAATATCACGATGGCGGTCTTCGATGTTGCGCAGAGTGTAGTCAGTTCCAGCGGAAGCCTGATTACGTCAAGCACCGCTGTCAGTGACTCCATGCTGACCTCTCTGGAAGATACGGTATCCGCTATGGAACTGGGGCCGCTGCTGGGGCTGTATATGCAGACTCTTGTCATCCAGTTCACCATGTCCGCCCTGTCGATTGTCATTTTCGTAATCGTATACGGACGTATGGTGGAAATCTATCTGATGACGAGCCTTGCCCCGATCCCCTTTGCCACCTTCGGCAACCGGGAGCAGAGCCAGATCGGGCAGAATTATCTGCGCTCCCTGATTGCACTGGGCTTTCAGGGATTTCTGATTCTGGTCTGTGTGGGCATCTATGCGGTGCTGATCCAGTCCGTTTCCATTTCGAGTGATATTATTTCGTCCCTGTGGGGAATTGTCGGCTATACCGTGCTTCTGGTGTTTACCCTGTTCAAGACAGGAAGCCTCGCTAAAAGCGTGATGAACGCGCACTGACAGAAAGGAGGGAAAATTCTGGCTGCTTATGTATCTGTACCCCGCGACCTGACGCGGGTGAAAAGTAAAATCCTGTTCAATCTGACCAAACGTCAGCTTGTATGTTTCGGGGCGGCGGTGCTCATCGGAGTGCCGTCGTTTTTCGGTATCAAAAGTCTGGGCAATACAAGCCTGGCCACGATGTGCATGATTGTCATCATGCTTCCGCTGTTCCTGCTCGCCATGTACGAGAAGGATGGCCAGCCTTTGGAGATGATTGCGTTCCATTTTGTTCAGGCAAGATTTATTAGGCCCAAAGTCCGCCCCTATCAGACGGACTGCTATTACACCGCGCTAATGCGGCAGTACCAGGTTTACAAGGAGGTGGATGCGATTGCTCTCAAAGAAGAAACAACCGGAAAGCATAAAAATGCCCGCAAATCTGACGCCTAAAGAGCAGAAACAGATCCGGGCTGTGATTGAAAGGAACCGGATGGAGGGAAAGGTTCCGAGGACAGCGCAGCAGTCCATCCCGTTTGAGCGGATGTTCCCGGACGGGATCTGCCGGGTGCGCGGGAATTATTATACCAAGACCATTCAGTTCCAGGACATCAACTACCAGCTGGCGCAGCAGGAAGACCAGAGCGCGATCTTTGAGGAATGGTGCTCTTTCCTCAACTTCTTTGACAGTTCCATTCACTTCGAGCTGTCTTTCATGAACATGAACGCGGATTCGGAGAGCTTCGAGAAGTCCGTTCGCATTCCTCTCGTCAGGGACAAGTTCGATCCCGTGCGTGTCGAATACAGCCAGATGCTGAAATCGCAGATGGAAAAAGGCAACAACGGTCTGACGAAAACCAAGTATCTGACCTTCGGCATCGAAGCGGCATCAATGCGGCAGGCAAAACCCCGCCTGGTTCATGTGGAAACGGATCTGATCAACAACTTCCACCGGCTGGGCGTCGCGGCCAGAGTGCTGGATGGAAAAGAACGGCTGGCGCTGATGCATGATATGTTCCACATGGGGATCATGACAAATTTTATTTTGACTGGAAGTGGCTCACAGAGTCCGGGCTGTCAGTGAAGGACTTCATTGCACCGACGTCATTTTCATTCAAATCCAGGACATTTACGATGGGAAATCTGTACGGTGCCATGTCCTACCTGTCAATCACTGCTTCTGACATCAGTGACCGGCTGCTGAAGGATTTCCTCGATACAGACTCAAGCCAGGTGGTGACGATGCACATCCAGTCTGTTGACCAGAATAAGGCAATTAAGACAATCAAGCGCACAATCACCGAGCTGGACCGTTCCAAGATCGAGGAACAGAAAAAAGCAGTCCGCTCCGGGTATGACATGGACATCATTCCTTCTGACCTGGCCACCTATGGCAAAGACGCCAAGGATCTTTTAAAGGAGCTGCAGAGCCAGAATGAAAGAATGTTTATGCTGACGTTCCTTGTGCTTTCCACCGGACGTACCGAGCAGGAACTGGAGACCAATGTTTTCCGGCTTTCTTCCCTGGCACAGAAGCACAACTGTAACCTGCGCCGTCTGGATTTCCAACAGGAACAGGGGCTGATGAGCAGCCTGCCGCTTGCGGATAATCAGATCAATATCCAGCGTGGCCTGACCACCAGTTCCACCGCCATCTTCATCCCCTTTACCACGCAGGAATTATTCCAGGAAGGCAGTTCTTCTCTGTATTACGGACTGAACGCCCTCTCCAATAACCTGATCATGGTAGACCGGCTGAAGCTGAAAAATCCGAACGGCCTGATCCTCGGCACGCCGGGCGCCGGCAAATCCTTTGCGGCCAAGCGTGAAATCGCCAATGCGTTCCTCGTAACGGACGACGATATCATCGTGTGCGATCCCGAGGCTGAGTACGCCGCGCTGGTGGAACGCCTGGACGGGCAGGTCATTAAAATCAGTCCGGCCAGTAAACAGTATATCAATCCGATGGACATCAATTCCAATTATTCGGAGGAGGATAATCGGGTGCTTTGAAATCAGACTTCATTCTCTCCCTGTGTGAACTGATCGTTGGCGGCAAGGAGGGTCTGCAGCCCATTGAAAAGACGGTCATAGACCGCTGCGTGCATCAGATTTATCAGAGGTATTTTGAAAATCCGCTGCCAGAGAATATGCCGCTGCTGGAAGACCTGTATAACGCCCTGCTGGAACAGGAGGAAAAGGAAGCCCGCCATGTGGCGACTGCCCTTGAAATCTATGTAAAAGGTTCTCTGAACCTGTTTAATCACCGCACCAACGTGGATATTCAGAACCGTTTTGTCTGCTACGACATCAAAGAGCTGGGAAAACAGCTGAAGAAAATCGGTATGCTCGTGGTGCAGGATCAGGTCTGGGGCCGCGTCACTGCCAACCGCAGCGCCGGAAAAACCACCCGTTATTATATGGATGAGTTTCACCTGCTTCTGAAGGAAGAACAGACCGCGGCGTACAGTGTGGAAATCTGGAAGCGCTTCCGAAAATGGGGAGGCGTCCCGACAGGAATTACACAGAACGTCAAAGATCTGCTGTCCTCACGCGAAGTGGAAAATATATTTGAAAATTCCGACTTCATTATTATGCTGAACCAGGCATCCGGCGACCGGCAGATTCTGGCGAAGCAGCTCGGTATCTCGCCTCATCAGCTTTCTTATGTCACGCAGTCCGGTGAAGGTGAAGGACTGCTGTATTACGGCAATGTCATACTGCCTTTCGTCGATCATTTTCCGCGGGATACGGAACTTTACCGCATCATGACCACAAAATTTACGGAGAAGTCTGCGGATGGGGAGGAGGCGTAAATGGCGAAAAAACCGGTTCATCTCCACTTCACTGAGACTGATCTGGCAGACGAAAAAGTGGCAAAGGCCGCCGCCAGAGCGGAGAAAGCCGCAGATAAAGCAGAAAAAGCCAATGCGAAGCTCCCGGGAAAGCATAAGCTGCGCCGGGAATCTTCTTCTGCGGCCAATGCGAAAAAGAAACTGCGCTTCGGAAAGGCAGTATTTGATGAAGCTGAGACACCGAAGCCGAAAGGAAGAGTCAGAAACATCGCTGACCACGCACCGCTTGACTCGGTTTCCGGTACAGCCCACAGGGAAATCAGCCGTTATGAGGATGACAACACCGGTGTGCAGGCGGCTCATCAGATGGAGGAAGCTGCGGAAGGTGCGGCACACGTGACAGAACAGGCAGTCTACTCCCACAAGCTGAAAAAATATGAGAACGCGGAAAAGCTGGTCCGAAAATCAGATAATGCCAACGTGGAAGCACTCTGGCAGAAGCATCTCGCTGAAAATCCGGAAGCAGCGTCCAACCTGCTCTCCAGATGGCTGCAGAAACGTCAAATCAAGAAGGAATACGCCGCGGCAAGAGCTGCCGGCACAGCGGCAAACACCGCCCATACAGCGGCAGCTTCCGGCGCAGCCGCAAAAGGTGCCGGGACGGCGACGAAGGAAGCAAAGGATGTACTGACCATAATCGGAGGATTCTTTAAAGAGCACAGCAAAAGTCTCCTGGCTGTTCTGATCTGCGCCGCTCTTCTTATTGTGTTGTTATGCTCCTTCTTCTCCCTGCCGATGATGCTGACGGGGTCTTTTAACGGAGTCCTCGGAACCACCTACACGGCGGAGGACGATGATATCCTGGCTGTGGATGCAGATTATACGGCGATGGAAACGGCGCTGAGCAGCCGGATCAGCAATATCGAGTCGGAGTATTCCGGATACGATGAGTACCGGTATGACCTGGCAGAGATCGGCCACAACCCCTTTGAACTGGCCTCCTATCTCACAGTGATCTATGAGGATTACACGGAGCGTGAAGTTCAGGCTGAACTGCAGCGCCTCTTTGACGCGCAGTATACGCTGACGGTAACAGAGGAAGTCGAAATCCGGACACGGACAGAGACACGGACTGGCACCACCACTTCCACTGACCCGGAGACCGGTGAGACGACCTAGGAGGAATATGAATACGAGGTGGAGGTCGAATACGAATATTATATCCTGAATGTTTCCCTTGTGAACAACGGACTTTCTTCGGTGATCGCGGCCGGAATGGATGCGGACCAGACATCCCGCTATGCAGTGCTGATGCAGACCTACGGCAATAAGCAGTATCTGTTCGAGGACAGCATTTACGCGATTTATTCTGTGTCCTCAGATTACAGCACCTATGAAGTACCGGCGGAGGCTTTATCAGATGAAAGGTTTGCCAACATGATTGAAGAGGCAGAGAAATACCTCGGCTATCCCTATGTTTGGGGCGGCTCCAGTCCGAGCACGAGCTTTGACTGTTCCGGGTTTGTCTGCTGGGTGATCAACAACTGCGGCAACGGATGGTCAGTCGGAAGGACAACTGCAGAGGGGCTGCGATCCTACTGCACGTATGTATCGCCGTCCGACGCACAGCCAGGTGACCTGATTTTCTTCCAGGGAACCTATAACACATCCGGGGCTTCGCACGTCGGCATCTACGTGGGGAACGGTATGATGATCCATTGTGGAAATCCGATCCAGTACACTTCTATCGAAACCTCGTACTGGCAGCAACATTTCCTGAGCTATGGCCGGCTGCCTTAAACGGAGAAAAATGATAATAAAGTTGTACAGTTGTACAACGCACGCTGAAAGGAGACTTTATGAGCGCGAAACTGGATAAGATCGGTGCGGACTGGGAAAAAGCACGCACCAAACGAATGGAATGGGAAGCCAGGGAAAAGGAACTGGAGACCCGCTATAAAGAACAGGAAAATGCGGAGATCTGTGATGTCGCGCATTCCTATAACCTGTCACCCGACCGGCTGGCAGAACTGCTCCGTATGGTTCAGACTACCCTGCCGGAGTCGGCGGAGGCACAAAAAGTAACAGATTCTTTTCACGAAGAGGAGGAAGCACATGAAAACTAAGATTATTTCAGTCCTGATGGCATTGCTGCTTGGCATTGGCTCACTTCCGGTTACGGCATTTGCCTATACCGGGGCAGAGAACAGTTCTGATGAGACGACGGAAAGCACAGAGTCATCGGACAATGAAATCATCGTGTCCGGCGAGGACAATGAAGACGAGACAGCTGCTGAAGAGGAAACTCACCAATGGAACCGAAGTCGAGATCATCGGTGAGGAAAATGGCTGGTATCAGGTAGTGGTCCCGGAACAGACGGGCTATGTCTACGGGGATTATCTGGAAGTTCTGGAGAGTGCTGCCGAGGACGAGGATATGGAAGGCCTGGACGAATTTTTTATGCTGATGCTTCTCAGCCTGCTGATGCAGGGGGATGAGGATACGGATACCTCCCTGGCGCTGACGCCGGACGGCAATCTCTCGCTCATTGATGACATTGATACCGCGACAGAGGAAGACGCCGGAAAACAGTTCATTACTGTGGAAACCAAAAGCGGCAACTATTTTTATATCATTATCGACCGTGACGACGAAGGAGAAGAAACGGTCCATTTCCTGAATCAGGTGGACGAGTCGGACCTGCTCTCTCTGATGGACGAGGAAGATGTAGAGGAATATGAGGCTGCTCAGTCTGCAGGTGATGAAGTCGATGCGGAGGCTGAAACTGGTGATGAGAATGAAACCGAGACTGAAATCATTGAAGAAACGGAATCAGGAACGAACAGCCTGAATCTTCTGCCGGTTATTCTGCTGGTAGTCGTTCTTGCGGCAGGCGGCGGCTTCTTCGCATACACAAAGGTGAAAGGAAAAAAGGCAGAGGAAACGAAGCCCGATCCGGACGCTGATTTTGTGGATGAAGATGAGGAAGACTATGAACTCCCCGACGTTTATGAGGATGATACAGATTATTCTGACGATGACGACAGCGGTTTCGAGGATGATGAGCCGGTATAAGCCGACGCGGACAGGCATAAGCCTAATGACAGCCTTCGGGCTGTCTTACATAGAAAATACTGAGATTTCTTCTTGTTTGGTATGTGACAGACTGATATAATGAAACATGAATAACGCGAAAAATCGGAATATGAGTGGAGAATCATGATTATCATAAGAACTGAAAAGCCGGATGAATATCGGGAAACGGAGAATGTAATTCGGGAAGCCTTCTGGAATCATTATACACCAGGATGCAATGACCATTATCTCATCCATATCATGCGGGACTGCCCCGCGTTTATCCCAAAGCTTGACCTTGTCGTTGTCGATGGGACCAGAATAGTCGGAAACGTAATGTCACTGAAATCGTATATAAAGAGAGACGATGGAGCAGTATTTGATGTCGTGTCTCTCGGCCCGATTGGTGTCCTGCCGGATTCTCAGAGACAGGGAATTGGTGGGAAAATGATTGCAAGGTCAAAAGAAATCGCGAGGCAGCTTGGATATCGTGCGATTTTGCTTTGCGGCGATCCTGATTACTATACCCGACAGGGATTTGCCGCTGCTCAAGTCTATGATATTCGCAACAGTGAAAATATGTATGCGGACGCACTTCATGTCTGCGAGCTTTACGAAGATGCGCTTATTGGAGTCAGCGGACGATATTATGAAGATGAAATTTATGATGTCGATGTGGCAAAAGCGGAACAATTCGACAAATTATTTCCGTCCAAAGAAATTGTGAAAGGGACTCCAACGCAAAACAAATATGAAAAAATGGTTCGCAGAGTGAAAGTCCCTTGCTGAGAGCTTGGAAAGATTCTCCGGAGCCAAGCTAGTTACAAATCGGAATACGAGGTGATGGTATGGAATTAAAAATGCTTGGTGACAATTTTACCGTGTGTAAGGTTGAAGATTTCTCTCTTGTGAATTTAGATCCAAAATACTGCTTTATAGGGAAAACGGATGAAGAAAATTCACTTGTATGTCTCTCAACAGATGTTCCACCAAATGTTATCCAACGTGATGATGGCTGGAAGGGTTTTCGTATTCAAGGCGTTCTGGATTTTTCGTTGATTGGAATATTATCCGGCATTTCAACAGTTCTGGCTGATAACGGTATTTCAATTTTTGCAGTGTCTACCTACAATACAGATTATGTTTTGTTAAAAGAAGAAAACTATCAAAAGGCTTTAGATATACTTGAGCATTCTGGATACAATATAACAGCTTGACGGTTTCCGCTTTATTGGCACAGTTGGAGAATGAAATGAACAGACAGCAGATTTTTGATTATGCAAAGGAAAAATACGGAACAAC
Source organism: Clostridiales bacterium (assembly GCA_021203365.1). Classification (GTDB taxonomy): domain Bacteria; phylum Bacillota; class Clostridia; order Lachnospirales; family Lachnospiraceae; genus Blautia_A. The sequence continues at coordinate 20,116 of JAJQBI010000013.1, forward strand.
ACCGGAATATCTGTGGGCGCGGTACCCATCCTATGCTGTCCTGCGTCATCAGGATAATGAAAAATGGTATGGAATTGTAATGGATGTCCCGAAAAACAAGCTGGGACTGCAGGGAACAGATGTTGTTGATGTCCTCGATGTGAAATGCGACCCGGTGATGATTGACATGCTGCGTCAGTCTCCCGGTTTTCTGCCTGGGTATCATATGAATAAAACGAACTGGCTCACTATCTTCCTTGATGGAACGGTATCGGACGATCAGATTCTGGATTTACTGGATATGAGTTACCAGATGACGGCAATGAAAAAGAAACAAAGGGTGAAATAAGTTATGTCACTGCAGAGCACAAGCAAATATATGAGCCTGATCCTTCGCCACAAGCCGGAAGTAATCGGCATTACACTGGATGAGCATGGATGGGCAAATGTGGACGAGCTGATCTCTGGAATCAACCAGACGCGTCCGCTGACGATGGAGACACTGGAACAGATTGTCCGGGACGATGAAAAACAGAGATACTCTTTTAATGAAGATAAAACACTGATCCGCGCTAATCAGGGGCACTCCATTCCGGTGGAGGTGGAGTTGGAGAAAGTAACGCCGCCGGAAATCCTGTATCACGGAACCGGAGAAAAATCGATTACTTCGATTGATGTGCAGGGATTGTTGCCGATGTCGAGGCTGTATGTTCATCTGTCCGGAGACTATCCTACTGCCAGGAAAGTCGGACAGCGCCACGGAAAGCCGGTGATCTACAGAGTGCTCAGCGGAAAAATGTCTGAGGATGGCATTCCGTTTTATCGGAGCGTCAATGGCGTGTGGCTGACAAAGACGGTCCCGGTGAAATATCTTGAGAAAATAAATACGAAGGAGTCTGGTTTGTAATGCTGTCTGAACCGATTATTACAATAGATGTGCATGGCATGACGGTTGAAAAGGCGCTGGATGCCATCCGGAAAAAGGTGAACGGCGCCGGAAGCGCGGTCTACGAGGTTCGCGTGATCCACGGCTTTCATGGCGGCACCCGAATACGCTCTGCTGTCAGGGACGAGTTCGGCTACGGACGGGAACCAAAGGTAAAGCGTGTACAGCCAGGCGATAACGAAGGCATCACCAGACTGATCCTGAAAGAATTGTTTTAAGTCCCACTCTTACAACGAAAATAACGATGATACATAGCTCACATGATTTTGTTCATGCGGGCTTTTTTCTTTTATGGAGGTGATGAAGGAAGTGGATCAGGGTTCACGATATGGACCGCCGGTGGAACGGAAACAGAACGGATCACTGTATGAGATGACACCCGTTCAGCAGAAACAGGCTGCCAGAGTTATCCAGAAGTTCTGCTGCAACTGTGAGAAGGGCAACTGCATTTTGCTGGAGGATGGGGATGAGCGCGTCTGTCCGCAGCGGATTTCCTATTCGGTTGGGTGCAGATGGTTCCGGAATGCGGTGCTGCCGGCATTTCCGGAACTGGAAGCGGATATTTTCAAGGACATTTCGCTGAAACGGCGCGCAAAATGCGGCGCTGGCTTTGCCCCGCACTCGAATCGCAACAAATACTGTCCGGTCTGCGCAAAGGCGGCGCGCAGAGAAAAAGACCGGGAACGAAAATGGAACAAACGGCACACTGTCCGCATTTAAGGGGCTGAAAGCCCTGATTTTAAAGCAGAAAATGATGATGAAAGCGGCATCTGTGGAATTTATATCCGGGATGTCCTTTTTTTGCGCTCCTAAAAGCGGACAAAGAAAAATTCAACACTATGGAGGTACAGAATGAAAATGAATCACCTGAAATCACTGATAACGGCAATCGCGATTTTTGATATGGCCTATGTCAGTTTTGCCGGCGCGGAGGATATGATCTGTCGTATCCGCAAAAGCAGGAAAAAGAAAGAGAAAGAACAGCCCGATGAGACAGATTTTACTGAGGATGACGAGGATGATCTCGACTGTAAATGGCTGAATGAAGAACTGGAGGAAGAATATTACGATGATGAGGAGGAATTAACGGAAGACACGATCCGCAGGGCGGCACACTATTCTGCATTCCTGATTGTGACGGACACGATTTTTAATCTGCCGGAAATCCGGCCGCTCCTGCGCTGCCTGAATTATGAAGAAAAAGAAGCGGCGTCAAACCTTCTGTCAGCTTATATCGGATATCTTGCGAAGTGCGCGCCGGATGAAGAACAGACTTTCCCGGTGCTGATGGAGCTTCTGAATGCTACAAATGCGGACCCGGAATCGCATGACCTGGATGCGGCAGGACAACTGCTGGAGGACAGTGCTGAAGAAGATCCTGTCAGTTTGCTGTATCTTATGGACTACCGGAATTATCAGGCCACCTTAAAACGGTTTGATTTTGTAGATAAGCGCAGGGCTGTGGAAGCCTGCCAGGTCATAATCCGGATTGTAATGGTTAAGCTTGGGATTCATTATATTCCGGAAGAAGCAGAAGGGACGGTGATGTGATATGCGCCTTGTGATCGCAGAGAAACCTTCTGTCGCCCAGAGTATCGCGAGGGTGCTGGGGGCAAAGAAACGTGAAGACGGCTATGTGGAAGGTAATGGATATCTGGTAAGCTGGTGTGTCGGTCATCTGGTGGAGCTTGCAGAACCGGACGCTTATGATCCTCGATATAAAAAATGGGCAAAGGAAGACCTGCCGCTCCTGCCTGCGGAATGGAAATATAGTGTTTCCGCTGCGACAAAAAAGCAGTTTGACATTCTGAAACAGCTGATGAACCAGAAGGATGTGGAGGAAATTATCTGCGCGACAGATGCCGGACGCGAGGGAGAATTGATCTTCCGCCTGGTCTATCATCAGTGCGGATGCAAAAAGCCTTTCTTAAGGCTCTGGATTTCCAGTATGGAGGACAGTGCCATCCGGGATGGCTTCGCCAATCTGAGACCGGGAACTGAATATGATGCTTTGTATGAAGCAGCCCTCTGCCGGGAGCGTGCCGACTGGATTGTCGGAATGAACGCTACCCGGCTTTTTTCTGTCCTTTATGGCCGGACGCTGCATGTAGGGCGTGTCGCTTCCCCTACCTTGGCGATGGCTGTGCTGCGTGAAGCAGAGATTGCAGCTTTCCAGCCGGAAACCTTTTATTCTGTTCATCTTACCCTGCCGGGCAACATGACAGTGGCAAGCGGGCGGATCAAAGAAAAAACGGCCGCAGAGGCTCTCGCCCTCTCCTGTACCGGTGGTGCCGCTGTCGTGACGAAATGTGAACGGAAAGAAAAAAGCGAAAAGGCTCCGGCGCTGTATGACCTGACCTCTCTCCAGCGGGATGCAAACCGCCTGCTTGGATTTACGGCACAGCAGACTCTGGACTATACACAGTCCCTTTATGAAAAGAAGCTGGTCACCTATCCCCGGACAGACAGCCGGTATCTGACGGATGATATGGAGGAAAAGGTTCCGGCTCTGGCAGGTATCGCCGCAAAGTTGACCGGGAAGGCAGTGCCGGAGAAAATCATGGTAAAGCCTGTAATCAACAGTAAAAAAGTCAGCGATCACCACGCTATTATTCCAACCATGAGCGCGGCACAGGCAGATCTTCCTGCCCTTCCCGTCGGGGAACGTGAAATTCTCCGCCTGATCGCCACGCGGCTTCTTGCTGCTGTCGCGCAGCCTTACCGCTATGCAGAGACTGCCGCGGAATTTCTTTGCGGGGAAGAAATCTTTACCGTCAAAGGGAAAACTGTTCTGGATGCCGGCTGGAAAGTCATTGAAAAGCCGGAAAAAGCGGAAAAGGCAGAGACGCCGCTCCCGGAAATGAAAGCCGGTGACAGCTTTTCTGTATTATCCACGGAAATCAAAGAAGGACAGACCAAACCGAAAGCTCATTACACCGAAGACACGCTCCTCTCCGCTATGGAGCGTGCCGGGGCTGATGACAAGGTGAATTGCCCCACAGGGGCAAGAGATGGCGGCCTGGGCCGAATGCCGGATGAGGTGGAACGCAAGGGAATCGGTACTCCTGCCACCCGCGCCGGCATTATTGAACGGCTGGTAACGCGGGGCTTCCTGGAGAGAAAAGGTGATAAAAAGGCCAAAAATCTGATCCCCACCGAGAAAGGTACTGCCCTGATTACGGTCTTACCGGAACAGCTGCAGTCTGCTTCGATGACTGCGGATTGGGAGGAAAAGCTTCTGCAGATCGAACACGGCGAGTATTCTCCGGATGCTTTTATGACAGAGATTGAGGCGATGGTCTCCGACCTGGTGGACAACTATCAGGTAGTAAAAGAGGCCGCTGTTATCATGCCGGATACCCGAAAATCTCTGGGAAAATGCCCGGTCTGCGGTGCAGATGTAGTAGAACGGCCAAAGTCCTGGTCCTGCTCTGACCGGAGCTGTAACTTTGCACTCTGGAAGAATAACCGCTATTTTGAGGCGATTGGAAAGCACATGAATGAGAGCGTCGCAAAGAAGCTCCTGAAAAATGGCTCCGTTCATTTGAAGGGCTGCTATTCCAAACGGCTGGATAAATATTTTGAAGCAACGATTTTCCTGGACTTCGACGAGACCGGCAAAGTTCAGTACAGGATGGAAAAAGGAAGGTGAGGATGAAGGAATGACGGCAGAAAACAAATCTTTATATCTTCACGACATCGCTTACGCCCGCGCAAACGGCGAGATCGAGCAGTATCACCGTTCCAGGAAAACCAATATCGACTGCAAAAAGGCGATTGAGAGCGCCGTCCGGGAAAACTTTGACGGGATGCACTTGAACCGCGATGCAGCCAGGACTGTTGTAGAGCAGTTCGGTGCAGAGCGCGTCACCCATGTGTTGGCGGCGACTGTTCGTTACTTCGATTGGGATGGCAGGTTCTCCCGTGACAGCAAAGCGTGGGCTCAGACCGTCCCTTCCATAAACGATCAGGATTCGTTGGGGATGGACAGGAGTATAGAGTATGTAGTGGAGAGTCACCCTGCGGTGCTGGACGGGTTTATCAGGCTGGCCCGTAAGGAGTTCTCTCCGGAACAGAGTAGGGAAAAATCTGCGGACGGGAAACGCCCCTCCGCATTGGAACAGTTAAAGGCGGACAAGGACAGTCAGCAGATGAAGTCCAGATCCGTTCCCACTAAACGGAGGGAGGAGGTTTTGTAATGAATATTCAGGCATGGGATGATATACACGGAGCAAAAAATCAGGAGAATCTGCAGGCTTTCCTGGAAAGCCAGACAGACAGCTATGCAATCCTGCAGCTGAAGCGGACCGATGAAACGGCGCAGGACCGCTTTATGAATTATAACTGGCTGGAGAAGCACGGGAAAGAGCCGGAGGTCGATCACTATGACGTGATTTACACGGGCAGCCTGCCTGCCGGTGTAAATCTTGAGGATATTTACAGGAAGTTTAATATCGACCATCCTGCGGATTATACCGGCCATTCTCTCTCGGTCAGCGACATTGTGGCACTGAAACAGGCCGGTATCGTAACCTGCCACTACGTAGACAGCTTCGGATTTCGGGAGCTTCTGAATTTTCATCCGGAGAACTATCTGAAAAATGCGGAGATGGCGCTGGAGGACGACTACGGCATGATTGACGGCTGCATTAACAATGGAAAGAAAAATCCGGAGCCGGAGGAGCGGTCTTCTGTTCTGAAAAAGCTGAAAAATATGCCGGAACCGGAACTGCCTCTGAAATCTGCCAGACACCGCGAGGAAAGAGGTCTTGAATGAACTTCACAAGAAAAGAACTGACACTGATGATGCTTTACAGCCCTGGCTCCCGTCCGGGGCTGATCGAGGCATTGAAAAATATGCGAGGGGAACTGACAAAATCAGAGCGCGGTCTGCGCTCTCTCACCGATTCTGTGCTGGATAAGCTGGCGCAGATCACGGATGAGGAGTTTGACGCGCTTCCCCTGTACCCTGATATTGATCCGTAAGGAAGGAGGCTGACATGGCAACAAAACTTGAGTATTACAGCGCGATGGGCGAAGATCTGGCAGGACGGGACGCCGGATAAGCTGACGCAGCTTCTTTTTTGTGATATGAGCACGCCCAAAAATGATGGCACGTTCAATGTTTATGACGATATCCGCACCAAGCTGGAAGCCAGGGGTGTCCCTCATGAGGAAGTTGCTTTTATTCATGATGCAGACACGGAGGCAAAGAAGAAAGATCTGTTTGCCAAAGTCAGAAACGGGCAGGTGTGGGTGCTCCTCGGTTCCACACAGAAAATGGGGGCCGGTACCAACGTGCAGGACCGGCTGATCGCGGTGCACCATCTGGATGTGGGCTGGCGTCCGGCAGATCAGACACAGCGCAATGGCCGGATTATCCGGCAGGGCAATCAAAATAAGGAGGTGCAGATTTACAATTATGTGACTGAAGAAACCTTTGACGCCTATTTATTCCAGACGTTAGAGAATAAGCAGCGATTTATTTCACAGATCATGACGAGTAAGAGCCCTGTCCGCAGCTGTGATGATGTAGACGAACAGGCACTGTCCTATGCGGAGATCAAAGCGCTCTGTGCCGGAGACAGCCGAATCAAAGAAAAGATGGATCTGGATATTGATGTGGCGAAGCTGAAAGTGCTGAAAACGGACTTCCGCAGCAAACAGTACCGCCTGGAAGACCAGTTGCTGAAATACTTCCCTAGGGAGATTGAGCAACAGCACAGTAACATCGAAGGCTTCCAGAAAGATATAGAGACAGTCGCGGCGCATCAGCATCCAAAGGACGGTTTTGCTAGTATGACCGTCTCCGGGAAAACTTATACTGAGAAAGCGGACGCCGGTGAAGCGATTCTCGCTGTCTGCAAAACGGCTAACGCGGTCGAAGGCTATCCGCTGGGCAGCTACCGGGGATTCCAGATGGAACTGTCATTTGACAGCTTTTCAAAGGAGTTTAATATTGCTCTGAAAGGCAGTATGACGCACCGCGTTCCTATCGGCAGCGATGCCAGAGGCAATCTGATCCGTCTGGATAACGCGCTGAATAACATTCCGGTGAAGATGGAACAGGCACAGGAAAAACTGGCGACACTGGAACAGCAGCAGGATGCTGCACGGGAGGAAGTCGGAAAACCGTTCCCACAGGAGAAAGAACTGACGGAGAAATCCGCGCGGTTGGCCGAACTGGACGCAGCCCTTAATATGGAAGACCGCCCTTCCGCTGACCGGGATAATGTGGAAGCAGAACAGAATTCTGAAGACAGAGACGACGGATGCAGAAATGTCGGAGACCGCCATTCTGTTCTGGCAGATTTAAAACAGAAAGCCGGCCAGATGCCGCCGTCCGGCAGAAACAGCGACTGGTGCAGAGAGGAGGCATTATGATGGACGAAGAAATCCGCGATATTTTCCTGAACTTTCGTGTCACCCCATCGGAGCTGGAACGCATCCGGAAAAAGATGGAGGAAAGCGGCATTCACAGTATGAGCGCGTATCTCCGCAAAATGGCGCTGGACGGGTACTGTGTCAATCTGGACTATGATTATCCGAAGCAGATCAGTTCCCTTCTCCGGCGCTGTAGTAATAATCTGAATCAATACGCGAAAGCCGCTAATACCAACGGCAGCATTTACGCCGCTGATATTCAGGACCTGCAGGAAAGACTGAATGAAATCTGGAAGATGCAGAAAGAATCCTTGAATGCACTTTCTGGAATCTTGTAGTATTGAGCTAAGGCATGGAAAGAAATTTCCATGCCGGTACATAGCACCGGCGACATCATTGCGTAATCCGGAGGCTCTGATAAAATAAAATCAGAAGCAGAAAACTGTCTTATTTCAATCAGAACGGAGGACTTGGATTATGATAATGGAACTTCTTTACAATGGGCGGATTTACCCGCAGGAAGCAATTATGTCGCAGGAGGAAGGATTCCGGAAAGCAGAGGCAAAAGTAAACGATCTATTCGATGACCTGCGCTCCAGGTTGAACAGTAAGGATCAGGAACAGCTGGATGAGGTCCGCGATACGATGTACACAAGCCAGTGCTATGAGGAGGAAGAAAACTTCCGATACGGGCTTACACTCGGAGTCCTGCTGATGCAGGAAATCTATGAGGTGTATGGTCCGAGATATTTCAGAGAACAGATTGAGGAGGAGGATGACGAACCATGATGCTGTTAAAATTACCGTTTAAACTGATCGCGCTGCCGGTGGCGCTGGCAGTCACTGTTGCACAGTGGGCCGGGGTCTTTCTGACCAGCTTTGCCGGGGCTATCTTCTATATTCTTTCCGGCCTGTGCTTCCTGATCGCCGTCCTTGGATACCTGATGGGAATCCATACCGGTTCAGAGGCTATCCGGATGCTTGGAATCGCATTTGTGGTTTTTGTGCTCCCGGCCGCGGCGGGCTGGCTGATCGGGAAAGTTGCTTCACTGAATGAAATGCTCTGGGATTTTATCAAATCGTGATGCGGACAACTGAATAAGGAATCTGGGGCTGTTTTTCGTTCATACGGGGCAGCCTCTTTTTTATGTGCAGGAGTTGACCGTCCTGCTCAATTTTACCGAAGTAAGGAGGTGAGGTTTATCGCGGCCACAAGAATTATTCTTCTTCACGTCACCAAAGGAAAAACCATCGCGCAGACGCTGAATGACCGGACGGATTATGCGAAAAATCCGGAGAAAACCGAAAAAGGGGAACTGGTCACTTCCTATGAATGTGATCCTGTGACGGTAGACGAAGAATTCATGCTCTCCAAGCGCCAGTACGAACACAGCACCGGACGCCATCAGAAGCACGACGTGATCGCCTACCAGATCCGGCAGTCATTCAAGCTTGGGGAGGTCACAGCGGAGGAAGCCAATAAGATTGGTTATGAGCTGGCAATGAGTTTCACCAAGGGAAAACATGCCTTTATCATCGCCACACATACAGACCGCGCGCACATCCACAATCATATCGTCTTCAATTCCACCACACTGGACGGAAGCCGGAAATTTGTGAATTTCTTTCTCTCTTATCTGGCGGTTCAGAAAATCAGTGACCGGCTGTGTGTGCAGCACGGCCTCTCCATCATAGATGCGAAGCCTTACAGCCAGCGCGAAAAAAAGTCAGACTATCCACAAAAGCGTACATTCCGGGATGACATCTGCGAATCTATTGATGCCGCACTTCTGAAGAAACCGTCAGATTTTGAAGCCTTTCTGCGATTACTGGAAGCAGATGGATATGAAATCAAGCGCGGAAAAAATATTGCTCTGAAGGGTAAAGGCCAGCAACGTTTCATACGGTTGCGCTCTCTGGGCGAAGGATATTCAGAAAAAGAAATCCGTGCCGCTGTCGTCGGAGAAGCCGTGCACCAGCCGAAGAGATCTCGTAAAGAGAAATCATTCTCCACAGCTCCGCCGAAACTGCAGCTGCTCATTGATATCGAGGCAAAACGTGCTGAGGGAAAAGGCGGCGGCTACGTTCGCTGGGCGAATAACTTTAACCTGAAGCAGATGGCGGAGGCTGTCTGTTTTATCAAAGAACATGGTATCGACACTTATGAGGAACTGACAGAAAAGACAGATGCCGCTGCTGCCCGATTCAACGAGTTGTCCGCTTCCATCAAATCATCGGAAGAACGTCTCGCGGAGATCGCCGCTTTGAAAAAGCACATCATCAACTATGGGCGGACAAAGGAAACCTACGCAGCGTACCGGAAATCCGGATACAGTAAAAAATTTCTGGAAGAACATCGGGAGGACATCACACTCCATAAAGCCGCGAAGGAAGCGTTTAACCAACTCGATAAAGCAACTGCCGGGAACAGTGATCCGAAGGGAAAAGGAAAAGACAGAATTCCCACCATCAAGCAGCTGAACCAGGAGTACGCTGAAGTCCTGAGCGGCAAAAAGAAAGCATACGCAGACTACCGCGCCGCCCGGAAAGAGATGCAGGATTATCTCATCGTGCGGAAGAATATCGAGGCGATTCTGGAATTGGATCAGAGACAGGAAGAACAGGAAAAGGAGAAACTGCAGGAACAGCAGAAAAATCAAAACAGATAACCATTAACCGGCCAGGATGCTCATTCTAAAAGAGTGTCCGGGCTTTTTCTTTGATTGGAGGATTTTTGATGAATGTATTTGAAGCAGTCCGGGATTCTGTCACGGCAAGGCAGGCTGCGGAAGCCTATGGGATCAAAGTCAACCGGAACGGCATGGCGTGCTGCCCGTTTCACGATGATAAACACCCCAGTATGAAATTATCTAAGAGATATCACTGCTTTGGATGTCAGGCAGACGGCGACGCAATCAGCTTCGTCTCCCGGTATTTTGACCTGAGACCGTTAGAGGCGGCAAAAAAGATGGCGAATGACTTCGGTATTTCCTATGATGAGAAGACCTACACTCCGTCCAGAGCCAGGCCAAACCCGAAAATCTCTGCAGAACTGGAGGCGAAGAAAAAGGAGCTACAATGTTATCGTACACTCTGTAGCTATCTCCACCAGCTTCAGCAATGGCAGACGGATTATGCGCCGGAGCATCTCTATGAAGAATATCACCCTCTTTTCGTGGAAGCTCTGCAGAAAACCAGCTATGTGGAGTATGTTCTCGATGAGGTGTTTCTGAATGGTAGCACAGAGAATAAAGCTGCCTTTATCCGGGAGCATGCAGATGAAGTCGCATCTCTCGATAGAAGACTGCAGGGAATCGAAACAGAAAAAGAAAGGATGCCACAGCAAAGTCTTGCAATATAAATATGTGATTGATTTACAGTCCGTGGCTACTGGTTATTCCGGTGGCTACGGGCTTCATTTTTTGTGTTTTTTATTTTGCCACACTCGTGAAAAAAGGAAAGCTGGATAGACAGGCAGCTAAGTCTGTTATGACTTGCTTTATTCCCGCGAAGCGGATACCAATACCTCTATGCTTGCATCGTAAACAAGGTTCCGGTACCGGAGTACAACGTGTCATTCATCGTCACACCGCTATAACTCAAATAGCGGGATTAGACATTCAAATATTAAAGTTGAATATCCCAAAAGATCAGAGTAGAATAGATACACTGGTCATGGATAGATTCCAATTCGCATTCCACGGGTAGAGAGTTTATACACCGGACTGGAATACGAAATTAAGGAAGGGATATTCTATGTCGATTGAGACAAATAACTATCTTGAAACGGAGAGTCTGGGAAGGCTCATGCGAAAATATGCGTTTCCCTGTGTGATCTCCATGCTGGTAGCGGCACTTTACAATATTGTCGACCAGATTTTTATCGCAAACGCATCATACCTCGGTTCATATGGAAATGCAGCCAACACGGTCGTTTTTCCGATGACGGTAGTTGCCATAGCCATTGCTGTCATGATCGGGGACGGATGCTGTACATTTGTCAGTATCAGCCTCGGAAGCAAAAAAAGTGATGATGCCGCAAGCGGTGTCGGAAACGCTGTGGTTTCTGTTCTGGCAGTGAGCCTTGCTCTTACAGCAGTTTATCTTCTGTTTCAGGAACCGATTCTTCGTATGTTCGGTGCGGATGTGAACGAAGAAACATTCCGGCTCTCGAAGGAGTATTTTTTCTGGATCACGTTAGGGATCCCGTTTTATATGTTCGGGCAGGCTTTAAACCCCATCATACGTTCTGACGGCAGTCCGCACTTTGCGATGTTGACATTGTTGATGGGCGCTGCCTTTAACATTATTTTTGATCCGATCTGTATCTATGTTCTGAAATGGGGGATGATGGGAGCCGCCGTTGCTACCATCGGCGGTCAGATTCTATCTGCAGTTATGGCGGCTCTGTACCTTTTCAGAATGAAGGCAACCCCATTAAACAAAAGCTGCTTGCGTTTTCAGCCAGGGCTTGTAAGGCAAATCCTGACTCTGGGTTTTGCGAGCTTCCTCTCACAGTTCTCTATCGTGCTCTCTATGGCTGCAACGATCAATATGGCTGTGAAATATGGCGCGATGGATTCTGTATTCGGGCAGACGGAATATGCCCAGATTCCAACCGCGATTGCGGGGATTGTGTCGAAATTCTTCCAGATTATTATTTCCATTTCTGCCGGTCTGGCTGCCGGGTGTATTCCGATTGCCGGATACAACATCGGTGCAAAGCGCAATGACCGTGTCCTGGGGCTGATGAAACGGCTGATGGCGTGTGAAGCATTACTGGGTCTGGTTTCGTCAGTCATTTTCCTGCTGTTCCCCAGCCAGCTTATGCTGATTTTCGGTTCAGAAAAAGAAAGCATTTATTATACACAGTTTGCGGTATGGTTCATCCGCGGACAGCTTTGCCTGCTTCCTCTCGCGTGCCTGAATAAGGGCAGCTTTATTTTCCTGCAGTCGCTTGGGAAGGCAAAGGAATCTTCTGTTCTGTCCGTGGCCCGTGAGTTTGTATTTGGCGTTGGCTTTGCGCTGCTGCTTCCCATGTTCTGGGGACTTTATGCCCTGCCGTTCTTTATGCCGACTGCCGACACTGTGACTTTTATTGCCGTTGCAGTTGTACTTCTGCGGATAAAGAAAGAACTGGAAAATCCGGCCACAGGGAATGACAAAGTATGTGAAACCGGGGAATTCATTCCCTCTGCGGAGCCTGCACGGACAGATTATATCATTACGATTGGGCGCTCCTACGGCTCCGGCGGCCGCTCTGTTGGGAAGCTGCTTGCAGAAAAATTAAACATTCCCTATTATGATGCGGCGTTACTGGAAGAAACAGCGAAGCGTTCCGGATTAAACCGGAAGTATCTTGCAAGCATGGATGAAAAATCTCTGGGAACAAACGGACTATATCAATATATGGGATTCAATTTCAGACATGACTCTGCCCTTGAAAATCTGGCGAATCAGGCGCAGCAGGAAGTGATAAAGATGACCGCCGGGCAGGGGCCATGTATTATCATAGGCCGTCGGGCCGACCGGGTTCTTCATGATACAGAGAAGATATTGACTGTCTTTATTACAGCATCCGTTGAATCAAGAGCCAGACGGGTATCTGAGCGGGACGGAATCTCTCCTGCCGAGAGCAGGCAGAAAATTGATAAGGTCGACCGGGAAAGAGCCGCCTATTACAATCAGTATTCTGATTCCACGTGGGGGTTCGCGAGTACATATGACATCTGCCTCGATACTGATAAATTAGGAATTGAAGGAGCGGTGAAGGTAATACTGGAAGTGCTTGGGCAGGCCACGATCGGCACCGGAAAGGAAGGAACAGTGTAAGTGATGAAAAAAATAACGTTTTTCTTTATATATTTCGCCGTCTTGATCTCTCTTACAGCCTGCGGAGAGGCTTCAGCAAGCACAGCATCCGTAATAACTGATTCAGGAGAAACTGTTCAAAGCACGGAGACAACGGATTCCGGAAGCCAGGATGCGGGCACAGTTTCTGATGAGACAGTCCGGAATACCGAAGCAGCAACAGACAATGAACAGAATAATCAGGAGTTTATGAATATTGAGATAGAGCTGACAACCGGGACAATCAAAGTTTATTCCGGTGGTGCGTTTTCTCTGACATATGACGGAGGCAAAGCTGCGGAATATTCCATAACGGACAGCACTCTGTACATTCCGGTTCAAAATGCCGGTGAACTGATTCTGACACTGCCAGAAGAGTATACTTTTGATACAGTTATCATTTCTGTCGATCAGGGACATCTTTATATGGAGGGTTCCTTTTATATAAAAGACCTGAATTTTAACCTGGGCGAAGGAGGGGCAACGCTGGAAAAAGTATTCGTTTCTGAAAGCATCGTGATCAATGTAAAGCGTGGCTCGGCTTTCCTTTACGGAACTCTGTCCAAAACTGTGGAAGCACAGTGTAAGGAAGGGAAGATACAGATACATGGGGATGGTCAGCAGACAGACTACAATTACGATCTGGAGTTATCCGATGCAGATGTGCAGATTGAAGATGAAAATTATCACGGAACGCTTCAAAAAACGATTGATAACGGAGCAGAGGATACGATAAATCTTTCCTGTACAAAAGGCGAAATTTCAGTTGAATTTGAACATTAATTGTGTATAGGGAGTGTAACGCTCCCTATACATTCTTAAGGAATTCCCTGTCGGATGCATGATGGATGCTGATGCTACATTGAGTCCGTTTAGGTTATTTCAACTGCAGGCCATCTTTAAATGCGTTTCCGACTCGTTCCGTGACTTTATAGTAGCCATGTGTGTATGGATCGAATGCAATGGCAGCGACCTTTGTGATATCTACGGTATCGCCATTCATGACTGACTCATCCGCTGTGGTGTTGACCACCTTGCCAATGACTCCGCAGCCATATTCCCCGTCCTGATACTGTATGAACTCGCACTCCATGCAAAGAGGAAATTCATTGATGATCGGGGCATCCACGAGTTCAGACTTTGTTGTGGTCAGACCGCTTTTTGCAAATTTGTCAGGCGTGTTGTTTCCGGATACGACACCGAAATAATCAGCTTCTGTTACATGCGCCGCATCCGCGATACTTACCGTAAAAGCCTTTCTCGATTTGATGTTCTTTACCGTTTTGTGTGTCTCTGTCAGATTCAGAATCACCTGATCTCTTTCGAGCATGGTTCCCCATGCGGCGTTCATATCGTCCACGCTTCCATCTTCATTATAGGTCGCTATCATCAGCACCGGCATCGGGAAAATAGCTTCTGTCGTCTTAATATTTTTTCTCATGATGTGCTCCTCCTGTAATTTTTGTTTTTTCAGAGACAAAAGAACTCTGTATCCTTCTTGTCCTGAAGCTGAATATATGATAACATGGTACAAACAGACATACAAGTACCTACATTTTTGTAAGGTACTTATCTGGAGGTTAGCTATGGAAAGAAAACGGATTGAAGATGCGAACTTTGAGGATACCGGTTACAGCTATACGCTCTCGCTCATTTCAGGCAAATACAAACCGGTTATTCTCTACTGTCTGATGGAATATGAGCCGGTGCGTTTCAACGAGATGCAGAGGTATATCAAAGTCGCGGACAGAACACTGAGCGCGAACTTAAAAGAGCTGGAAGCGGATGACCTGATCATCCGAAATGTTTATCCGCAAATTCCTCCGAAAGTGGAATACTCCCTGACGGAAAGAGGACATTCTCTTGTCCAGGTGCTGGATCAGTTATGCGACTGGGGAAATCGGAACAGAAAATAATGTAGGTAGTGAGGTGATTACCTGTGCCATTTAAAATTATCCGAAACGACATCACAAAAGTAAAAGCAGACGCCATTGTAAACACGGCCAATCCGCATCCGACTTACGCGGCTGGGACGGACGCAGCCATATACAAAGCCGCCGGCGCGGAACTTCTGCTGGCAGAGCGGAAAAAGATCGGACAGATCGAACGCGGCCAGGTGACAGTGACTTCCGCTTTTTCACTTCCTGCAAAATACATTATCCATGCCCTATGCGGCGGCTCCCATGGGCATTGACATCGAACCGGATGACATTGATGTGAGCGATACTGTAACTTTTGTCTGGGAAATTGAAACCTGAGAACAGGGAAGCCCGTAGATGATCGAGATTGCTCCGAACATCTGCGAGCTTTTTCAGTCAGATTTCTATTCTTTTGCCTTCCCTCATTGCGCGAACATGTTCTCAGAGAACTCTTCTCCTGAGACAACCATGTCTATCATATGGAGCAAAAATTTGTCCAGTTGTTCCTCATTCAATTTCAAGGATTCCTTAATTCTATCAAGATCACCCGACGGAGCAAAACGTTCTTTTACCTGTTCAAGCATATCCATTCTGGCTGCCTCATCCATCAGATATCCTTCACCGAATTTCTCCCGCTTTCCATCCGCCAGAAGATAGTTGAGGCTCACGTCAAGCACTTCGCACAGACGGACGCACCGGTCAAGATTTGGCCAGATCTTTCCGTTCTCATAAGAGGCAATGGTGGATGCAGAAATAGAGATCGAATCGTTTGTGAGCTTTTCGGCCAGCTCTTTTCTGGAGAGACCATATTCCTCTCTCAATGCTCTCAATTTCTCCGGCAGATGAGATTTCTCCTGCAGAGTCTGTTTATCCTTTTCGTTCATGTTGTTGCTCCTGTATGATGAAATATTATAATTTCCGTAAAAGCATTCCGTCAGGAATGCGCAGGCCATCAGCAGCGGTGATGTTCAAAAGGGGATTGGGGATATGCCCCAACAAGCAGGCGTAGAAGGCTCCGTGAGACGTCTACATTGCTTGCGAGTTAGCGAATCGGACCGAAAATGCCCCTGAAATTCAAC
>JAJQBI010000045.1 GCA_021203365.1 Clostridiales bacterium
TGCTGAAAGGGGAGCTGACTTCCCCCATCGATCCCAAGCCCTGCTGCCGGTTCGCAGCCCGGTGCCCCTACGCCACGGAAAAATGCCTGGCCCAGGAACCGGAGCTTCGGGAGATCCGGCCCAACCACCAGGTGGCCTGCCACTATGCGGAGAAATTCGTGAAGTAAGAGGCCGGAACGGATCACGAAGATGCACGAAACGGGCCGCCCGCATTGTGGTGCGGCCCGAAGAAAGGAAGATGAAATGAAAGTCAGACTGGGAATTATCGGATTTGGAGGAATGGGAAAATGGCATTCCGAAAATGCGCCCGGAGCCGGTGTGGAAATTACGGCTGTGTGTGACATTGAGGAAGAAAAACGTGAGGAAGCCAGGAAGCGGGGGCTTCGGGTTTATGACACCGCGGATGAGCTGCTGGCCGATCCGGAAGTAAACACTGTGATTCTCACAGTTCCCAATTATCTGCATAAGGAAATGTGTCTGAAAGCCTGCGGGGCCGGAAAAAATGTGATTGCGGAGAAACCGGCGGCCATGAGCGTGGCGGAGCTGGATGAGATGGAACAGGCCTGCAAAAACGCGGGAGTTCTGTTTACGGTTCATCAGAACCGGAGATGGGACCGGGATATGCGGATCGCGAAAAAGGCTTACGACGACGGCCTGCTGGGAAATATTTTCACCATAGAGTCAAAGCTCCATTCCGGCAACGGCTATATGCATGAGTGGCACATCTACAAAAAATACGGCGGCGGGATGATGTATGACTGGGGCGTTCATCTCATCGACCAGATTCTTTTTATGATGCCTGGGGTGAAGGTAAAGAGTGTGTACGCGGATATAAAAAATGTCCTGCATGAGGAAGTGGACGACTATTTTAAAATTCTGCTGAAGATGGAAAACGGAATCACGGTACACATTGAGCTTTCCACATATATCCTGGACTATCAGCCCAGATGGCTGGTGTGCGGGGATAAGGGGACTCTGATGGTGAAGAACTTTGGCTGCGAGGGACATCTGCTCCGCACCGGCCAGTTCCTGGAAAAGCTTCCGCCTCAGATCACGGAAACCGTGGCCGGACCCACCCGGCAGTTTGCGCCTCTGCCGCCGGGAGGAATCGTAAGCGAGCCTCTTCCGGAAGTGGAGACGGACTGGAAGGATTTTTACAGGAATGTGGCGGACGCCATTGAGGGAAAGGCCGAGCCTCTGATTCAGATTTCAGAGGTACGCAGGGTCCTGGCCCTGATGGAAGCCGCCTGGAAATCCGCGGAGAGCGGAACGGCTGTTTTATTTGAATGAACATGCTGCGCATCCGGAAACCGGATGCGCAGCCAATCTGGATGGATTTTTGATTTGCGGATCCGCATGAACCGGCAGTGATAAACAGCTTGCCGCACCCGAGCCTTTTGTGTATAATGAATATAAAAAAAATCCAGCAGAGGAAATGCTGTGAATGGATATCATTTTTAATAAGGAAATGGGGTGCGGCAGTGGGAATTTACCTGAATCCTGGTAATATGGATTTTCAGCGGGCACTGAATTCCAAAATATATGTTGATAAAACCGAGCTGATTGCATATACCAACAGTCTGGTGATGACAGAACAGCAATTTATCTGTGTGAGCCGTCCGAGACGTTTTGGAAAGTCCATGGCGGCCAATATGCTGATTGCTTACTACAGCCGGGGATGCGATTCATCCAGGCAGTTCTCAGGATTGAAAATAGAGAAAAATCCAGACTTTAGAAAGCACTTAAATCGTTATAATCTGATTCGGCTTAATATGCAGGATTTTCTGAGCAAAACAAATCACGCAGAGGAAATGATTAAAAGAATCCAAAGGGAAATTCTCTTTGATCTGATTTCTGAATTCCCGGATGTAAAGTATTTTGATGATACGGATCTGGTACGGTCATTGCAGGATATTTTCGCAAAATATTCCGTCCCCTTTATTTTTATTATTGATGAATGGGATTGCATCTTTCGCATAAATAAGGAAGATCAGGAAGCGCAGAAGAAATATCTGGACTTTCTGCGGAACCTGATGAAGGATCAGAGCTATGTCGCCCTTGCCTATATGACTGGAATTCTTCCCATAAAAAAATATGGACAGCATTCGGCACTGAATATGTTTTATGAATATTCAATGATGAATGCGTTTCCGATTGAGGAGTTTACCGGTTTTACAGAAACAGAGGTGAGCGCCCTGTGCGTTCAGTACCAGATATGCTATGATGATATGAAAAAATGGTATGATGGTTATACGGTCAGCGGGCGATCTCTGTATAATCCCAGATCGGTTGTAGAGGCGGTTCTGCGGAAGTGTTTTGATAATTACTGGACAAAAACAGAGACCTATGAAGCGTTAAGAATTTATATCCAGATGGATTATGACGGACTCCGGGAAAAAATTGAACGGTTGATTGCGGGCGAGCCGGTTCCTTTAAATCCGAATAAATATCAGAATGATATGACTACATTTGAGAGTGCGGATGATGTATTGACTCTTCTGGTTCATCTTGGATATCTGACCAGTGATCGGGAATCAGAAACCTGCTCTATTCCCAACCAGGAGGTACAGCAGGAATTTATCAACTGTATTGAGGACGGAGGCTGGGAAAATGTGATGGATGCAATCCGGGCTTCAGACACACTTCTTCAGATGACTTTTGCCGGAAATGAGAAAGCGGTTGCCGAACAGATCGCGAAGGTTCACGAAGAAAACGCGTCTGTTCTTCAATACAACAATGAAACTTCTCTTTCCTGCGCAATTTCACTGGCCTATTACTCAGCCAGAAAAAATTATTCAATTATTCGCGAGATGCCTGCAGGAAAGGGATTTGCAGATCTGGTATTTATACCGGACCGGAAATGCAGTACTCCGGCAATGATTGTTGAATTGAAATGGAATCATTCTGTACAGACAGCAATTGACCAGATCCGCCAGAAAAAATATACGGACTGTCTGAACCATTATACAGGTGAAATTTTGCTGGTTGGCATTAATTATGACAGGAAAAGCAGGAAACACACCTGCAGAATAGAGCATGTAAATAAGTGTTAAAACCAGGGAGGGGTCTGTCCGGATCGGACAGGCCCCTCCTGCAATCAAAAGGCTGACATAGCGCACATTTTTATATCAGCTGGACATTAGTCTTCAATGGCTCTGCGAAGCGCTTCCTGGTGACGTCTCACCTGCTCGATGCTGTCTACCTCCATATCCGCGCGCAGATGCTCGCCGCCCTCGTACTCGGAGCTTAAGTAGCCCTGATAGCCGGCCTTCTTGTAAGCCTCCACAACCTCGGGGATGGCCACTGCGGTTTCCACATAGTCCTCAGAGACATTGTAGAATTTCGCGTGGGTGTGATAAATATACTGGATATTATCGATGATATCCTGGGGCTCAGACCAGGAGTAGGTAAAGGAGGTGTTGGCGTACATCATATCGGCCGGGCCGCCGCCTGCTTTCTGAACCGCCTCGATCATTTCCTTCATGCCGTTTGCCATACGATATTCCATGTTGGCCTTGCCAAGGTCCAGATCGTATTTGATTTTTACGAAGCCTTTTTCCAGTCTCTGGGCATAGGCGTCGTCCACGATCCTGATGCATTCCTCCTTCGCGCCGGCCCGTCTGGCCTTGTCGCGGAGAACGTCCGGAATATTCCGGCAGAAAATTCCCATATCCGGGATAAAGCCAAAGTGCCTGGTGCCGGTGCGCAGGATCATTTCCATATAGCCGTCCGCCCAGCCGGAGTTCAGAGAGAAGGGAGCGTGTACCTCAAGACCGATGCGCACATCCTTCTCTGCAGCATAATCCAGGCTGCCCTCGATGACATCCATGGGAGTGGAAACCAGGGTGCGCAGATTCTTGAATCCAAGGAGGGAGGCAAGACGGATGTCCCGCTTCATCATCTCGATCTGCTCTCCAAGACAGAGAGTACGGTTGTCATAAATCTTATTCTCAAGGAAGGCGTCATAGCAGGCCGGTTCCAGATTGTATTTCTTCAGCATGTCAAACCAGTGATCCCGGAACTCCTGGGTCTCGATGGGCAGAGGGAATTTCTTGATCATCTGCTCCGCCAGAAGCTCTACACCGGTAGCGCCGGTCCTGGCAGTCTCACGCAGACAGCCTTCCAGATCCAGCTTTCCGTCATAATATTCATCCTGATAGCTGTAAAGAGAAACACTTCTTTTGATATCGTAGCTCATTTTTTCCCCTCCTTAAATCGTAAAGTCCGCTTCACATACCGCCTCAATCTGGAAGGGCATGTAAGAAGGCGCGATGATCTGCAGTGTGTTGATGTGGTGGGCGCCCGGCGCCAGGCCGTTTTCCTTTTCCACATATACGGTTGCGTATTCCCCGAATTCCCAGCGGTAGTTGGAGTCAATGACGGTGCGGGTCTCCTCAAGGGTAAAGGCCTGTCCGTTTACCTCAATGCGGACCTTCTCTCTGGGAATGTCCTCACCGTCGATGTTGATCTTCAGGTCACGCAGGATGGAGAGGGTGATGCCTCTGTAATACTGCGCTTTGAACTGGAATGCGAAGCCTGTAACGCTTCCATCGCTCTGGATGTTTCTGAATCCGTCCGGATTGTAAATCTGTCTGCCGGCCATGTTTTTTCCTCCATTTCTTTTTGGTAAAAGCTTTTGTCTTTCTGATTGTTATTGTAGCAGAACAGAGGAAAAAACGCCCGTTTGGGTTTATCCGGAAAACATCAGAAATTTGCCTAAGTTTTAAAAATGAAGACTCCGCAGGCAAAAAAGATTAAAAATCAGGAGGGGATATTTGTCCTCACCGGGAATCTGCCGGAAAATGGATTCCACATTGTCTCCGGGCTTCGTCCATCAGTTCCATGGCTCCGAGGGAAATTTCCTCGTAGTCCCCAGGGCCCGCCTGGCCCTGTACCCTGCGGATAAAATCCTCTGCTTCGAACTGCATGTTGTTCTCATACATTTCATCCTGGATTTTCTCCCGGCTTCCGTCGTTGTACTGAATCACCACATCCCCGGGATTGGTGATGGAGGAGATGATCATGACGCCCTTTTCCCCCTGGATCTCGCTGGGAAGAGCGGTGGAGGTGATTTTGGAATACACCAGCTCCGCAATTTTGTCCTCGTATTCGGCCAGAATGGTTCCCGCGCCGTCGATTCCTCCCCGGAGCATAACCGGCGCCGCCAAAATCCGGTCCGGTGTGCCGAAAAGTCCCAGCAGAGGATGGACACAGTAGACGCCGATGTCCATCAGTGCTCCGGCGGAGCAGTTTACATCAAAAATGTTCTGCGGCTTTCCAGCCCGGAAATCGTCATAGCGGCTGGAATACTGGCAGAAGCGGAAGTCTGCCCGGCGTATTTTCCCAAGCTTTGGAAGGTTTTCCCTTATTTTCTGAAATCCGGGATCGTGGATGGAGCGCATGGCCTCCATGAGAACCACCCCGTGCTCCCGGGCGCAGGCGAACATATCTCCTGCCTGGGGGAGATTGGAGGCCAGGGCTTTTTCACACAGAACATGCTTTCCCGCCTCCATCATCTGCATGGCCTGGGAGCAGTGGGAGGCGTTGGGACTGGCAATGTATACGGCGTCCACCTGCGGGTCCTCTGCCAGGCCCGCCAGGGAGTCATAAACCCGGCGGGCGCCGTATTTTTGCGCAAAGGTCCTTCCACGTTCCAGAGTTCTGGAATACACGGCTTCCAGGGAAAAATCCGGACAGTTTTCCGCGCTTCTTAAAAATTTTTCTGTGATCCGGCTGGTTCCGATCACTGCAAAACGTACCATCAGTTTGTCCGCTCCCGGATCTCGGTGTGTACACGCTGGATGAATTCCTCCAGATCCGCCACAGAGGTCTCGCCCCTGCGGTCGCGGATATTGATGTTTCCGGCCTCCTCTTCTTTGGCGCCCAGTACCAGCATATAGGGAACCCGGTCTACCTGCTGAGCCTCCCGGATCTTGTAGCCAACCTTTTCATTGCGGTCGTCCAGCACCACGCGGAAGCCTTCCGCCTTCAGCCGGTCGGACACGCTCCGTGCATAATCCAGGTACTTTTCGCTGACCGGAAGAACCTTCACCTGGGTGGGAGCCAGCCAGGTGGGGAAGCGCCCCTTGGTCTCTTCGATCAGGTAGGCCATAAAGCGGTCCAGAGAGCCCAGAATGGCTCTGTGAATGACAACCGGAGTTTTCTCTGCGCCGTCGGTATCCACATAGGTCAGTTCAAACTTGGCAGGCAGGCAGAAATCCAGCTGGCAGGTGGAGAGAGTGTACTCCGCGCCCACCGCCGGTTTCACATTCACATCCAGCTTGGGTCCGTAGAAGGCGGCTTCGCCGATCTCCTCGGTGAACTGGATGCCAAGGTCTGTGAGTACCTCCCGGAGAGCAGTTTCCGCCTTGTTCCACATCTCGTCGTCGTCATGGTATTTTTTCTTATCCGCCGGATCCCGCAGAGAGAGAACGCAGCGGTAATCTGTGATGTTGAAATCCTTATATACGTCAAAAATCAGGTCACACACAGTGGCTACCTCATCTTTGATCTGTTCCGGCGTCACAAAAAGATGGGCGTCGTTCTGGCAGAAGTGCCGTCCCCGCTCGATTCCCTTCAGGGTTCCGCTGGACTCGAAGCGGAAATCGTGGGCGATTTCCCCGATGCGGATGGGCAGCTGGCGGTAGGAGTGGGGCCGGTTGGCGTAGATCATCATATGGTGAGGGCAGTTCATGGGGCGGAGTACGAAGCTCTCCCCCTCCACCTCCATGGCGGGGAACATATTTTCCTTATAGTGATCCCAGTGGCCGGAGGTCTTATACAGATTTACGGTTCCCACGCAGGGGGTCATCACATGCTGGTAGTTCAGCGCACGTTCTTTTTCCTTAATATAATTCTCCAGCTCCTGCCATACTACGTAGCCCTTTGGCAGAAACATGGGAAGTCCACGGCCCACCAGGTCGTCGGTCATGAAAAGTCCCATCTCCCGGCCGATTTTGCGGTGATCCCGGGCCCGGGCTTCCTCCTGCTGCTTCTCCCAGGCGTCCAGCTCGGCCTGGTTGTGGAAGGCGACGCCGTTGATACGGGTGAGCATCTTGTTTTCCTTGTTGTTTTTCCAGTAGGCGCCGGAGAGCTGGGTGATTTTAAAGGCCTTCAGGGTCTTGGTGTAGGTCAGGTGAGGCCCTACGCACATATCGATGTATTCTCCCTGCTGGTAGAAGCTGATGATGGAATCCGCGTCCAGGTCGCCGATATGTTCCACCTTGTATTTTTCTCCCCGCTCTTCCATCAGAGCGATGGCCTCATCCCTGGGCAGGATGAAGGGTTTGACCGCCAGATTTTCCCTGACGATCTTTTTCATTTCCTTTTCGATGGCCAGAAGATCCTCATCGCTGAGCTTTTCCTCTCCCAGATCCACATCGTAGTAAAAGCCGTTCTCTGTGGCCGGCCCATAGGCAAAATCTGCCTGGGGGTGCAGGCGTTTGATGGCCTGGGCCATCACATGGGCCGCCGTGTGCCGGAGTACGTGCAGCTCCTCTTCCTTTGGACAGTCCGCTACGGTTCCGTCCCGGTAAATGATCTTCATAAATATACCTCCTTGTAGAGTGCCCTGCGGGGCGTTTTGCTCTGTGCTTTTGGGATGTGTTTTTCATAAAAAAAGCTTCACCCCGAAGAAAGCAGTTTCCTGTCTCGGGGTGAAGCGCATGCTCCACGGTTCCACCCGAATTGCGCGCAAATATGGCAAAAAGCCGTTTTTCGCGCCACTCGTGACCGTTGATAACGGGACGTCAGCCCGGCGGGGGTTCGCCCCCACACTCGGCGGTGGTAAGATTCCGCTTCCTGTCAGGCCGCTTCCACCGCGCGCAGCCCTCTCTGGGACATTCCCCGGGATCCGTTTGTCCGCTTCTTCGATTTACATGTGTAAATGTCTGCCGCAGCGTCTGCAGCCGCAACTGGTAATATGATAGTCTTCCCGCGGCGAAAAGTCAAGGTCTGTCCGCTGTAAAATCAGGAAATTTCCCTTGCCTTTTCCTCTGCCATCCACTAAAATGGAAGATAAAGGAAAAAGAAAAAAGAAGGAGGAACTATTTATGAAAACAAGAAAAAAGAAATCGAGCCTGCGTGTGTTGTCTTTGCTTCTGATGGTAATGATGCTCTGCACACTGATTCCCACGTCCGTTTTCGCGGAGACAGTTGGTTCTGTAGAGACGGAAGCGGCCAGCCAGACGGTTACAGGAACCATGACTTCTTCCAGCCGGACGAAATGGTATCAGTTTACCGTCAGCAAGAACACAAGAATTAAGATTTACACGAAAACAGCTTCACACAGCCAATGGCTGAATACCTATGTGTACAATGCAAGCCGGAGCAGCTGGTACTGCTGTTTTTCTACCTCAGACCCATCCAACCGGGGATATCAGGATGTGACCGGGCAGATCAGTCTGAATCCGGGAACCTATTATCTGAAGCTGACTACCGGTTCGGCCAATCCGGCCAGATATTCTCTGTCTATGAGTACCGTGTCGGCGAGCAGCTCTTCCTCCAAGATAGCTGTGGCCGGCCAGAACAACACATCCAGATCCAACGCGGTGAAATTTACGCCGGGCTATAAGCTGACCGGTGCGGTGATTTCCAACAGCAGCTCTACGGTGGGACATTATTACAAGTTTACCTTAAGCTCCACCAAGAAGGTTACGCTGAAGTGTGCGATCCCCTCTACCGCTACCAAGACTACATATTTCCAGGTGCTGAAGAGCTCCGGAAGTGCCGCAGGCAGTGTGGTCAAATGTACGACCAGCTCCAGAAGCAAGACCTGGACAGGGACACTTTCTGCGGGTACCTATTATGTAAGAGTATCCGTTCCCACCAGTACGCAGGTGGTTATTCCCTATACCATCAACACCTCCGCGTCTGTGGTAAAGAAGTCCCAGACCATCTCTGCCACCACCAGCTATACCAAGTATCTGAACAGCGGAAGCTTTTACCTGGATGCGAAGATTACCACAGGAAACGGAACTCTGAGCTACAGCTCCAGCAATACCTCTGTGGCCACAGTCAACAGCGCAGGCAAGGTGACTCTGAAGGGAACCGGGACAACTACGATTACGGTTACGGCTTCGGCCACCTCCACCTATAAGAAGGCTACAAAGACCATCACGGTAAAGGTGGTCAGCCCCAAGGCTACGAAGATTACCAGTCTGACCAGTCCAGGTACCGGGAGACTGCGGGTTTACTGGAACACGGTCTCCGGGGTGACCGGATATCAGATTCAGGTATCCAGGTACTCCAGCTTCTCCTCCGCGACGGCGATAAAGCTCAGCGGGGCGTCCACAACCGGCGCGAATATTTCCAGCCTGTATTCCAAGAAGGGATATTATGTCCGGGTGCGAACCTATAAGACTATATCCGGGAAGACCTATTATTCCAGCTGGAGTTCGGCCTGGTATTGTACAACAAAATAAATATGCTCCGGGTCTTTTGCCCCTGGCGTCATAAATCTGTGAGCGAAAACCCTCCCGGGCAACCGGGAGGGTTTTTCGTCAGATGAAACCGAAACCAGACAGGATGCCAGTGGTGAGTTTAAGATACAAAGATTCATTTAACAAATCCTGAACCGATGTGAGTTCAGGAAGTGGAGGATAAAGGGATGGGAAAGAGTTTTGATTCATTGACAGGAGAACCAGTCAACCAGGAAAATCAGGGGCGATCTGCGGGTCAGCCGGGAACACAGAGTTATGATTCCATGGCGGGGAACCTCTTTGGAAACCAGGATGATTCCGCCGGTCAGCCGGGGGTGCAGAATTATGATTCCATGGCGGGGAACCCTTTTGGGAACCAGGATTATTCTGCCGGCCAGCCGGGGGCGCAGAGTTATGATTCCATGGTGGGGAACCCCTTTGGAAATCAGGGGTATTCCGTCGGCCGGCCGGGAGGGCAAAACTATGATCCTGTAACCGGGAAACCCGTCCGGAACCGGGACCGATCTGCCGGATCCCGCGGAGGTCAGAATTATGATCCGATGACCGG
>JAJQBI010000038.1 GCA_021203365.1 Clostridiales bacterium
GTAGAGCACGCGGCTGTTAACCGCGGTGTCGTTGGTTCGAGTCCAACAGGGGGAGGGTATAAACCGATTGATTCGTTGTAATCAGTCGGTTTTTTTGTATTTGATAAAAACAGATACCGGTAAACATCGAAGTCGAATTTCCGGATAAAGTACTTCCTTTTTCCCTGTGGAGAGGTTATAATAAAATAAATTGTGCTTTGGCATAAACCGGATTGATGAGGTTATACTACAATTGGTATGATACAGGGGACAAAATTACACTTATGAATCTGCTTGGATTTGCCGGTATCTTTGGGGAGAGAACTGGTTGGAAAGGGGAACACAATGAAGAAAAGGGCGGGAAAGACGCTGATTACAGTTCTGCTTGCGGTTTTTCTTATGGGAGGGTATTATCGTCCGACGAAACAGGAAAGCTCTATCGTACAGAGCAGCACGAAGGATACGGCTGCCCAGACGGAAGCGGGAGATAAGGAGGCTTCGTCAGGTGAGGCCGCGCTGGAGGAGAAAACAGAGGAGACTGCGGAGACTTCGGCGGACGTTGTTTCGAAGACGGAAGCTGCAGACGGAGAAGGAGAGGACGCAGATTCATCTGTAACAGACAGTTCGGCAGAGGAGGATTCCTCCGTGGCCGAGGAAGAGGAAAATCAGGAGGAGGATTCCTCAGTAATTGCGGAAGAGGAAGATCAGGAAACGAATACCTCAGTGACCGCAGAAGGAGAAGAACAGGAGGATTCCACGGCGGACGACGAGACAGAAGATGAGGAAGCGACTCCGGAGGAGGCGGATGAGGAAGCCCTGACGGAAGAGGAACAGGAAGTGATGGAGCAGGCCGCCCTTCTTGCGGCGCAGTATGATTACAGTGGTGCCCTGCATCTTTTGCGTACCCTGGACCGTTATAAGACCAATGACGCCATTCATTCTGTCGCTGTGGAATATAAGCGGCTGAGAGACAGCTGTGTAGAATATAATCTGGAGGAGATTACCCATGTCTTTTTCCACTCCCTGATTGTAGATACCTCCAAAGCCTTTGACGGGGACAGTGATGCGGACGGCTACAACCAGATGATGACCACTATGAGTGAATTTCAGAAAATCATCCAGATTCTGTATGATAAGGGGTATGTGCTGGTCAGTCCCTATGATATGGCCACAGTCAATGAGGACGGGACGGTCACCCGGGGAACCATAAGTCTGCCGGAAGGGAAAATACCCTTTGTCCTTTCTCAGGATGACCTTAGCTACTATCATTATATGGACGGTGACGGTTTTGCCAGTCGGCTGGTGCTGGACGAAAACGGGGATGTGAAATGTGAATATGTAGAGGATGATGGGACCGTATCTGTGGGGGATTATGACGTTGTTCCTATTTTGAATACCTTTATTGATGAGCATCCGGATTTTTCCTACCATGGATTCCGGGGAATTGTCGCCCTTACAGGTTATAATGGAGTTTTTGGCTACCGCACAGACGTTGCTTATCAGACCCGGGAAAATCTTACCGACGATCAGATTGCCTATCTGGATGCGCATCCGGATTTTAATTATGAAGAAGAGGTGGCGCAGGCGACAGAGATTGCCAATGTACTGAAGGCGCAGGGATGGCTGTTTGCAAGCCACACCTGGGGCCACAGAAACGCGACTGAATCTACTGCGGAGGAGCTGCAGACGGACAACGAGAAATGGACGGCCTATGTAGCGCCCATTGTAGGGGAAACCGATATGATCGTGTTTGCTTTTGGGGCGGATATCGGTGACTGGAATGATTAT
This sequence comes from Clostridiales bacterium, assembly GCA_021203365.1. Lineage (GTDB taxonomy): Bacteria > Bacillota > Clostridia > Lachnospirales > Lachnospiraceae > Blautia_A. The sequence goes on from JAJQBI010000038.1 coordinate 1,768, forward strand.
ACCAGTGATAATTCAAAGTATGCCTACTATAAGAGTGTTGGCTACAATTATTTCTTTAATGTGGACTCCAGTCAGTATTTTGTTCAGATTACCAGTGAGTATTTCCGGCAGGGCCGGCGGAATCTGGATGGTTACCGAATGTATTATAATCCGGATCTTGTCAGTGATCTGTTTGAAGTGTCTGAGGTCTGGGACATGACCCGGCCGGTGGTGCCGGAAATGTAAATGGGAAAGATTAAGGCGAGATTTCTTTTCGTAACCCGAAATTGAGTTTTACAGATATAAGAAACGAAGGAATATAATGATACGAGGGGTAAGAGGCTATGTATGAGAATTGGATTCACATATCATAGCGACGAAATGTTGTTTGCCGTTTCAATCCTATAATGAGAAGGGAGAAGTATATGAAAAAAAGAAAAATAATAGCCGTTTTAGCCCTGTGGGCGGTGCTTGCCGTTTCCGCCTGTGGGTCTGCCGGTTCGGATTCTGAGGAGGATACGGAGACGGAAGCTCAGGAAGCGAGTGACACGGGAGAAGATACAGCCGGAAATTCAGAGGCGGAAACAGAAACGGCGGCTGTGGACACAGACAGTCCACGACTCGTGTCTGTGACGGATCTGTCGAAATATGTGACTCTCGGACAGTATAAGGGACTCTCCCTGGACAACACTGTGGCTGAGGTGACGGATGGAGATGTGGAATACGCAATTCAGACGGAACTGAAGGATACTGCGCCGGAGGTAGACAGTACAGTGGCTGCCCAGGAGGGAGACATCGTCACCATTAATTATGTGGGAACTGTAGACGGAGAGACCTTCGATGGAAGCACAGTGGATGATTATGTGCAGACCCTCGGAGAGGGCAATATGATTGACGGATTTGAGGACGGCCTGATCGGAATGACGGTTGGGGAGACGAAGGAACTGAATCTGACACTGCCGGAGGAATACGGGGATGAGGATCTGAATGGGAAAGATGTGATATTTCAGGTCACGATGGTAACGATCCGGCGTCCTTCGGAATTTTCTGATGCATGGGTGACAGAGAATACGGAGTACACTACGATGGAGGAATATCAGACGGCTGTTCGGACCCGGCTTGAGGAGGAAGCGGAGGAAGCCGCCTATGATACTCTTCTGGAAACCGCCTGGGATACGGTTTACAGCAGTTCTGAGGTTGTGGATTATCCCCAGGAGGATCTGGATACCGCGCAGGAGGCATTTCGCACGCTGACCGAAGCCTATGCCCAGGAAGCAGATATGGAGCTGGAGGATTTTGTGGAATCTCAGGGGATTTCCATGGAGGATTTTGAGGAGCAGTGTGAGCAGTATGCTCAGATGTCGGTGAAGCAGAATCTGGTGATCCAGGGAATTATGGACGCAGAGGGAATGACCCTGGATGATGAAGAATGCCTTGCGATTCAGGAGCAGCTGATTGAGGACTATGATGCAGAGGATTTTGATGATCTGGTGGAGATTTACGGAGAGGCAGATGTATATGCTTCGATTGGGCTGCTCCGCGTGGAAGAGTTTATTGTGGCCAACGCGGAGGTGTCGGAATTGATCTCCAATGGCGATACCGTTGGTGAGAACGCAAATGTGGATGAGTCGGACAGTTCCGATGCGGATTCTGTTCAGTCAGAGGATTCCTCAGAAACTGTGGACGCCCAGACCGAGGCGGCCGAGGAGGGGAATTCAGGGGAAATTGACGAGGAGCTGGAAGATATAGACGTGGGGGATGAAACCGAAGATCCAACCGTAGAATAAACGGCTGCAAATTATTCGGAACAGCCATATTTGCTGAAATGGGGAAGGAAGAAAATGGACAGGAAAGTCCTGCAGGAAAGAATACGCAGAAAAAAACGTCAGCTGATGATGCGCAGGGTGATGAAGGTGAGTGTCTGTGTGATCGCCGTGATTCTCCTGGCAGTGTTTGTAGTGAGAGGCATTATTTTACCCATAATAAACCGGGGAGGAAACGGCAGCGGAGAGAGTGTTACTGCACAGGCAGAGGAAACCGAAAACGGACAGACAGAGACTACGGAATCTGTGGAGGTGGATTCCACATCCGCCATGCGAAGACCGGTGAAGGGGCAGTCGGATACTGTCAAGACAACCACTCTTACGGTGGGCTGGCATGAGGACGAAAATGGCCGATGGTATCAGAACGCGGATGGGACCTATTACGCCGGAGGCTTTCAGGAGATCGGGGGCAGTACATATTATTTTAACGAAAATGGTTACATACAGACCGGATGGGTCTCCATCGGATCGAATGATTACTGGTTTGATGAAGACGGAACATATGACCCGGAGGTAAGACGGCCCATGCTGGCGCTGACTTTTGACGATGGTCCCGGGGAATATACATCCACTCTTCTGGACTGCCTGGAGGAAAACGGAGCCCACGCCACCTTTTTTATGGCGGGGCAAAATGTGGGAAGCTATCAGGAAGAAGTACAGCGGATGGTGGAAATTGGATGTGAGATTGGAAATCATTCCTGGGATCATTCAAGCCTGACCTCTCTGACGCTGGAAAACGCGGTAAAGGAAATTACAGATACGGATGAAGCGCTGATTGAGACCTGCGGTCAGGCCGCAACAGTGGTGCGGGCACCTTATGGAAATTACAGTGATGAGATTATTGAGGCCGTGGGAAGACCTTTCTTCATGTGGTCGCTGGATTCTCTGGACTGGAGTTATCTTGATGTGGAACTGACTTATAATGAAATCATGAACGGAGATCTGACGGACGGTTCAATCATACTGATGCATGATATTCATGAGACCTCTGTGGAGACCGCTCTTCTGATTATTCCGGAGCTGATTGAGAAAGGATATAAGCTGGTGACAGTCAGCGAGCTGGCAGAGGCCAAGAATGTAACCCTTACTACATCCTCCTACACAGATTTCTGGGACAGCTCCCTTGCGGCCGGAAGAGTTGCGGGGTACGCGGGAGGCTCTGTTTCCTCTGAGGAAGAGGATGCCTCATCAGAGAATGTGTCAGACGGGAGCACGGCTGACTCGGATATTTCAGACGGAGAAAGTACGGAAGCCGCTGACGAGGCTGTAGGCGACGGAGAGGACGTCTCAGCGGACGATGCGACAGAAAGCGGGGAAGATACCGTTACGGACGGGTCAGAGACCGCGGATACCATGACGGATGGAACGGAAGATCTGGACGACGGAACCTGAGACTGAGCATGGCCGGGTACATTCCTCCAGGCGTGTAAATGTATATGGAGCTATTCTCCATACCGGCTTTACAGGGCGGCAGAGCGGATCTGCCGCCTTTTTTCCTGCCGCCGGGATTTGTTCAACTTGACGGAAGAATGTGTCCACGGTATAATGGAAAAAGAAAAAATGACAGAAAAACCTCCAGGTTGTCGGAGGCGGGAGGACATAGTATTGGACAAATGGTTTGAAAAAGCAGTTTTTTATCACATGTATCCCATCGGAATGACCGGGGCGCCCAGAAGGAATGAGCAGACGGAGGTAACTCACCGGTTTGGTGAGCTGGAGGAATGGCTACCGCACATTCAAAGTCTGGGGTGTACGGCGATTTATATCGGGCCGCTTTTTGAATCCTCTACTCACGGATATGATACCAGAGACTATCGGCTGGTGGATCGGCGGCTGGGAGACAATGAGGATTTCAGGCATTTTGTAGAGAAGGCTCATAAGCTGGGAATCCGGGTTGTGGTGGATGGAGTGTTCAATCATACAGGACGGGAATTTTTTGCGTTTCAGGATATTCAGAGAAATCGAGAGCGCTCGCCCTACTGCTCCTGGTATAAGGGCCTGAATTTTGGATGGGACAATCCCTATCACGATGGTTTTGGCTATGAGGCCTGGAGAAACTGCTTTGAGCTGGTGAATCTGAATTACTGGGAACCGAAGGTGAGAGAATATATTCTGGATGTCATTGGCTTCTGGATTGAGGAATTTGACATTGACGGGATCCGTCTGGACTGTGCAGACTGCCTGGATTTTTCCTTTATGGAGGAGATGCGCAGATATACCAGCGCACGGAAGGAGGACTTCTGGCTGATGGGCGAGGTGATTCACGGGGATTACAGCCGTTACGTGAAGCCCTCCATGCTGGACAGTGTGACAAATTATGAGCTGCACAAGGGACTTTATTCCGGCCACAACGATCACAATTACTTTGAGATCGCCCATTCCATCCGAAGACAGTTTGATTCGAACGGAGGAATCTATCGGGGACTTCGACTGTATTCCTTTGTGGACAATCACGATGTGGACCGAATTGCTTCCAAGCTGAAGGTTCCGGAGCATATTTATCCGGTGTATACGCTTATGTATACCCTGCCTGGAATTCCTTCCATATATTACGGATCTGAATGGGGAATAAAGGGGAGGAAGCAGGACGGGGGCGATGACTGTCTCCGGCCCGCCGTGAACCTTAAAGAAGCACTTTCGAAGGTTCCGGATCCAAAGCTTCTGGAGTGGGTGAAAACTCTGGGAAAAATTCATGGAGAACAGCCGGCTCTGGCTTACGGGGCCTATCGTGAGCTTCTGCTGACAAACCGGCAGTACGCCTTTGCCAGGATTCTGGATGGGACGTGTGTGATTGTTGCGGTAAATAATGATGAAAAGGACGCGGAGCTTCGCATTCCAATCCCAGTCGCGGGGCGGGAGCTTCAGGACCTGACCGGCGTGGAGTCCCCGCTGTGTCAGGGCGATGCGGTCCTTCTTAAACTGGAACCAAACGAAAGCCGGATTCTGCACATACGATAGCCGGCAGCGGAAAAGAACACAAAATGCCCAAGGGAAAGGGAGGTATCTCAAATGGGAGAAAAACTGGAATTTACAGAGCTGGACCAGTATTTATTCGGACATGCGACACATTATGATATTTATCGGAAGCTGGGGGCCCATCCCACAACCCGGGACGGGGAAAATGGTATATATTTTGCGGTTTGGGCGCCCAATGCCCAGTATGTATCTGTAATCGGGGAATTTAATGACTGGAATGAGAAGGCCACTCCGATGGAGAAGGCAGGTCCCATCGGGGTCTATCAGGTCTTTGTGCCGGAGGCGGCAGTGGGCCAGCTTTATAAGTATTTTATTATTGGCTATCATGGGGAGGAGCTTTACAAGGCGGATCCCTATGGAAACCAGGCGGAACGGCGCCCGGGCACAGCCTCCCGCATTGCGGATATTGGCGATTACCGGTGGAAAGACGCCAACTGGATGAAAAAGAGAGAGACCTTTAACGAGCAGAAGGACGCCATGGCGATCTATGAGGTGCACTTAGGTTCCTGGCGAAAGAAGGAGCCCACGGAGGACAACCCGGAAGGCTTCTATAATTACAGAGAGCTTGCTCCGATGCTTGCGGATTATGTGAGGGAAATGGGCTACACCCATGTGGAGCTGATGGGAATTGCGGAGCATCCCTTTGACGGCTCCTGGGGATATCAGGTAACCGGATATTATGCTCCCACTTCCCGTTATGGCTCGCCCCAGGATTTCAAATATCTGGTGGATTACCTGCACCGCAAAAAAATAGGCGTGATCCTGGACTGGGTTCCGGCGCATTTTCCAAAGGACGCCCAGGGACTGGGAAACTTTGACGGAACCGCCCTCTATGAGCATGAGGATCCCAGACAGGGAGAACACCCGGACTGGGGCACCAAGATTTACAATTATGGAAGACCGGAGGTGAAGAACTTCCTGATTGCCAATGCTCTTTTCTGGGTGGAGGAATGTCATGTGGACGGCCTTCGGGTGGACGCGGTGGCCTCCATGCTGTATCTGGATTATGGCAAACAGGACGGACAGTGGGTCGCCAATAAATATGGGGATAATAAGAATCTGGAGGCGATCGAGTTCTTTAAGCATCTGAACACAGTGGTGCTTGGAAGAAACCATGGAGCTCTGATGATCGCCGAGGAATCCACTGCCTGGCCAAAGGTTACCGGGAAGGCCATGGATGACGGACTTGGCTTTTCTCTGAAGTGGAACATGGGCTGGATGAACGATTTCCTGGAATATATGAAGCTGGATCCCTATTTCCGCAAATACAACCACAATCGTATGACTTTTTCCATCACCTATGCCTACAGTGAGAAATATGTTCTGGTTCTTTCCCATGACGAGGTGGTACATCTGAAATGTTCCATGGTGGAGAAAATGCCCGGGAATCTGGACGACAAGTTTAAAAACCTGAAGGCGGCCTATACCTTTATGATTGGCCATCCCGGGAAGAAGCTGCTTTTTATGGGACAGGATTTCGGGCAGCTTCGGGAGTGGAGCGAGGAGAGAGAGCTTGACTGGTACCTTCTCGGGGAGGAAAACCATGAAAAGCTGCAGGCTTTTGTAAAATCCCTTCTGCATATCTATCAGAAATATCCGGCGCTTTATGGGACCGATGACGAGCCGGGAAGCTTTGAATGGATCAACGCGGATGACGGGGACCGGAGTATTTTCAGCTTTGTGCGGCTCTCACCCACAAAGAGAAACAATGTGCTGGTGGTGTGTAATTTTACTCCGGTGGAACGCCCGGACTACCGTGTGGGTGTGCCGAGGAAGAAACAGTATAAGCTGATTCTCAATGAGGACGGGATGACAGAACCTAAAATCTTTAAGGCGGAAAAGCAGGAGTGTGACAACCGTCCGTTTTCCTTTGCCTATCCTCTGGCACCTTACGGAATCGGCGTGTTTATATATTGACAAAGCGGGGACCCTGCGTTATAATGTGCCCTGTCGAAAGACAGTTGAGAAAGGAGATATAATTATGAAAGTATCGAATATAAAGGATATTGACCGTTTCTTCGAGGTGGTAGACAGCTGTTCCGGCAAGGTAGAGCTGGTAACCGGAGAGGGAGACCGCCTGAATCTGAAGTCCAAGCTGTCCCAGTACGTTTCCCTGGCGAACATTTTTTCCGGCGGAGAGATCCCTGAGCTGGAGCTTGTGGCCTATGAGAAGGAAGATATTGACAAGCTTGTACATTTTATGATGAACGGTTATTGATTTTTGAAAGAGAATGATACCCGGATCTATGCGTCCGGGTATCAGACTACATCCAAAAGGAATAAGCGCCAGTTACTTTAAACCAGGGAGTTTTGCTGCTTCCTGGTCAAACTTCGTTTCAGTTAAAAACGTTAACCAGCAGGAGGAAATAAGATGGCAAAAATAGACATTATTTCCGGCTTTCTGGGAGCCGGAAAAACCACACTGATCAAAAAGCTTCTGAAGGACGCTTTTTCAGGGGAGCAGGTAGTCCTGATTGAAAATGAGTTCGGGGAGATTGGAATTGACGGCGGTTTTCTGAAGGAAGCCGGTATTGAGATCCGGGAAATGAATTCCGGATGTATCTGCTGTTCTCTGGTGGGAGATTTCGGAGAATCCCTGAAGGAAGTGGTGAATACCTATCATCCGGACAGAATTCTCATCGAGCCTTCCGGCGTAGGCAAGCTCTCCGATATCATTAAGGCGGTTCAGGATGTGCAGGCGACGGTGGATGTTGTGCTGAACAGCTATACCACGGTGGTGGATGCAAAAAAATGTAAAATGTATATGCGAAACTTCGGGGAATTCTTTGACAATCAGGTGAGGTACGCCGGTGCGATTATCATGAGCCGCACGGATATTGTGGATGAGAAAAAGGCCGGGGAAGTGCTGGGCATGCTTCGGGAGATCAACCCCAAGGCCACGATTATCACGACCCCCATTGCGCAGCTGGATGGGAAAATGCTCCTGGATGTGATTGAGAATCCGGTATCCCTGGAACAGGAAATGCTGGACGCGGAGGTGGAGCATCACCACCATCATCACCATGACCACGAAGAGGAGCATGGCCACCACCATGACCACGAAGAGGAGCATGGCCATCACCATGACCATGAAGAGGAGCATGACCACCATCATGACCATGAAGAGGAACACGATCACGGCCATGACCACGCACATCATCATCACCATCATCACGACGGCGAGTGCGGCTGCGGTCATGACCATGACGCGGACGAAATATTTACCAGCTGGGGACGCGAGACGGTGCGCAAATACGCCAGGGAGGAACTGGAGAGCATCCTGAAGGCTCTTGCAGATTCTGAGCGCTATGGAATGGTGCTGCGCGCGAAGGGCATGCTTCCCGCGGCGGACGGGACCTGGATTTATTTTGACATGGTTCCGGAGGAGACGGAGATCCGTGAGGGAGCGCCGGATTACACCGGCCGTCTGTGCGTGATCGGTTCCGGCCTCCATGAGGACAGACTGGAAGAGCTTTTCGGACTTGACTGAGGACTGTTGTTTTGTGACAGTTCCCGGGGTCCTTTGGCAGGAAAAGGGGATATCAGGTTATGGAAGAGACAAGGGTTCCGGTTTATTTGATTACCGGATTTCTGGAAAGCGGAAAGACTTCATTCCTGCGCTTTACGCTGCAGCAGGATTACTTTTTCATTGACGGAAAAACGCTTCTCATTCTCTGCGAGGAGGGCGAGGAGGAATACGACATGAAGGCGCTGAAGCTTTCCAACACGGATGTGGAAATTATTGAAAAAGAGGAGGATCTGACGCCTGAGCGCCTGATGGCCATGGATGTGGTTCACAGTCCGGAGCGTGTGATCGTGGAATACAACGGCATGTGGCTGGCCAGCCGGTTTGAGGAAATGCGCAAGCCCTCCGGGTGGAACATTGAGCAGCGCATTACCTGTGTGGACGCCAGCACCTTCCAGACGTATACGGCAAACACCGGTCTGAAATCCATTTTTATGGATATGATCCGGGAAGCGGATATGGTTGTGTTTAACCGCTGCAATACAGAGGATCCGCTGCCATCCTACCGGAGAAGCATCAAGGTGGTAAACCAGAAGGCCGAGGTGATTTTTGAGGACGAGGAAGGCGAACTGGGAGATATTTTTGAGGATGAGATGCCCTTTGACATTGACGCCCCGGTGATTGAGATTCTGCCGGAGGATTACGGCATCTGGTTTGTGGATTCCATGGATCATCCGGAGAAATATATTGGCAAAACCGTGCGTTTTAAGGGCAGAGCCCTGAAGCCAAAGGGGCTTGGAAGCAAATTTTTCGTACCCGGGCGCACGGCCATGACCTGCTGTGCGGATGATACCACCTTCCTGGGGTATGTGTGTAAAAGTGCATACGCGCCCAGACTGTCCTCCGGACAGTGGGTGGATGTGACGGCAAAGATTGCCTTTGAGCATCGGAGAGAATACCAGGGAGAGGGTCTGGTGCTTTACGCGGAAGACGTAACGCCCTGTGAGCCTCTGGCGCAGGAGATGGTTTATTTTAATTAACTGAAGGAAAGGGAATATGGGCGCGGAGGAAGAGCTCTTCCGCGCCCGTGAGAGGGAGAGGTTAGAGAGGTTATGTATCTGATCGCGGGTCTTGGAAATCCGGGCAGGCAGTACGAGGGAACCAGACATAATATGGGGTTCGACACGATCGACTGCCTTGTGGAAAAACATCAGATCCCACAGGCAGGGGTGAAATTTCATGCTATGTACGGCAGAGGCGTCATTGGAGGCCAGAAGGCAATTCTTATGAAGCCTCTTTCTTTTATGAATCTCAGCGGCGGGCCGGTGCAGGAAATGGCCGGCTATTTTAAAATCGATCCGGAGACGGAGCTGGTTGTGGTCTATGATGACATTGATCTGGAACCCGGGCAGATTCGCGTCCGCAAACAGGGAAGCCCCGGCGGACACAACGGGATGAAGGATATCGTCCGCCGTCTGGGAACGGAAAAATTTCTCCGCGTCCGTGTAGGCGTGGGCAGCAAGCCCAGGGACTGGGATCTGGCGGATTATGTGTTAAGCCGTTTTACAGAGAGAGACCGGGCGCTGGTGGACGAGGGCATTGCCCATGCGGCGGACGCCGTGGAGATGATTCTTTCCCAGGGCGCGGACGCGGCGATGAACGAATATAACCGGAAAAAGCCGAAGGATTAAGGAGCTGATATGGAAGCGTTGCTGCAGCCTCTGCGCAGTCTTGCGGAGTATGAGGATATATGGAAATATGGAAAGGATAACCGGGGAGTGCTCTCGGTTTCCGGATGTCTGGAGTCCCAGAAGGTCCACCTGATGTATGGATTTTCCGGGCTTTTTCCGTGCCGCCTGATTCTGGCCGAGGACGAGCGCCGGGCCAGGGAAATTTTTGAGGATTACCGGTTTTATGACAAAAATGTATATTTTTACCCTGCGAAGGATCTGCTGTTTTTCCAGGCGGACATTCACGGAAACCTTCTGATCCGTCAGCGGATGCAGGTGATCCGTGCGCTGCTGGAACGGGGAGAGAAAGAGATTACGGTGGTGACCAGCATTGACGGATGCATGGACTTTCTCATGCCTCTGGAGCAGATCCGGGAGCGTCTTCTGCATTTTTATGACGACAGCACAGTGAATCTGGATATGCTGAAATCGGCCCTGGTGGGCCTTGGCTATGAGCGTGTGGGCCAGGTGGAAATGCCCGGACAGTTCTGTATCCGGGGCGGAATTGTGGACATTTATCCCCTGACCGAGGAAAATCCATGGCGGATTGAGCTGTGGGGAGACGAGATTGACTCTGTGCGCAGCTTTGATGCGGAAACTCAGCGGTCTCTGGAAAATCTGAAGGAGATCACCATTTATCCGGCGGTGGAAAAAACGGAGGAAAATAATCCGGTCTCCTTTCTTTCTTATTTTCCCACGGAAAAGACCCTTGTATTTCTGGATGAGCCCAACCGGCTGCTTGAGAGAGGAAAGGCCGTGGAGGAGGAATACCTTCAGAGCCGGATGCACCGGGAGGAAAAGGGAGAGGCCGCCCTGCCGCGGCAGTGGATGTGCGGATGCGCGGATGTGGTAAAGGCGCTGAACCTTCAGAAATGCATTGGCTTTTCCGCTCTTCCTCCTCACCGGGCGGACTGGAAGATTACGGAGGAATATAATCTGACCGTGAAGTCCGTGACCTCCTATAACGGAAGCTTTGAGCTGCTGGTGAAGGATCTTGCCCTGTACAAAAGACAGGACTATCGGGTCGCTCTTCTCTCCGGATCCCGCACCCGCGCCCAGCGCCTGGCCCGGGACCTTCAGGACAATGGTCTGAATGCTTTTTACAGCCAGGACTATGACCGGGTGATCGCGCCCGGGGAAATTCTGGTGCTTTACGGGCACGCCCACCGCGGCTTTGAGTATCCGCTGATTAAATTTGCGGTCATTACGGAGACAGATATTTTCGGCCAGGAACAGACCCGGAGGAAAAAGAAAAAAAACGGGAAGGGACCGCGGATCCAGGATTTTGGAGAACTCTGCGTGGGAGATTATGTGATCCACGAAAAGCACGGGCTGGGAATCTACCGGGGCATTGAGAAGGTGGAGGTTGACCGGGTCGTAAAGGATTACATTAAAATCGAGTATCAGGGCGGGAGTAATCTGTATATCCCCGCCACCCAGCTGGATATGCTCCAGAGGTATTCCGGCTCCGGGGAAAACGGCGAGGGAAAAGCTCTGAAGCTGAACAGCCTGGGCGGACAGGAGTGGAACCGGACCAAAAGCCGGGTGCGGGGGGCCGTGAAGGACATCGCCAGAGAGCTGGTGGATCTTTACGCCGCCCGGCAGCAGAAGGAAGGCTTTGTCTGCGGACCGGACACAGTGTGGCAGAAGGAATTCGAGGAAATGTTTCCCTACGAGGAGACGGAGGATCAGATTGCCGCCATTGAGGATACCAAGCGGGATATGGAGAGCAGCCGGATTATGGACCGCCTGATCTGCGGGGATGTGGGGTACGGAAAGACAGAGGTAGCCCTGCGGGCCGCCTTCAAGGCTGTGCAGGAAAGCCGGCAGGTGGTTTATCTGGTGCCCACTACCATCCTGGCTCAGCAGCATTACAATACCTTTTTGCAGCGGATGAAGGAATTCCCGGTGCGAGTGGATCTTCTGTGCCGTTTCCGCACTCCCGCGCAGCAGAAAAAAACCATTGAGGATCTGCGCAAGGGTCTGGTGGATATTGTCATCGGAACGCACCGTGTACTGTCGAAGGATATAAGCTTTAAGAATCTGGGGCTTCTCATCATTGATGAGGAGCAGCGCTTTGGAGTGACCCACAAGGAAAAGATCAAGCAGCTGAAAAAGGACGTGGATGTTCTTACCCTGACGGCCACGCCCATTCCCCGCACTCTCCACATGAGTCTGATCGGGATCCGGGATATGAGTGTGCTGGAGGAGCCGCCCATGGACCGTGTGCCGGTTCAGACCTATGTGATGGAATACGACGAGGAGACCGTGCGGGAGGCCATCAGCCGGGAGCTGCGCAGGGACGGGCAGGTGTACTATGTCTATAACCGGGTACAGGACATCGCGGATGTGGCCTCAAAGATCGCGAAGCTTGTGCCCCAGGCCAGAGTCAGCTTTGCCCATGGGCAGATGAGCGAGCGGGAACTGGAAAGGGTGATGTATGATTTTATCAGCAAAGAGATCGATGTGCTGGTTTCCACCACCATTATTGAGACCGGTCTGGACATTCCAAATGTAAATACCATGATTATCCACGATTCGGACCGGTACGGGCTTTCCCAGCTCTATCAGCTGCGCGGCAGGATCGGACGTTCCAACCGGACGGCCTATGCCTTTCTGATGTACCGCCGTGACCGGGTGCTGAAGGAGACGGCGGAAAAACGCCTCAGCGCCATAAAGGAATACACGGATCTGGGAAGCGGATTTAAAATCGCCATGCGGGATCTGGAGATCCGCGGAGCCGGCAATCTTCTGGGTGCCCAGCAGCATGGCCATATGAACGCAGTGGGCTATGATCTTTACTGCAAAATGCTCAGCGAGGCGGTAAAGGAGGCAAAGGGAATAGAGACCATGGAGGATTTCGAAACTTCCGTGGATTTAAATCTGGACGCCTTTATCCCGGATTCCTATATCCGCAGTGAGGTTCAGAAGCTGGATATCTACAAGCGGATTGCGGGCATTGAGACGCAGAAGGACTATGAAGATATGCTGGAGGAGCTTCTGGACCGCTTCGGCGAGCCGGGAACGGCGGTGCTGAATCTTCTCGCCATCGCCCGCCTGCGGGCTGTGGCGCATCAGGGATATGTGACGGAAATCCGGCAGACAGAGAGGGGCGTGCGTTTTACCCTTTATAAAAATGCCAGGCTGGATCCGGCCGGGATTCCGAAGCTGACAAAAAAATACGGGAATCGTCTTCAGATAAAAAACGGACAGGAGCCTGCGCTGCTGCTTTCCCCGGTGGGGAATCTGCTCACGGCGCTGACCGGTTTTGCCGGAGAACTGGCGGCGCTGGCGCAAAATGGGGAGTGACACGCCATTCCTGTGTAATCTTTGTGTATTTTTGCGATTGTTCTTGCTCTTGGGACAAAAAAAGATTATAATCAGATAGATTGGAAATTTTTAAGGCAATGGAGGAAGTTATGAAGGAATCAGTAAGAAGAACAGCTCTGGCGGCTCTTGTGTGTGTGACAACGGCAGGAATGCTGGCGGGGTGCGGAGATAGCAGCAGTGAGGAAGAGGAGACGGCGCTGGACGGCTCCGCGGTTGTGGCCACTGTAGACGGAGAAGAGATTGAGATGGGCGTACTCAGCCTGAACGTGCGTATGGAGCAGGCGGAGACGGAGGAGCTGTATGCGTATTACGCTGCCTATCTGGGAAGTACCGGTTCCTATTCTATCTGGGATACAGAGGCGGACGAGGACACCGGCGAGACTTACGGGGAACAGGCCCGGAGTACCACTCTGGAGAATCTGGAACTGGCGGTTCTGGAGAAGCAGAACGCGGCGGATTACGGCGTGGAGCTGACCGAGGAGGATGAGGAATCCATCGCGGAGGCGGCCGCGGCTTTTATGGAGGCCAATACGGAGGAGACCCTGGCGGATCTGGCTGTCACCGAGGAGCAGGTAAAGACCTATCTGGAACTGGAGACCTATGCGGTCCGGGTTTCGGAGGCTATCAAGGCGGAGGCAGAGGTGGATGTGTCGGATGAGGAGGCACAGCAGTCCGCTTTCACCTATGTGAAGGTGTCCATCGACTCGGACGATCTGACCGAGGATGAGATTGATGCGGCCAGAGAGGACGCTCAGGAGATTCTGGATCAGATGCTGGAGGATCCCACCCAGGACATGGGGGATGTGGCTGCCGCAGTAAACGAGGATTATTATGACCTTTCCGGTACCTATACCACCTATGTGGAGGAGGACGAGGAGGATGAAAGCAGCAGCTATTACGATGAAGAGCTGCTCGCGGCTCTCCGGGAGCTGGAAGAGGACGGTGAGATGGTGCCGGAGCTGGTAGAGACGGATACGGCGCTGTATATTGCCAGACTGGATTCTCTTCTGGATGAGGAGGCCACTGCGGAGAAGAAGGAAGGCCTTGAGGACGACCAGAGGGACGAGTATTATACGGAGGTAACGGACGGCTGGAAGGAAGAGGCAGAGATCACCGAGGATGAGGACGTTCTTGCCACACTGGTTGTGACGGATTCCCATGCCTACACGGTAGAAGTCGCGGATACCACGGCCAGCGACAGTGACGCTACAGCCAGTGACGCGGACGCCACAGATTCTGACGCTACGGCCAGCGACGCGGATGGAACTGCATCGGACGCGGACGGCAGTGATTCCGAAGAGGAAGACTGATTTTTGGGGAAGAGTTTCCTGTGAATGAAAGGCAGAACCGGTGAATACGGTTCGCTGCCTGAGAAGACGAAGAACGGAAGAACGATAAGAAGGCGCCTTGCAGGGCCAGTGCAGATCCTGCAAGGTGTCTTTTTTAGCGTTTTCTGTTGTAAAAACAGAAAGAATTGAGTATGATAAAGACTGACCGGATTACAGGAGCTGAACGCGGAGGGATCTCCAGTTACAATGAGAATATTTACTGGTTTTGATAACAGGACTGTAAAGGAGGCTTTTATGAAGAATACACTGGAAGAATTTAAGGATTATCTGCACAGAATGCGTCAGTACGATCATGTTCTCACGCTTCTGCACTGGGATTTGTCTACGCTGGCGCCGGAGAAGGGTGTGGAGGCCCACATGAACGCCATCAATTATTTTTCCACAGAGCAGTTCCGCCTTTCCACGGCGGAGGAATATGGGAAAATGCTGCGGGAGCTGTCTGCGCCGGAGCTTTTTGATTCCCTGGATGAGGCGATGCAGCTTACGGTGAAACGGGGACGCCGGGATTATGAGCGCTTTAAGCGCATTCCCGAGGAATTCTATTCCTCTTATACAGAAGTTAAGGCGCGGTCGGAGAGAGCCTGGGAAAAAGCAAAGCGCGCGTCGGACTTCTCTGTCTTTGCGCCCCATCTGGAAAAGGTGATTTCCATGACCAAGGATTTTGTGCGCTATATGGAACCGGAGGCGGATCCCTATGAGGTGCTTCTGGATATGTATGAGGAAGGGATGGACAGCAAAGTCATCGACCGGGTATTTGGCGAATTAAAGGAAGGTCTGCTTCCGCTGCTGAAAAAAATCGGGGAAAGCCCCAGACCGGATCTTTCCGCCCTGGAGGGAAAATACGACATCGCTGCCCAGAAAAAGGTGCAGAGCATGCTGCTGGAATATATCGGCTTTGACAAGGACGCCGGCGCCATGGCGGAAAGCGAGCACCCCTTTACCACAGAGCTTTGCATCGGAGATGTCCGGGTGACCAATCATTATAAGGAAGAGGATCCAATTTCCGCCATTTTCAGCGCGATCCATGAGGGCGGCCATGCCATTTTCGGCCAGGGGATTGATTCGGTTTATCAGGATACCGCTGTGGAGCGGGTGGATATGATGGGGCTACACGAAAGTCAGTCCCGCTTCTATGAAAACATTCTGGGCCGCCGCCGCAGCTTCTGGGTGCCCATCTACCGGAAACTGGGCGAGCTTTTGCCAAAGGTTCAGGAAATTCCGCTGGATACCTTTGTCCGGGCGATTAACGCGGTGCAGCCAAGCATGATTCGCACGGAGGCGGATGAGGTGACCTACTGTCTGCACATCATTCTCCGCTATGAGATGGAAAAGGAAATTTTCCGGGGCGACGTGTCCGTGGACCAGCTTCCCGGGCTGTGGAACGATAAGATGGAGGAGCTTCTTGGCATTCGCCCCCGGAACGACGGGGAGGGCATCCTTCAGGATATGCACTGGTCGGACGGTTCCTTCGGATATTTTCCATCCTATTTGCTGGGTTCCATGTATGACGGCATGTTCCTGGAAGCGCTGGAAAAGGAAAAGGGAAGCGTGGACGCAATCCTGGAGGCAGGGCGGATCGGGGGAGATCACAGCCTGGCTGCATGAAAATATTCACCGCCACGGCAGCCGGTATACCTCCGCGCAGGTGCTGCAGCGTGTGTGCGGACAGGAGCTCACCGCCCGGCCGCTGTTGAATTATTTTTATGAAAAATACGCAGCGGTTTACGGATTTGAGAAGGAGGAAATCCAGTTATGAGATTTATTTATCCCGCAGTTTTCCGTCCGGAGGAGGATGGAAAATACAGAGCTTTTTTTCCGGATCTGGAATGCTGTGAGGCAAAGGGCGACACCCTGGAGGACGCCATTGAAAACGCCAACGCGGCCGCCTATGACTGGATTTATACAGAGATCACGGAATTCGAGGGAATCCTTCCCCCGGTATCCGATCTCAGCGACATTCAGCTTCAGGACGGGGAGGTTGTCCGCAACATCTCCGTCATCATCCGCGTCACGGAAGGATGGGACGAATAGAGGGGAATCCTGGCATCACAGCGCCAGAAGTACAACAGACGATTTAAAAGGGGGAATTTATCTGTGAATGAGGAAGAAAAAATTTTTGCGGGCGTTCTTTTTTCACCGAATGATCCGGAACTGGCGGCTCAAAAAACACGGACCCACAATTTGAATATGGATTACAACCGTACTTATGAGGATGAAACAAAAAAGCGGAAAGAACTGATTACGGAGATCGTTGGAGAGATCGGCGAGGGAAGTTTTCTGCAGGGTCCGGTCACATTCCACTATGGGAAACATACAAAAATCGGGAAAAGAGTTTTTGTGAATTTTAATCTGACGGTTCAGGACGATGCGCCGGTGACGATCGGGGACGACTGTAATCTCGGGCCGAATGTTACGATCGTAACGCCGGTTCATCCCATGCTTGCGGCAGAACGGCGCGCGATGGCGGATAAAAACGGAGAAAAAAACTCCTGTGCTATGCAAAACCGGTTGTCATAAAACATGATTGCTGGATTGGTGCGAATGTGGTGATTTGTCCGGGGGTGACGATCGGGGAAAACTGCGTGATCGGCGCGGGAAGTGTTGTCACAAAAAGTATTCCGGCGGACAGTTTTGCCGCGGGAAATCCCTGCCGGGTGATCCGGGAAATTACAGAACAGGACAGCATGAAGTATAAACCGGAGATAATGGGGGAGTATAGAGTCATCGGGGAATCTGATAATTGACAAATAATTATATTATAATTATAATATAGGTGTAAAGGCGATGAATTTTGAATGGGATGAAAACAAGAACCAGATAAATAAGAAAAAGCATGGGATTTCTTTTGAAGTGGCACGGTCAGTTTTTGATGATGACGGAGCAATTTTGTTTGATGATCCGGAGCATTCGACAGACGAGGAAAGATTCCTGATTATCGGCTATGCCGCGAATGTGCGGATTTGTATTGTCAGCCATTGTTATCGTGATAATGATGTGATCAGAATTATCTCGGCGCGAGAAGCAACCACGCGGGAGAAACAGGTATATCGAAAATGGAACGGGAGGCTGTGACTATGAGAGATGAATACGATATTGAAAATTTAAATCCAAGGAAAAATCCTTACACGAACAGGCTGAAAAAGCAGATCACAATTAACATTGATAAAAGTACAATAGATTATTTTAAAGGGGAGTCGGAAGCGTCCGGCATACCGTATCAGACTCTTATCAATCTGTATCTTACGGATTGTGCGGTTAATGAAAGAAAGCTGCATATGTCGTGGGAATGAGATGCAATCGGTTGTGCATCTTTTCTGTTGAAATTTCATATGAAAAGGATTCCCGGGACATCGTATCGAACTCTCTTTTTTAAATATTCTGGTTCATTTCCCTGAAAAGTAAGGTAAAGACGCAGGACCGCTGTATTCGTACAGCGGCCCTTTTTGTATGTGAAGAAAGGTAAAAATTAAAACCATATTTTTCATATTTTCAGGCTTCGGGGGAAAGGGTGGTCAAAAAAGAATAATAAATAAGTGGAGAATTCCCTATGAACGAAAACTTTTTTAGAATAAAATTCTTTATAACTGGATAAATGGGAAATTCAGCCCCAATGTCTGTGAATCGCAACAAATTTTTGGGATGTTTATTGAAGAAAGAGGTGGATCTTATATGAAAAAGGTGATTCGAACACCGGATTTTCCCATTGCGGAGACGGCAGATGGGAAGCTGCACGGATTTAAGCAGGATGAGGTCTTTCATTTCCACGGAGTTCGCTATGCTACGGCCGGACGCTTTGAGATGCCCAGAGCTGTGGAGCCCTGGGAGGGTGTGAAGGACGCGAAGGCCTACGGTTACATCTGCCCGCTGCTGCCGGAGGAGCCTCATGAGGAAGGGGATCCGGGCGGTGCGCCGGAAAATTCCTTTGAAATGCCTCATGTGTACTGGCCCATGAGTGAGAACTGTCAGTATCTCAATGTGTGGACGAAGCACCTGGGCGACGGGGCCAGACGCCCGGTGCTGGTATGGCTGCACGGAGGCGGCTTCTGCTCCGGATCTTCCATAGAAATTCCCGCCTATGACGGTCATAATCTTGCCGATTACGGGGATGTGGTGGTGGTAAACCTGAATCATCGTCTGAATGTGGTCGGCTATCTGGATCTTTCCTCCTTCGGGGAAAAATACAGATACAGCGGAATTCTGGGAATGGCGGATATTGTAGAGGCGCTGCGCTGGGTACAGCGAAACATTGCGGCTTTTGGCGGAGATCCGGACAATGTGACCATTGCCGGGCAGTCCGGAGGCGGCGGAAAGGTTGCTGCTCTTATGCAGATGCCGGAGGCGGACGGTCTGTACGCGAAAGCGGTGATTGAGAGCGGGGCCCTTCGGAAGGTTCCGACGGATGCAGAGGTTCTGCAGGGTGAAAAGGTCTGTGTGGATGGAGAGCCTCTTGCTGCGGAGTCCGTCTGTGAGAAGGCTGCCTGGCAGCGCCTGGGCCGCCGTACGGTGGAGGAGCTTGGACTGAGTGAGGAAACGGTGGATCAGATCTGCCAGGTTTCCTATCAGCAGCTTTCGGAGGCAGCCACCCGGGCGGCTGTTTCTCTGGGAATGGACACCGGAATGATGATGGTAGCCCCTTCCCCCGTGGAGGGATATTACCCTGGAAGCTATGTGACAACTGGTTTCCGCCGGGAGACCCGGGAGATTCCTCTTCTCATCGGAACCACCCTGGGCGAGTTTACTTTCATGCATTACCTTGGGAATAAGGACGCTTACACGGAGGAAGAGAAAAAGGAGATTCTGAGAGGGGAGCTGGGAGATCAGACGGAGGAGATTCTGAAAGAGTTTATCCGGATTTACCCGGAAAAAGACATTCTCTACGCGATGAGTGTGGACACCCTGTTCCGGCGTCCCACCGCGGCGATGGCAAGATCCCGCGCTGCCTTTGCCACCGCGCCGGTTTATGCATACCAGATGAGTCTGATCGTGCCCTATCTGGGCGGGATTGCGCTGTGGCACTGCGGAGAGATCCCCTATGTGTTCCGCAATGTGGAGATGGAACCCATGCAGTGTACCGGAGACTACACGGAAAAGCTTCAGGAGGAAGTCAGCCGGGCCTGGGTGAACTTTATGGAGACCGGTTCTCCGGCGGCGGAAGGCCTGCCCTGGGATCCATACACGGAGGAGACCCCCAATCTTATGTTCCTGGATGAGAAATCCGCTCAGACCCTGGAATCGGATCAGAGGCTGCTGGAGCTGCTGTCCGGGACCCGGCCTCCGTTTCTGGCGTAAAAAAGAAGAATACGAAAAATACAAATACTGAAAAAAGGGAGAAAAACATGGCTGTTATGGAAGTAAAGACAAAGTACGGGACCGTCCGCGGCGCCAGGGGAAACAACCGGGGCTTTACGGTGTTTCGGGGCGTGCCCTTTGGAAAACCTCCGGTGGGAGATCTTCGTTTTGCGCCGCCGCAGGAGCCGGAGCCCTGGGAGGGCGTGCTGGACTGCAGGGAGTTTCGCACCACCTGTATGCAGGAGAAGGGCAGCTTTGGGCATTACGGAAAGGAATTCTACCCGGAGCCCAAAAACATGGATGAGGACTGCCTGTATCTGAATGTGTGGACGCCGGCCGCCTCCCCGGAGGAAAAGCTGCCTGTGTTCATGTGGATTCACGGCGGCGCCTACCTGGGCGGCTACAGCTATGAGCAGGAGTTTGACGGGGAGGCCATGTGCAAGAGAGGCTGTATCTGGGTTTCCATTGAGTACCGGTGCAATGCCTTCGGATTTTTTGCTCATCCGGAGCTGACAGAAAAGAACGGGCGCAGCGGCAGCGCGGGAATGGAGGATCAGCTCCTGGCGCTGAAATGGATATATGAGAATATTGCTGCTTTTGGGGGAGACCCGGAGAACATTACCGTGCACGGACAGTCTGCGGGCGCCATGTCGACCCGCACCCTGCTCACATCTCCGCGGGCGAAGGGAATGGTTCACCGTGTGATTCTCCAGTCCGGCGGCGGCATTACCGGATGGTCCAATTTCCGCTCCATGGCGGAGCAGGAGCAGATTGGAATCCGGCTGCTGGAGGCGGCGAAAATGACCTTTGAGGAGGCGATGACCCTTCCCGCACAGGAGGTTTATCAGCGGCTGAATGAAGCCATGTTTGCCGTAGTGGGCGGGCCGGATGGGGATCTGGGCTTCCATCCCTGCATTGACGGCTATAATCTCACCGAGGATCCGGGGCAGAGTATAAAGGAAGGCCGGGCAAACTGTGATTCCGTGATCTGCGGAACGGTGGCCGGGGATGTGGACCTTACCTGGCATTTTCCGGAGGATACGAAGGACCTGGCGCAGAAGCGGCGGGCGGCGGCCTTTGGCGCCCAGCTTGGGCTGGGAGACTGGACCGCGGGCGCGGGGCGCAGACCGGTTTACACCTATTTCTTTGACCGGGCGCTTCCGGGGGATTCTCTGGGAAGCTGGCATTCCTGTGAGCTCTGGTATGTGTTTGGCACCCTGTCCCGCTGCTGGCGGCCCTGGACCGGATATGACTATGAGCTGTCGGACGCCATGGTGGATTACTGGTGTAATTTCGCGAAGACCGGGGATCCAAACGGGGATTCCGTGCCTGTGTGGTCTGCGTATACCCTGGAAAAGCCGGAGACTATGTGCTTCGGGGATGAGGGCTTCGGGATGAAGAACCTGAACCGGGAGCCTTATGGGGAAGAGTACAGGAAGAGGTTTCAGGAGTGGGGGATGGTGAGAGGGTTGAAGTGATATGGCGGACGGGACGGGGCCGTGGAGTATGCTCCGTTCCGGGGGCCGGTGATGCTTCTCCTCAGCTATCTGCTAACTGCGACCAGCGACGCTCAGCATGGGCTTCGCGCCGGGTCTTCGTAAGCAGAGGATCTTCGGACGCGCTCACAAAGCCCCCGGAGACGGAGCATACTCCACGGCCCCTGTTCAGTCGGCGGTGGTTCTGGATGGCGGCGAACGGGAAGTTGTGGGGATGGAAGGATGCGAGATGTATTCCGGCGGGTGTTTGCATCCGTAAGGATGAAGGGATGAACGCGGACGAGAAGTTGTGTGTGGATGGATAGTGGCGGACTATGGTGAATGGCCGGGATTTTTGGGGGCCGTTTGCCATAGTTCGCGGATGATGGTTGTGTGTGGAGATGGGAGCCCCCAGGCAATATACCATTTTGTCAGACAGAGATGATAGCTGTGGCTGTGTGAAGATGGGTGATTGGGGGAGTGAAGGTCTGTGGTGGGAAAGGGCCGGGATAAAAAACAGGGTGCGGTTATTGGTTTGCGCCTGGAGGGGATTGTGGCAGGAGGGTAAAAAGGCGGTATACGGGGCTGGGGGTAATATTTTATAATGATAAGATACAGGGATTTCGGGAGCACGAAGTGCGGACACCCGCAGGGCGCTCTGTGAGGAAATCCGCGTATCATAGCGACAAAATACCTTTTGTCGCTTCAATCATGAGATGTATTACGTATAAGGTCCGGATGGATGGCCGGGGATTTGAAAATGTGGAGGTATGGGATATGTGGGAGGAACTGAGCAGGGTAATGGAGAACGGGGGCGGGAATTATATTTTTCCGTTTCTCTGGATGAAGGGGGAGAGCCAGGATGTGATCGGGGAGGAGATCAATAAGATTTACGACTGCGGCATCCGGGCCATCTGTATTGAGTCGCGGCCACATCCGGATTTTCTGGGTGAGGGCTGGTGGGCGGATATGGATTTTATTGTGGAGAAGGCAAGGAAGCTTGGAATGAAGATCTGGCTTCTGGACGACGCTCATTTTCCCACGGGATATGCCAATCATCTGATTCCGGAAAAGTACCCGGACCGGAAAAAGGTTTATATTAATTACAATGTACAGGATGTGTGGGGCGCGGATACGGAGATGACCATGCCCATTGACTGTATGCTGAAGCCGGCGACTACATGGATGGATCTGGGGAAACCGGCGGATTACGAGGAGCGGGCCAACAACCGGCCGGTGAGCATCACGGCTTTTCGTCTCACCGGGGATACGCGGATTGATATGGACAGCGCCATTGATCTTATGCCGGCTTACAAGGAGGGCATGGTAAAGGCAAAGCTGCCCCGGGGAACCTGGCGGGTTTTCGTGGTTTATGAGACCCGCACGGACGGCGGCAATCCGGATTACATAAACATTATCGACCGGGATTCCGTGGCGGTTCTTCTGGAAGCGGTTTATGAATCCCATTATGAGAGATATGGGGATGACTTTGGAACCATTTTTGCCGGATTTTTCTCCGACGAGCCGGGGATGGGAAACACGGTAGGTTTTCTCATGGACGACCGCATTGGCAGGAAGAAAATGCCTCTTCCCTGGAGCCGGGAGGTTCCAGGTATGCTGAAGGAACGTCTGGGAGAGAACTGGGCGCAGAAGCTGGCGGCTCTGTGGACCGACGGGGAGAAGGAAAGTGATTCCTCCCAGGTCCGGCTGGCCTATATGGATGTGGTGACTTCTCTGTACGCAAAGAATTTCTGCGGACAGCTGGGACAGTGGTGTCAGGATCACGGAGTGGAATACGTGGGACATGTGATCGAGGACAACGGGGAGCATGCCCGGGTGGGCTGCGGCGCCGGTCATTATTTCCGGGCCATGTCCGGCCAGCACATGGCCGGTATTGACAGCATCGGGGCGCAGATTATGCCTGGCGGCGCGGATGTGACCCATATGAGTGTCACAGAGGTTTCCGGACAGTTCAACCACTATGTCCTTGGAAAGATGGGCGCCTCCGCCGGTCACCTGGATCCCGGGAAACAGGGGCGGACGCTTTGTGAGGCCTGCGGCGCCTATGGCTGGAAATTCGGCGTGCGGGATATGAAATGGCTGCTGGATCATCTGCTGGCCCAGGGAATTAATTATTTTGTGCCCCATGCCTTTTCAATGGCTGAGTACCCGGATCCGGACTGCCCGCCTCATTTTTACGCCAGGGGAAACAATCCACAGTACGGACATTTCGCGGAGCTGATGCTGTACACCAATCGTATGTGTGCCCTTCTCAACGGGGGAAAGCACGGGGCCAGAGTGGCGGTGCTTTACCAGGGAGAAGCAGAGTGGATGGGAGAATATCAGGACATGGCGGAAGTGGCCAGAGTGCTGGCCCGCAGTCAGATCGATTTTGATTTTGTGCCTGCGGATGTGCTGGGAGATCTGTCGGCCTACAACGGCGGCATCTGTGACAACGGGAAAGTCTTGGAGGTGAACGGGCAGCAGTACCAGGCTCTTCTGGTGCCCTGGGCCCGGTATATTACGAAAACTGTGGATGATTTCGCGGCGGAGAATCCGGATTTTGCCGTATACTTTATAGATCATTACCCGGAGGGAGTTTTGAGCGCATATTCCGAAAACGGAAGCCGGGAATTTGTGAGGAAGGGACAGGTTCTCTCCCTGGAAAATCTGGCGGATTACGCCAGGGAGCACGGCTTTTCCTCCATCGCACTGGAGAGGCCCTTTGCCTCCATGCTGGCCTATGACTATGAGAAAAACGGAAAGCGCTATATGCTTTTCAACACGGATATGTACGAGACCTTTGACGGTACGGTGATTGTGGAAGGAGAAAAGCAGTTCCTTCTCTACGATGGCCTGAAGAACCGCTGTGTACTTCCCCGGTGCAGGCAGGAAGGCGGAAAAACCTATGTCTCCGTGACGCTGCCCATTTACCAGTCCTGTCTGCTTTTGGAAGCTTCTCCGGAGGAAATCGGGGCGTGGAATGGAAAACAGAAGGACTGTGAGGCAAGCCGGGCTGAGGTTCTGGATCTGAGCGGGGACTGGAGAGTCTCTGCCTGCCGCAGCATCGATTATCCGGATTTTTCCGGCGGGGAAATCATGGAGACCCTGCAGCCCTATTCAGAGGAGCATCCGGATTTCTCGGGCTTTATCCGGTATGAAAAGCGCTTTGAGCTGGAGGAGGATGTGAAAAACGGGATTCTCACCATGGAGCATGTGTTTGAGTGTGTGAAGCTCTGGCTGGACGGTGAGGATCAGGGAAGCTGCATCTGCCCGCCCTATGCATGTGAGCTTGGGGATCTGCCCGCCGGCGTTCACACCCTGCGGATTGAAATTGCCACCACGCTGGACCGGGAACAGCAGACGCTGCCAAAGCCTCCGTTCCAGTATATCTACGAACCCATTGAACCCACCGGTCTGTTTGGGAAGGTTTGCCTGACGGCGGAAAGATAAAGGAAATTCAGAATATGAGAGAACTGTCTGCGGAACAGAAAAATAAAATTACGTCTCTTTTAGAGCAAATGACTATTGAGGAGAAAATCGGGCAGCTGAATCAGATTTCTCCCTCCATCGTGGGAGGCTTTGACGTTTCCTTTGAGGAGCTGATCGAGATGATGACCGACGGCCGGATCAGCAAGGAGGAATTTGGCCGTATTATGGCCGGCGCCCGGCAGGACTACCACGACGATGTAAACCGGGCCGGAGGCTTAAGCTCCGTGCTGTCTTCGGATCCGGAGGTGTGCAATCAGCTGCAGAAAATCGCGGTGGAGGAAACACGCCTGGGAATCCCGCTGATTTTCGGCTTTGATGTGATTCACGGATTCCGGACGGTGGTTCCAATTGCCCTGGCGGAGGCGGGAACCTTTGAGCCGGAGCTGATGGAAAAAAGCGCCCGGATCGCCGCGAAGGAGTCCAGGGCCAGCGGCATTTCCTGGCATTTTTCACCCATGGTGGACATCTCCCGGGACGCCCGCTGGGGCCGTATTTCCGAAGGCCCGGGGGAGGATCCGTATCTGGCCAGTGTGTTTGCACGCGCAAAGGTCCGGGGACAGCAGGGAGACGACCGTGATCCCTCCGGCTATGTGGCCTCCTGTCTGAAACACTATGTGGCCTATGGCGCCTGCGAAAGCGGACGGGATTACAACACGGTGAGCATGGCGAAGTCCATGCTCCACAACGCCTATCTGCCGCCCTTTAAGGCCGCAGTGGAGGAAGGGGCGGCCACGGTGATGGCCTCCTTTAATGACCTGAACGGTGTGCCCTGCACCATGAACGAGTATACTCTGCGCACGGTCCTGCGGGAAAAATACGGCTTTGACGGGTTTGTGGTCAGTGATGCCAACGCCATCAAGGAGTGCATTATTCACGGCTATGCCCAGGATGAGGCGGACGCGGCTGAAAAGGCCTTAAACGCCGGCATGGACATGGATATGGGAACCTGGATTTACAGTCACCAGCTGAAAAAGGCGGTGGAGGAAGGGCGTGTTCCCATGGAGCGCCTGGACGACGCGGTGCGCCGGATTCTCCAGGTGAAGATGTGGCTGAGCCTGTTTGACAAGCCCTATGTGACCGAGGAGGAAATTCATCGCTATGATGTTTTGCCCCAGGAGCATCTGGATCATGCCCTGGAGGCCGCGGAAAAATCCATCGTTCTTCTGAAAAACGAGAAGGGCCTTCTTCCTCTGAAAAAGGATCAGAAGATTTCTCTGATCGGCGCGCTGGCCGCGGAGAAGGAGGAGGTGCTGGGCTCCTGGGCCATGAGCGGCCGCGCTTCGGACTGTGTGACCATTCAGCAGGGGCTGATGAATGCGGGAGCAGATTTTTCCTATTATCCATGCTGTACGCCGGAGAGTGAAATCGATGAGAAGGAAACAGACGCCGCCATCGCGGCGGGGGATATCCTGGTGGCCGTGGTGGGTGAGTATGCCAGCATGAGCGGGGAGGCCTCCTCCCGGGCGGACATCATCCTGCCGGGAAAACAGAGGGAGCTTCTGGAAAAGCTTGTGGCCAGCGGGAAACCGGTGGTGGCTCTTCTGATGAACGGACGTCCCCTGGCTCTGCCCTGGGAGTCGGAGCACATTCCGGCCATTGTGGAGTGCTGGCACCTGGGGATTCAGATGGGCAACGCAGTGGCCCGGGTGCTTTTCGGAGAGGTCAACCCGGGCGGGAAGCTGACCTGTACCTTCCCCTCCGCTTCCGGACAGTGTCCCATGTACTACAACGCTCCCAAAACTGGTCGTCCGGGAAGCCGGAGCAAGTTTACCTCCCGGTATCTGGATGTGCCCAGCGCGCCGCTGTACCCCTTTGGATTTGGCCTGAGCTATACCACTTTTGAGTATGGGGATCTTGCCGTGGAGCAGACGGCGGACACCCTGGCCGTCTCCGTCACCCTGAAAAATACCGGGGATGTGGCCGGAAGTGAGGTTGTGCAGCTGTATATGCACGATGTGGCGGCTTCTCTGGTCCGGCCGGCAAAGGAACTGAAGGGATTCCGGAAGGTGACTCTGGAGCCCGGCGAGAGCCGGAAAGTTACCGTTGCGCTTCCGAAAGAGCAGATGGGATTCTACGATGACGATATGGAATATCACCTGGAGGATGGGGCGTTTATTCTGTATATGGGCGGAAACTCCAGAGACTGCCTCAGCGAGACAGTGACTGTGAAATTTTAGAGGAAAAAAACAGTGAACGGCAAAGAAATTTGCCGTTCACTGACAGATTGTGCCGTTGAATTCTGCTAAAAGAATGCACTTAAAAGTTCGAAAGCTTTTATTTTTTCTGAAAATACTGATATTTTCGCATCTGCAGGTACAAAGTTTCCCTCACTCGCTCCAGAATCTGTGCAGAGTACAGGGACGCCGCGTTTTCTAAAATCTCTTTTATATCCTTTGACGTAAACCAGTAAGAAAAATGAATACCGTAAAGGCTTTCGGCGGCTTCGGTCTGTGTGTCAAAGGAACGGTCAAAGGGTTTTGCTTCTATGACAGCAAAGCATTTTTCCAGAGGAAGATCAGTTCCGTAGGAGATCTGTGTATCGGAAAACAGAGCCGCTCCGTTGTCAAATACAGGGCAGTACGCAAAGCTTTTGTCTGTATTTCTGATCACGGCGATATTGTTTAGATGTCTGTCCTCGTTCAGGAAAAAGGCGTCCATTTCCAGCAGCTGTGTGAGATAACTGCCGAATTTGTCCAGTCCGGTAAGGGCTGCCGTTTCCTCTGCCGTATATTGTATGCGCTCGACCGGTTCCATGCCGGCCAGATATTCGGCCAGATCCATTCCCTTTTCGAGACGAAAAAGCTTTTCCAGAGTTAAAAGCTCCTGATCTTTTTCCAGAAAATGGGGGCAGATACAGCCGGTGTATTTTCGATTGAGATATTCTATGGGGAGGAGCTCGTATTCTGTGAAAGCGGGTATGGAGGTTTTTTTCAGCAGATGGGAAACACAA
The DNA here is from genome assembly GCA_021203365.1 of Clostridiales bacterium. Lineage (GTDB taxonomy): Bacteria > Bacillota > Clostridia > Lachnospirales > Lachnospiraceae > Blautia_A. The sequence continues at coordinate 29,627 of JAJQBI010000038.1, forward strand.
TACTCTGAAAGTGCCTCATAGCCCAGATAGTCGGCCTTGTACCAGAATTGACCGTCATACCACTTTAGCTGGTTGCCCTTGGAGGAGTTGCGGTTAAGGAAAACCTGTTTCGAGGAAGTCATTTTTACCATGAGAGGTTGCTCCTTCATTCAGAAATGATTTCAATCCACTGCGTGTCCTCCGCCATTCGTCCCTGAGTTTTACGGATAATGGTAAGGGGATCATAGTGATCGACGCCAATGTCTTTGAGTACAAGCTTCAGCTTATCTCTGGTCCGCGGGAAACAGCGATCCTCCAGAAAAAATTCAAAATCTGCCCAGGAAGGGGTTTCATTGACACCGAAAGCGCGATGCAGATTGTCGTCGGTTTTGTTTTCGATTGTCACCTGTTCATTTTTGAAATCCGCATTGATAATCGTGCAGATTCCGTTGTTATCCATGAAATGCAGAATCATAAATCACGCTCCTTTCCAGGGAATCTTATCTGAAGAAATGTATATGCATTGTTCTGGTATTTATCTGAATTTACGGAATTATAGTAACACAACTGAAAATGGAATACAAGTTTTAACATGTCAAACGTGTTCTGAGCAGGTTCGTTTATCGAATCATTCCAACCAATGAATCTCATCGATTGACAAGAATGGTCAGAACGGTTAGAATATGAAAAAAATAGAACAGGGAGGGATTTTCGATGGAAAATACAGTATTGGAAAGTCTGAAAACACGGCGGAGTGTGCGAAGCTTCAGTGACCGGCCGGTGGAGCAGGAGAAGCTGGACGCAATTCTTGAGGCGGCCACCTACGCGCCTACAGGAATGGGCCGTCAGTCACCGGTGATTGTTCTTGTGAAGACTCCGGAAACGGTGAAAAAGATCAGCAGGCTGAACGCCAAAGTGATCGGGCAGGATGTGGATCCATTTTATGGTGCTCCGGTTGTGGCCATTGTGTTTGGAAACAGGGGAGCCGCTCCCACCTGGCTTGAGGATGCCTGCCTGGTGGCCGGAAATCTTCTGAATGCGGCACACGCGGTCGGGGTTGATTCCTGTTATATTTACAGGGCGAAGGAGGTATTTGCCTCGGAGGAGGGACTTGCGCTTCTGAAGGAATGGGGCCTGGATGAGAATTATGTGGGTGTGGCCAATTGCATTCTGGGATATGGCGTCGGCGAAGCTCCCGCGGCGAAGCCCCGCAAGTCGGATTACATTAAGACAGTATAAGACGGAAAAATGATTAAGTTAAAAGAAATAACCGCTTCACTTTAATGTGAAGTGCTCCCCCTTTTGTTAGACAAAATCCACTGTCTAATGAAAGGGGTTATTTATGGCAAGACAAAGAAAACTTTCACCGGAACGAAAAGGCGAGTTTGAGCCACAGGTTGTCCAGAAAAACCAGACGGATATCTCAAATATTGAGGACCAGGTACTCTCCATGTACGCGAAGACAACAGAACCATAAAGAAGGCTGTATTGTCCATCAGATTCGGTACACGACTAAGTTTATCTCTTACAAAGATCTGAAGCTATTTATGAAGGATTTGAAGCTGGTCTATACGACGAATTCTATAGAGAATTTCAACCGGCAGCTGCGGAAAGTTACAAAATCCAGGACGATTTTCCCAAGCGACGATGCCCTTTTTAAGATGCTGTATCTGGCAATGGTGGATGCCACAAAAAAATGGACCGGGAAATCATGGGACTGGGGACAGACGCTTGATCAGTTGAGCATTTATTTCGGAGCCATGCAAGCCCTCTTCGGCTATATTCCAGAAGGCATGCATGAATGTAACTTACCTACAAATCAATTCTGCTGTCCTGATTGAACACATGAGAATGAACGGCTATTCAAAATCCTTTATTGAGCTTTGTAACTCAGCCGTTAAATTTGCCAAAAATGCAAATTGCTTTTCCTGGGCACTTCTTTTTTAGAAACGTCAAAACTATTTTATCACGTACTTCGTCCCTCTCCTCCTGCCTTCGATCTTCACAATACCTTTTTTCTCCATACCCTTCAATAACTGCGTTGTCTTTGACTTCCCAAACGGGACGCACGGAGCAATCTCACTTATTGATTTCAACATCGTTTTACTTAAAATCTGATATACCATTCTTTCGTCTGCCGATAAATTCAAATCCTTCTCAAAAATCGGAAGTGCAATCTTAATAGTTGGCAGGTCTGCATCATATGGCTGAAATCAAGGCCAGATGTGGGTTCGTCAAAATACAAAATCTTTTTTTCACAAACACAAGCAGAGGCAATGATAACCCGTTGCTTCTGTCCGCCGGATAAAGTCATGGGATGGCGGGCGGCAAGGTCTGAAATATCCAGAGCCTTCATGATTTCCTGCAAGCACTTTTCGGATGGGGCGCGATTTCCCAGTACAATTTCTTCCCGGACACTGTCGGAAAAAAGCTGGTGGCCCGTCTCCTGCATAACAAGATAGCTTTGCCGTACCCGTTTTTTTTGCCGTTTGTTTTTTCCCATCCAGCAGAATCGTTCCTTTCACCTTCTTCAAAAGCCCACACATACAGGAAACAAACGTGGATTTTCCCGCTCCATTGGTGCCGATGATCGCAGTGATTTGTCCGGAATTAATGGACAGTTCCGGGATAGAAAGCGCCTCCGTTTTTCCATAGAAGCAGTGAATATCCTTAAGCTCTATCACATGGTCAACAGGATATGTTGTGTAGAGCATGGTCGGATAGGACAGCAGATCCACCGTTCGAATTCCGCTCTGAAGCTGTTCTTCTATCGTGAACTGTGCTAATTCCGCCATCGTATATTCCCGGACGACTTTTCCGTCCTCCATATAGATCGCCCGGTCTACAAGATTTTTGAGATACCATGTGCGGTGTTCTGCAATGATGATGGTCTTGCTCTGCTGCTTTAGAAGAGCCAATATATTTCGCAGTTTTTCAATTGCCTGAACATCCAGGTTGGAGGATGGCTCGTCCAGTACATAGATCTGCGGGGACATGGCATAAATGCTGGCCAGAGCGATGATCTGCTTTTCGCCTCCCGACAGATGGAAGATGTTTCGATCAAGCAGAGATTCAATTTCCAGATCCCTGGCCGTCTGTCTGACACGGGCAGCAATTTTTTCCGGTTCCATGCCGAGATTCTCGCAGCCGAAGGCGATCTCACTGGTGGTGTTGACGGTATAGAATTGCGTCCGGGGGTTCTGGAACACACTGCCGACCTGTTTTGAGATTTCATACATGGGAAGATCGCAAAGATTCCTTCCGTCCAGCAATACAGCACCTTGCAGGTTTCCTTCATAGAAGTTGGGGATCAGGCCACCCAGCAGGCGTGTCATAGTTGTTTTCCCACATCCGCTTTTTCCGCAGAGCAGGATACACTCTCCATCCTTTACTTCCAGATGGATGGAGTCCAGGCTTTTTATTTCGCCATCTTCCTGATAGGACCAGGTCACATTCTGAAAAGAAATCATAAAATCCCCACCCCTTTCATAATCAGTGCTAATATTGCCAGGACCCCGGTTATCACCCAGACGGCAATATCGTGACGGCTGAATTTTACCTGTACAAGAGTGCTATGAACGCCGGGATTATCCAAGCCCCGGCAAAGAGCTGCCGCCGACAGCTCTTCGCTGACATTCACCGCAGACATCAAAAGAGGAACCATGATGTGTTCCAGAGAAACATGGATTTGCTCCATCATTTTTGCGGCATTTTGTCGCCCGGCGATATTCAATTTGGTGCATAATCGCGCAGGTTTCGCATTGATTTTTCCCTTAGTATCTGTTACAATATGAGTTAGCTAAGACTAACAACTAATAAAGGGGAGAGAATGGCATGAACAAACACGAGGAAATTAAATCCGCGTATCAAGCATTGGGTAAAGAAGCGACTTTTTACGATGGCATGATCACCTGTTCTACCCTGCTGGGCAAAGCTGTATGCAGACTGGTGTGGGATATGGGGCAGACAGAAAGCGGTGCGTATCTGTCCCGTGCGCTTTCCGGTATTCCGGAGGCGTTCACCGGTTTGCTGCTGGAGGTGCCGGTGGGTACCGGCGTGCTGACCATGCCGGTCTATCAAAGGCTGCCTGATGCAAGCATCACCTGTCTGGATTATTCCGAGGACATGATGTCCCGTGCGCAAAGAAGGGCGAAACGGGACGGGCTGACCCATGTCCGCTTTCAACAGGGGGATGTGGGAAGCTTGCCTTTCCCGGACGGCAGCTTTGACATCGTACTCTCCCTCAATGGATTTCACGCTTTTCCCGATAAAGAAGCGGCTTACCGGGAAGTGTTTCGGGTCTTAAAGCCCGGCGGCTGTTTCTGCGGTTGCTTTTACGTTTCCGGGGAAACGGCCCGGACAGATTGGTTCATCCGGCATCTCTATGAACCGAAGGGGTTCTTCACCCCACCCTATGAAACAGCGGACAGTCTGAAACAGCGGCTGGAGCGGCAGTATGAGGCAGTAGAGTTTAGCACTGTGAAATCCATAGCTTGCTTCACCTGCCGGAAAGGGGTATATAACCCATGAGCGTTTCTGTCTATGCTTCCCATGCTGCCGGTTTTGGCCGTGGGAGGGACACCATTTCCCTGATGATGTGGATTTGGTAAAGCGATTGGGAAAAGAGGGATGAAACATGTCAAAATCAGCATCAGAATTTCAGGAAAAGGCTATGGCACTGCTCTATCGGGGCAAGGAGATTTTCAAGCCCCTGAACACAGGATGGATTGACGACCATGTTGCCTGCGTCCGGGAGTTTGTGGCAAACATCTTTTTTTACACAAAAAACGGCACCACGATTATGATCGACGCTGGCTATAACTATGACCGGCTGGAGGAAAAGATGGGCTGGCTGGGTATCGCTCCTGCCGCCATCCGGCATATCCTGATCACCCATCAGGATACCGACCATGTGGGTGCAGTGGAGACGGACAGCGCAGGTCTGTTTCAGGACGCCACGCTCTATATTGGAGAGGAGGAAAACCGCTACCTCACCGGCGAAAAACGACGCAGGGTGTACTACGGATTTTATAAGCTGCCCCAGGTGCGTATCGAAAACCCGAAGGTACTTTTGCGGGATGGTCAGGTATTTTCTATTGGAGATATTCAGATCGAGTGTTTCCTGGTGCCTGGCCATACCTGGGGTCACATGGTTTACCTCGTGGACGAAGCATATCTGTTTACCGGGGATACGCTGTGGTTTGGCTTGGGCGGGGGCCGCAGCTTCATCAACGTGCTGGCCGAGGACAACAAGCTGGCATTCCGATCTCTGGCAGCGCTGGAGGAAAGGCTTCGCAGCCGGAACCTCCGTCCAAAAATCATCACCGGTCATACCGGCTGGACGGACGATCTGGATTTTGCTTTTGCCCACCGGGACAAGGTGTGCAATGCATGGTTCCGACAGAAGCCACATGATCCGTCGGCTCCATATGATGCCTATGACGAATCGGATGATACGGAGGAAAAGGCGAGAAATAATCAGCGACAAAACCAGAGAGGGAGATAAAAGGCAATGAAACTATATAAAAAAATTACCCTCGCCCTTCTCTGCGGACTGTTGGGCTGTATGTGCTTTGGCGTGGGAGATTGGCTCATGCTCTACGGAGACACGGCCTATTCCGGGACAATCTCCTGGCTGACGACAGGGGCGGCGCAAATCGCTCCCTGGCACAATAATCTGGCTATGGCGCTGGCCTTCCCCGGTATTATCCTGTACGGGATCGCACTGTTTGCGATTGGGGAACTGATCACTGGAGAAGGACGGCAAAAAGTCTACCACTACCTGACCGCATTCAGTTTGACCCCTTGGCTGTGCCTGCATCTGTTTTACATCATGATTCTATATGGTTTCGCCTGGATGAGCGGAAACGGGTACGCCTCCGCCGCCATTCCGATTTCAGAGGCAGTCTTTTCCCATTTTTCCTGGCTCGTGTTGGTGAGCGAGGTATTGATGCTGCCGCCCTACCTCTATTGGGGCTGGCTGGTATTGCGTGGACAAAGTGTCCTGCCCTGGCAGATGGCTCTGCCCAATCCGCTGATTTTCTATCTTGTGTTGAAGCTTATCACTCTGCTTATCCCGAACAGTGCGTTTCGTCTGGCTTTCACGAACGGCCTGATGAGCGAGAGCATGGTGCTATGGTTCGGGAGTATAATGGTATGGTTGTACCTGCACCGAAATCAGGAATGAAGAAGGGCATGACTTTGAAAAGTGAATTTTGGTTTGCGGTCGCATAAATGTGCAATATCGGGAGGAGAAACAGGCGGGCTTCTCCAACATCACCGTACGCAGGAATCCAAAAAAGCATTGGATCTGTTTTCTTGCGGAGAAATAGAGCAGGCGATGATAGAAATTGCCGCGAAGAACGGCAGAAGGAATGAGCATCAGTATGAAATACACAGGACAATACTGGATCATGATCGCTCCCTTTATGAAAAGGTTGCTGGCAAACAGGTATGGGCGGAGGTCGGCAAAAGAATATATCGAGAAAGCAAAGCCCATCTACCGGCAAATGCTGGCCCAGGCAGAGGACATCGGCGCGAAAAATCCCATGGCGCACAACGTCTATATGTCCTTTGTGT
>JAJQBI010000080.1 GCA_021203365.1 Clostridiales bacterium
CAAGGTGCTCTGTGTAAGCTGAAAGTGCTTACCTTTTGTCGCCTAAATCATAAAAAGAATTTCCGGTTCTGTAAAGCCGGAAAAGCCGGATTTACAAGCCCCGGTCTTCGTGATAAAATAAACGGGATCTGAACCGGAAAACGGATCTTTAAAGTGTATTTTCCGGTTTGCAGTGTATGGAAAGGAGCAGGAGATGGGACATTTTTATTTTGCGAGACATGGAGAAACATTCTGGAATGTGGAGAATAAGATCTGCGGCGCCACGGATATCGGCCTGACGGAGCGGGGGCATCAGCAGGCGGTCCGGCTGGGGGAAACGATCAAAGAGGAAGGAATTCAGATTGACGAGATTCTATATTCGCCTCTGAGCCGCGCGGCGGATACAGCCAGGCATATCTCCGCGATCACAGGGATTCCTGCCCGCGAGGAGCCCAGGCTTGTGGAGCAGAATTTTGGAAAATATGAGTCTACATCCAGAACGGCGAAGGATTTTCAGGAGTCCAAGGCACATTTCGCGGATGGATACGGCGGCGGAGAGTCCATGCTGCGCCTGGCGCAGAGAATTTATAACCTCCTGGACGAGATCCGGGCGGAATCCGATGAAAAAACCTATCTGCTGGTGGCGCACAACGGGATTGCCCGCTCTGTGAAATCTTATTTTACGGACATGAGCAATGAAGAATACGCGAGATTTGGAGTGAAAAACTGTGAAATTACCCGGTTTGACTTTAAATGACGTGCTATCAGGAGAAAAAAGCTTTCACAAAGAATTTGCAGTGCCCCTTTTATGTTCCCCTGAAATGTGTTAGAATTGACGCATGCAGGAAACGAGGAGGAAACTATGAAAATTTTACATTTGGGAAAAAAGGGAAATGTGGAGCGGAATCTTCCGGAACATGAATCCCTGGCGGATGTGGAGCTTGTGGATCTCCCCATGGGTACGGCTGTGGAGGATATTCTGAAGGCGGCCCGCGACGCAGAATATCTGATCGCGGATGCCATTGCGGAGGTTCCGGCCGGGCTGATCGATGAAATGCCCGGGCTGAAGCTGATCCATTCGGAGGGAGTTGCCTACAACCGATTTGATACGAAAGCCGCTGCCGCACGTCATGTGTATGTGTGCAATTGTAAGGGAATGAACGCCATGGCGGTGGCAGAACAGACCGTTCTGCTGATGCTCGGCCTTCTGCGTGATGTCCGGGGCGGAGATGCCGCCGTGCGGGATGGCCGGCAGATTGAGACAAAGGAAGGGTATATGACCCGGGGGGATCTCCGGGAGCTTTCAGATCTGAAGGTAGGCCTGGTGGGCTTCGGGGACATCGCCCGATGTGTGGCGCAGCTGATGAGGGCTTTTGGCGCGGAGACATATTATTTCAGCAGGCACAGAGCTTCCCCGGAGACAGAGGAAAAATATCACGTTGCCTATCTTCCCCTGGATGAACTCAGCGCCGGATGTCAGATGTTTTCCATTCACATCCCGGCCATGCCGGAGACCTTTCACATGATCGGGGAACAGTTTTTCCGCCGTGTGCCTTTTGGGTCTTATTTCGTCAATACAGCCAGAGGTGAGGTGGTGGATTCCGGTGCGCTGCTGCAGGCGCTGAAGTGTGGGAAGATCCGCAGGGCCGGTCTGGATACTCTGGAAGGGGAGCCGGTACAGAGAGACAATCTTCTGGTGGCGCAGCCGGAGGAGATCGCAGACAGGATTCTGTTCAGCCCCCATATCGCCGGAATCACGGCTTCCAGCTTTCGCAGGGGGTATGGAATGATCTGGGAAAATATTCACAGGATGGAAAACGGTGAGATGCCGAAAAACGTGGTGAACGCCTGGGAATAAATATTTATCTGTAAAAATTTCAGAGTGGTGAATATAGATTACAAAACTGCATCAGGATGTGTTATAATTATGCAGGAGCCGGTGTGTGGCATGTCCTTTCTCGGGGAGAGGGAGGATGAACCGGGATTGTGAAAGGTTATGGGTTTTAAAAGGACAGGAGGAAATTTATGAAAAAAAGAAAGCTGTTTACTGCACTGCTGTGCGCGGCCTGCCTGACGGCTGCCGGTGTGGCGCCTGTGTCGGCGGATTCCTCGAAGGTAGTGACTTTGGGAGCGGATCTTACAGATGCGCAGAGACAGACCATGCTGAATTATTTTAATGTCAGTACCAGCGAGGTGCGGATTATCTATGTGACCAACGCGGAAGAGTATGAGGAACTGGGCGGCTATATTTCCAGTGAGCAGATTGGAACAAGGACGCTGAGCTGTGCCTATGTGAAGCCGACAAGCTCGGGTGGGATCAAGGTCCGCACGGCAAATCTGAATTATGTAAATGGAAATATGATCGCAAGTGCCCTTTCCACAGCCGGAGTGAAGAACTGTGAAGTGGTGGCGGCCTGCCCGCTGGAGGTTTCCGGTACGGGAGCGCTGACCGGTGTAATGAAGGCTTATGAGCAGGCCAGCGGTGTGACACTGTCCTCTTCAAAAAAGCAGCTGGCAACGAAGGAGATGGTGGTAACCGGAATCTACAGAGAAAAGATTGGCCCAAGGCCGGCTACGCTGGTTGTGAATGAGTCTAAGACGATGATTATTCAGAACAATATCACGAATGTGGAGGAAATTACCAATATAGTGGTAAATGTTCTGAATAACAATGATATCACTGTAGGTGTAGATATCAGCCAGGAGGATCTGGATTCGCTGATTTCCCTTCTGCAGGAGATTGCGGAAGAAGGGTATGACTATGAGGATGTGAAGGATACACTTGAAAATGTGGAAGACACCCTGACCGAGACAGATGCGGAGGAAAGCACCTCAGAGGAAACCGACGAAGAAACAGACGAAGGAACGGATGAGGAAGCCGACGGAGAAGAGGAAGACAGCATTCTTGACGATGTGAATGTGGCAGCCATCGGGGAAGATGTCATCGAGAGCTCTACAGAGGATGCGGATCTGGAAGAAGAAACTACGGAGCTGGCTGAGGAGGATATGGAAGAGACCTCGGATATGGGCGACGAGGAGGATATGGAAGAGACCTCAGAGATGGGAGATGATGTCTTTGAGGTTGTGGTTGTGGATGAAGATGAGGAATCCTATGAAACGTCAGAGCCGGAGTCCACAGAGGAGACCGGCGAGGCAGCCGGAGAAGCGGCAGCAGATGAGGGAGAATGGGATTACGTCTGGACAGAGGAGGATACCGATGCTGCGGATACAATTTCCGAGGAGGATACCTGGGAGTATACGGAAGACTACACCGAATCTGCGGACGAATATTCGGAATCTCTGGATGGGACTGAAACAGGTTTAGATGAAACGACGGAGGATACTTTGGATACATCCGGAACCGGCCTGGATACAACGCTTCTCAGTGAGCAGGCGCAGTCTCAGTTCAGCAAAGCGCAGCTTTTCTGTGCCGGAGAGTATGGCGGGGACACGGCTTCTCTGCAGAGTGCCATGGACGATTACTCGGCATATGCAACGGTGGTTCTGGATTCCGCGACGGCCAGTGCGCTGACGGATGCGGTGGAAAGTGCTTACTACAATATTCTGTACATGGGAACCGGATCCTTTATCGCGGATGGAACAGAAGTGTATATGAGCACGGAGCTGAATATGATGCAGGATCAGCTTCAGTCCATCTTCGGACTGGACGCTTCCGGAATCGCGGACAGCAGTGTTTCCGCACTTTCCCTTGAGGATCGGCAGACTCTCTATAATGATACCATGAGCTTCTTTGAACATCTCTATGGGGAAACTTCCGCGGCGGATACGACTGTCGGGGAGACCTATGATGAGAGCGCTTACTATGAAGAGAATGCCTATGATGAGAGCGCTTATTACGAAGGGGAAACTTATGATGAGAATACCTATGATGAGTCCACATATGAGCAGGACGGCTATTATGATGAGACTACAGGGGAATGGGTATACTATTGACAGTTCGCGGCTGTGTCCGGCGCCGGGAAATCTGAAGAGGCGCGGTCGGTAAAGCGGCGGAACGCGAAGGAAATTCCGGCGCGCTCTGCTGTACGGAAAAAAGCAGGATGAGAATAGGATGATAGAGAGGCTGGCGCCTGGCGACCGGAGAACGGGAACCATGTACCGGCCTCTTTGAGAGTTTGGAGGAGCAAAAGGATGAGTCTGGCGGTTGTGACTTTAAAAAAAGGGGAAGGAAGATTCCTGAAGGCAGGAGGCATGTGGGTTTTTGACAATGAGATTGCCGGTGTTGTGGGAAGCTATGTCAATGGGGATGTGGTTCTGGTTCACGATTTTGACGGATATCCTCTGGGAAAGGGGTTTATCAATACCAGTTCCAGAATCACAGTCCGGCTGCTCTGCAGGGATGAGCACCGGGAGATTAACCGGGATTTTATGGAACAGCGCGTGCGCGATGCATGGGAATACCGGAAAAGAGTTACAGACACGGGCAGCTGCCGTGTTATTTTTGCGGAGGCGGATTTCCTTCCGGGCCTGGTGGTGGATAAGTTTGAGGATGTGCTTGTGGTGCAGTCCCTGGCCTGGGGATTGACCGGTGGAAAGAGACAATTGTCTGCCTTCTGAAAGAAATTATGGAGGAGGACGGAATACGGATCCGGGGTGTTTACGAGCGCAGCGACGTGAAGGTTCGCCGCCAGGAAGGCATGGAACTGGCGAAGGGATTCCTTGGGGAGGAATTTCCCACCCTTGTGAGAATTGAGGAAAATGGAGTGCAGTATGAGGTGGATGTGAAGGATGGACAGAAAACCGGATTTTTCCTGGATCAGAAATACAACCGTCTTGCCATCCGCCGCCTGTGTAAGGACGCGAAAGTTCTGGACTGTTTTACGCATACCGGCTCTTTTGCCCTGAACGCGGGAATCGCGGGGGCAAAAAGTGTTATCGGGGTGGACAGCTCACAGCTGGCGGTCGATCAGGCGGCAAAAAATGCCAGGCTGAACGGACTGGAGGACCGGGTACAGTTCCTGTGTGAGGATGTGTTCGCCCTTCTTCCGAAGCTGGAGGAGAAGGGGGAGAAATTCGATGTGGTTATTCTGGACCCGCCGGCATTTACCAAATCCCGGAACTCCGTAAAGAACGCGGTAAAGGGCTACCGGGAAATTAATCTGCGAGCCATGCGTCTTGTGAAGGACGGGGGATTTCTGGCAACCTGCTCCTGCTCTCATTTTATGACCTATGAGCTTTTTACCCGCACCATCGCCCAGGCGGCCCGGAATGTGCATAAGCGCCTTCGCCAGGTGGAATACCGTACACAGGCGCCGGATCATCCCATTCTCTGGGCCGCAGATGAATCTTATTATTTAAAGTTCTATATCTTTCAGGTGGTGAACGATCGGTAGATGTGGGAGATTTGCCCATATGGGAGCCCGCATAATTTTGTCAAATTATTACTTTTGATAATTTTGTGAAAAAATTGTAAAATTTAAATGGAATGAGTCAGAATGATTTATTGCCCCTATTCAGGTGGAAGCCGCAATAGGAACATCGGTTTTGCCAGAAGGAGGTGTAAGAATGAAGAGAATAAAAGCTGCCTGCATCTGTCAGACACTGCATTTTATGCTGAAGGAAGATATGGATCATGATTATGCCGTAAAGCTTGTCCATGGAGAGGTAGAGCATTATAAGAATAATCTTGAGCGCAATCATACACAGTATAAAATCGTTGAACAGACAGAGGAACCGGATGGTTCTATAATGCTGAAGATTATTAAACAGTATAACAGCAGCCCGGTAGGCAACTATCTGGACTGATTCCGGAAATGTCCGGATGAGACATCGCCCATGCCGCCGCCTTTGGAAGAGATATCCACAGGCGGCGTTTTTTGATGATCACCATTTCGGCTTTTGGCCGGGAGATGGGGACTTTGGGAGCCTGCTGTGTGAAAAGTCTGTTTTGCCTTGACACAGCTTTTGACGCGGGTTAAAATATGCGCAGATGAAAACTTTGGAATCAGGCGTTCTGAGAAGTACTGCGGGAGATATACGCCTGAGCAAAAATATGGAGGACAATGCGATGAGCTTTTATGAGACAGATGCCGGGAACATTCATTTAAATCCGTTTAATGTAATAGGAAAGGACTGGCTCCTGATCACAGCCGGAGATGAAGAGAAATGCAATACCATGACTGCCAGCTGGGGAGCTATGGGTGTGATGTGGGGAAAGAATGCGGTGACTGTATACATCCGGCCGCAGAGATATACAAAGGAATTTGTGGACCGGGAGGGGATATTTACAATTTCCGTGCTGCCGGGGGAATATCGGAAGGCGCTTAATTTCTGCGGAACAGCCACTGGCCGGGGCATGGATAAGCTGAAGGAAGCGGGGCTGACACCGTATTTTATTGACGGGACGCCGGGGATCGGGGAGGCCCGGCTGATTTTTGTATGCCGTACCATGTACCATGATACGATCGAGCCATCCCGGTTTGACAGACCGGAGAATGATGAGAAATGGTATCCGGAAAAGGATTATCACACCATGTATATTGCGGAGATTCTGAAGGTCCTGGTAAAAGAAGACGGGGTTGCGGATTGACAATTTTCTGTTTAAATATTACACTGAGAGAGTGATTATGCAGAGACTTTTCGGCTGGTGAGCAGACTGATTTTCAGGAGCGTATACTGCGGCAGAGTCGTCAGGTCAGTAAAGGAGGAAATAATGAGTATACGTATTGGGATCCTTGGTTATGGCAATCTGGGGCGCGGTGTGGAATGTGCCATTCGGCACAACCCGGATGTTGAGCTGGCGGCGGTTTTCACACGCCGTGACCCGAAAACCGTGAAGATTCTGACAGAAACGGCCGGAGTTTATTCCGCGGATGAGGCAGAAGCACACAGAGACGAGATCGATGTCCTGATCCTCTGCGGCGGAAGCGCTACGGATCTGCCGGTGCAGACGCCGAAGTATGCGCAGTGGTTTAATGTGGTAGACAGCTTTGACACCCATGCGAAAATTCCGCAGCATTTTGCGAATGTGGACCAGGCTGCATCGGAGAGCGGCCATGTGGGAATTATTTCCGTGGGCTGGGATCCGGGAATGTTCTCCCTGAACCGTATGTATGCCAACGCGATTCTGACCAACGGGAAGGATTATACCTTCTGGGGCCGGGGCGTAAGCCAGGGACATTCGGATGCAATTCGCCGCATAGAAGGTGTACAGGATGCGAAACAGTATACAATTCCTGTGGAAGAGGCGCTGGAATCGGTGCGCAGAGGGGAGAACCCTGATCTCACTACAAGACAGAAGCATACCCGCGAGTGTTTTGTTGTGGCGAAGGAAGGGGCGGACCTTTCCCGTATTGAGAATGAGATCAAGACGATGCCAAATTATTTTGATGAGTATGATACCACGGTGCATTTCATCTCTCAGGAGGAACTGAACGCCAATCACAGCGGAATTCCCCACGGTGGTTTTGTGATCCGCACCGGGAAGACCGGCTGGAACGATGAAAACAGCCATGTGATCGAATACAGCCTGAAGCTGGATTCAAATCCGGAATTTACATCTTCCGTGATTCTGGCCTACGCACGGGCGGCCTGGCGTATGAACCAGGAGGGACAGAAGGGCTGCAGGACTGTGTTTGATGTACCGCCCGCATATTTAAGCGCGATGGACGGAGCGACTCTTCGGAAACGTTTTCTCTGATTTTGGCAGAAAATAAATCTGAAATGAAAAATATTTTTTTGACAGCAGCAGGGGCATTGGAAATATATTTCCAATGCCCCTGCTGCTTTTGCGGACAGAGAATCGGAGACAATCTTCCGCTTGTTATGGGAATATTACGAAAATAATCGAAGAGGCGAAAAACAGATGTTTGTTACGAAAAAAACACGTAAAAATCACAGTTTTTTGTTGACGGATTCTTAAGGTTATTATATAATGAAGCCATAAAGTTGTAACAAAATTGTAAAAATTAGAGACTGATAAGCAGCTGTGTTTTTTTGCGGAAATGGTAAAACATTGGAATTACAAACCAAGTGAAAAGGGAAGGTAGGTAGAAAAAAAGTGGGCAGGAAAATAAGAATCTGGTGTCTTCTTCTGTTTTTTATGTTCTGCGCGTCCGGTGTGGTGACCTGTCATACGACGCAGGAGGTTGAAGCTGCAACGACCACCGGCTTTGTGACCGTGAACGGAAAAACCTATTATTACAAAAATGGCACGAAGGTAACAGGCTGGCTGACCCTGAACGGAAAGAAATATTATTTTAGTAAAAGCACAGGCGTTATGGTAACAGGCTGGGTGAAGACCAGCAGCGGTTATCGCTATTTCAGCAAGACAGACGGCCATATGTTTACGGGCTGGGTGAAAACCAGCAGTGGTTACCGTTATTTCAGCAAATCCACCGGCTATATGTTTACGGGCTGGGTGAAAACCAGCAGTGGTTACCGTTATTTCAGCAAATCCACCGGCTATATGTATACGGGCTGGGTAAAGAACAGCAGCGGCAAGTATCGTTTCTTTAACCGGAGTACCGGTTATATGTATACAGGCTGGATGACCACCAGCAGCGGGAAGCGCTATTTCAATAAAAGCAACGGGATTATGCTGACCGGCTGGAACAGCAGCAAAACCCGGTATTTCCATGCCAGCAACGGTATTATGTATACAGGGCTTAAGAAGATTGGAAGCTATTATTATTATTTCAATACCAGTACCGGTGTAATGCTGACAAGTACATCGGTTACCGTAAGCGGTGTTACATATACAATCAGCTCGTCGGGTGTGTGTACCGAGACCGCTACAGTTACAACCGCAACCTCGACGGGAACCAAAACTATCAAGAACTACCTGGCCGGTGCGATCAGCCCGGTGGGACAAGTCCTGTATGTATGGGGAGGCGGCTGGAACAATTCCACCACCATCGGTATTCCGTCGACTATGATTTCTTTTTATAACAGTCAGAGCGCAGATTATGACTACACGGATTATATGGACCTGAGTACGAGCACACGGGCAAAGGGATTTGACTGCTCCGGATTTGTGGGATGGGCGGCTTATCAGGTTATGCGGTCTGGTTCCGGCTATACAGTTACGGCAGAAAATGTGGGAAGTTATTATAAGTCTCTTGGCTGGGGCAGCCTGGTTTCTCAGTCCAAACTGGCATCCACGGACTACAAGCTTTACGCCGGTGACGTAGGGTATAACAGCGGTCATACCTGGATTGTGGTGGGACAGTGCTCCGATTCCAGTATTGTGATTGTACATTCCACGCCCAATGCAGGTGTTCAGCTTTCCGGAACCCCGACCCCCAGCGGCGATTACAGCAGTGAGGCGATTACTCTTGCCAAAAAGTATATGTCAAAGTATTCCGGATATACCAAGTACAGCTATCACACATCCTCTGGAAATTACATCAAAAACGGTGCGTATTTCAGATGGAGCAGCAGTACCCTGTCGGATCCGGATGGATATAAGGGTATGACCGCAAGCCAGATTCTGGCGGATCTGTACTCCTGAGCCGTGTATCATAGCGATAAGATACTTTTTGCCGATTCAATTACAATTATAGTATATGTTTTTAAGGGACTTCTGTGGGAGTCCCTTTTTTATGCAAAAATTAACAAATGTTACAATTTATTTAAATTTTTTTGAGAAAAAGCTTGCATGACTCGAAATACTATGTTAATAT
>JAJQBI010000020.1 GCA_021203365.1 Clostridiales bacterium
AAGTATTATCATTCATGATATTGATATTTAAAACAAACATGATTGTTTATAGGTTGTATAAACGAGAGGAAAGAAGCCGATATATCGATTGCTCCCTCATTATAACAGCTTAAGCAATAAGATGGAAAAGAACCTTACTGGCTGTAAGGTATCTAACTCATAAATATATTGTAGTAGAATGGAGGAATGTGTATGTACGCACACAGAAGAAAATCGGATGGAAAAACGCAGGAATTGGGACAGCATAGCAGAAATGTAGCACATCTCAGCTTCTTGACATCCAAAAGTAAAGGGCTAGGTACGTTGTCCAAGTTGATTGGTCTTCTACACGATTTGGGAAAAGGTAAACAAGAGTGGCAGGACTATCTGTTCGGATTCGGACGCAGGCATCCAACTCATGCGGCGCTAGGGGCTCTCTATGCCTGGCGACGTTGGGGAGAATCGGAACAGGATTTTCGGAAACGGCGTACTGCGCAACTGATTTCTCTTTGTATTGCTGGACATCATACCGGGCTCCAGGATTGCCTGAATAAAGATGGAGATTCTCCATTTCTGATGGATTTACAGAATCAAACAGAAGCGGATTACCAGGAAGCAACAAAAAATTTTTATATAGAAGTTGCATCTGCTGAGGAACTGGACGAGTTATTTAGTATTGCCTGCCAGGAACTGGACGCATTTGGACTGGGGAATAGCTCTTTCTCCTGGGGGATGCTTGCAAGGCTACTGTTAAGCGTTCTCGTAGATGCGGACAGGTGGGATTCTGCCTGCTTTGAAAATGACATAGATCCTTTTACCGTGACCAGGGAAGAGCCGGATTGGGGCGATCTACTGGTAAAACTGGAACAGTATCTTGCACAATTTCCAAAAGAAGGGCCATTGGCTGAGACGCGTTGGATGGTATCGGAGTATTGTAAAGACGCAGGAAGTGCAGGGCCAGGTATTTATACTTTATCCGTTCCCACCGGAGGCGGAAAAACATACTCCAGCCTGCGGTTTGCGCTTGCTCAGGCACAGAAAAACAAGTCACAGCGCATTTTTTACATCATTCCCATGAATACGATTCTTGACCAGAATGCAAGGGATATCCGTGACGCATTGGGCGATTATCCATCTATTCTGGAACATCACTCTAATGTTGTTCTGGAGGATGAAAAGGAGGAAGCTTCTCATCGCAGATTGACTGAACGCTGGGACAGCGATATTATTTTGACTAGTCTGGTACAGTTCCTGAACGCATTGTTTCAAGATGGAAACAATAATGTGCGAAGAATGCATCGCCTCGTTCATTCCGTTCTGATTTTTGATGAAATTCAGGCGCTTCCCAAAAAGTGTCAGGGATTATTTCAGAAAGCTGTCCAGTTTCTGGTACAGTATTGCCAGTGTACAGTGCTGCTCTGCACTGCTACCCAGCCGAACCTGGCGTTGAAGGCGGCGGAGCTGGTTCCGGACGTAAATACATTGTATAAGCAGCTGAAAAGAGTGGAGTATCTGCCGCAGCTACAACAGCGCACATACCAGGATGCTGCCGATGATATCGCGGCGATGGTACGGGAAAATCGTTCTGTTTTGACCATTGTTAACACAAAAGCTATTGCCTTGAGAATCTATGAAAGTGTTTCCCAACGACTGATGTCTTCCGGGTACAGGCTGACAGAGGTTCAGCAGGGACTTTCTGATGAAGAATTAGAAGTCCGTGCGAAAACGTGTAACGGAGATGAAGTGCTGTGCGTTCATCTGAGCACTCTGATGTGTCCAATGCATCGGAAAGAAATTTTACGCTGGGTAAAGGCGTGGCTGAAAGAGCATAGGCTGGTCTGCTGTGTTTCCACCGCGCTTATCGAAGCTGGAATCAACGTCAGTTTCCCCGTCGTAGTCCGAAGTCTTGCCGGGATTCCCAGTATTATTCAGGCAGGCGGAAGATGCAATCGAAATTTTGAATGGAAACTAGGGCAGGTTTATCTGTGGGATCTGGCAGATGAAAACCTGAAAAGCCTGCCTGATATCCAGAAGGGAAAGCTGCTTAGCCGAAGCTTGCTGAATAATGGCGCGAATGCGGATAGTCTGGGAAGTCCGGAAATCGTAGAAGCCTACTTTAGGAAAGAAGAAGCTTATACTAAAGAGGTGGAGCTTTACCCATATCCTGCATGGGAAACCAATCTTGTTACAATGCTTTCGGATAATCGGAATTGTGCGAATATTGGAAAAAATATACCGGAGTTTCTCAGTAAACGGCTCCGCCAGAGTTTTCGCACCGCAGGCAAAGCGTTTCAGGTAATTGATCAGCGGACAAAAAGTGTGCTGGTTCCTTATGGAAAAGGGGCTGAATTGATACAAATGTTGGAAAGTCGTCATACCATGCAGGAAGAGATTGCCTGCCTGAAGGAGGCTCAGCAGTACAGCGTTAATCTTTATGAACAGATGTTTGACCGACTGGCACGGGAAGGCGCCTTGCATGCTCTGGGAGAGACCGGCGTGGTCGTATTGCAGGCGGAGTATTACAACGCTGACACCGGAGTCAGCACGACACCTCGTGAGCTGGAACTGCTTTTAGTCTAATCAGAGGTTGCGTAAAAAGGAGGAATTTGCCATTGAAAATAATGAACCAAATTGAATATGCCGTGACTGGTCGTTATGCACTGTTCAGCGATCCACTTACTCGCATGGGCGGCGAAAAATGCAGCTACATGGTACCTACCTACCAAGCATTAAAGGGAATCACAGAGAGCATTTACTGGAAGCCGTCCATCCTCTGGGTGGTGGATGAAGTGCGAATTATAAATCCTATTCGTACTGAATCCAGGAATATTCGTCCCATCAGCTATAATGAGCCAAAGAACACCTTGTCGATTTATAATTACCTGGTGGATGTGTCCTATCAGGTACGCGCTCACTTTATTATTAACGAAAATCGCCGCAAGGATCTGGAACAGGATTTTAACGAGTATAAGCATCATAACATTGCCAGGCGCATGGTGGAAAAGGGTGGACGCCGGGATATTTTTCTGGGAACGCGGGAGTGTCAGGGATATGTGGAACCCTGTGCTTTCGGCAGCGGGGAAGGATTTTATGATAATTATGGAGAATTAAGCTTAGGTGTCATGTTTCACGGATTCGATTATGCAGACGAAACGGGGGAAGGTGTCTTGGCTACCCGGTTTTGGAATGCAAAGATGTCAGACGGCATAATTCGATTCCCCGCGCCCTGGAATATTCCGGAAGAGATGAAACAGCCGGTGCACTCGGTGCAGGTCAAGCAGTTTAAGAAAATACTTGGGAATTTCTCCGGGCTGGATGAAGCATCCCTCCAACAGGAGCTGGCCGGGATGAAGGAGGAAGTGTAATGAGTTGGATGCAAAAGTTGTGTGAGGCATACGATGTAGGGATTGTCAGCGATCAGAGCAATGAAAACACTCCGCTGATTCCAATGGGATTTGTCCGTAAAAGTGTAAAATATCATATCGTTCTGACGATGGATGGACAGTTCGTGTCTGCAGATGAACTAAATGTAAAAAGAAATGAAAATGACAGAAAGGGACAGCCGCCGATGCTGGAAATTCCCAGCACCCCGCAGGCGGAAAGCCGAACTGGCGACAAAGGCGCACCTTATCCTCTTTCGGAAAATTTGAAATATCTGGTTTATGAAGACGAAAGCAATCGAGAGCGGTTCAACGCCTACATGGAACAGTTAAAAACGTGGTGTGAACAACCAGACGCGCCGGCTTGCCTGCAAGCGGTTTATACTTATCTGAACCGGCATACCCTGCTTTCTGATTTGAGCACGCAGTTGAATTTGAAGCTGAGCTATTATAAAAATTCAGAAATGCGGCAGGGAGAAGGCGCGGACAGAAAAGCTATGGTCTGCTTTTCTGTACAGACCCAGGACACAAGCCCAGATGACCTCTGGCTGCGGACAGATATAAAAGAGAGCTGGAGCCGGTATTACACGCAGCACCTGCCAGGGGAAAAAAGGCTTTGTTATATAGAAGGCTGTTCGCTTCCCTCTACAACGAACTATCCCAAGGTGCTTGGGAATGCAAAACTGATTTCGGCAAAGGACGCCATTTATCCTTTTCAGTATAAGGGGCGTTTTGTCTCAGACCACAGTGCGGCGTGTGTCAGCACCAGTGTAATGATTCGCGCGCACAACGCTCTTTCCTGGCTGATTGCCCGTCAGGGAATAAACAAATATGGCATGATCTGGGTGGCCTGGAATACCAATGGCGTAGTTATGAAGCCTGCGACAGAAGAAAATGCCCTTCCAATGGACGAGGAAGAAGAGGAAGAGGAATATGAGGATAGGATCAGTAAACCAGTTATTGACACATTGGATGGATATGCAAAGGCGGTAAACGATGCAGCACGTGGCTATGGTCTCCGTTTAGCCGGTTGGAACGCAGAGAGAGTAAACCGCGTGGAAATCCTGGGACTGGAGGCGGCAACGGATGGAAGAATGTCTATTACCTACTACCAGGAATGTCCGGGTAACGATTATGTAGAACGTTTGGCAGATTGGTACCGATGTTGCTGTTGGTGGGGGCGCTATAACACAAAAGCAAAGACAATTGAAATTGCAACGCCTACTCCAACGAGGATTGCAGAAGCTGTTTTGGGCGCTGATGCTGTAAGCCTGGCAAAGCAGGATCTGAAATGTGAGAAATCTCAGACAAAGCTCATGCGCCAACTGCTGTCTCAACTGATGATGTGTATCGTGGATCGACAGGCGCTGTCTCTGAGTATGGTAAACAGTGCCGTTCATCGGTGTTGTAGCCCATTGTCGTTTACCAGTGGGAGAGATGCAAAATGGGATAGATATGCATGGGAGCGCAGCGTCAATACCACTTGTGCAATAGTCTCATGTTTCCAAAAACGCGGGAATACATTGGGTTCCGAGGTGTTTTCGCCGGAACTGCAAACGTTTTCCCGGAATCGGGACTATTTATATGGGAGACTATTGGCTGTGGCGGACAGGATGGAAGAGGATGTTTTGAAACAGAGATCAAGTCTTCCAACCAATGCGGTTCGTCTGATGCAGAGATTTTCACAGCGCCCCTTTGATACCTGGCAAATGATACATGAAAAGCTGCTTCCAGTTTTTCAAAAAGCAGGAGAGAGCACAAAACGGTACCAAATTGCTTTTGAAGAGATCGAAGGTCTGTTTATTGAAGAAGAAAGGCTTGATAAAAGTCCTCTTTCTATGGAATTTTTACAGGGATATTCCAGCCAGCGACGGAATTGGTTTACGAAACAGAATAAGGATGAAAAAAAACCTGGAGAAGCAAAAGAGATGATTCTGCACAAGATGCCGACCAGCCGTTCTCAGTTATATGGTTGCCTTTTGGCTATTGCGGATATGATTGAAATGGAAAGCAGTGACGGCGAACGGCTTGGCAAAACCAACGCTATACAGATGATGTCAACGTTTGCTGCCAGACCCTTTGAGAGCTGGAGTTGTCTTCATAATAAGCTGATTCCCTATCTGGAAAAGCTCGGGGACAAGGCTGGCTATTACCAATTCCTAATTGGCAGAATAGAGTCGCAGTTTTCTCAGCCAGATCGGGAATTGCTTTCGCCGCTGGACAGCAGCTATATCCACGGTTATTACGGGATGCTTCGGACTTTTTACCAAAAAACGCAATATCTATGGGAACCGCAGAGCTGGCCGGAGGATGTTGGTGAACTGCGCAGTGTCTGGTATGGTCGGATGCTTGGAGCGGCGGAACGGCTGGAACGGGGGATGTTTTTCATTCGAGCAGGCGGCGTACAGGAGAATACAGAACAGTGCATCACAAATGCCCTGCGTTATATGGTTGCCTTTGCAAAGAAACCGGCGGCTACCTGGACATATTTGAAAGTTAAACTCAAACCATATCAGCGATATGGAGCAGAGCATACAGCTGCCAGTGCGCTGTTGGAGCAGTTGGAAGCCCGGCTTCTCCAGAATGGTTGGAATAATAATACACCCTTGAACAGCAGTTATCTGTATGGTTACTATGTAGAACGAAATAGAAAAGGAGAATGATAATATGACTACTCTGGCAAAAAAAATTGACTTTGCACTGGTATTTACTGTGCGCAACGCGAATCCTAACGGTGATCCTTTGGATGGAAATCGTCCCAGAACAACATTGGAAGGGCTGGGTGAGGTCTCGGATGTTTGTCTGAAACGGAAGCTCCGCAATCGACTGATGGACGAGGGACAGAACATTTTCGTTCAGTCGGACGAGCGTCGTACAGATGGGTTCCGTTCCCTGCGGGACCGGGCAGATGGAAACCCTGAACTGGCAGAATGTATGAAACAAATGCAGACTCCGAAAGGGAAAAAAGACAAGGATCAAAAGACGGGGACAACCAGCGAAGCCTATCGAAAGCTGGCCTGCGCGTCCTGGTATGATGTCCGGGCTTTTGGACAGGTATTTGCTTTTAAGAAAAAAGGGAAAAAGGACGATGAGAGTGAAACAGATGCTGTGTCCATCGGCGTGCGCGGCCCCGTCAGTATCCAGTCGGCATTCAGCTTGAAGCCGGTAGACATTACCAGCACACAGATTACAAAATCTGTAAATTTGGAGACGGGGGATGACCCGGATAAAAAGGGAAAGGACACAATGGGAACGAAACATCGGGTAGATTTTGGTGTCTACGTGACCTACGGAGCTATTAGCGTACAATTGGCAGAGAAGACGGGATTCAGTGAGGCAGATGCGGAACTTCTGAAAGAAGCTCTGCGTACGCTGTTCCGCAACGATGAATCTGCTGCCCGCCCCGCCGGAAGCATGGAAGTGGTAAAGTTGATCTGGTGGGAGCACAACTGTGCCAACGGACAGTACTCCTCCGCCAAAGTGCATCGTACACTGCATGTCTCTTGTGATGAGACGGGAAAGGTATCCGTGCATACAGAGGATTTGGAAGGTCTGACGCCGGAGGTTTTGGATGGTGAATGATGATTCCGACTTTTTAATGTTGTCGGGACTGAAGCATTTTCAGTTTTGCCGCAGACGGTGGGCCTTGGTTCATATTGAGCAACTGTGGGAGGAAAATGCGCTGACCCTGGAAGGTCATTATATGCATGAGCGGGTTCATGACAATAATTTTACAGAAGCGCGAGGGTCTGTGTTGTTATCCCGCGGGATGCCAGTTCGATCCCAGACGTTGAAAATTACTGGTGTATGCGATATGGTAGAACTATATAAAGATGAATCAGGAATCCCTATTCAGGGGCGAGGTGGCCGTTGGAGATTATACCCGGTTGAATATAAGCTGGGTCGTCCAGACGTTCAAGGGGCAGATGCATTGCAATTATGCGCTCAGGCAATGTGCCTGGAGGAAATGTTTGTGACAGAGATCCCAGAAGGAGCGCTGTATTATGGCAAAACAAAACATCGACAGAAAGTTCTGATGACGGAGGAGCTGCGGAAAAAGGTAAAGAAATCCACAGAGGAAATGCATCAGTTGATGGAAAAGGGTTATACGCCGAAGGCAAAAATGGGAAAAGCCTGTAAGAGTTGTTCTCTCGTGGAAATCTGCCAGCCCAAATTGCGGAAACAAGTATCGGCTTCGGAATATATTCGCAGGGCATTCCATGAATTCAAGGAGGACAGCACATGAAAAAATTGCTGAACACGTTATACGTGACAACGCCTAATGTGTATCTGTCTCTGGATGGAGAAAATATTGTCCTTTTGCAGGAACAGCGTGATTTGGGGCGGGTTCCGCTGCACAACCTAGAGGGAATTGTCTGTTTTGGCTATAAGGGTGTCAGCCCAGCCTTGATGGGTGCCTGTGCGGAAAAAGGAATTGGGCTTTGCTTTCTGACTCAGTATGGTCGTTTTCTGGCCCGAGTCAATGGGCCAGTGTGTGGAAATGTACTACTGCGTGAAACGCAGTATTTCAGAGCGGCGGATGAAACGCAGTCCATTGCAATTGCAAAATCTTTTTTTGCTGGGTAAAATCTATAATGGCAGGTGGTGTCTGGAACGGGTAAAGCGAGACCATTCCATGCGGGTCAACCAGGAAGTACTGAACGGGTCAATTAAACAAATGTTACATTCTCTTGCAAGTTTGGAAGAAACGGATACAAGAAGCGAACTGATGGGAATTGAAGGAATTGCCGCGAAAGCATACTTTGGCGCTTTCCCACAAATGATCCTGCGAAATGAAGAAACCTTTGTTTTTGATGGAAGGACGCGGCGTCCTCCGTTAGATCCTGTTAATGCAATGCTCTCTTTTGCTTATACTCTGCTGGGAAATGAAATCACAGGTGCTTTGGAAGCTGTAGGATTAGACCCGGCGGTGGGATTCCTTCATACTGTGCGCCCGGGACGAACCTCATTGGCTCTGGACTTGTTGGAAGAACTGCGTGCACCTTTGGCAGACAGATTTGTTGTAACGCAAATCAATCTCGGCGTTTTTACCAAAAAGGATTTTCTAAAAAAAGAAAATGGCGCCGTTTTCCTGACGGATGATGCAAGAAAATGCTTTTTAACCGCTTGGCAAAAGCGTAAGCAGGAGACGCTGATGCATCCTTATTTGAAGGAGAAAATCCAGTGGGGCATGGTACCTTACGTACAGGCCATGCTGTTATCCCGTTATTTGCGAGGAGATTTGGATGCCTACCCTCCGTTCTTATGGAAATGAGGTGATTGAACTGCTTGTTTTAATAACATATGACATCAGTATTACCGATATGGCAGGAGCACGCCGCTTGAGACGAGTTGCCAAGCAATGTGTGAATTATGGTGTACGAGTGCAAAACTCTGTTTTTGAATGTCAGGTGGACGCCGCACAATATACAAAACTGAAACATCTTTTGTTGCAGGAAATAGATGAAGAAAAAGATAGTCTGCGCTTTTACTCTTTGGGCAATCATTACAGAGGAAAAGTAGAACATTTTGGAGTACAGCGTGGGCTGCAGGTGGATGGACCATTGATTTTATAATTTCTCTGTTATACAGGATAGGATCTATTTGTGCGATCCAGAAGTGTACATAGATTTTATGAGAGGTTCGCACCAGATTTTACACGGTAAGATAGAGAAATATTGTTCAAAATCCATCTTTAAATTATTATGTTTTGTTGTTTTTCACAAAATAGTAGTACAAAAGTATTCCATAACTGGAAGCTTTTGCTGTCGAGGTCCATACGGACCTCGTGGATTGAAGTATGTGAATGAACTTGTCAGAAAATGGGACATAGAGTCGAGGTCCATACGGACCTCGTGGATTGAAGTTTAAAACTTCCCAAAATGCCATAAAAACCACAATGTCGAGGTCCATACGGACCTCGTGGATTGAAGTCATTCGGGCCACAGAAGGCAAGGAGCGCACATTGTCGAGGTCCATACGGACCTCGTGGATTGAAGTGTACATATCCGGTAGGAGGGTTGCCGCCGACCCAGTCGAGGTCCATACGGACCTCGTGGATTGAAGTATTTTTCAGGGCAGTCAGGCCCACAAGAGACTCGGTCGAGGTCCATACGGACCTCGTGGATTGAAGTATCAGACGAGGGCGGCAAACATGGCGTTGCTGACGTCGAGGTCCATACGGACCTCGTGGATTGAAGTATGGAGTCGGTTACCAGATCAGATGTGGTGGCCAGTCGAGGTCCATACGGACCTCGTGGATTGAAGTCATCCGGCCAGAGCCATATATTCCAAAGCTGCCGGTCGAGGTCCATACGGACCTCGTGGATTGAAGTATTTTGATTGGGAACAGTATTATAAAGATTTAGGTCGAGGTCCATACGGACCTCGTGGATTGAAGTATTAATATGCTGTTCTAACCTAGCGTTCCTATTGTCGAGGTCCATACGGACCTCGTGGATTGAAGTTTTTTTCTTTCCGATGGCAGCGGCAACTTCCTGGTCGAGGTCCATACGGACCTCGTGGATTGAAGTACTGATGAAAATGGAGACGTTTCGTGGACTGGTCGTCGAGGTCCATACGGACCTCGTGGATTGAAGTTGGCGGCGAAGGCCGCGCTGATCAATGGTGTATTGTCGAGGTCCATACGGACCTCGTGGATTGAAGTATTCCGTACCATTCCAAACAATCAAAAAAACAACGTCGAGGTCCATACGGACCTCGTGGATTGAAGTACACTGCATCCTATTGTAAATTTGCATAAAAAACGTCGAGGTCCATACGGACCTCGTGGATTGAAGTGAACGAACGGCTGCATTTTTCTGCGATCTCCCTTGTCGAGGTCCATACGGACCTCGTGGATTGAAGTAAAGCGGGACATTGTACTACACCGGGAGTGCGCAGTCGAGGTCCATACGGACCTCGTGGATTGAAGTCATCTTCTTCCCCTTTACTACTTTCCCCAGCTCGGTCGAGGTCCATACGGACCTCGTGGATTGAAGTTTTTTTCTTTCCTAAATTTTTTTATTACTTTATGGTCGAGGTCCATACGGACCTCGTGGATTGAAGTTCACACAACTTGCATAATTATGCAAAATAATCATGTCGAGGTCCATACGGACCTCGTGGATTGAAGTAGGAATACGCCAGGATGTTTCGTCCAGAAGCAATGTCGAGGTCCATACGGACCTCGTGGATTGAAGTTTCGAGAATGAGATATTATACTCAAAATAATATGTCGAGGTCCATACGGACCTCGTGGATTGAAGTATGATCTGGCTTGAACCTTGCGGCGCATACGCCGGTCGAGGTCCATACGGACCTCGTGGATTGAAGTCGACCTTATGGTGACGTTACCATCCGGATGAACCGTCGAGGTCCATACGGACCTCGTGGATTGAAGTAGCCCTCCCCATACCGTTCGCCTGATTTCCATCGTCGAGGTCCATACGGACCTCGTGGATTGAAGTAATCACAGCTATGTATTTGCCATCATGGCTTGAAGTCGAGGTCCATACGGACCTCGTGGATTGAAGTATATAAAAATAAATAAAGAACAGAAGGAGGAATGGTCGAGGTCCATACGGACCTCGTGGATTGAAGTAGCAGTCGCGGCGGATATTCCACGGGATTCCAGAGTCGAGGTCCATACGGACCTCGTGGATTGAAGTAGCCCTCCCCATACCGTTCGCCTGATTTCCATCGTCGAGGTCCATACGGACCTCGTGGATTGAAGTTTTTGCCCGCCTTGGCGTATCATATCGCCCAAGCATGTCGAGGTCCATACGGACCTCGTGGATTGAAGTTCTGGAAGCGTTTACGCCCGCGCCCCATGCAGTTGTCGAGGTCCATACGGACCTCGTGGATTGAAGTAAATTCTCGTTTAAATCGCTGTCGACCACTTGCGTCGAGGTCCATACGGACCTCGTGGATTGAAGTTTGATGATGCCTGCTTCGACCGGTCGCAGAAAGAGTCGAGGTCCATACGGACCTCGTGGATTGAAGTTTTTCGCAGTCTCGAACCATTCTGCACCGGTTCCCGTCGAGGTCCATACGGACCTCGTGGATTGAAGTTTTTCGCAGTCTCGAACCATTCTGCACCGGTTCCCGTCGAGGTCCATACGGACCTCGTGGATTGAAGTATCCACATCGGCCAGACTGATTTCCGTTCCCAGAGGTCGAGGTCCATACGGACCTCGTGGATTGAAGTATCTTCAGATAGCGTAATTGATATTGTGCCGTCGGTCGAGGTCCATACGGACCTCGTGGATTGAAGTACCTTAACATAACTCGCCTCAACATGCCCCTAACGGTCGAGGTCCATACGGACCTCGTGGATTGAAGTTTGCTGGACGAGCATGAAATCGACATCGAAATCGCGTCGAGGTCCATACGGACCTCGTGGATTGAAGTTTTTAAGCGAATATCGGAAGCTGAATCGGAATAGTCGAGGTCCATACGGACCTCGTGGATTGAAGTAGCCTGACGGCTGCAGGGAGCAAATCCTACTCCGTCGAGGTCCATACGGACCTCGTGGATTGAAGTGTTTATGTCAAATCGTTCCTTGTACAGCGGGGTAGTCGAGGTCCATACGGACCTCGTGGATTGAAGTTGTTGTATCCTTATCGTCCACGTCCTCTGGTTTCGTCGAGGTCCATACGGACCTCGTGGATTGAAGTCTGTATGGCTTTCGCAAGGTAGCAGGAAAAATACAGTCGAGGTCCATACGGACCTCGTGGATTGAAGTAAATTCCCGCTTGTCCTTTTGCGCGTCTGCCAGGTCGAGGTCCATACGGACCTCGTGGATTGAAGTGATGTATGTAGCATATAACTTCGCTCCCGTGATAGTCGAGGTCCATACGGACCTCGTGGATTGAAGTAGATGAGCCAGGTTCAAATATGGACGGGTCATTCGTCGAGGTCCATACGGACCTCGTGGATTGAAGTTTTCAGGGTGTCATACGCTTCCGGTGCGTCTGCCAGTCGAGGTCCATACGGACCTCGTGGATTGAAGTTTGCTGGACGAGCATGAAATCGACATCGAAATCGCGTCGAGGTCCATACGGACCTCGTGGATTGAAGTAAAGCACTGTTATCAGGCGGCGGAGCGATGCAAGTCGAGGTCCATACGGACCTCGTGGATTGAAGTTTTTAAAACCCCGTGAATTGCTGGGAACTCCTGGTCGAGGTCCATACGGACCTCATGGATTGAAGTCAGAAGGTCAGTGCATCGCCGCCAAGCAGGGTTGCGTCGAGGTCCATGTGGACCTCATGAATTAAAATAAAAAATGGTAAGAAAATCAGCCAGTTTATGTACCGTGATCCCATGGAAAATCCGGAACAGGGCTTTGAGTGATTCGTTCGGCGGCTATTATGGAAATATATATCCGTTTTTCCACCCAAGACAAACAAAGGATGTTTTCGGTTATCATAAACATCCTTTCAACCAGGCAGCCTCTTTTCCCATTTTGGATGTACAGGAGTGGAAATTACACAGCCTGCCTACCATCGGTTGAAATGTACTCGGTTTTCCTCATATAAAAGCTTGTCGCCGTTTCCTTTTTCATCAGGATATCCGAGTGCAATGATGGAATGAGGCACAATATCCTCTGGCAGTGCGAAAAGATGTCGGATATTGTTTACTCTTTCCATCTGTGGATAGGTACCGAGCCATACAGAGCCGATTCCAAGTTCGTTTGCTGCTAAAATGATATTCTGTGCCGCGATTGAACCGTCTATGATCCAGTATTCCCTCGCTTTTTTGAAAGCTCTGGACAGATCTCCGCATACGATTACCGCCGCGGCTGCGTCCGGGAGCATGGATGCCGGACGGCCATTGCAGTCCGCAAGTTTTCGCAGCAGATCCTTATTGTCCACAACAATGAAAGACCAGTCCCTGGCGTTTACGCAGGAAGGTCCGGCCATTGCGCATGTAAGCAGGGTGTGCATTGTATCCGTGTCTATTTTTGTGTCTGTATATCGGCGGATGCTTCGTCTGTTTAATATGTTTTCTATGGTTGTCATAGTAAATCTCCTTTTATTTTCTTCGCAGTTTATGCCATTTGACTTTCGAAACAGTATAACATTCAATCCAATTTCCTTCAAGCTTGAAGAAAGAGGAAAGATTTTTCCTGTTGCGGAGCATAACGAGAATGGAAAATAATTTTTGAGATTTAGTCATTGCCTCCGGAGGATTTTCGTATTATACTGTAATTCAGCGAAAGCTACATTACGAAGAAAAGGAGGATGCACACAATGGCACAGATCAACAAGAATATGCTGATCGGACAGCTCATCACCCTGGATCCGAATATTGCCCCGATTCTTATGAGAGCAGGAATGCACTGTCTGGGATGCCCGGCTTCACAGATGGAATCTCTGGAGGAAGCAGCCATGGTTCACGGGCTGGATGCGGACGTGCTGGTTGAGCAGATTAATGACTTTCTTGCCGCGGAGTAAGCGGATTTAAGATTGTTTTATGGCACGATAAATAGAAGTTTTTCACATGAAAAAAGCAGGTGGTCTCATGCCGCCTGCTTTTTGCTTCTAAATCAAACAAAGGGAAGAACCGCTCCGGTCTTCCCCTTGTTTAAGTCATAACTGGAACAGCTGCTGAAGAGCGTTTTCCGTAATGATGTCTCCGTGTTCTCTGAGATATGCCTCACCGGCCATTGTAAAAGCCTTGCCGGTTCCGTATTCCGAGAGAATGTTGCACACTCTGTTAAAATCCTCTGCTGAGTAATTTGACTGGTGAATTACCAGCTGATAATCTCCTTCCGGGGATTCCCGATAGAGTGTATTTTCTCCGGTGAAAAACCCGTTCATTCCATGAGATGCCGCGATGATATCATCCAGCATGGGAAAAACAAACATCCGGATGATATCTACAGGAGGAGTTTCCGCCTCTGGCTGCTGTGTTTCTGCCGGCTGTGTCTGGGGTGCGGCGGTTTCTGCCTTGTCGGTCATCTTTTCCCTGAGTTTAGCCTCACAGAGCTTCTGAAAGATGTCGATGATATTATCCGCACCGTCAAGCTCCGGCATATTCTGTACTTCACTGCCATCTCTGAATGGGGCAAACTTGGAAAATCTGGTATCCAGCTCCTCCGGATCCTCAACCTTGGTGATGATCAGGATGATGCTGTCAGTGCTTACCGGAATTGCCTCAATCATCAGCGGAATATTGTCCGCCTCAAAACCAAACTTAGTCTGTGCCTGCTGCATCATCTCCCGAAAAAGACGTTTGGCCTTCTCCGTTCCATATGCCAGTTCACTGATGCGGATCTGGTGTGTTTCAAGATCCTGTCTGGTGAGAGTACAGCGAATTTGATTTTCATTAAGCTTTTCTATCTTCACATGATCACATCCTATCCCTGATTCCTGTGGTCAACAGGAAATTGTATAAAGCAATTTCGCTTTCTGTGATATTCAGAGCTTATTATAACATATTTTTTTCAGATGTAAAGTGATTCGAATTTTATAATTCTAAAAAATATGGAAACAAATTCGAAAATATTTTTCATAGTACATAAAGTACTTGAATTATATCCTAAAAAGGTTATAATGAAAATCAGGAAAAGCGCAGGAGCCTTTGCTTACAAGAAGTGTAACTGTCAACAATCCAAGAAGTATAACTCAGATAACTGTTTACCCAATTTTCTGCAATTGTCCCAGCCAGATTTTCAATCATGCGGCGGTTCTGCTGCGGCGAAGGACAGAAATCCCGGAAGAATTTTCAGAGCACAGGCCATTCCTGCCTTTTCCCGGAACCTATGCCAGGTGTTTTCTGCATGCGCAAATTCAGAGGAAAGGAGGTAAAAGTACGGAAAATATATCACGGACAAAAAAGAAAAAGAAATCTGCGAAGCCTTTACGGAAAGAGCTGGAGCTTTACCGGGAGAAAGGAATCCTTCTCTGCCTGAACGGCGAGCCGAGCACTCCCAAGATCATCGCAAAAGCCTGTCAGATTGCGGACTGCGGAGTGTATATGCGGGACTATACGGAAGACCAGAATGGTCGTATTGCCTGTGTGAATTTCAATTTTGTTGAGGATTAAACTGAACAGCTTTCCGTACAGATAAAAAAGAATTACACGTGATATACAAAAGAGAAAGCGGCTGCCTGTTTAAAAGGTGAATTCCCCTAAACACTGAACCGTCAGGCAGCCGTTAAAATATTCTTTATGGTAAAAGTGTGAAAAATCATAAAATGTCAAAAATTGTAATACATTCTTAAAAAAATATGATATAATGTGGCCACATGGCCATGCGGCCGGAGAAAGGGGAAATCCCACAAGGGGATACCAATATGGCCATTCGGCCATAGAAAGGGGAAACTATGAAAAGGAAATCCAGACCGGTTTTTCTGGTGATTGCGCTGGTTTTGATAATTGCGGTCATCGGAACCATGGTTTTTTTGATAAAAAGATATATGCCTGTGAAAACACAGATGAATCTGACGGAATATTACGGGGAGACCGGGGAAGGGGAGGCGACGCTGATTCTTGGTTCTGAAATCCTGGAGACGAAGGGGCTTATTTCCGGAGAAGAGGCTTATATTCCCATAGATATCGTAAATACATATCTGAATCAGCGTTATTACTGGGACAGTGAAAACCAGCAGGTTCTCTATGCCACGCCGTCTGAGCTGACCTCTGCGGCGGCCTCCGATGAAGCGGGCGGGCATGTGTGGCTGAAGGATGGAACGGTTTATCTCAGTCTTACCTATATTAAGCAGTATACGGATATTGATTCCTATATTTATACGGATCCGGATCGGGTGGCAATTCAGTATGAGTTTGACGGGGTACAGACTGTGACCGTTACAAAGGGTACGTATGTCCGATATCTTGGAGGGATCAAATCAGAGGTTCTTACAAAGGTGGCAACCGGATCGACCCTGCGTCTTCTGGCGGAGCTGGAGGATTGGGTGCAGGTGGCCACGGAGGACGGCTATATTGGATATGTGGAAAAAGCAAAGGTGTCCGATGGGGAAGAGACGGCTTTCGACCGGGATTTTCAGACCGAGGAATACAGTTACATTACGATGGATGAAAAGGTCAATCTGGTATGGCATCAGGTGACTACGGAGGACGCAAACGCGTATCTGGCGGAATCCACGCAGGATATGACGGGTGTAAATGTGATTTCTCCAACATGGTTTACCATTGCGGATAACAGTGGGAATATTTCCAGCATCGCTTCCGCGGATTATGTGACGGAGGCCCATGCCATGGGGCTTCAGGTGTGGGGGCTGGTAGATAACTTCAGCACGGATGTCACTACGACCGATATTCTTTCCAGTACCAGTGCCAGACAGAATCTGATTTCCCAGCTGGTGAGCGCGTCAGTTGGTGTGGGGCTTGACGGAATTAATGTGGATTTTGAATATCTCAGTGAAGATGTAGGGCCTCATTTCCTGGAATTTTTGCGGGAGCTTTCGATTGAATGCCATAAAAACAATCTTGTTCTTTCTGTGGACAATCCGGTTCCGGAAGATTTTACCAGTCATTATGACCGGGCGGAGCAGGGAAGAGTGGTGGATTATATTATCATCATGGGCTATGACGAACATTACGTGGGATCTGAGGAGGCCGGGTCTGTAGCCTCCCTTTCCTGGGTGGAACAGGGTATTACAGATACTCTGGAGGAAGTTCCTGCGGAGCGCGTAATAAATGGAATGCCTTTTTATACCCGCCTGTGGTCAACCACCGCAGGGGTTCTCTCCAGTGAAGCCATTGGAATGGATTCAGCTGCGGAGGTAATCGCGGAAAACGGGGTGGAAACCTGGTGGGATGAGACCGCGGGACAGAATTACGGGGAATATCAGGTTGGAAATACGACATATCAGATCTGGCTGGAGGATTCTCAGTCTATTGCTGAAAAAGTAAAGCTTGCGACACAATATGACCTGGCCGGGGTCGCCGCCTGGAAGCTGGGATTTGAAAACAGCGGCATCTGGCAGACAATCACGGAGAACCTTTCCTGACAAAAGAGACAAAGCCGGAAAATTGTATATGGAAACCGGCTCTAAAAACACCTTCTGAGACATATACTGAAAAAGAAGTATGCCGGAAGGTGTTTCCATATGCTGATTATAAAAAAACACGGCCTGGAAGTCCTGATGGGCTGTCTGCTGATTCTCTCTTTTTATTTTCTGTCGATGATAGCCGCGAATCGCGGCGGAGAGCTGACGGAGACCTCAGAGGCCGGAACCGGTGTGATTCTGGTGGATGCGGGGCATGGAGGCTCTGATCCAGGTATGATCGGTGTGAATGATCTGGAGGAAAAAGGAATTAATCTTTCCATTTCCCTGAAGCTTCGGGATATTCTTCAGAATCAGGGTTTACTGTGGTTATGACCCGCGAGGAGGATGCGGGGCTGTATGAGGAGAGCGCCCGGAACAAAAAAGCGCAGGATCTGCAGAACCGAATTGCCCTGATTCAGGAGGAAGAACCGCTGCTGTCCGTGAGTATCCATCAGAACAGCTATACGGACCCGGAGGTGAGAGGACCACAGGTTTTTTATTACCAGGATTCTGCGGAGGGGGAAAAACTTGCGCAGATCCTGCAGGAAAGTCTGAACACGGAGCTTGAGATTGAGAAACCCAGAACTGCGAAGGGGAATACTACATATTATCTTCTGAAAAGAAGCCCCGGTGTGCTCAATATTGTTGAGTGTGGTTTTTTGACCAATCCGGAGGAAGCGGCACTGCTGGAGACAGAGGAATATCAGCAGCGGGTGGCACAGGCTGTGGCGGATGGGATTCTGGAATACCTGCAGTGAGAGACAAAAAAGATAAAGTTATACCGAAGGAAACGGAGAGGAATATGCTTGGAATTATTTATCTGGCGCTGTGTATTTTGGTCGGTCTTGAAATATCCCGCCTGCTTTTTTCGTCCCGGCCATCCGGTCAGAAATACGGAAATCAGGGCTGGATTTTACTTCCGGCTGCATTTGGAACGGGGACCCTGGTTCTCACGTGGCTGGTTTATGGAATATCCTGGATTTTCAGTGTTTGTGTGGGAGTAGATGAGCCGCTGCTATATGGAAATCGGATCGTCATGGTTGGAGCGGCTTTGTTTCTGGCCGTTCTGTATCTGAGCAGAAAAAAAAGGAAGACGGATATAATAGGGCTTCGGGGAATCTTTTCCTTCTCTGCGCTTTTGAGAAAGGAAATTGTTTTTTTCGGAATTCTGCTGTTTTTTATCACATGGATTATGTTTTATGTCTTTCATGTCTCAGACGGAATACTTTATTCCGGCTATACTGTGTTCAGTGATTATGCGCCGCACACGGCCATGATCCGTTCTTTTTCCTTTGGGAATAATTTCCCCACACAGTATCCTCATTTTGGGGGAGAGGATGTGAAATACCATTTTATGTTCCAGTTCCTGGCCGGAAACCTGGAGTATCTGGGAATGCGGCTGGACGTTGCCTACAACAGTGTCAGCATTCTTTCCCTGGTGGGCTTTCTGATGATTTTATACCGGATTGCCCAGAGACTGTTCGGAGGCTTTCTAGCCGGGGCTGTCACCGTGATCCTTTTTTTCTTCCGCAGTGGGACTGCGTTTTTCCGGTTTGTGTGGGAGCATATTCAGGCGGGGGATCTGTGGCAGACGCTGGCGGAGAATACAGCTTTTATCGGCTATACTGCCAATGAGGACTGGGGGCTTTGGAATTTTAATGTCTATCTGAATCAGAGACATCTGGCTTTTGGGTTGCTTCTGATCTCCGTGGCGGTCTGGGTGTTTCTGGACTGGCTGGAAGCGGGAGACGCTCACCCGGAGAAGGGGCTGGCGTGGCTTCGGGGGAGGCTTTTTTCGAAGGAAGCCTGGCGTTTTCGCAGAGCGGATACGGCTCTTCTTATGGGAGTACTTCTGGGCCTGTGCGCGTTCTGGAACGGAGCTGCTCTGATTGGCGGGCTTCTGATTTTGTGTGGCTTTGCTGTTTTTTCAGACGGAAAGCTGGATTACGCGTTGACGGCGGCGGTCGCCATAGTCTTCTCTTTGCTTCAGTCAAAGCTTTTTATCTCCGGTTCGGCTATGAGCCCTTCCCTGTACTGGGGATTTCTGGCAGAGAGCAGGAGCCTTCCGGGAGTCATCGGGTATCTGGTACAGATCAGCGGATTTTTCTTCCTTGGTGCGGTGATTCTGGCCTTTGTTCTGAAAAGAAAGGACCGCTGTATACTTCTCGCCTTTCTGTTTCCATTGCTTTTCGCCTTCTTTGTGTCGCTGACGCCGGATATTAATGTAAATCATAAGTATATTATGATTTCTTATGCTTTTACAGCAGTTTTCTGGGGAGGAACAGTGGCGGCTCTGGTTCGCGGGCTGCGAAAAAAAGGTCCGGCTCTGGCGAAAAAATGTGCTGGAGGGCTGGTATGCGGAGTTTTATGTGTCTGTCTGACAGCGACGGGAATTTATGATTTTGTGGTGATTCTGAAGGACAACGATTCCTCTCACAGGCTGGCTGTGGATCTGAACAGTGATGTTACCGCGTGGCTTGCGGAAAACCTGGATAAAAATGACCTGATTCTGACACCGGAGTACAGTATGAATGTGGTGACGCTGTCCGGTGTGATGCTTTACTGTGGATGGCCGTATTATGCCTGGTCGGCGGGTTACGATACCAATTCCCGTGCAGCACAGGCAGTAGTTATTTATACAACCGGGGATGCAAAGATTCTCCGGGAAACTGTGGAAGAGGAAGGAATCACCTGCATTCTTTTCCAGGACGGGATGGAATTTGAGGACCAGGAGTGTCGGGAGGAC
Organism: Clostridiales bacterium; assembly: GCA_021203365.1. Classification (GTDB taxonomy): domain Bacteria; phylum Bacillota; class Clostridia; order Lachnospirales; family Lachnospiraceae; genus Blautia_A. The sequence continues at coordinate 20,128 of JAJQBI010000020.1, forward strand.
CTGATTGCAGATACATATCCGCTGGTTTATACCTCGGAGGATGGGAGAATGAGAATTTATGAAACAGCTTAAGAATCCGTTGCTTATGAAAGTACTTCCCCAGGCGGTGATCTGGCTGCTGCTTATGGGATTGTCCGCGTATCTTCTCCATGGAGATGTGTGGACTTTCTGGACCTGGTGGCTTCTGGCGGCGTTTATGGGCATGGTTGCAATGCCTGTGACCGGACAGCTTTTTCAGAACTTTGACGATAAGGGATGGCTTTTTTCCAAGGTTCTTGCGATTCTGGTCACGGGATTTCTCACCTGGTTTCTGGTGTCCATAAAGGTGCTTCCTTTTACGACGGCTTCCTGTATCGGTGTGTCTGTGGCCTGTGGGGTGCTCTGCTTTTTTCTTTACAGAAATCAGCTGAAAAACGGAATCGACTGCTTTCCGGAAGGACAGCTTTCCCTGATTCTGTGGGAAGAGGTTCTGTTTTTTGCCCTCTTTCTCATGTGGACTTATCTGGCCGGTTTTAATCCGAAGGCTTATGGAACTGAAAAATTTATGGATTATGGCTTTATGGAGGCCATGATGCGCAGCACCACGCTTCCGGCTGCAGATCTCTGGTATTCAGAATCCACCATTAATTATTATTATGGCGGACAGTATTTCGCAGTGTTTCTCACAAAGCTTACCGGAAGCAAAGTGGAGATTACCTATAATCTGATGAGAACCTTCGTGGCAGGCTTTGCTTTTGTGCTGCCTTTTTCCCTGGTTCGTCAGATGACAAAAGACCGGATGTCCGGACGGCTGAGTGGAAATCAGAGGCTGCTTCCCGCGATTTCCGGGCTGGTGGCCGGAACCGCAGTTTCCATTGCGGGAAATATGCATTATGTGATTTATCGCTGGATTCTTCCCTGGATCACCACACTTACCGGCGGGGAGGTGACGGATTCCTACTGGTTCCCGGACGCGACCCGCTATATAGGCTACAATCCGGAGACCTCGGACAAGACGATTCATGAGTTTCCCTGTTATTCCTTTGTTCTGGGGGATCTCCATGCCCATGTGGTCAATATCCTCTTTGTCCTGCCTCTGATTGCCCTTTTATATACCTGGCACAAAAGATATCGGCGGGGAAAGCGGGGAGAGGTTTCCATGGACTGGGCTTTCTGGAAGCAGGAGCTTTTGATGCCCCATCTTCTTCTGCTTGCCGTGATGCTGGGAATGTTTCAATGGACCAATTACTGGGACTTCATCATCTATTTTGTGGTGGTGGGAGGAACCGTACTGTTTACCAACATCATTCGTTTTGAAGGGAGGGTGAAACGGATTCTGGCAGTAACGGCCGCTCAGGCGGTGGAGCTGGCTGTGATCTCCTGCCTCGTGATTCTGCCTTTTACCCTGCAGTTTGAAACGATGGTGCAGGGAGTTGCTCTTGCACAGAATCATTCCCTGCCATATCAGCTGTTGATTCTGTGGGGACTTCCCACCTTGCTTGTGCTCCTTCTGATTGTCTCAATTCTTATTGAAAAGCTTAAGGGGAAGAAAAATCAGAATGTGTATACATTTATGGAGGCAATTGCTCCGCCGGATTTATTTGCCGTTATCCTGGGGCTTTGTGCCATCGGGCTGGTGGTGATTCCGGAGCTTGTGTATGTCCGGGATATTTATGAAAATGGAAATGCCCGGGCGAATACCATGTTTAAACTGACTTATCAGGCTTATATCATGTTTGGGATGACAACCGGCTATGGGATTTTCCGGCTGCTGAAGATTTCCAGACAAAAGCTGGTAAAAGCGTTAGCCGGTGTCTGCCTGTTCTTCTGGGTGTGGACCGTGGGCTATTTTGGCAACAGTGTGAGCTCCTGGTTTGGGGATGTGCTGGATCCGGACGGTTACCAGGGACTGAATGCTACAGCTTTTCTGGAAACGGAATTTGCGGAGGACGCGGCCGGAATCCGGTGGCTGAAGGAGAATATAGAGGGGTCTCCGGTGGTTCTGGAAGCCAACGGGGACAGCTATACCGGTTATCAGAGAGTGTCCGCAATGACCGGACTGCCCACAGTTCTCGGCTGGTATGTGCATGAGTGGCTGTGGAGGAACGATACTGCAGATTTGAATGAAAAGAGCGCAGATGTACAGAGCATTTATACTTCCCTGGATGAGGATTATGTGCGGCAGCTCCTGGATCAGTATGATGTAGAATATATTTTTGTGGGATCCAAGGAGCGGGAGAAATATGGGGAGGCTCTCAATGAGGAAATGCTGAAGAGTCTTGGAACGGTTGTGTTCCAGGATGAGATTTATGATACCTATATCATTCAGATCGGGGAGTGACGAACGGATTGACAAGAACCCCGGGAGAATGATATAGTATCTGTAGCAAAGACAAGCGGACAGGGACGTCTGGGAGATGACCTTTGTCCGCTTCTGTATACCATGAAGCGGAAGTCCATGCCCGCCCCGGCCGGAGGCTGCGGCGGATAAGTGCGGAAAGGAAGGGAGACAAAAGGATGAGTCGGATGAACAGGCTTTATTTGAAGATGGTGTCTTATTATCAGGATGATCCTCTGCGCATTTCGCATTTTGTGAAGGTGCACAGTTTTGCCAGGCTGATCGGGGAGAAGGAAGGGCTGGATCCGGATACCCTCTATACTCTGGAGGCCGCGGCTTTGGTTCATGACATTGGCATTCGTGCCGGAGAAAAGAAATTTGGCCGCTCCGATGGGAAAATACAGGAGCAGGAGGGCCCGGCTCTGGCGGAAAAGATGCTGGGGGAGCTTGGTTTTGACCCGAAGGTGATTCAGCGGGTTTCCTGGCTGGTGGGGCATCATCATTCTTATAATAATATAGAAGGAATGGATTATCAGATTCTGGTTGAAGCGGATTTTCTGGTGAATTTTTTTGAGGATTCTGTCTCCAGGGAGAATATTAAAGCTACCGTAAAGAAGATTTTTAAGACAGAGACGGGGAAATATATCGCGAGGGAAATGTTTTTCCCGGAAGAATTTCAGAAGTCGGAAACCTGGGCGCAGGATGCGCTTCAGGATCTGGAGGATTTTATAGAGGAACAGGGGATTTATATCCGGCAGTAGCGGGGGAACACCCTGATACGAAGCCAGATTTGCGCCGGGAATTGAGTGGGTGCAGAAAATAAAAAACGCGGATGCGGTGGAAGGAAGCAGACGACAGTTGAAAGCGGAAATTGTAAGAATGACAGAGGAGCAGCCAGATGAGGAAGCTCTGGCCCGGGCGGGAGAGATCCTGAAGGCGGGAGGCCTGGTGGCGTTCCCAACGGAAACTGTTTACGGCCTGGGAGGAAATGCCCTGGATCCCCAGGCTTCCATGAAAATTTACAGGGCAAAGGGAAGGCCTTCGGACAATCCCCTGATTGTCCATATTGCGGATATGGAAAGCCTTCCGGAGATCGCCCGGGAAATTCCGGAGCAGGCCCGGCTTCTGGCGCAGAAGTGCTGGCCGGGGCCTTTGACAATGATTTTTCCCAAAACAGATATTGTGCCGCCGGAAACCACAGGCGGACTTGACAGTGTGGCGGTGCGTTTTCCCGGCCACAGGACGGCTCGGGCGCTGATCCGGGCTGGCGGAGGATTTGTGGCTGCGCCCAGCGCCAATACTTCCGGAAGGCCAAGCCCCACTACGGCGGAGCATGTGGAGGAGGATCTGGGAGACGCCGTTGACATGATTATAGACGGCGGGGAAGTCGGCATAGGGATTGAGTCCACCATTGTGGATTTTACTGAGCCTGTGCCGGTGATTCTCAGGCCGGGGTATATTTCACTGGAGATGCTGGGGGAAATCCTGGGAGAAATCCGCATGGACCCGGGCCTTCTGCGGGAAGACAGCCCAGTCCGGCCCAAGGCTCCGGGGATGAAATACAGGCATTACGCGCCCAGAGCGGAGCTATCTATTGTAGAGGGTCCAACGGAGGCTGTGGTGGCGGAGATACGCAAAAGAGCCAGAACTGCAGAACAAAAGGGCAAATGTGTGGGAATTATCGCCACGGATGAGACCTGTGGGAGATATGACTGTGGAATTGTGAAGAATATCGGCAGCCGGGAGCAGGAGGAAACCATCGCCCATCATCTCTATGGGGTTTTGCGGGAGTTTGACTGCAGCCAGGTCAGTGAGATATATTCGGAGGCTTTTTACACTCCGAAGCTTGGACAGGCAATTATGAACCGGCTTTTGAAAGCAGCCGGTCACAAAATTATAAAAGTGGAGGATGAGGAAAATGATAGCATTGGGAAGTGACCACGGCGGTTATGAGCTGAAGCAGGAGGTGAAGGCTCATCTGGCCGGGAGAGGACTGGAATTTCGGGATTATGGCTGCGACGGTCCCCAGTCTACGGACTATCCGATTTATGCCAGGCGGGTAGCCCAGGCGATCCTGGACGGAGAGTGTGACCGGGGAATCCTGATCTGCGGAACAGGAATCGGAATTTCCATTACCGCCAACCGGATTCCGGGAATCCGGGCCGCAGTGTGTACGGACTGCTTTACCGCTCATGAGACCCGGGCGCATAACGATGCCAATATTCTTGCCATGGGAGGAAGAGTGGTGGGAGCGGGGCTGGCGCTCAATATTGTGGATACCTTCCTGGATACGCCCTTTTCACAGGAAGAGAGGCATAAGAGACGTATTGCCATGATCGATGAGAAATAAGGAAAGACATCGGGAGGTTTTACATGGAAAATAAAGTGGGAAAAAGAAGGGATTACCTGTCCTGGGATGAGTATTTTATGGGAGTTGCCACGCTTTCCGGCATGCGCTCCAAGGATCCGAATTCCCAGGTGGGAGCCTGTATTGTCAGCCAGGAAAACAAGATTTTATCCATGGGATATAACGGATTTCCCATAGGATGTTCAGACGATGTGTTTCCCTGGGCCAGGGAGGGGGATTCTCTGGATACCAAGTACCTGTATGTGACTCACAGTGAGCTGAACGCGATTCTCAATTACCGGGGCGGCAGCCTGGAAGGGGCAAAGCTTTACGTAACCCTTTTTCCCTGTAACGAATGTGCCAAGGCCATCATTCAGGCCGGAATCAAAACAATTATCTATGACTGTGATAAATACGCCAATACCCCTTCCGTGATCGCTTCCAAGCGTATGCTGGATGCCGCTGGAGTGCGTTATTATCAGTACAGTCACACGAACCGGGAGATCCGGATTCATATTTAAGAGAAGAATAAAAAATTGTAGGAGGAAACGAAATAATTATGGCTAAGGAAAAGAAGCTTGTGGAAGCCATCACATCTATGGAGGAGGACTTTGCCCAGTGGTATACAGATGTGGTAAAAAAGGCGGAGCTGTGCGGTTATACCAGTGTAAAGGGCTGCATGGCCATTAAGCCCGCAGGCTACGCAATCTGGGAAAATATTCAGAAGGAGCTGGACCGCCGGTTTAAGGAAACCGGTGTGGAAAACGTTTACATGCCCATGTTTATTCCGGAATCTTTGCTTCAGAAGGAGAAGGACCATGTGGAAGGTTTTGCCCCGGAGGTGGCCTGGGTGACCCAGGGCGGTCTGGAGCCGCTGCAGGAGAGGCTGTGTGTGCGCCCCACCTCAGAGACCCTGTTCTGCGATTTTTACCAGAAGGAAATTCATTCTCACAGAGATCTGCCCAAGGTTTATAACCAGTGGTGTTCGGTTGTCCGCTGGGAAAAGACTACCCGTCCATTCCTTCGCTCCAGGGAGTTTTTGTGGCAGGAAGGCCACACGGCCCATGCCACCGCGGAGGAGGCACAGGAGAGAACCATTCAGATGCTGAATGTATATGCGGATTTTTCAGAGGAAGTGCTGGCCATTCCGGTGATTCACGGCCAGAAGACGGAGAAGGAAAAGTTTTCCGGTGCGGAGGCTACCTATACCATTGAGGCTCTGATGCATGACGGGAAAGCCCTTCAGTGTGCAACCAGCCATAATTTCGGCGACGGATTCGCCAGAGCCTTCGATATTCAGTACACAGATAAGAACAATAAGCTTCAGTATGTCCATCAGACCTCCTGGGGAATGACCACACGAATGATCGGTGCCCTGATTATGGTGCACGGAGACAACAGCGGCCTGGTGCTGCCGCCCAGGATTGCGCCGGTGCAGGCGGTGATTATCCCCATTCAGCAGCGAAAGGCGGGCGTCCTGGAAAAGGCGGAGGAGCTTCTGGCGGCTTTGAAGGACGGAGGGATCCGAAGCAAGGTGGACGACACGGATAAAAGTCCGGGATTTAAGTTCGCAGAGCAGGAGATGCGGGGGATTCCGGTTCGCATTGAGTGCGGTCCTAAGGATATAGAGAACGGGCAGGTTATTGTCTGCCGCCGGGATACCCGGGAAAAATATACAGTGCGTTTTGAGGAGCTTGCAGTTCGTGTGCAGGAAATTCTGGACTGTATGCAGAAGGATATGCTGGAGCGTGCCCGTGCCCATCAGCAGGCCCATACCTATACCGCTGCGAATTATGAGGAGTTTAAGGATATCATTGTAAATAAACCGGGATTTGTAAAAGCCATGTGGTGCGGGGAACAGGCCTGCGAGGACAGGATTAAGGAAGACGTACAGGCAACCTCCCGGTGCATGCCCTTTGAACAGGAAAACTTAGGTGACGTGTGTGTCTGCTGCGGAAAACCTGCGAAGAAAATGGTTTACTGGGGCAGAGCCTATTGACGGAGAGGGATGGAGAATGAAATTTGCCATTCCGGACGGCGCGGCGAAAATCCTGCGCGTCTTAGAGAAAAATGGTTTTGAGGCCTGGGTTGTGGGGGGCTGTGTCCGGGACTCTGTCCTGGGCCGCGTGCCGGAGGACTGGGATATCACAACCTCGGCCCGGCCGGAACAGGTGAAGGCTCTCTTTGCGAGAACGGTGGATACCGGGATTGCCCATGGCACAGTTACAGTCATGCTGGGAAAGGAAGGCTATGAAGTTACCACCTACCGGGTAGACGGGGATTATGAGGACGGCCGGCATCCGAAAAGCGTTTCCTTTACCGCAAATCTCCGTGAGGATCTGAGACGGCGGGATTTTACCATCAATGCCATGGCGTACAGTCCGGAGAGAGGAATCGTGGATCTTTTCGGCGGCCTTGGGGATCTGGAGGCAAAAACCATCCGCTGTGTAGGGGCTCCGGAGGAGAGGTTTACGGAAGACGCGCTTCGGCTTTTGCGGGCGGTCCGGTTTTCCGGGCAGCTGGGTTTTTCCATCGAGCCGGAGACGAGAAGGGCGCTTTCCCTTCTCGCGCCGAACCTTTGTCATATCAGCGCAGAACGCATTTACACCGAGCTGGTAAAGCTTCTGGTGTCTCCCCATCCGGATTATATGCGCACGGCCTGGGAGACCGGGCTGACGGCCTGGTTTCTGCCGGAATTTGACCGGTGTATGGAAACGGAGCAGAATACGCCTCATCACTGCTATACGGTGGGGGAGCATATCCTGCACAGCCTGGCCGGTGTCCCGGCGGATCGGGTCCTGCGGCTTACCATGCTTCTCCATGATGTGGGAAAACCGGCGGTAAGGCGCACGGATGAGAATGGCCGGGATCATTTCAAGACGCATGGGGAGGTCGGGGAAAAAATGGCCGGGGACATTCTGCGCCGGCTGAAGGCGGACAATGATACAATCCGAAAGGTGACCCGCCTGATCCGGTGGCATGATGACCGGCCGGCGCCGGAGCCTGCGGCGGTCCGGCGTGCGGTCAGTCAGATGGGGGAAGAGCTTTTTCCCCTGTATCTTACTGTGCAGCGGGCGGATACCCTGGCTCAGAGTATGTATCTCCGGGAGGAAAAGCTGGCCCGCCAGGAAAAAGTGGGTGAGATTTATCGGGAAATTCTCCGAAGAGGAGACTGTGTCTCTCTGAAGACCCTTGCGGTTACCGGCCGTGATCTTCTGGAGATTGGCTGTCCCCCCGGGCCCACAGTGGGAAAAATTCTTCAGCGCCTGCTGGATCGTGTGCTGGAATGCCCGGAACAAAATAACCGGGAAAAGCTTCTTCTCATGGCCCGGGAATGGATTTAGGGCCTACACAGGTAACCGTCGGGATTTACGACTCCGGGTGTGCCCGGCGGTACCTTACGTAATCCGAAACCATAAGTCCCACCTGGAATACCAGAGCGTCCGCAAAGGTGCGGATATCCAGACCGAATCGCTTCTGCAGCTTTTCAAAGCGATAGACCAGTGTGTTGCGGTGAACATAAAGCTGGCGGGAGGTTTCAGACAGATTCAGGTTGTTTTCAAAAAAGGTTCTTATGATGTTCAGTGTTTCATCATCCAGCGAGTCCAACGCTCCTTTTGGGAATACCTCATCTACAAACATTTCACATACGGAAATCGGGAGTTGATAGATCAGCCGTCCGATTCCCAGCCGGTTGTATCCAAAGACATTTCGCTCCGCGTAAAAAATCTTTCCTACCTCCATGGCCATTTTTGCCTCCCGGTAGGCTTCTGAAAGTTTCCGGATGTCTTCCGCCACAGTACTGTAAGAAACCCATGCGGAGGTCATGGCCTCTGTGTTCAGCATGCCCACCAGCATAAGGGCAATGCTTTCCAGCTCCTGGTAACCTTCTGTGGGCTGCAGCTCCCGTACGACAATAATCCCGGAATCATCTACAGCAGTGAGGAAATCTCTTGTTCTCGCAGAAAATATATTCCGGATGGTGGCGAGGGTGTTTTCGTCCCTGGGCTGTCGGGTTTCCACCAGAAAAACCGCGCGGCGCGCGGTGGGAGAGATGCGGAGTCTTCCGGCTCTGTTGAAGGCTTCCACTTCCGTATAACGATCCAGAAGAAGGTTCTGCATGAAAGTGTTTTTGTCGTTCTTTTCTGCGTAGGCAGTCAGAAGGCTTTCCACCTGGCAGACAGCCAGCGCTCCGATGGTTTCCGCAGATTCTCTTTTTCCCCAGACGATCAGCAGATAGATAATCTTCTGATTTTCCATGATCTTGTGGAGCTGACAGGAGGAATTCGCCACGCACAGAGCGGAAGATTCCCGGAATTCCGTCAGTCTTTCCTTTGAAGGGAGCTTCTTCTCACAGGTGGAGAGAAAGACTTCATCTGATTCTGACAGCAGACAAAAATCCAGTCCGCTGATCCCTTTCCAGTCCTCCAGACACTTTTGAAGTGACGTTTTGATTTTCATAAAATAGCCCTCATAATAAAGAACCCGGGGAACTCATCCCCCGGGTTCTGTTTGGTTTTATAAATGGATGATCTGCTTAGTTTGTGATTACCAGCTCGGACTCCTTGTCGAAGAAGTGCGCTTTTTCCATATCAAAGGTAAAGCGGATGGGATCGCCGGTCTTCACGGTTGTACGCGGATCCACACGCGCGGTTACCTGAACGTCGTTTACATCGAAATACAGGAAAACTTCCGCACCCAGAAGCTCATAAACCTTAACTGTAGATTCCATCGGATCATTGGGAAGAGTATCGATTACCAGCTGGGAATCGTTGATATCTTCCGGACGGATACCGAGAACAACGGTCTTTCCAACATAGCCGCCAGCCTTCAGAGCCTTGGCCTTGGAGGCGGGAACCGTCAGATTGTAGCTGCCAACGGTTGCGATAACATCGCTGCCTTTCTCGGAGATTCTGGCATCCAGGAAGTTCATCTGCGGGGAGCCCATGAATCCGGCTACGAAAAGATTGCCGGGTTTCTGATACAGATTCTGGGGAGTATCAACCTGCTGAACCACGCCGTCCTTCATAACAACGATACGGGTACCAAGGGTCATGGCCTCGGTCTGGTCATGGGTTACATAGATGATGGTGGCGCCCAGTCTCTGATGAATCTTGGAAATCTCAATACGCATCTGTACACGGAGCTTTGCGTCCAGGTTGGACAGAGGCTCGTCCATCAGGAAAACCTTGGGGTTACGCACGATGGCACGTCCCATGGCAACACGCTGTCTCTGGCCGCCGGAGAGAGCCTTCGGCTTACGGTCAAGCAGCTTGTCAAGGTCAAGAATTCTTGCGGCTTCACGAACGGCTTTGTCGATCTCCGCCTTCGGAACCTTGCGGAGTTTCAGACCAAATGCCATGTTGTCATAAACGGTCATATGAGGATACAGAGCGTAGTTCTGGAATACCATTGCGATATCACGATCCTTCGGCTCTACGTCGTTCATGACCTTGTCGCCGATCTTCAGGGTACCGCTTGTGATTTCCTCAAGGCCGGCAACCATACGAAGTGTTGTAGACTTTCCACAGCCGGAAGGGCCTACGAAAATGATAAATTCCTTGTCTTCGATTTCCAGATTGAAATCCTTTACAGCCTGGAAGCCGTTGGGATAGGTTTTGTTAATGTGCGATAATGATAAACTTGCCATTTTCTTCCCTCCAAATTTTTCTGATTCTTATGAGTCGGATTATAACTCTCGCTGAATAACAGTATAGCGAAATTCACAAAAAAGAACTAGGGAAGAATCGTACAAAGTTTTCAAAGGTTTCTTGTCAATATGACGAAATGGATTTTCAGAACTGAGAATATTTATCGCAGTATATCCGAAAATTCCGGATGTTTCTGAAACCAGTTCCGGGCGTAGGAACAGGAAACAACGGCTTTTTTTCCGCTGCGCCGGAGGCTTTGGGCGGCTGTCAGAACCAGTCTTCCGGCCAGACCCTGTCCCTTCATGGAAGGATCCACAAAGGTGTGATTTATATCCACAGTGTTGTCATCAATGGGCGAGAGGATAATCTCTGCCAGTGTGTTCCCCTGTTCATCCTGCGCGTAGATCCGGTCAATTCCGTAAAAAAATTCCATGTTGCAGTTGGTCTCCTTTCTGACACGTTTCTGTCTGCGTGAATCTGTCGGATGCTCTTACAGACTTTTAAGAGCGTTTTCAAGCTGTGCCAGTGCCTCCGGCGTTGTGGCCCAGCTTGTGGCAAAACGGGTAATACTGTGGGTCTTGTCAAAGGGACCCCATATTTCAAATTTTACCTGTCTGGCCAGTTTTTCCAGCTGACAGTTCTCAAGAATCGGGAACTGCTGATTGGTGGGAGAATCCAGATAGAAAGCGTATCCCGCATTCCGGAAAATCTCCTTCAGCTGTTCTGCCATTTCGATGCCATGGCGGCCCAGAGAGGTGTAGAGTCCGTCTGTAAAAAGGGTATCGAACTGAAGTCCGATCAGCCGCCCTTTCGCGCAGAGCGCTCCGTGCTGCTTGATGCGCGTGAGAAAATGGGAAGGGGCGTTGTTTTTGGGAAAGACCAGGGCTTCCCCGCAAAGGGCGCCCGCCTTGGTACCGCCGATGTAAAAAACATCGCAAAGCTCCCCGATCAGAGGCAGAGTGACATCCGTGTCTCTTGCCTGCAGACCATAGCCCAGCCGGGCTCCGTCCAGATACAGTGCCATATGGTTCCTATGGCAGATTTCTGCCAGTTCCCGAAGCTCCCGGGCCGTGTAAAGGGTTCCGTATTCTGTGGGGTGAGAGATATAAACCATGCCCGGAAAAACCATGTGTGAACAGGTTCCGTCAGAAAGGAAGGACTGTACGAAAGTGTCTACATCCCCGGCAGATATTTTTCCCTCATGGGAAGGCAGGGTGAGGACCTTATGTCCGGAAAACTCAATGGCGCCGGCCTCGTGAACGTTTACATGGCCGGTTTCGGCGGCAATCACCCCTTCGTAGGACTCCAGAACCGTATCAATTACCAGCTGGTTGGTCTGTGTACCGCCGTTGAGAAACCAGATGTCCGCCTCCGGACACTGACAGGCTTTCCGGATTTTTTCCCTGGCGCTGCTGCTGAAGGAATCCGCGCCGTAGCCCGGCTCCTGCTGCAGGTTTGTACGCTGCAGTGCCTTCAGGATTTCCTCGTGGCAGCCTTCCAGATAATCGCATTCAAATGATATCATAGTGTTTCTCCTGTTCGTATGAAAAATCCCGGAAAAACGGCTTTCAGGATATTTTTTAAAAATGAAAAAAGGCCGATTTTCCGGTTGTTCTCTGATTTAAAAGACTGTGAATGGCAATGAACGTCCGGTTATGTGGACGTCCACTGCCATAGACCATATCATTTTTCAGCGGAAAAGTAAACAGGAAAAACAGAATTTAAAGCTCCGGTTACTGATTCACGGCAGCCCGCGCGTATTCCGTGATCACCAGAGTTTTGTAGTCCACCCGCGAATTCAGTTCTCCCGCACTTTCCAGGATATCCTGCAAAAGCGTAAAGCTGCTTTCCTCAAAAATCAGGTTTTCCTTCCAGGTGTCCTGGGCGTAATAGCGGGCGACAATGGTCGTGATGGTTTCCAGATCTGTTTCCGGAAACTGGGGAGCGATTACTTTTGCGATTTCTTCCGGTGTATGGCTCTGTACATAATCCATTCCCTTTTGCACAGCGTTTGTGAATTTCTGAATGATTTCCGGATTTTCATTGAGGTAAGTGGTTTTGACGCTGTAGGAGGTGTAGGGAACATACCCGGAGGCTTCCCCAAGAGAGGCCACTACATAGCCTTTTTCCTCCTGCTCCAGAGCGGTTGCAGAGGGCTCAAACTCAATGCTGAAATCTCCCAGCCCGTTGGAAAATGCCGCGGCCGTAGAGCCAAAATCAATACTTTTGTCAATGGTCAGATCGGTCTCGGGATCGATGTCTTTCTGTTTTAGAATATACTCAAATACCATTTCGGGCATTCCACCTGTCGTACATAGAAGAATGTAAATACATACCCGATAGTTGTTCCGCAGTAATATCCGCAGGTGAATCGGGTACATACCTGCTGATAAGCGCTGCAATTTCTTCCTTTGGTTTCACAATCTTGTATGGTTTCAGCGGGTTATCCGTATCCTCCAGAATACCAAGCTCCTTCATCAGCTCAATATAGGGCAGGATGCTTTTCTTTGATTTCGCAAAGCCCAGTTCTGTGATGTGCGCAGATAAATATTTTGCGGATGTATAGTCGCGTTTCTCTTCACTGATCAGCTTCATCACAATGGCAATGATGGTATTTTCCCGGCGGTTCATCTCGTCAGCCGGGCTGTAATGGATCAGATTGGATAAGCCATATTTTAATGTGATTTCCGGCATCCCATTCTCATCCACTTCAATACGTTCAATCAGCAATTCAATGTCCTTACGATCCAGATTTCCACCCGCAATAATCTTATCCACCACATCCAGAGCGTTTTTCAGTCTGTCTTTCACATCCGGCGTTTCCAGTTCGGTTTCATTCAGCTCTTTCAACTGCATTTCCAGGCCATGAATCTGGGCAAACAGATCCTTCTGCATGGACTCATAAGCCTCATTTACCAGATCCTCATTGCCCGCCGCTGCCGCCAGATCCTTTACTTTCTGCGAAAAAAGTACCTTTAGCTGGCCTTTTCGTTCATTGATCGCTGCGTTCAGTTCTTGACGTTTTTCTTCCAGGGATTTTTTCTCTGCTTCAAAATCCTTCATATCATAGGTAGCAATTACCTCGCATAATGCGTTCCGGCACATTTTGATATAAGTCAGAACATCATCCATCAGGTCATCTTCCTCTATCAAGTGCGCTTTTGCACAGTACTGCCTGCCTTTCGTATTATAGGTAGTGCAGATATAATATTTGCGCTCCCGGCTGGACGTCTGGCGTTTGATCGGTGTGAGACGTCTGCCGCAGTCCTTGCAAAACAGGCAGCTTCCGAATGGATTGGGGATTTCCGACCCCAGCCACTGCCCGCGGCTGCCGCGATAGTTCGTCCGATTGCGTTTTTCCTTCAGCTCCTGTACCAGATCAAACGTCGTCTTATCAATGATAGCCGGATGATGGTCCTCAAATACGATTTGTTCTTCTTTCGGGACACGCTTATCTTTTCCGTGAACCGTTTTTCTCGCCCTTTTTTTCATGCGGAAGGTTCCAATGTAGAAATCACTGTCCAAAATTTCCTTGACCATGCCGTCAGACCATCTGGAAGCAACGGTTCGTTTCGACAAACGCCCCTCCTCAAGCTCACGCTCCCTTTGTATCATAGACGGCGTAGGTTTTCCCTGTTCCGCCAGATACAGCGAAATCTTACGATAACCGGAGCCGGAAAGATAAAGATCATAAATCTCCTTCACTACGTCCGCTTCCTTAGGAACAATCTCCAGAATCGTCTTATCCTTCGCATTTCGCCGATAGCCAAAAGGCGGCCGCGTGATTAAAGTTCCTTCCTTTTGTCTGGCATTAATGGCACGTTTGATTTTCTTGCTGGTATCCTTTACATATCGCTCATTGAACCATGTCTTGATACCAATGGTGTCATCACTGGAGTCCATGGAATCATAATTATCATCAATGACAATCAGATGTTTCCCTCGTTCCTGAAATTCATCCAGCAGCAGCAGAACCTTTGCATTGTGTCTGCCAAGGCGTGAAAAATCTTTCACATAGACCGTATCAATATCCTTATTCAGATCCTCCATGAGCTGCTGAAATCCAGGCCGATCAAAGACATAACCAGAAATACCATCATCTTCATACCAGCGGTCAATCGTTTCTCCCTGTTCAGAAGCGTATTGATTGATAATTAATTTCTGGTTCTCTATAGAAACGTAATTCTTGTGGTCGTCATCTCTGGAAAGACGGACATAGCCTGCATTCATCTGCGATTCCTCCGATGTAATTATATTACCTAAATACAATG
>JAJQBI010000031.1 GCA_021203365.1 Clostridiales bacterium
GTGACGGATATATTAAAAAAATGTGAAAGAAAAATTATCAAAAAATTATCGGTTGCTGCCCCAGTAAATCAGAGCCAGCATTCCAGGACCTGTGTGAGCGCCGATTACCGGGCCGATATCCGCCGTGTAGATATCTGCGTCATTGAAGCGATCCAGAACCATTTTTTTCAGCTGTGCCGCGCCTTCCGGATTATCTCCATGTCCGATAAATACCAGTCTGCTGATATCAGGACGCCATCCCTGTTCCATTTTGGAGAACTGAGCCTTCATGGCTTTTTTCCGGCCCCGGGCATTTTCCGTAGATTCCAGCTTCCCCTGCTCATCCACATGCAGAAGGGGTTTAATCTGCAGAACTGTGCCTGCCACAGCCGTAGCCGCGGAGACCCGTCCCCCCATGACGGAGATGGTCAAACACATCCACCGTGAACCAGTGGCATACCAGAAGCCTGTGGGAGATCACCCATTGGGCAAGATCATCAATGGACATTCCCTCGGCCTGCTTCCGCGCGGTTTCACAGACAAGGAAGCCGCCGCCGACAGAGGCGCACAGAGAGTCAATGCAGTATATTTTCCGCTGGGGATAGAGTTCTTTCAGTTCGTTCACCGCAAGCTGTGCGGACTGGTAGGAGCCGGAGAGACCGGAGGTAAAGCAAACATAGAGTAGATCTTTCCCTTCTTTCAGAACCGGTTCAAAGGTATCTCTGTAGGCCTGAGGTGTGATCTGTGAGGTGGTTGCGTAGTTCCCCTGCTTCTGCAGCGTGTAGAACTGTTCCACTGTAATATCGCCGCCCGGTCCGTACAGATAGCTCCTCCCGCCGATCTCCACCTGCATGGGAATGTTTTTCACAGAAGGATATCTGTGAAGAAGTTCGGTACTGCAGTCGGCCGTCGCGTCCATAAAAATCTGATAATCCGCCATTTTAAAACCCTCCATTATCAAATATATCGGTTGTTTTCCTCCGGGATTATTCGATCCCGGCCTCCAGAAAGGCAAAGGGCTCGTCGTCCTGAAGGAAGTGCATCAGCATATATGCACACATGATCGCCACATTTTCCTCCCGGAGGATGCGGCGGACCTCCTGGCGGTCAGCCAGAACCACCTCAATTTCCTCGCTGGCCTCCTGTCCCCTGGTGCTGATTTCTCCGGAGGCATATCCGTAAACCGAAGCACAGGATTCATCTGTCATGCCAACTGTGGTGAAATAAGGTCTTTCGAAGGATTTATCCACCTTCAGGGGCGTGAGAGTCAGACCGGTTTCCTCCCGCAGCTCCCGGGCCGCGCCCTCGTGAAAATCCTCCCCGGGTTCCACCAGGCCGGCGGGAAACTCATAGATATAGTCATCCAGTGTATAGCGATATTGCCGGACCAGTACAACCCGGTCTCTTTTTTCACCGTAAATGGCGTAGATGATGACGCCGTCCGGCTTGTTGCGCTTTGTCTTAAGCTTCAGATCTTCAATATCCGTCGCCGGGGATGCCACATAGTAGGAGACCGGCGTATTGTGTACGCTGGTCGCCTTCACATTATACAGATTTACGAAACGACTGTCTGTCAGTTTTTCTACGTGATTGATTTTTCCCATAAAGCTCCCTTCTCCAGCAGAAAGTCTGCATGGCTGTATTCCCTGCCGGCCCCGAAGGAAAATCAGTCACCCCTTAAAACTACGCGGATTCTCTTGTAAATCAGAAACACAATTACGGAGTTCAGGGTGTATTTAAACAGATTAAACGGAACCAGAATGAAAATGGCAAAGCTGGCCAGTCCGCTTACCGCGCTGTTCACCGCCGCGCCCATCTCGATAAAGGACTGGATGGGCATGCCGAAAGCCTCCCCATAAGCCGGAAGCAGCACGAAAACATTGATAAAGCAGGCAAGGATTGTGGTCAGAATGGTTCCCGCAGTCATTCCGACTACGGCGTGTAAGCGGCTCTTCTTATGGCGCCAGCGATAGATCATTCCGGCAGGAACCACATAGGAACAGCCGAAAAGAAAATTCGCCAGGTCGCCCACACCGGCAGTCATGGTTCCCTTTGTCACAAGGTGAACCAGAATCTTCACCAGCTCCGTAAGGACACCCGCCAGCGGCCCCATGGCAAAGGAACTGATCAGCACCGGAACCTCGGAGAAATCCAGCTGGTAGAAGGAAGGCGCCAGAAACGGCAGGGGAAATTCCAGATTCATCAGGACACCTGCCAGGGCCCCCAGCATTGCAATCTGGGCAATGGTTCTCGTGTGGCTTCTCTCCATCACATCACCGCGTCTTAATACCTGTTCACTCATTTTGTGTCACACCTTTCCATATATAATCCGGGATCCTCATACAGAAATAAACCCCGGGGAATTTCCCGAGGCATGGCGCACATCAAAACGCGTGTTCTTCTCTCATCCAGACTATACTGTCGGTTCCGGAATTCCCCTCTGGATCTCTCCAGAAAAAGTCACCGGATCAGCCGCCTGCAGGCGGGTCGCGGACTGTACCGCCGGTAGGGAATTCCACTTACATGGTCACCCTGCCCCGAAGAAATTTTCTTTTACTGAAAAATATTATACGCCCTGATTCCGGAACGCGCAATAGATTTTGAGATATTTCAGGCGGAAAGTTTTTCTGGTTTCACAAAAAAGCCTGTACTGCGTAATCGGCTTCCCAAAGAAAAATCTTTAAATTCTATCAAATGACTTGAATTGACTGCATTTTCAGATTATAATAGAGAAAGGTTCATCCGAAACCGACAGGTATAACAGCGATAGAATATCTTTTGTCGCTTCAATATGTTATACCAGAATAAAGCGAAAGTGAGGAATTGATTATGGCAGTATTACAGGGTTGTGAATCCAAATTCCGTACGGCGGAGCCGGTGGACAGGGTATGTCCGAAATGCGGACAGGAGGTTGAGGTTTTTGAGTTAAACGGCCGGGTCGTGGAGGATGCGGCCTGTGAGTGTGGTTATGTGTTTGAGGCTGAGGAGAAGGATTCTCCCAAGGTGGAGAGAAAGAAAGACTGACAGCGGTCATGCCGCCTCCGGATGACAGAGGAAAAAGGGAGAAACCGGTTCCTTCGGTTTCTCCCTTTTTACAGCCTGCAGAGTGTTTACTGGTGAAGATGTACATCCAGCTGATTGTATGGAATCTGAATTCCCTCTGCATCAAACTCTTCTTTGATCCGTTCATTTACCCGCCATTTAATGTCCAGGTATTTCGAAGTGGGCACCCAGGCCAGAATGCCCATGATGATGGAGCTGTCTGCCATGGAATCCATGTAAACCTTCATGTCCCGGTCGGACATCACGTCCGGATCCTCCCGGAGCACCCGCTCCAGAATTGTTTTTACCTTTTTAATATCTGAGGTATAGGAAACCCCCAGTTTGATTTCCAGCTTTCGCTCCTTCTGTCCGGTCACATTGGTGACGATCACATCCGAAAGCGTGCCGTTTGGAATTACAATCTGCCGGTTGTCAATGGTGGTCAGTGTGGTGTAGCAGATTTCGATTTTGGATACGGATCCCTCGCAGGCATTTGTGTCGTTGACCACAATGTAATCGCCCACCTGAAAGGGCTTAAACAGCAGAAGCATTACGCCGCCTGCCAGGTTGGAAAGCCCGCCCTGGAGAGCCAGACCTACGGTGACGCCGGCGGAGGCCAGCAGCGCCGCCATGGAAGATTCGGTTACGCCGAAATAGGAGGCGATGTTGTAAACCAGCATCACATACAGGACGATTTTTGCGAAGGAGCCCAGAAAAGAGATGACGCCCTTGTCTATGGTGGTTTTATCCAGAGACTTTTTCATTGTGCGGATGGCCCAGTTAATCAGCCGGCTTCCGATCCAGAACACCACAATGGCCAGGACCACCCGTATTCCAAAACTCGCGATGGCCGGAAGGCTTTCCTGTACCAGCTGTCCGAATTTGCTGACCTCTGTAGTGATTTCTTCTACTTCTTCCATTCTGTACTCCTCTCTTTTGTTCTTTGATTCCCGCCCCTTGTTTGCAGCGGGATTTTTTGTTTTTAAATCCTACAGTGCGCGGAAAATTTCGCATATATTTTCCCGGAACAATATGGGAAGGGCACACTGAAGAACAAGCATGGCCGGTACCAGCAGCCGGAATTTCCATTTTCTGGTCTTGTGGTGAAAAAACAGCATGCCGAGCAGCGCTCCCGGTGAGCCGCCTGCAGCGGCCAGAAGCAGCAGCCGTGCCTCCGGAATCCGCCACTGTCTGGCCGCCGCTCTTCGCTTATCCAGTCCAAAGGCCGCAAAGGCAGCCAGATTGATGCCTGAAAGCCATAGCCCCAGAATGGTAAGACAGAGCACCGCGTCGGTCATTTCTGAATTCCCTTCATGGAAAGGCTGATGCGTTTCTTTTTCTCATCCACACCCAGAACACGCACATCCACAATGTCTCCCACATGTACAGCCTCCAGGGGATGGCGGATATATTTATCGCTCATCTGGGAAATATGAACCAGGCCGTCCTGATGAACTCCGATATCCACAAAGGCTCCGAAGTCAATGACGTTGCGCACGGTTCCCTTCAGGATCATTCCTTCCTTTAAATCTTTTATGTCCAGTACGTCTGTCCGAAGAATGGGACGGGGCATTTCATCCCGGGGATCCCGGGCCGGTTTTTCCAGCTCTTTTACAATATCACGCAGGGTGGGCTCTCCCACATTCAGTTCCCCGGCCAGCTTTTTGTAATCCCGTACCTGTCTGGAGATCCGGGATAGCTTTCCGGAATTCAGATCCTCCGGCCGAAAGCCCAGCTTTTCCAGAAGGCCGGCGGCAGCCTGGTAGCTCTCCGGATGCACGCTGGTGGAATCCAGAGGATTGGTTCCGCCTGTGATCCGCATGAAGCCCGCACACTGCTCAAAGGCCTTCGGTCCCAGCTTCGGCACCTTTAACAGCTCTTTGCGGTTCCGGAAGCGGCCGTTTTCCTCCCGGTAGAGAACGATATTTTTTGCGATGGTTTTTGTGACGCCGGAAATATATTCCAGGAGGGAGGCGGAGGCTGTGTTCAGATCCACGCCTACCCGGTTGACACAGTCCTCAACCACTGCGTTCAGGGCCTCCCCCAGCTTTTTCTGGTTCATGTCGTGCTGGTACTGTCCGACTCCAATGGATCTGGGCTCAATCTTTACCAGCTCCGCCAGGGGGTCCTGTACCCGCCGGGCGATGGAGGCGGCGCTTCTCTGGCCGACATCAAAACCCGGAAATTCCTCTGTGGCCAGCTTGCTGGCAGAGTATACGGAAGCTCCGGCTTCATTGGTGATGACGTAGGAAACCTTCTCCGGAATTTCCTTCAGCATTTCCGCAATAATCTGCTCAGATTCCCTGGAGGCCGTGCCGTTTCCCAGGGAAATCAGGGTGACGCCGTATTTGCGGATCAGCTTCTTACAGGTCTCCTTCGCGGCGCGGATTTTTGCGTCGTTTGTGGGGGCGGTGGGATAGATCACCGCGGTGTCTAGTACCTTTCCCGTAGCGTCCACTACGGCAAGCTTGCAGCCGGTCCGGAAGGCGGGATCCCAGCCAAGGACTACCTGTCCGGCGATGGGGGGCTGCATGAAAAGCTGTTTCAGATTTTCCCCGAAGACCCGGATCGCGCCATCCTCCGCCGTTTCGGTCAGGGTGCTTCGGATCTCACGCTCAATAGCCGGGCCGATCAGGCGGTGATAGCTGTCGCCCACCGCTTCCCTCAGGATGGGGGAGGTATACGGGTTGTCCCGGAGGATTACCTTATGCTGCAGGTAACGCAGGATATCTTCCTCCGGCGCCTGAATTTTTACGGTCAGAAACTTTTCCTTTTCTCCCCGGTTGATGGCCAGAATCCGGTGTCCCGCCAGTTTTTTCACCGGTTCCTCAAAATCGTAGTACATTTCATAGACGGACTGGGCCTTCTCATCCTTTGCCGCCGCAACAAGGCTGCCCCGGGAGAAGGTCAGCTCCCGGATGTGGATCCGGAAATCCGCCTCATCGGAGATATGCTCCGCCAGAATGTCTCTGGCTCCGTTTAAAGCTTCCTCCACGGTATTTACGCCCTTCTCTTCCGACAGGAAGGCCTTTGCCTCTTCCTCCAGAGGTTTTCGGGTCATCTGAAGGAGAATCAGAGAGGCCAGCGGCTCCAGTCCCTTTTCTTTTGCGATGGTGGCCCGGGTGCGCCGTTTGGGCCGATAGGGGCGGTACAGGTCTTCCACCACAACCAGCGTCTGCGCTTCCTCAATCTGTCTGCGAAGCTCCGGCGTAAGCTTTCCCTGCTCCTCAATGCTTCCGAGGACCTGGCTTTTTTTGTCCTCCAGGTTCCGGAGATAGGTCAGGCGCTCATTCAGATTTCGCAGCTGTTCATCGTTCAGGGAGCCGGTGGCTTCTTTTCGATAACGGGAAATAAAAGGAATGGTGCAGCCCTCGTCGATCAGCTTTACTGCGGCCTCCACCTGATGCTTCTGCACTCCCAGCTCCTGTGTGATTATCTGAAGAATGTCCATGTTTTCACTTTCACTCCTTATATGATCGGCGGCAGAAGACCGGATTTTCCGGACCGGACAGATCGCACCGCGATCCCTCCGGCACTTCGCCTGCCTGTTTCACCGACAGTGTATAAAGTCTGCGGCTTTTCCCATGGTAACACAGAAACAGCCGGATTGCCACAAGAAAATTATAAACGAGATCTCTCCTTAATTTCAGCCTGTTCCGAATCAAGATTGTCCTCCACCCGGAAAAATACGAACAGGAGTACTGCGCAAACTGCATAGGCCACGGTTCCGGACCAGATGTAGCCCGCGGAAATACCGGCCCGTACCAGCTGGTTCTGCACGTCGGTTCCGACCACCATATTCTGGTCATATCCCACGAGATTCAGAAGGGCTGAAAACGCAGCGTTCATGACGGGGGTGGCAGCCACCGCCAGGGAGCTGTAAATGGACATGGTCAGACCATCTGTGCGCAGTCCGGTTTTCCATTCTATGTGATCGATGACATCCGCCAGCATGGCGAGAATCATATAGCAGGCAGGTGCGGAGCCAAGGCATTTCAGCGCAACCCCCACCGCGACCGGGACAATATGACTGCCGCCCACGACGGCGATTCCCCCTCCGATTACTCCAAGCCCAAGAAAAACGCTGACGATTTTTCTTTTTCCGAATTTCTGGCAGAGAGGATTTACAAAGACCATGGCAACGGCCATGGGAATTGCGCCCATAACCGCGAGAACGGTCTGATATGCGCCCCAGCCGCTCTCTCCAAGCGCGGAATTGTCAAGGACCCAGCGGCAGAAGTAGGACATGGATCCATTTTTGAGGGCTCCGGAGAACTGGAAAAGAAGGTAAAAAATCATGATCACCCACCACCATTTTTCCGACGTAACCGCTTTTAGCTGTGTGCCGATGGAAGGGGTGCTTTTTTCTTCCCTATTGGAAGAATCCATGGAATGAGGGTTCATCCGTTCTTCCGTGACCCGTTCCCGGCTGAATTTGTACTGAAGAAAGATGGTGACGGCACTGATCATACCCACAGCGAGCATGGTCATAAACCAGCGGGTCTGGTTTTCCCGGAGAGAAAATGAAACCAGCAGAGGGAAGAGCATGGTGCCGATCCCCATGGCAGCCAGGCCGGCGATATTGGTGAAAGAGGCCAGCAGGCTGCGTTTGTGGGAATCCCTTGTGGATACGGCCACCAGGGTGGAATTTGCGGTGCTGTAGATTGGAAAGGCCACCGAATAGTATAAGTTGTAGGCAATGGTGATCCAGACCATTTTCGCGGTTCCCTCAAAGGGAACGATAAACATCAGCACACAGGAAATGGAAATGGTGAGAGCGGACAGCAGAATCCACGGTCTTGCCTTTCCGGCCAGCGCCTGTGTCTTTTCGATCAGCTGTCCCGCCACAAGATTGGCAATGACGATCAGAATGGTGGAAAAAAGCTGCAGCCGGGTCAGAAATGTCAGATCCAGCTTCAGAACATCTGTAAAGTAAGTGTTGAGAATGCTGGTAAAGATACCCGCTGAAAGAAGACCTCCAATGGGACCGATGAAATATCCGATCACCATTTCCGGCATATGTACATCTGCGTCCTGGCACAGACTGGAGGTCAGGGGCGTATTCCAGAAACCGGTCTGTTTTTGGCTGTTCATAATGTTTTTCTCCCTGATTTTTAACTGTAAATATTTATAATTTTCTGCTCCCTGGTATCATACTATATCCGATCCATTGTTGTAAAGCCCGAAAGAGAATGAGAAATCCGGGGTTTGCTGTTTTTGCGGGGTTTCCGGACACTTGACAATGCAACAGAAGGTGTTATAATGTGTGGAATCAGAGAAAGGGAGAACCGTAAGATTTACAGGAGGATAAAATATGGATCAGAATGACTATGGAAGCGGTTCAGAGAACCAGGATTATGCCGGCTGGCAAAACAGTGACCGGCAGGGATACACAGATTATGAGAGAAACGGCAGCGGACAGAATTATACCGGATATCAGGGCGATTCCGGCGCGAATTATCAGAACAGCTATAATGGCTATACGGATCATGATAGACAGAATCGGTGGAATGGGTATGAAGGGTACGGAGGATATTCCAACGGGGAGAACCGCGGCCGCAGATCCGGCCGTGGCCTGGCCGTGGCCGCGGTGGTTCTGGGAATCCTTTCCCTGCTTACCAGCGTTACGGTAGCGGGAGGCATCCTTCTGGGCGTGATCGGTATTGTTCTGGCTGTTTTATCCAGAAAACAGCGTCCCATGCGCACCTCCGCCAGGGTTGGTATGGGTTTTTCCATCGCGGGAATTGTTTTAAGCGTGGTAATCCTGGCGGGAACCATTCTGTGGTTCGTCTCTTTTATTAACGAATATCTTCAGGATCCCTATGGCATATACGATTATTTTTATGAGTATGGCGATGAATATGAATATGGGGATGAGTATGATTTTGGGAATGAATATGAATTTGAAAATCCGGGAGGAGGATTTTCCCAGCCGGGAGACCTGCCGGGAAATTCGGGCGATTCCTCCGGAGCCTATTCTCTGTAGAAGCCGTTCAGACTGACTGTACGGAATAGTTTTCCTGGAGCAGGGTGAATCTCTTTGCCATCCCTTCCGTCAGATATACATTAAATTCTTCGTCCACGAACAGAGCGTCTGCCCCATATTCCTCCAGAAGCGCCGTTCCTGCCTCCACGCCAAGGACAAAGCAGGCGGTGGAGAGACCATCGGCCGCAAGGCCGCTGTCACAGACAACCGTGACGGCTGTGATCCCATTCTGTGCCGGGTATCCGGTATCCGGATCCAGGATATGGTGATAGCGGACCCCGTCTTCTATAAAATATTTTTCATAGTCCCCGGAGGTGGAGAGAAATTCGGTGCTGTCCAGGGAGACAATCCCAAGATAGTCTCCGTCCTCCTCCTCCCTGGGATCTGTAATGGCAATCTGCCAGAGAGAGCCGTCCGGCTTGTTTCCCCAGGTGAGTACGCTGCTGCCCCCAAGATTTACCAGAAGACCCGTCACTTCCTCCTGATCCTCCATGTATTCCAGAATCCTGTCACAGCCGATGCCCTTTCCAAAGGCGCCCAGATCCAGGGAACAGCCTTCCTTTATTGTCACGGTATTTCCGGAAAGCTCCACATTTCCATATCCGATGTCCGCCAGAACTGCCTGGATTTCCTCTTCATCTGGAATCCTCTGATCTTCCCCGCCGATGTCCCAGAGGCGGATCAGATTCCCGATGGTGGGATCAATGGCGCCGTCGGATTTCCGGGACATTTCCAGTATTTCTGTAAGATATCCGGTAAGTTCGGAGGAAATTTCTGTGGGCTGGCCGCTTTGAGCGTTTATCAGGGAAATTTCGGAATCCTCATTGGTCCAGGAGAGAAGGCTTTCTTCTGTTTCCCGCAGAAGCGTTCCGATTTCACCCGTGATATCCTCCCCGGAGGTATAGAGCGTTTCCGATACCACTGTGTCCATGGCGAAGTCAATATTTGAAAAGGTCTGTGTTTTTCCGGCGGCGGGACACAGAGATGTGTCCAGAATTACGATTGCGGCGGGAATGAGCAAAAGGATGCCCATGGCCGTCGGAGTTCTTCCGATTTTTACTTTTCTGCCCTGTTTTGCCATATAACTACCTCTGCCGTGTCTATTTCTGTTGTTTCCCTTTTATTATACGTCAGGACTCTGTGTGAGAACAACCGGTTTTTCCTCTGATTCCCCTGATTTTAAGGAACAGATTTCGAAGAGTGTCATAAGCTCCACGGAATTTGCCTTTTTTACAAAGGTATGTTATGATTGAAGCGAAAAAAGAGATCAGGGGAGGCATTTATTTGGAAAAACAGGATCGCTTATCCCGTCGGATTTCAAAAAAGGAGCTTCTGTTTATCGCCGGAATCCTGGCACTGGCTGCCATCCTGTGGCTCTGGTTCAGGTTTTCCTCCGGGGAAGACTGTGTGTATATTCGAATTACGGTGGACGGAGAGGAGCTGGGGGTTTATTCCCTGGCGGAGGATCAGGTGATCGCCATCGGGGATACCAATGTGTGCGAGATCAGAGACGGAGAGGCGAGAATGATCCAGGCGGACTGTCCGGATCAGCTGTGCATGTATCAGGATGCCATCGATGAGCGCGGAGGCACCATCATATGCCTTCCCAACAAAGTTATAATAGAAGGAGAGGAAGCCGGAGATCCGGATGAAAATGAAATCCAGATTGACTCGGTGACGTGAGAATATGAAGCACAAGGTCGCATATCTGGGCGTTTTTTCCGCGATTGCCATTATTCTTGGCTATGTGGAAACGCTGATTCCGGTTTTTACGGGGATTCCGGGTATTAAATTAGGACTGGCCAATCTGGCAGTCCTTTTCATTCTGAAACGGTATTCCCTCAGGGAGGCCGCTCTGGTATCCGTGGTACGGATCCTGGTCATCGGCTTTCTCTTTGGAAGTATGTTTTCCATTGTTTACAGTCTGGCGGGAGCCGCCTTAAGCCTGACGGCCATGACACTGCTGATCCGGCACTCCGGTTTTTCCATTCTGGGAATCAGCGTGGCCGGAGGTGTGGCCCACAATCTTGGGCAGCTGGCTGTGGCTATGCTGGTCCTTGAAAGTACAAGCCTGATTTATTACGTGCCGGTTCTTCTTGTCTCCGGAGTTCTCACCGGTCTGGTTATCGGAACGGTTACCGGTGAAATCCTCAGGCGGGTTCCGCCGTCGCCCTGAAGCTTACGGCAGCCGACGGGTGTCTCCGGTGTCGTACATATCCGGATAGGCGTTCCTGTAATCGGTTCGGGGCTCCTCCCCATACAGGCTCTGCCGGATTCCCAGATAAAATTCGGTGATACTCATCTCCATGTAGGGAATTACCCACAGAAGCGCCAGATAAAGAGTGAAAATCGAGAGAATCAGCCAGGGAACAAAGCTCAGGTTCAGAAGAATAAACTTCCAGATTCTCCCTTTCATCATCTGAGCGCTTTTTTTCAGCGCATCCATGCCTCCCAGGTTTTCCTCATCCGCCAGAAGAAAATAAGTCAGCGCAAAGGGGATGGTGACGAGGAAATTCAGAAGAGATCCCAGAAGCAGCAGCGCGAAATACGTAACCATCCATACCATCTGTTCCTCTGCGGTATCGCCGACTTCCGACGCGTAGCCAAAGATCATGCAGGGCAGGGAGGTGATCAGA
Organism: Clostridiales bacterium; assembly: GCA_021203365.1. GTDB lineage: Bacteria > Bacillota > Clostridia > Lachnospirales > Lachnospiraceae > Blautia_A. Next base: position 11,644 of record JAJQBI010000031.1, read on the forward strand.
CTGATGACAGAGAGCACAAAGGAGGCTACAATCACACAGTCCGGCCGGTTCCGGAAGAAGTACAGAAGATCTCCCATGGAATATGTCTCTCCCCTGGCGATGCACAGGTAAATCCGGTAAAGTCCCGCTGAAAACACACATACCAGGAGGGAGAGGATAAAGTAAAACACTTCTCCCAGAATCATACTGACCGTGCCTTCTCCCGGGAAAAGCGCGGAAGTCAGAGAACTTCCCAGGAGACTTAAGCCGGAGGATGTGATGGTTCCCACAATGGGAATCAGATAATTCCCCCGCAGACTCATTTTTGCCAGCTTTTTACACTCACGGATACTTCTCTCCATAAAAACACCCTTTCTGAAGGATTGACCCGGCGGCCGTGGGACTTCAGTCCTTTACCCGGATCATGGTGATCACGCTGCCGTTCAGCTTTCCGGCTTTCTCTCTGTATTCTCCCTGGGTCATGCCGGCGGCGATAAATGCAAATTCTCCTGGCAGATTCTTCAGGTTTACAATCTGAACCGGTCCCATTATATTCTGTACTTCGCTTACGGTCATACCCTTAACCCGGACAAAGAAACGGCCGTTCACCTGGTCCAGATCCATGAGCTTCAGGGCCCGGCTGCTCCAGTTGGTCATAATATTCCGGTGGAGATGCTTGGCCTCATCCACCACATCCGCAACCACCGCGCTGGCCGTGGGAAGCTTTCCGGCTCCGCTGCCGTAGAACATGGCGTCTCCCAGCACGTTTCCGTGAATAAAGACCGCATTAAATACATCGTTCACGCTGAAAAGAGGACTGTTCTGGCCAAGAAGGAAGGGCGCCACAAGGGCGTAAAAGGAGTCGCTGTCCACCTTGCGGCTGGTGGCCAGAAGCTTGATGGTCATGCCCAGCTCTTTTGCGTAGGCCATGTCCTCCGGCGTAATTTTCGTGATTCCCTCTGTGTATATTTCCTCGTAATCCAGAAATTTGCCATAAGCAAGGGAAGAGAGGATGGCAATTTTACGGCTGGCGTCCGCGCCCTCCACATCCGCGGTCGGATCTGCCTCAGCGTATCCCTTGGCCTGCGCCTCTTTCAGTACACTGTCAAAATCACTGCCTTCCATGCTCATTTTATAGAGCATGTAATTGGCGGTTCCGTTCAGGATTCCGGTGATCTCGTCAATTTCGTCTGCGGTCAGGGAGGAATTCAGCGCCCGTATGATTGGGATTCCGCCGCCGCAGCTGGCCTCGAAAAGGAAGTTGATATCTTTTTCTCTGGCGATTTCCATCAGCTCGGAGCCGTACTTCGCCACCAGAGCCTTGTTGGAGGTGGCCACACTTTTTCCTGCGAGAAGCGCGCGCTTTACAAAGGTGTGAGCCGGCTCAATACCGCCCATAACCTCCACCACAATCGCGACCTCGGGATCATTCAGAATTACCTCGTAATCGTGAACCAGCACTTCCTGCACAGGGTCGCCGGGAAAGTCCCGGAGATCCAGCACATATTTGATCCGGATTTCGTCTCCGGCGCGTTTATTGATGCTCCTGTGGTTGGTGTTGATAACCTCCACAACACCGCTTCCCACTGTTCCGTATCCTAATACTGCTATGTTTATCATACTTACCTCCAGTTATGTCATGCCTGAGGCGACAAAAGGTATTTGCCGCCATGATACTCTTTTGTCCCCTGTATCATCTGATCCTGGTATCATCATTCTCATGTTATTCTCTGCCCAGTATTTTCAGATAATGGATGCCCCTGCGCTGCTCAATATCTTCTACCATGGCCTCTGCGTCTCCCTCTCCGGGCAGAATATCCACACTCAGGGTCAGAGTCGCGATTCCATTGATGGGAATGCTCTGGTGGATGGTGAGGATATTTCCGTGAAAACGGGCGATTGTCTGCAGGACCATGGACAGAAGTCCCGGTTCATCGTCCATCTGAATGATGAAAGTGATGGTCTTGCCCTTTGCGTCCTCATGAAAAGGAAAAATATCGTCCTTATATTTATAAAAGGAACTGCGGCTGATGCCGGTCTGTTCGGCCGCCTCCTGTACGGTGGCCGCCTGATTGGATTCCAGAAGCTTTTTAGCCTCCACAACCCGGAGGAGAACATCCGGTATGGCCCGTTCCTTTACGACATAGTATTTCTTTTTATTTCCCTGATTCTGCATAATCCCCTCACTGTCCGCATTGTAAAGACACCTGTTTTTCTCCGAAAGTATATTATCACATTCATGGAACCGGCGCAAGTTAAATTTATCTCAGTCCCCGTACATATGTCGTACACGGACTGAGATAATCATTTTACTCCGGCTTCTTTGCCAGCGCGATCCATTTCAGATAGGAGTTGATAAATGTGTCAATGCTTCCGTCCAGCACCGCGTCCACATTTCCGGTCTCCTCGCCGGTGCGGTGGTCTTTCACCATGGTATAGGGCTGCATTACATAGGAACGAATCTGATTGCCCCAGCCAATTTCCGTGACCTCTCCGCGGATTCCGGAGAGCTTCGCCTCCGCCTCCTGCTGCTTCAGGAGATAAAGCTTTGCCTTCAGCATCTGCATGGCCTTATCCTTATTCATATGCTGGGAGCGTTCGTTCTGGCACTGCACCACAATTCCCGTGGGGAAATGGGTAATTCGGATAGCCGAGGAGGTTTTGTTGATGTGCTGCCCGCCGGCCCCGCTGCTTCGATAGGTATCAATGCGGATGTCTTCATCGTTGATTTCCACATCCAGGTCTTTTTCTATATCCGGCATAACATCACAGGATACAAAGGAGGTCTGCCGTTTCCCCGCCGCGTTAAAGGGGGAAATCCGAACCAGGCGGTGTACGCCCTTTTCAGATTTCAGATATCCGTAGGCGTTTTCCCCGTTGACCTGGAAGGTCACGGATTTGATGCCAGCCTCGTCCCCGTCCAGGTAGTCCAGAACCTCCAGACTGTACCCCTTTCGGTCCGCCCAGCGGCTGTACATGCGGTACAGCATACCGCACCAGTCACAGGCCTCGGTTCCGCCGGCCCCGGCGTTCAGCTTAAGGATGGCGTTCTCCGTGTCATATTCCCCGGACAGCAGAGTTTTCGCACGGATACTGTCAAATTCCGCCTGGAACGCATCCAGCATTTCCTGGATTTCCGGGATCAGGTCCGGATCATTTTCCTCATAACCCATCTCAATCATGGTTTCCATATCCTCCATCTGGGTGACCAGATTCTGATAGGTCTCCATGTCGTCCTTCAGACTTTTCAGCTCCTTCATTTTCTTCTGGGAGGCTTCCGTGTCATCCCAGAAGCCCGGCGCTTCCATTTCCCGTTCTAATTCCTCGGCCCTTTTTTCCTTATTGGCGAGGTTAAAGTGAATCCCTCACTTCCACTAATGGTTCTGTGAATGTTGCAAGAATGCTCTTGAACTGATCTAACTCAACCACAGCTTCACCTTCTTTCTTATATTTTTACCGGGACAGAACCGGCCTGCCCGGGTATGCCGCAGATTCTCTGCCGGCCGTATTTAAACATAACATATCTTTTCAGATTCTGCAAATACCTTTCAGGCCTTTGCGGCTTTCCGCCCGCAGCACTGCTTGTATTTCTTCCCGCTTCCGCAGGGACAGGGATCGTTGGGATAGATTTTGGTTTCCTTTCTCTGGACAGGCTTCTTCGGGCCGGCACTGTCGTCCTTGTTGGTCCCGGTTACCTTGGCCACCTGTTCCCGCTCTACCTTCTGCTCCACACGCACATGGTACAGCATACGCACCGTATTCTGCTGAATGGATTCCGTCATGTCGCTGAACATATCGTAGGCGCTCATCTTGTATTCCACCACCGGATCCCGCTGGCCGTAGGCCGTAAGACCGATGCCTTGGCGCAGCATCTCCATGTCGTCGATGTGATCCATCCATTTGCTGTCAATGCATTTCAGAAGGACTACCCGCTCCAGTTCACGAAGCTGCTCCGGTTCCTGGAATTCGGCTTCCTTAGCTTCGTAAAGCTTTACGGCCTCCTCTTTGACCTGATGCTTCAGCTCATCCTTCCTCTTTCCCTTCACCTTCTCGGCGGTGAGAGGCTCCACGGGAATAATGGGAATCAGCGCCGTATTAAACTCGTTCAGATCCCACTCGCTGGAATCGGTCTCATCGGAGAAACACATATCCGTGGTGCTGTCCACGATATCCGTGATCATTTTGTAAATCGCGTCCCGCATATTCTCTCCGTCCAGAACCTGGCGGCGCTCCTTATAAATAATTTCCCTCTGCTCGTTATTTACCTGGTCATAATCCAGAAGGTTTTTCCGGATTCCGAAGTTGTTAAACTCGATCTTTTCCTGGGCCTTCTCAATGGCGCCGGAGAGCATTTTGTGCTCGATCTGCTCGTTCTCCGCTACCCCCAGGGAGGTAAATACCTTCATCAGACGCTCGGATCCGAACAGGCGCATCAGATCATCTTCCAGGGAAATATAAAAACGGGATTCACCCGGATCGCCCTGCCGTCCGGACCGGCCGCGCAGCTGATTGTCAATCCGCCGGGACTCGTGGCGCTCTGTACCGATGATCTTAAGACCTCCGGCGGCGCGGGCCACATCGTCCAGCTTGATATCCGTACCACGTCCGGCCATATTGGTGGCGATGGTGACGGCGCCGGCCTGTCCGGCCTGAGCCACAATCTCCGCCTCCAGCTCGTGAAACTTGGCGTTCAGAACATTATGCTGGATTCCCTGTCTGCGCAGCATTTTGCTGATAAGTTCCGAGGTCTCAATGGTAATGGTACCCACCAGCACAGGCTGCTGTTTTTCATGGGCCTCCACTACCGCGTTGACCACGGCGTTAAATTTTTCCTTTTTGGTCATGTATACGGCGTCGTCCAGATCCTTCCGCTGTACAGGTACGTTGGTGGGAATCTCCACCACGTCCATACTGTAGATGTCCCGGAATTCCTTCTCCTCTGTGAGGGCTGTACCGGTCATGCCGCCTTTTTTGTCATATTTGTTAAAGAAATTCTGGAAGGTTATGGTGGCGAGGGTTTTGCTCTCTCTCTTTACCTTCACATGCTCCTTGGCCTCTATGGCCTGGTGCAGGCCGTCCGAGTAGCGGCGGCCGGGCATGATCCGTCCCGTAAATTCATCGACGATGAGAATCTCGTCATCCTTTACCACATAATCCTGGTCCTTATGCATCAGATTGTGCGCGCGCAGCGCCAGGATAATGTTGTGCTGGATCTCCAGGTTCTCCGGATCCGCCAGATTGCCTATGTTAAAGAACTTTTCGACTTTTTTTACACCCTGTTCGGTCAGATTGACGATCTTATCTTTTTCGTTGACGACAAAGTCTCCGGTCTCAATGACCTCTTCTCCCATAATGGCCGCCATTTTGGTCATCTCATGGCTGGCCTCGCCCCGTTCCAGCTGCTGGGCCAGGATATCGCAGACCTCATAGAGCTTTGTGGATTTGCCGCTCTGGCCGGAGATGATCAGAGGGGTGCGGGCTTCGTCGATGAGAACGGAGTCCACCTCGTCGATGATGCAGTAGTGAAGCTCTCTCTGCACGAGCTGTTCCTTATAAATGACCATGTTATCACGGAGATAGTCGAAGCCCAGCTCGTTATTGGTCACATAGGTGATGTCACAGGCATAGGCGGCCCGGCGCTCATCCGGCTTCATGTCATTTAAAACCACGCCCACGGTCAGGCCAAGAAACTCATGTACCTTGCCCATCCACTCAGCGTCACGCTTTGCCAGGTAGTCGTTGACGGTTACAATGTGTACGCCTCTGCCTTCCAGGGCGTTTAAGTAGGCGGGAAGAGTGGAGACCAGGGTTTTGCCCTCGCCGGTTTTCATCTCGGCGATCCGGCCCTGGTGAAGGACAATGCCGCCGATGAGCTGTACCTCATAGTGCTCCATTCCAAGAGTGCGCAATGCAGCTTCCCGAACTGCCGCGTAGGCCTCAGGGAGAAGGGCGTCCAGTGTCTCGCCCTTCTCAAGTCTGGCACGGAATTCCCGGGTCTTGCCCCGCAGCTCCTCATCGCTGAGCTTCTGCATATCAGGCCGCAGCGCCTCGATCTTCCGAACCAGAGGCATGATACGCTTCACCTCATGCTGACTGTGTGTTCCAAATATTTTTGTAAAAACACTCATCCGATATATTACTCCTATCCTTTTATGTCAGTTTTTTTACAATCCATGCGTGAATTCAGATGACGCTGGGTCAAAAGTATCTGGAATCCGTTCATCTGATTCATGATCTTTTGTCTTCTGTATGAATACATACTTTTGTATTTTATCACTTTCTCTTCCTAAAAACAATGAATAATTATTGAACAAATCATGTACGGGAGTAAAAAAAAGAGATCGGAAAAAATCCGGTCTCTTTCGTATCCAGATTCACTGGATGGGGTAAACCAATATGGTTTTTTTACCGGCGGCCGCAGATTTCCGGTTCGATAAAAAATCAGAATTCCGGTTCGATGAGTCCGTAGGTATTCCCCTTCCGTTTATAAACCACATTGACCTGTTCCGTTTCCGCGTTATAAAATACAAAGAAATTATGTCCAAGCAGCTCCATCTGTACACAGGCATCCTCCGGATACATGGGCTTGATTCCAAACTTCTTCGTGCGGATGATCCGGACCTCCTCATCCTCCTCGTAATCCTTCTCCAGGTAGGCCGGCTGGAAGTTCCCGGGCGCCTGATGCTTGTCCACGATCTTATTCTTGTATTTCCGAAGCTGACGTTCAATCACTTCCTCTACAAGATCGATGGATACATACATATCACTGCTCACCTGCTCAGAACGGATGATGCTGCCCTTTACCGGAATCGTCACTTCAATTTTCTGCCGTTCCTTCTCAATGCTTAAGGTCACTACAACTTCGGTATCAGGAGTGAAATACCTTTCCAGTTTGCCAAGCTTGTCTTCCACGGCGCTGCGGAGTCCCTCTGTGATTGCGATATTTTTTCCGCTGATAATAAATTTCATATTTTCATCCCCCTTGCTTTTTTATTCATCCATTTTCATTATAGCACAGAGACCTGAATTTAAACAACCGTTTATGAAAAATTACTTATTGAAATGCCGCGAGAAACATATTCACGGCTCTTGGGGAATCTACTTCCACACAGTGTTCCACGAACCGGCCTTCGATGGGGTGTTCTCTCTGGTCTGTGACCAGCATTCCTCTGCAGTAGGTTCCCTGGCACTCCACACGGGTGATCATTTTCCGGGTTGTGACAAGGCCGGGATTGAAGACGGTGAGCATGGCCAGCGGATCGTGGAGGGGACAGCATTCAAGAAAATAATTGGCGTTCCGGTATGCGTTCATATAAAAACGAAGTTCTTCTTTTATAAAGTCCAGGAGAGGTGCACACTCTTTTCGGCAGCACCGGCGCGCTTTGTCCAGGTCGGATATTTTCAGCAGGGTTTTCAGGGTCACGTCCAGGCCTACCAGAGATACGTTCCAGCCGGCACACAGCACCTGGTCCGCGGCTTCGGGGTCTCCGGCAATATTGGCCTCCGCCACGGGGGTAACATTTCCGGGAGTGTAAAGGGTCCCGCCCATGGAAACCACCCGGGAGATTTTCCGGGAAAAATCAGGATAGCGCTGAAGGGTCAGGGCGATATCGGTCATCCGCCCCAGGGTGATCAGTACCAGCTCTCCGGGACAGGCGCAGGCCTTCTCATAGAGAAAATCACGAAAGTCCATGTCTACCGGGCGCTGATCGGTTTCGGGAAGCTGAACATTGCCGATGCCGTTTGCTCCGTGAATGTTGGGAGCGGTCTCCTTCGGAATTCCATTTACAGGCAGTTCTGCACCCACACAGACCGGAATGGCACCTTCCTTCCCCGCAAGCTTCAGAACCCGCAGAGTGTTCTCTGCTCCCTGGGCGGCGGATACATTGCCGGCAGACACGCAAATTCCCGCAATCTCCGCATCCGGCCGCTGCAGGGCGTATAAGAGGGCAAGAGAATCGTCGATTCCAAGGTCACAGTCAATCAGTAATCGCAGCATAAAATCACTCCTCCTCGTAAGGTTTTGTTATGAAACACACTGCCTGCCTCGGCAGGCACCCGCCGGAAAGGGCGGACTCTGCAGCGGTTTCTTTTTTAATATGAAGTATAACAGAATCCGCGGTGAAAAACAATCAGGACTGTGTTCCTGAGAGGGGAAATGCCCGGATCGGATACGGGCCCGGGAATTCACGGGATCTGTTCCGGAAAATCCGAATGAAATTCTGATTGGTTCATATAAATGGTACAGGGGGATTTCTCCGGGAAAACCTGTATGTTTATGGAAAGAATAAATAATTGGAGGAATGAAATTTGGCGGAATATCGGCGGTTTGTGGCGTATGTATATGAATATCGGAAAGGGATGAAGGGAGACAACTGCGGATTTGTGAAGGTGGAGGTAAGGGAACGCAGGTGTATGGCGGAGGTTCATCTGCACTGTGAAGGGCTTTCCTCGGGCAGCGAATGTGAGGTGTATGGTTTTATCCGAACGGAAGGACTGCTGGACGGCATTTTGCTTGGAAGGTGTCAGACGGAGCGGGATCAGATTATCTGTGCGCTGGAAACAGACGCGGAAGGAGTAGGAGGAACCGGGATTTCACTGGAAAAACTGGGCGGGATGATTATTCGGACCAGGTCCGGGGGCTTTTTTGGAACAGAGTGGGATGATATGCCCATTCGTCCGGGAAATTTCCGGGAATACCGGGAAGCCCGGATCTTACAGTCGGAAGCCGCCCCGGATAAGGGACAGGAAGTGAAAATGGCCGAGATTACACAGGCGGATACCGAGGAGCCGTGCGTGAAGGAGGAAAGCCCGGCGGTGTCGGCGGACGGCGCAGAGAAAGAATGCGGCCGGACAGACCGGAGGAATCCCGGGAGAGAGGATGACTGGCCAAAGCCGGATGATTTCAGGAGGAAGGCGGGTCAGCCGGAATCGGATGATCCCGGGAAGGAGGGCGACCAGGTCGGCCTGGAACCGGAAAGAGAGGAAATGGAAGCAGGAAGAGAGAGAATTTCATTTCCGGCGATTTCCGGTCGGGGAAAAATCGGCTTTGGCGAGGAATTTGCACCCTTCGGAGACGGGGAATTTATGGAGTGCCGGAAAATCCGCCCGACGGATATCACACATTTTTCCAGGAGTGAATGGGGGTACCGGAACAACCGTTTTCTGCTGTACGGCTTTTACAGCTTCGGGCACATTCTCCTTGGCAGAAGAAATGACGGCCGGTACATACTGGGGATTCCCGGGGCGTATGATCCGCAGGAGCGATTTATGGCGAATATGTCCGGCTTTCCATATTTTAAGGACAGCGCGTACATCGGATTTAAAAACAGACGGGGCGGCTACTGGTACTGCTTTGTCAGTCCGCTGTCCGATGTGTGACTGAAAAAATGGCAGAAAGCTGTCCGGCAGTTTTTTTGAATCTCTTCCCCGTTCAGTCCAGGTCAATTCCCCGGATTTCCACAGCGGGTATGGTTCGAAGCAGAATCTGCCGGTAACGCTTCAGGGTTTCCGGAGAACAGCAGGAGAAACCGGGGACAAGGACCTCCTCTGAATCTCTGTAGGCCTGGAGAAAATAGGCCTTTGCCCCGGCCAGCCACCGGCCGATCTTCTTAAAATCTTTTTCCCCGTGAAGCTCCTTCACGACGGTGGTGCGAAACTCATAATCCAGAGTTCCGTTGAGAAGAAAATCCGCGGTTTCAAGGACAGGGGACAGATCCGGGGAAGGGAGGCCTGTGGCGGGGCCATAGTTTTCCGGGCAGGCCTTGATGTCCATGGCAACCTTCTGAATCAGGCCATTTTGGAAAAGCTCTTTTATTACGGAAGGCCTGGAACCGTTTGTATCCAGCTTTACCTCGTAGCCCAGCCGGCGGATATCCAGAAGAAAATCCGGAAGCTCCGGCGACAGGGTCGGCTCTCCGCCGGAGATACATACCCCGTCCAGGATTCCCCTTCGTTTTTTTAAAAATGAAAGAATCTCTTCTCTGGAATATTCCGGCTGTCGTTCCACCTTTGTGACCAGAGGACTGTTCTGACAAAACGGGCAGCGGTAGTTGCATCCCCCGAGAAAAACAGTCGCGGCCACCTTTCCCGGGTAATCCAGAAGCGTTGTTTTGTTAAAACCACATATTTTCATATTTCCCTCTTTTCCGGCAGTGTGTCCGTTGTTTCCATAGCGACAAACGGTATTTTGCCGCCTTATGAGTTATTATACTCTCTCATCAGAAAAAATGGTAGGCAGAAAAAGTATGGGCGGAAAAGTTCCGCAAACACTCCTTGCCCCGGAAGCGGCTTTGTGGTAAGCTGTGTCTGAAAAAGGAAGGTGCGCAGGATGACGGAACAGGAACGTTTTATGAAGGAAGCAATTCGGCAGGCAAAAAAAGCCAGGGCACTGGAGGAGGTTCCCATTGGCTGTGTGATTGTCTCGGAGGGGAAGATCATTGCCAGGGGTTATAACCGCCGGAATACAGACAAGAACACACTGTCTCATGCGGAGCTGAACGCCATCCGCAGAGCTTCCCGGAAGCTGGGAGACTGGCGGCTGGAAGGGTGTACCATGTACGTGACTCTGGAGCCCTGTCAGATGTGTGCCGGGGCGCTGGTACAGTCCAGAATTGATGAGGTCGTCATCGGAAGCATGAACCCCAAGGCCGGGTGTGCCGGCTCTGTGCTGAACCTGCTGGAGATGGACGGGTTTAATCATAAAGTTCGGGTTGTGCGGGGAGTGCTGGAAAAGGAGTGCAGCGAGATGCTTTCCGCTTTTTTCCGTGAGCTGAGAGAGAAGAAGAAAAGAGAAAAAGATGAATCTGATGAAAAACAATAAAGCAGCCCTTAAAAGGCTGCTTTTCTTTTACTTTTTTGCGCGCCGCACTTCGACATGCTCCCACAGACGTTACCTCTACAGTTAACTCGGCCCAGGCACCCTCACGTCACACAGAAGGTTCCGCTTAGTGCTGCTGCATTCCTGCCCTGACACGGTTCACGGATTCCTGTTGCGTAAGACCCGAACGTCAACGCCACTTATAAAGGGCAGCTCCACAGGACACATGCCTCAGATTGGCATCACCCCTGCTGTAGCGGATTGCAGGTACAGGGCACCGCTATCTCCCCGGCTGCGCGAAATTCAGTATAGCCTTTTTAAGCGGATTTGTCAACGATTTTGTTCATCTTCGCAAAAAACAGGGGAGTGATCCGGCTGGAAAAATCAAAATCGCCTTACATACAGTCAAAATCCTGTCTTTTACTGCAGCCCTGAAGACGGTATGATATAGACGTTGACAGGTTAAAAAAGCTTAAAGCAAACGATTGTCCGGAAAATATTCCGGCAGTCGCCGGCGGACTGCACCGGGATTTCTCTGTATTATATATGTGAGGATTTTACAGTGCAATTTACCGGGACATGAGAACAGGAGGAATAAATATGACAACGACAACTGCAAATTTATATAAAAATACACCTGTGGAAAACGAGAAAAAGGAAAGTTCCTTTTGGGGAAGATGCAAAGGGTATTTCCGGGAAAGCCAGGCTTCAATCGTCTGCGGAATGCTGACCATGAACGGGAGCACAAATGTTTCCGGGCTGTACAGGTCTCTTACGGAGACAGAATAAACCTGCATCCGTTTTGGCAGGCACTCAGACTTTATATGCGTTTTCAGATTTCACCGACCCGGGGAATGCTCTTTTTGGAGCACTTCCCCGGGTCGGTTTTTGTAATAAGTATCCTGAATCGGAAAGATTCATGAAGATTTTATTGTGAAAAACGCAGAAATGATTTATAATGAAACCTATGAGCGGGAACCGTTGTGAAAGAACCATTCAGACTGTGCAGGATGCGCAGGCTGTTCCACGACGGGCTCTGAGTCACTGCTGCGGGTTTCAGGTATGTGTGTATAGCTGTGCGGGCGGAGACAAAACAGGGCGGCAAAATATTTATTGCCGCATCAATCATAAGATGTGCGGAATCATATGGGAGCACGGAAACCGCCCTGATTCGGGGGACCGGCCTGGGGCAGTATGAGAGAGCACGGAACGGAGGGTACTATGATTAAAAGGATTGGCATGTTGACAAGTGGCGGAGACTGCCAGGCGCTGAACGCGACTATGCGGGGCGTGGTAAAGGGACTGAGCAACAGCATTGACGAGCTGGAGATTTATGGTTTTGACGATGGATACAAGGGATTGATCTATGGCAAATACCGGATGCTCACCTCGAAGGATTTTTCCGGTATTCTGACCCAGGGCGGCACTATTCTGGGAACGTCCAGACAGCCGTTCAAGCTGATGCGCGTACCGGATGAAAAGGGAGTGGACAAGGTGGCGGCCATGAAGCAGACATACTATAAGCTTTGTCTGGACTGCCTTGTGATCCTGGGAGGCAACGGAACCCAGAAGACGGCCAACCTTCTTCGCGAGGAGGGGCTGAATATTATTCATCTTCCCAAGACCATTGACAACGATATCTGGGGGACGGATATGACCTTTGGTTTCCAGAGCGCCGTGAATATTGCCACCGACGCCATTGACTGCATTCACACCACTGCCGCTTCCCACGGCCGTGTATTTATCGTGGAGGTTATGGGCCATAAGGTTGGAAGTCTTACGCTGCACGCCGGTCTGGCCGGCGGCGCGGACATCATCCTGATTCCTGAAATTCCATATGATGTTAAAAAGGTGATCGCAGCCATCAATAAGCGGGCCAGGGCGGGCAAGCGCTTTACGATTCTCGCGGTTGCGGAGGGCGCGATTTCCAAGGAGGACGCCAAGCTTTCCAAGAAGAAATATAAGGAAAAGCTGGCGGAGCGCGCGAAGAAATATCCCTCTGTTTCATATGAGATCGCGGACCGGATCCAGAAGGAGACCGGAAGCGAGGTTCGCATCACAGTTCCAGGCCATACCCAGCGAGGCGGGGAGCCCTGTCCCTATGACCGTGTTCTTTCCACAAGGATCGGTGCGGGCGCAGCGCAGGCCATTATCGACGAAGAGTATGGCATCATGATCGGTATTGTGAACAATAAGATCAAGCGCGTGCCCCTGGCGGAGTGCGCGGGCAAGCTGAAGATGGTTTCCGAGAAGGATCAGACCGTCCAGGCAGCCAAACAGATTGGAATCAGCTTTGGAGATTGACGGCGTCCGGGACACGGTCTGTGAGCCCGGCTGCGTTATGCCCGACAGGATGAAAAGAGGTGTTCCATGAGCTATACAGCCCTTTATCGGAAGTTTCGGCCGGATAATTTTGCGGATGTAAAAGGCCAGGATCATATCGTGACGACTCTGACCAATCAGATTCGGGCAAACCGCATCGGGCACGCCTACCTGTTCTGCGGAACCCGGGGCACAGGCAAGACCACAGTGGCCAAAATACTGGCCAGGGCGGTGAACTGCCAGCATCCGGTAAACGGAAGTCCATGCAATGAATGTGAGATGTGCCGGGCCATTTTGTCCGGCACATCTATGAATGTGATTGAGATTGACGCTGCCTCCAACAATGGCGTGGACAATATCCGCGAGATCCGGGAGGAGGTTGCCTATCGCCCAACAGAGGGCAATTATAAGGTATATATCATTGACGAGGTTCACATGCTTTCCACCGGAGCCTTCAACGCTCTTCTGAAAACCCTGGAGGAACCTCCCTCCTATGTGATCTTTATTCTGGCGACCACGGAGGCTCATAAGATCCCTGTCACCATCCTTTCCAGATGCCAGAGATATGATTTCCATCGTATTTCTCTGGATACCATTGCGGCGCGTCTGTCGGAGCTGCTGAAGGTGGAAGGTGTGGAGGCGGAGGAAAAGGCCGTCCGCTATGTGGCCCGGGCGGGGGACGGTTCCATGCGCGATGCTCTGAGTCTTCTGGATCAGTGCATCGCTTTTTACCTTGGGCAGACACTGACCTATGACCGTGTGCTGGATGTGCTGGGGGCCGTGGATACAGAGGTTTTCAGCCGCCTTCTGCGGAAAATTCTGGCCGGGGATGTGACCGGCTCCATCCGGATCCTGGAGGAGCTGATCATGGGAGGCCGGGAGCTGGGGCAGTTTGTGGGGGATTTTACCTGGTATATGCGGAATCTTCTTCTGGTAAAAACCTCGGAGAATCCGGAGGACGCCGTTGATGTCTCCTCCGAGAATCTCCGGCTTCTCCGGGAGGAGAGCGAGATGACGGATATTGACACGCTGATGCGGTATATCCGTGTTTTTTCCGAGCTTTCCGGCCAGATCCGCTATGCGGCCCAGAAAAGAGTGCTGGTGGAGATTGCGCTGATTAAGCTGTGCCGTCCGGCGATGGAGACAAATCTGGATTCCCTTCTGGATCGTGTGCGGGTTCTGGAAAAGCAGATGGAGGAGCGTCCGGCGGGGCCGGCAGTTATGGCGGAAATAACCGGAAGGAGACAGGGCTCTGGGGAAGCGGGCCTGGAAGATTCGTCCGGGGAGCCTGCACCCGCGAAGGCCGCGCCGGAGGACCTGAAAAAGATTGTGGCCGGATGGCGCGGAATTGTAAACCGGATATCCGGCGGCGCATTCCGGATCGCCCTGCAGCAGGCCGTTCCAAAATACAACGGGGATACGGGAGAGCCGGTGCTTTATGTGGAATTTCAGAATTTCCGCGGCAAAAATTATGTGGATGATCCGGAGGCAAAAGCGGAGCTTGCGGACATTATCCGGGAGCAGACCGGAAAGACTGTGGAAATTCATATGCTTGTGGCAGGGGAACACCCACATGGGAATCTGTCCCGGATTACCGTGGATCAGGCGATCCGGGAGAACATTCATATGGATGTGGTAATTGAAGAGGGGCCGGAGGAGTAAGAAAGGAAGATGTTATGGCAAAGCGTGGAGGATATGCGGGCGGTATGCCCGGAAATATGAGCAATCTGATGAAACAGGCGCAGAAAATGCAGCGCCAGATGGAAGTGAGTCAGAAGGAACTGGAGGAAAAGGAATTTACCGCCGCGTCCGGAGGCGGAGCGGTGGAAGTTACCATTACCGGCAAGCGCGAGATAAAGAAGGTAACCCTGGCCCCGGAGGCGGTGGACCCGGAGGATATTGAAATGCTGGAGGATATGATTGCTGCGGCGGTCAATGAGGCAATCCGTATGGTTGACGAGGAGAATATGGCAGCCATGTCCAAATTTACCGGCGGGATGAACATGGGCGGAGGCTTTCCGTTCTGATGGAGTATTACAGCAGTCATATCAATAAACTGATTGAGCAGCTTTCCCATCTCCCGGGAATCGGGGCAAAATCCGCCCAGCGGCTGGCGTTTCACATTATCAATATGCCGGCGGATCAGGTGGAGCAGCTGACTTCATCGATTACGGCGGCGAGAAAGAATGTGCGGTACTGTAAATGCTGCTGTACACTGACGGATCAGGAAATCTGTCCGATCTGTGCCAGTGAAAAGCGGGATCATTCCACGATTATGGTGGTGGAGAATCCAAGGGACCTGGCCGCTTATGAAAAAACCGGGAAATTTGAGGGCGTCTATCATGTTCTTCACGGAGCGATTTCCCCCATGCTTGGCATCGGGCCGGATGATATCCGCCTGAAGGAGCTGATGACACGGCTTTCCGGGGAAGATGTAAAGGAGCTGATCATAGCCACAAATTCAAGCCTGGAAGGTGAGACCACCGCCATGTACATCAGCCGGCTGGTGAAGCCCATCGGGATCAGAGTAAGCCGGATTGCCAGTGGTGTGCCTGTGGGCGGCGACCTGGAGTATATTGATGAGGTGACTCTTCTGCGTGCGCTGGAGGGAAGAGTGGATCTGTAAAAATTTGTCTGGGATTTTTCCGGATTCTGACCTGATTGGAGGGCCAACTTGACCCTGGGTTCAGAATCCGCTATAATTAGAGACAGAGCACCTGACGGTGCAAAAAAAGCGGCAGATGCAACAAAGTCATAGGCGGCAAAATACCTTTTGCTGCTTCCATCATTTCATTATTCAGGAGGAAAAAAATGAAGTTTTTTATTGACACAGCCAAAGTTGAAGACATCAAAGCTGCAAATGATATGGGAATTATCTGTGGCGTGACCACCAATCCCTCTCTGATTGCCAAGGAGGGCCGTGATTTTAATGAGGTTATTAAGGAGATCACCACAATCGTGGACGGCCCCATCAGCGGTGAGGTGAAAGCCACCACCACAGATGCGGAGGGGATGATTCGTGAGGGCCGCGAGATTGCGAAAATCCATCCGAATATGGTTGTAAAGATCCCGATGACGGGAGAAGGACTGAAAGCCGTGAAGGTTCTTGCCTCCGAAGGGGTAAAGACCAATGTGACTCTTATTTTTACCGCCAACCAGGCACTTCTGGCCGCCAGAGCAGGCGCGACCTATGTATCTCCGTTCCTCGGCAGACTGGATGATATTTCCACAGACGGACTGGATCTGATCCGCCAGATTGCGGAGATTTTTGCCGTGGCGGACATTTCCACAGAGATCATCGCGGCAAGCGTGCGTCATCCTGTGCATGTTACGGAGTGCGCACTGGCAGGTGCGGACATTGCGACTGTACCGTTTAAGGTTCTGGAGCAGATGCTGCATCATCCGCTGACCGACGCGGGAATTGAGAAATTCCAGAAAGACTACAAAGCTGTTTTCGGAGAATAAGCACAGGATTCGGGAGGAACTTATGGAAAAACTTGAGCTTCAGAAAATCGCCAACGAGGTCCGCAAGGGCATCGTAACGGCCGTGCATGCGGCGAAAGCCGGACATCCCGGCGGTTCCCTTTCCGCGGCGGATGTTTTTACCTATTTATATTTTGAGGAGATGAATATTGATCCGAAGGATCCGAAGAAACCGGATCGGGACCGTTTTGTTCTTTCCAAGGGCCATACGGCGCCGGGACTTTATTCTGTGCTGGCCCAGAGGGGTTATTTCCCCCGGGAAGACTTAAAGACGCTTCGCCATCTGGGCTCTTATCTTCAGGGACATCCGGATATGAAGCATATTCCGGGTGTGGACATGTCCAGCGGCTCTCTTGGGCAGGGAATCTCTGCGGCGGCGGGCATGGCGCTGTCGGCGAAGCTTAGCGGAGAAGATTATCGTGTTTATACCCTTCTGGGAGACGGTGAGATTCAGGAAGGCCAGGTGTGGGAGGCTGCCATGTTCGCGGGCTTCCGCAAGCTGGACAATCTGGTTGTAATTGTGGACAACAATGGTCTGCAGATTGACGGAAGAATTGACGAGGTGTGCTCTCCTTATCCCATCGATAAGAAATTTGAGGCATTTAACTTCCATGTAATTAATGTGGAGGACGGAAATGATATGGATCAGCTTCGCGCGGCCTTTGAGGAAGCGCGGACCGTCAAGGGGGCTCCCAGCGCGATTATCATGAAGACCGTCAAGGGCAAGGGCGTTTCCTATATGGAAAACGCGGTTGGCTGGCATGGAAAGGCTCCCAACGATGAGCAGTATGCACAGGCCATGGAAGAACTGGAGAAAGCAGGTGAAGCGTTATGTCAGAAGTAAAGAAGATTGCTACCAGGGCCAGCTATGGGAACGCTCTGGTTGAGCTCGGCCGACAGCATGAGGACGTAGTGGTTCTCGACGCGGATCTTGCCGCGGCAACGCAGACCGGTATTTTTAAGAAGGAATTTCCGGAACGCCATATTGACTGCGGAATCGCGGAATGCAATATGACCGGAGTGGGAGCGGGCATTGCCACCACGGGGAAGGTTCCCTTTATCAGCACCTTTGCCATGTTTGCCTCCGGACGCGCCTATGAGCAGGTGCGCAACTCCATCGGCTATCCAAGGCTGAATGTAAAGATCGGCGCCACCCATGGCGGAATCTCTGTGGGGGAGGACGGAGCTACCCATCAGTGTTGCGAGGACTTTGCCCTGATGCGGGTAATTCCGGGTATGGTTGTAGCCAGCCCTGCCGACGACATTGAGGCAAAAGCCCTGGTGAAGGCGGCCTATGAGCACCAGGGACCGGTTTACATGCGTTTTGGCCGCCTTGCCGTTCCGGTGATTAACGACAATCCGGATTATAAATTTGAACTTGGAAAGGGCATTGTTCTTCGCGAAGGGAAGGACGTGGCCATAATTGCCAACGGCCTTTGCGTGGCCGCCGCTCTGGAAGCCGCACAGAAGCTGGCCGCGGACGGAATCGACGCGAAGGTGATCAATATTCATACCATTAAGCCTCTGGATGAGGAGCTGGTAATTGCAGCGGCGAAAGAAACCGGAAAGGTCGTCACCGTGGAAGAACATTCGATTATCGGAGGCCTTGGCGGAGCTGTCTGCGAGTGCCTGTCCGAAAATGCTCCGGTTCCGGTGAAACGCATCGGCATTAACGATGTGTTTGGCGAATCCGGCCCGGCAGCAGCGCTTCTGGAAAAATACGAACTGGACGGCGCGGGAATTTATAAGCAGGTGAAGGCCTTTCTCTGATCTCTGATTCCTGAAGGAAGGTCTCGATTCCTCCGACAATGATGTCTCCCAGAGAGATCACCGTAGAGAGGCGGGTGGTCTGGAGCGCCGTCTGCTCCATATGTCCGCAGATATTGACGATTCCGGTGATGTGGATATCACCGACAGGCGGCAGATCCTTCTGCACCCCGGCACCTGGGTACAGTGCGCCATTTCCGATGGTCACGTATCCCAGGTGCTTTTTTTGTCCAAGGGAGGCGTCAACGGCAATGACAAGAGCATGGGGGTGCAGACGGTGTATGGATTCCCGAGTGCGGGCAAGGTTCAGAGCATGTACCGGTTTTTGCAGAGTTCCGTAAATGGAAACACCCCATAAATTGCGGCCGCTCAGCTGATGGCCCACATAAGGTCCAAGGCAGTCGCCGGTTACCCGGTCGCTTCCCACACACAGAAAGACAAGCTCATTCCAGTTCCCGGAATGGCCGCATATGCAGTTTTTTAAAAGAAAGGCCAGATCCTTCTCAGGGTTGTTCTTTCTGGTGTCAATATAAAAAGCCATTAAAAACCTCGCCTGTAATGAAACCCTTTGTGTTCTCCGCTCCCATGGATGCAGTCATGTTTTCCTGTATCATCATCTTATCCCGTTCAGGCCAAAAATATGCATACGCAGATTCTGTCGTTAAATTCTTGGATAAGACAGCCCTGTTCCGTCAAAATCTGCATTTTTCATGTGATATGCTGATACCCGAAGGGGTGATGTGATATGATAGAGGTCATTTATAAGGATGAGAAGCGGGAAGAGGAAAACGGGGAAAAAAACATTCTGCCCAGAAATGTGCGTCAGATAGGCCTGGCGGACAAAAACTACAGAATTTACGTGGAGGATTATGTGTATACCTTTCTGGGCAGACTGACGGATATGTCTGTGCGGGGAGATCAGGAAAAAACGGAAAAAGGCTGTCTTGCCATTCTGACAGGTATGGTAAAATGGGCCTCCGGAATGACCTGTCTGTACGTAAAGGGTGCACTGAATGTGGAAAAAACGGATGTGGCTGCGGATCACATTGCTTTTACGGAGGAAATCTGGAAACAGATTCATCAGGAGAAAGAAGAATACTTTCCGGAGGATGAGATCGTCGGCTGGTTTTTTGCGGATGGGCAGCTGACCATGAGCGTTCCGGAAGCTTTTGAGCGGGCCCATCTGAAATATTTTGGGGGTGAAAAGGTTCTGATGCTTATGAATCCGGCGGAGCGTGAGGACACTTTTTTTCGCTTTGAAAATGGAACGATGGTGGCTCAGAGCGGATATTACATTTATTATGAAAAAAATCCGCACATGCAGGCATACATGGTGAAGCTCAGCCAGGATACGCCTTCCGGCGGAAGAGAAGAGACGGGAGACGAGGCGGTAAAGCGTTTCCGCCGTATCATTGCCGGAAAAAAGAAAAGAGAAAAGGATATCGTATCGAAAGAGGAAGAGAACGCAGAGGAAATGGAGGAGTCTTCCTCTTTCTTTTCCTATGCGGCTACCGCGTGCCTGGCTGTGGCGATTGTGGCGGTGGGCGTGAATTTTTACAGAAATTACCGGGAAGTACAGAGCCTGCAGCAGGAAACAGAGGCAATTTCCACAGTTTCCGTGGAAAACGGACTGCCGGCTCCCACAGGAACAGCGGAAGATACGCTGCAGGGCTTTGGAGATACAGAGGATGAGAGCCAGGACAGCCTGGAGGCGTCGGCGGAAACAGAGGATGAGACCGATGAGGAGGATACCTCTTATATTTATAAGGAAGAGTCAGACACCCGAAAAGCAGACCGCCGGGTAGCGGAGCTGGAGACGGAAGAGGCAGCGGAGGAAACGGAAGATACAGACAGCAGCGACGCCACATCCTCTGCCGAAAAAGATACAGATGGCAGTGCGGCCACATCCTCCACTGAAAGAGATACAGACAGCGGCACGGCCACATCCTCCGCTGAAAAAGATACAGACAGCGGCGCGGCCACATCCTCTGCTGAAAAAGATACAGATGGAAGTGCAGACACATCCTCTGCCAGCAGGAATGCGGACAGCAGCAGTGGAACTTCCACAGCCAAAGAAGCCACGGATGACAGCGATGAGACAACTTCTGCCCGTGTTTCATCTGACAGCGGGGAGGAGGAAACCTCCGCACAGTCCGCCGTTCACGAAACCTATGTGATCCGGCCTGGAGATACGCTTTATCAGATCAGTCTGGACAAGTATGGAAGCACGGAAATGATAGAGGAGATCTGTGATTTAAACGGAATAACCCAGACAGAAACGATTTATCCCGGTCAAATCATTGTCTTACCCTGAAGTTGTGTGATATAATGTGAACACTTAATGAGCGCAAGCCGAAGGCGCAGTGCGAATTTAGTGAGAACATATACCTGGACACTTAATGAGTCCAAGCCGAAGGCGCAGGACGAATTTAGTGACCACGGTATAATGTGAACACTTCCCTACGGGATGCCTTCGGTATAATGAGCGCAAGCCGAAGGCGCAGTGCGAATTTAGTGACCATGGTATAATGTGAACTATGCAGGAACAAAACAGACGTATGACGGAATAAGGGGTATTATGGCAAACATCATAACAAAGTTGAAAAAGAACATAAGAAAAAACAAATTGAATAAGGAAAAGGCAAACGAAAAAAATATCAGCTATGAACAAAAGCTTGCCCGCCGCCGCAGGGCGCTGATCCGGCGTGGGGTTCTGACTGTGGCCGTGGTTGCGGCGGCCGTTGCGATTGTGCTGCTCTATCTGGAAAAAAGAAGTTTCAATAATTTTCAGATCCTTCATTCCAGTGAACAGGAAGATGTTGTCTCCACACAATACGCGGAAATGAATGGAAACATCCTGCGGTACAGTACAAACAGCGTATCGCTGGTGGATACCAGTCTGAATACTCTCTGGAGCGAAAGCTGTTCCATGGAAAATCCGATTGCGGATGTAAATGGGGACAGAGCTGTGATCGGGGACCAGGACGGGACCACATTGATTTTGCTGGATGAGAATGGGATTACCGGAAATATAACGGTTTCCTATCCGATTGTAAAGGTGCGCGCAGCCGGGGATGGCATGGCTGCGGCGATCCTTGACAACGGAGATGAAACATGGATCAATTTTTACAGCACAGATGGCAGCCTGATTGCAGAAAACCAGACGAATATTGAGGATCCGGGATATCCGCTGGATGTGGCAGTGGCGGATGACGGACTTATGATGGTAGCATATCAGTTCATTGAGGGAAGCGACACGACAAGCTATGTGGCTTTTTACAATTTTGGCGATGTGGGTCAGAATGAGGATGACAGGATCGTCAGCGGCTATACATATGAGGGGGTGATTATACCGCAGATTGCCTATCTGGGGAACGGAAGATTCGCGGCATTTCGGGATGACGGGGTTACTTTTTATGAGGGGACTCAGATTCCGAAGGAGACGGAAACCATTGAAGCGGAGGAAGAGATTGTCAGTACATTTTATGATGAGGACTCAGTAGGCCTTGTTTATAAAAATACGGAAAATGATGAGAATCTTTACGTGCTGAAGGTATATGATACCAGCGGCAATCTGATTTTACAGAAAAGCTTTAATATTTCTTATACTACGATTAAAATGAGCGGGAACAGCATCCTGTTGTATAACAGTTCGCAGATCTGCGTCATAAGTGGACATGGCGTACAAAAATATGCCGGTTCCATGGACGGGACAGTCAGCAATTTCTTTAAAGTTGGCTGGAATCGTTATCTTCTGGTAATGGACACAGGCGTGAGTGTGATTAAATTTAGCTAAGGAGGAAGCCCGAATGGGTATAACATGGCTTGGAGTTGTGGCACTGGTGATTTTGGTGGTGTCCTGCGTGAGAGGATTTCGCCGGGGACTTATAAGGGAGGTCGTATCAGCATTATTCGTGGTGCTTGCTCTTGGGATCGTATCCCTGATTAATCCCTATGTGAATGAATTTCTTAAGGAAAATACACCGGTGTATGAGATGGTTCAGTCAGGCTGTGAGAGCTTCGTGGAAAACCAGCTGAACGGGGAGACCGTTCTGGACAGCACGGAGCAGGCAAACCTGATTGATACACTGAATCTTCCCGATCTTCTGACAAACGGACTTTTTGAAAACAATACGGCAGAGGTATACAGTTATCTTGCAGTAAGCTCCTTTTCGGAATATGTTTCCGGATACCTGGCAGTTGTGATTATGAACGCGCTGTCTTTTCTGCTTTCATATTTACTGTCCTCTATATTGATCAAAACAGCGGTTTACGCGCTGGATATCTTTGCAAGGCTTCCGGTTATTCATGGCGTGAACAAGCTGGCCGGGGCCGCGGTGGGACTCCTGAAGTGCGTTTTGTTTATATGGGTTGCACTTCTGGTGCTTACGGTTCTGTGCAATACAACGATTGGAAAGACGGGACTTGAGCTGGTGGAAAAGGATACGCTGCTGAGCTTTCTGTATAACCAGAATATCTTCGCGAAATTTTTCACCGGAATTTTTTACGGAAATTGAAAAAAAGACTTGACGTCGAAAAATGAAAATGATATACTAAAACCCGCTTCCGATGAGGCGGGTTTTTCTTTTCGAGGAAAGAAAAACAAAAATAAAAAAATAAAAAAACTTGTTGACAAGCTTGGAAAGATGTGGTAATCTAAATAAG